>NZ_JXQI01000025.1 GCF_000834015.1 Prevotella pectinovora | reverse complement strand
TGATGCACCTATCCACAGCAACGTCTTTTTTTTATCCCAAATCGGTCATTAGGGCTTGATAACATTCTCAATAATATTGCTGGCCACACCTGCATTTGGCCAGGTTCAAGTAACATACCACCTTTTTAGTTTCTTTATGACAAGAATATGATGATATTCCGACAAAAAGGCGTATTTTTGTAGTCGGAACGAACAAATGTACGTTCAGCGCATACAAGAAGAGCATCTCACAAATGCATATTCATATTACATGGCAATCAATAAAGACAAAACTTTCAAGAAAGAATAACAATCAAGAAAGAATAAAACTCAAGAAAGATAAAACTATAAATAAAAGAAAACAGCAATCAAGAAAGACAAAACTATTAAACAACAACATAAAATGAAGAAAATTAGAGCAGCCGTAGTGGGCTACGGCAACATCGGACATTATTCTGTACAGGCTCTCGAAGCAGCAACGGATTTCGAAATAGCCGGTATCGTAAGACGCAACGGCGCAGAGAACAAGCCTGCAGAACTGGCAGAATATGAGGTAGTTAAGGACATTACAGAACTTAAGGACGTTGATGTGGCAATTCTCGCCACTCCATCGCGTAGCTGCGAGGAATATGCCAAGAAGATTCTCGCCCTCGGCATCAATACCGTTGACAGTTTCGATATACACACGGGCATCGTGGACTATCGCGCCACTCTCATGCCAATCTGCAAGGAGCACAATGCTGTAGCTGTCATCTCTGCCGGTTGGGATCCAGGTTCTGACTCTATCGTACGCACTCTGATGCAGAGTCTGGCACCTAAAGGATTGTCATACACCAACTTCGGACCGGGAATGTCGATGGGCCACAGCGTCTGCGTACGTTCAAAGGCAGGTGTGAAGAACGCTCTGTCGGTTACCATTCCAAAGGGTGAAGGTCTGCACCGCCGCATGGTGTATGTGGAACTTGAAGAGGGAGCGAAACTGGAGGATGTTGCAAAGGCTGTGAAGGAAGATCCATATTTCGCCAACGACGAGACACATGTGTTTGCCGTAGACTCAGTAGACGAAGTACGCGATATGGGCCATGGTGTAAACCTCGTGCGCAAAGGTGTGAGCGGCAAGACCCAGAACCAGCGCATGGAGTTCAACATGAGCATCAACAACCCTGCATTGACTGGTCAGGTGCTCGTCAACGTAGCCCGTGCCTCTGTTCGCCAGCAGCCTGGTTGCTACACGATGGTGGAGATTCCTGTAATCGACATGCTTGCCGGTTCACGCGAAGACCTCATCAAACACTTGGTATAAGCACTTGGTATGAGTTTAAACAAAGCGCCCCACACCGCGATACTGATGCGATGTGGGGCGCTTTGTTTTTGATATTTTGTTTCGCTATGGTTTCTTACTCTATTAAACCCAAAACGGTCATTAGGCCGTTTATTGTATTTTATATTTACTGCTTGCAGTCTTTTGTTTTTTATAAGGCGTCTTTTGCTTGTTTTTAATTCGTAATAGCTCGCTATTACTCATTAAAAGCCAAACAAAATCCACTCTTCTAAAAGAACAAAATCCAGGCAAGCCCTAATGACCGTTTTGGGTTAAAGTAACGTTCTGACTGCTACTAACCGTAATCGGTCATCAGGCTGATTAGGGATTTGCCAACCGACTATAGAACAGCAATTAGTCATTTCTTCTCAACGGCCTTGCGCTGAATGAGTCTGAAAGCGATACCATACATATTGTCACCGCAAGTGACATGTATAAACTTCACGCGATTCTTCTCAAAATCTCTATAAGGCTGTGCGTTGAATACGATACGACGGTATCCTTCGCCATCGTTCACCACCTTTGCCGTGAACCATCCGCCCTCTGTAACGTTCTTGGTGTCAGCCAGTTTGCCGTTTTCCACGCTCTTCACGTTAGTTTCCTTTGTCTTTCCCTTGTCGTCGGTAGTCTTGTCGTTTATCTGCACGATATTGAGTTCCTTGGCGTTTTTCACCGTTACGGAAGCCTCTCCACCTTCAGCATTGATGTAGACATCAGTGTTGTTGGGGTCGAGCACCGGCAACACCTTTGAATCATCATCATCATCACTACATGCCGTAAACGCTACAGCGCAAAGGGCAAAAAGCATAAACAGGTATTTCTTCATTTCTCTTTTCGTTTTGTTATTTGTTATTATTAAGATTGACAAGTTTCCTTATGCTATCATAACTCCAAAAGCATCAAAACATTGCATCCCCCTCTACCGGAAAACGCATGTTTTCTTTCATATCATGGGTTATCTGTCCTTCCAGAAACCACGGGTGAACAGCACTACGACGCTGAATATCTCCAGTCGGCCCATCAGCATCAGCACGGAACAAATCCACTTGCCCACGGCAGGCAGGATATTCCACGACGCGGTAGGTCCGATTTCCAGTCCCAGCGTCGGTCCCACGTTGCTCGCACAACTCATGGCGATAGTGATGGAGTTTGTGCTGTCCACTCCCATACATATCAGACAGAAGTATGCAAAGATACACAACGCCATATACAGGGCGAAGAACACGAGCAGCGTGACCTGTGCCGAACTGCTCACCAAATTGCCGTTCACCCTCACCGGCAATACTGCCTTTGGATGAAGGATACGACGAAGTTCGTTGCGCACCACCTTGAACAATATCACGCCTCTGACACTCTTGAAACCACCGCTCGTACTGCCGGCACATGCTCCGATGAACATACAGATGCTGAGGATGACCCACGTGATATGCGGCCATTTGCCGGCATCGTCGTTGGAGACTCCCGTTGTGGTGATGAACGACACCACCTGGAACAACGCGCTTCTGAGGGCATTCGCCATGTCATAACCGTTGAAGCGTATCAGGAAATACATTATTCCCATCGTGGCAAGCGACACCACGAGCACATAGAGCTTGAATTCCGAATTCTGGAACAGCGACAGGAACTTACGCTTGAAGAAGGTAAGATACAAGAGCGTGAAGTTTGTTCCAGACAGGAACATGAAGGCTATTGTGGTATAATCGATGAATGCCGAGTGGAAATGTCCGATACTGTCATTATAGGGTGCGAAGCCCCCCGTCGCAGTAATACTCATAGAGTAGTTGGTACAGTCAAAGAGGTTCATTCCTCCCAGATACAGACACACGGCACAACCCAATGTCAGCAACAGATATACGAGCCATATCGACTTTGCGCTCGACGATATTCGCGGGTGCACCTTGCTCTTTATCGGTCCGGTAGACTCCGCGGCAAACACCCTTATGCTTCCGCCCACGAGCGACGGCAGGATGGCGATGGTGAAGAACGCTATTCCCAATCCACCGATCCATTGCGTCATCGACCGCCAGAAGAGCAGTCCATGCGGCAGAGCCTCAACATCATCGATGATGGTGGCTCCCGTAGTGGTAAATCCCGACATCGTCTCGAAGAAGGCGTCGGTATAGTCTGAGATATATCCGCTGATGGTGAACGGGAATGCTCCGAAGAAGCTGAAAAGCGCCCAAGTCAGCGTGACGAGCAGATAGGCGTCACGGCGGTTCATACTGTTTTCCGCCATGCGACCCTTGTATTTCAGCATAAAGCCAGACCCCACGATGATGGCAATGGATATGGCAAACGCCATGGCATCGTCTTCTCTATAAAACAGAGCCATGGCGAGACACAGCGACATCAGCAATGCCTCAAGGAAGAGGAGCTGTCCCAATATCTTATATATAAGCTTGAAATTCAGCATTTCTTTATATGATTCATATTTTATGACTACAATATTCCTCTTGACTGATAATAAGCCAAAGAGCATTGAGGGATGTCATCACTTGAAGAATTTCTCAAGTTTCTCCATCCTCACGTTATAGCAGAACACCACCACGATGTCGCCAGCCTCTATCTGCGTACCACCCGACACGAGGTGTCCCTCTCCGTTGCGCACGAGTCCTCCGATGGTGGCACCTTTCGGCAGTCCGAGTTCAAACACCCTTTTCTTAGTCACTTTCGACTCCGGATGTGCCGTAAACTCAGCCACATCAGCGTTTGCCGTCATCAGGAAGCGCACGTTGTTCACCTCTGCGTCGAGCATCATCTGATAGATATGACTGGCAGCGATAGCCTTCTTGTTGATGATGGTTCCGATGTCGAGACTCACCGCCATGTTCACATAGTCGAGGTTTTCCACCGCTGCCACGGTCTTTCTCACTCCCATGCGCTTCGCCGTGAGACAAGCCAGGATATTCGTCTCGGCATTGCTCGTGAGCGCCACGAAAGCCTGCGTGGTGTGTATTCCCTCCTCGTTGAGCAGCTGCAGGTCACGTCCGTCGCCGTTTATCACCATCACCCGCTGGTCGTCAATCTGGTCGTTGAGAATGTCGCAGCGCTCCACGTCGTGTTCCATCAGCTTCACGTTCATGTATTCCGGCATGTTCTTCAGCGCCCTCACGGCAGTGTCGCCACCACCCATTATCATCACGTTCTTCACGTCGACATAATGCTCCTTGCCCACGATTTTCCTCACGTAGGGTATATACTGCTTCGTCACCATGAAGTAAACGAGGTCGTACATCTTCAGCACATCATTACCTCCCGGTATGATGGTGTCGCCGTCGCGGCGTATCGCCACGATATAGTATGGCGAGTCGGGCTTACAGAGTTCTTTCAGCGGACGGTCGAGAATCTCGCAGGTCTCCCTCAGTTTTATGCCGAGCATCACGAGAGCCCCTCCGTGCACGTCCCATCTCTGGCGCACCCAGCTCATTTTCAGTCCGTTCACGATATCGTATGCGGCGAGGTTCTCAGGATAGATAAGCGAGTCGATGCCCAGTTTCTCATAAAACTTAGCCATCTCCGGCTCCACGAACTCATAGTTGTTCACCTTTGCCACGGTCTTCTTGGCTCCGATAGCCTTCGCCATGACACAGCTGTTCATATTGAGATTCTCGTCGGGCGTCACGGCGATATACAGGTTGGCCTCTGCCGCTCCCGCATTTTTCAGTGCCGCCAGACTCGTCGGCGAGGCGTGCATCGTCAGAATGTCGTAGTCGGAGCTGATATTCTCAAGCCTCTGCTCGTCGTCGTCGATAAGCACGATGTCCTGATTGTTTCTCGATAGCAGTTTCGCCAGATGCGAACCTATCGCGTATGCTCCCGCAATGATTATCTTCATTATGTATTTCTTTTTGTTTACTTCCTGAGTGTTTCCTCTATCGTGCGGCGTATGCCTTCGGCATCAATGCCCACGATACTCTGCAGCTGTGCCACGGTGCCATGCTCCACGAAGTGGTCTGGCAGTCCGAGACGCACAATATCAAGATGCTGCCCGTTGTCTTCCATCCATTCTATCACCGCCGAACCGAAACCGCCTTCGCGCACTCCGTCTTCCACGGTGATGACATGCTTGAACTTCGCCGCCACCTCCTTGAGCAGGTTCTCGTCGAGCGGCTTCACGAAGCGCATGTCGTAGTGTGCCACGGATATACCGCTGCCGCCGGATGCCGACTTGGCGTCGTTTTCCATCATTTCGACAGCCTTCACCACGTTGTTTCCCACAGGTCCCACCGACAGTACGGCGATGTCGTCGCCGTCGCGCAACTTGCGTCCCGTGCCCACCTTCACTTCTTCCAGCGGACAATGCCAGTCGGCAAGCACTCCCCTACCCCTCGGATAGCGTATCACGAATGTACCCTTGCCGGGCAGCTGTGCCGTATACATGAGCCGGCGCAGTTCGTGCTCGTTCATCGGCGAGGCGAGAGTGATGTTCGGCACCGGTCTGAGAGCCGCCATATCAAAGGCTCCATGATGTGTGGCACCGTCTTCTCCCACCAGTCCTGCCCTGTCGAGACAGATCACCACGGGCAGGTTCAGTATCGCCACGTCGTGTATGATATTGTCGTATGCCCTCTGTGCGAAAGCACTGTATATATTGCAGAAAGGCTGCAGCCCGTCCTTTGCCATTCCTCCGGAGAATGTCACGGCGTGACCCTCGGCGATTCCCACGTCGAAGGTTCTCTCCGGCATCTCCTTCATCATGATGTTCAGCGAGCATCCCGTAGGCATCGCCGGCGTCACTCCCACGATGCGCTTGTTCTCTCTGGCGAGTTCGAGAAGCGTGTTGCCGAACACGTCCTGGAACTTTGCCGGTTCGGTGCCGTCCTCCGTCTTTATGCGCTGCCCTGTGTCGAGGTCGAATTTGCCAGGAGCATGCCAGATGGTGGCGGCCTTTTCAGCCGGTGCGTATCCGTGTCCTTTTATGGTGTGCAGATGCAGCAGCTTCGGTCCTTTCATCTCTTTCAGCTGGCGCAGCGTGCGCACAAGCTCCACCACGTTGTGTCCGTCGAAGGGTCCGAAATACCGTATGTTCATCCCCTCGAAGATGTTCTGCTGATGGCTTATCGCCGACTTCAGCGCATTGCTCAGCCGTATGATGCCTTTGCGTCTCTCGTCATCGAGCATACCATTGGAGTGCAGCCATTTGGCAGCCTTATATCTCAGTTTGTTGTAAGTCTCGCTGATGTTGAGCCTCAACAGATACTGCTTCATTCCGCCCACGCTGCGGTCGATGCTCATATTATTGTCGTTGAGGATGATTATCATGTCGTTTGGCGTCGTCGACACGTTGTTGAGTCCCTCGAAAGCCAGTCCGCCGCTCATCGCTCCATCGCCGATTATCGCCACCACGTGTCTGTCGTCGTGGCCCGTCTGCCTGGCAGCCACCGCCATTCCGAGCGCCGCCGATATGGAGTTTGATGCGTGTCCGCACATGAAAGAGTCATACTCGCTCTCCTCCGGTGAGGGGAACGGTCGCAGTCCGCCGAGTTTACGGTTGGTGCAGAAACTGTCGAGTCTGCCCGTGAGAATCTTATGTCCGTAAGCCTGATGGCCCACGTCCCATACGAGTCTGTCATACGGCGTGTTGAACACATAGTGTAGAGCTACGGTCATCTCCACCGCACCGAGACTCGAAGCGAGGTGTCCGGGATTCACCGACAGTTCCTTCAGGATGTCTGCCCTCAACTCATCGCATACCTCCGGCAACTGCTCCACAGGCAGTTTTCTCAGTTCATCGGGGTATTTTATGCGTTTGAGAATATTGTCCTTGTTGTCTTCCTTCATGATATACTGTTCTGTCAGAGAGTTTTTTCTTTTATGGTGTGATACGAATTACTTGTGCGCGATAATCCACGCAAAGCCGGATTACAAATTGCAAATGTAGCAAATTTATTCCATCATCAATTATAATAACGGAGAAATTTCCCTTTTATTCGTTTTCCGCCTTGCCTTTTATCCCAAATCGGTCATTAGGCCGTTAAATATATTATTTTACTAACTGCTTGCAGTCTTTTGCTTTTTATAAGGCGTCTTTTGTCCGTTTTTAATTCGCAATAGCTCGCTATTACTCATTAAAAGCCAAACAAAATCCACTCTTCTAAAAAACAAAATCCAAACAAGCCATAATGACCGATTTGGGATTATCCCAATATCCGCTTGCGTGCATCGGCATATTCGCCCATCATGCGCTCCACTATCTGTGCAGCTGTCTGTATCTCCTTTACCGCCGACGCCACCTGACCGATTTCGAGTTCTCCTCTGTCGAGGTCACCCTCGAAGATGCCGCGTTTCGATGCCGCCTTACCGAGAATGCCTCTCAGCGCCTCGGCATCGGCGCCATTGTCTTCGGCAGTCTTTATCTCGTCGTAGAGCGGATTCTTTATCATTCTGGTCGGAGCCAGCTTCTTCAGACAGAGCATCGTGTCGCCTTCCTGCAGCGAGGCGCAGCGGTCTTTGAAGGCATCGGCAGCCGAGCTCTCCCGGCTCATGGCGAACACCGTGCCACACTGCACTCCCTCTGCTCCCAACGCTTCGGCTGCGAGCATCGCCTCGCCGGAGGCTATTCCGCCGGCGGCTATAAGCGGCAGCGTGGTGGCGCGGCGCACCTGTGGGATGAGCACCATAGTGGTGGTTTCCTCCCTGCCGTTGTGTCCTCCTGCCTCGAAGCCTTCTGCCACCACGGCGTCTACACCGGCCTCTTCGCATTTGGCTGCGAACTTGCTGCTCGACACCACGTGTGCCACCTTGATGCCGGCGGCATGGAAGCGGGCGGTGTATTTCTTAGGACTGCCTGCCGAGGTGAAAACTATCTTCACCCCCTCGGCTATTATCATGTCTATCAGAGTGTCTATCTCCGGATACATCAGCGGCAGGTTGATGCCCCATGGTTTCCGGGTAGCCTCTTTCATCTTGCGTATATGTTCGAGAAGCGTTTCGGGATGCATGGATCCGGCACCGAGGAGTCCCAGTCCGCCGGCTTCGCTCACTGCTGCAGCCAGTCGCCAACCGCTACACCACACCATTCCTCCCTGTATCACGGGATATTCTATTCCGAAAAGTTCTGTAATTCTGTTTTTCATATTCTTTTTTTGCTGTTATCACTATTGCTTATTTACCGACATATAATGTTCCTTTGCAAATTTAGGCAAAATATCCGTATTATAAGCAAGTAGGGATAAAAAAAGAGACAATCTACAAGAGTCCTTTTGGGAGAAAAGCATCCGCAAAAGCTCCTATAGACTGTCTCGCGCTAACAAACTTACCTTAAGACAACTATAACCTATTGTTATATCATATCATTCCAGTCGTCATCCCAAAGACTGCCCTTGTCAGTCTGACTGTCATCGTCTTCTTCATCAAAGAGAGAATTGTTATGTCTCTTTGCATCCCATTCATCCCCTTGTCCTCCGCTTTCAGCAGCAAGCAAAGACTCAACATGTGTTCTAATATGTAAATAATCCGAAAAGTGAAAAACGCATGAAAAAACGATGCAAACGTTTGCATCGTCATCTCCACACTACACTCTAATTCATACAAGAACACAGTGATTGCTTTTATACAAAAAATGGGCAGCATGCTTGCCCATGTGGGGCAAGGTGCTTACCCAACAGGGGCAAGGTGCTTGCCCCTGTTGGGCAGAATTGCTGTCAGACACATGCCCAATATATTAATTTTGTAGTACTCCTATTCCTTTTCCCAGGATTCTACCAACGCATGCAATTCCTGTCGTATGAATTCCTCTCATCTGACATAAGCAAACCATCCAGACAATTGGCTGACAGTTGGATAACAGTCAACTGGCTGGATGTCAGAATATTACAACAAAAAACCAGACAATCTGACAGTTTTTTTCATTTTTTCAGTTTTTCGTTAATCCCAAATCGGTCATTAGGGCTTGCCTGGATTTTGTTTTTTAGAAGAGTGGATTTTGTTTGGCTTTTAATGAGTAATAGCGGGCTATTGCGAATTAAAAACAAGCAAAAGACGCCTTATAAAAAGCAAAAGACTGCAAGCAGTTATTAAAATTATACATTAAACGGCCTAATGACCGATTTGGGTTCAATGTGAGATTTTACCCCCTACACCTACTTGACGAGATTTGAAAGAATCCATTCGCAATGCTCCCTTTCGGTAGCGTCGCTGGTCCAATGCTCATTGATGGGAGTGATGAGCGAAGACTTGGGACAACGGAGCACATTCCATACGGCATAGCTGGTGGTCGGCGGACAGGTGTTGTCGTTATACCCCCATGTCATACGCACGGGACAGGAAATGTGGCGTGCGAAATTCACCACATCATAATACTGAAGGGTCTTCTCCGTTTGCTCGTTGAGCACCCCTATGCGCTGCATGTGAGGGTAGCCGCCCGTGCGTCCTTTCTCGAGGTAGGCTGCCATGTCGGCAAGAGCCGGATGGTTTGCGCAGCAGAGCGTTACACGGCTGTCGAGCGCCGCCGCCACAAGACTCAGCGCACCGCCCTGGCTGCCACCCTGCACGGCAACGTTCTTTCCGTCCCACTCTGGCAGGGTGGTAAGGAAATCAATGGCACGCACCAGTCCGAGGTAGACATGCTTCATATAATAATCATCGCGAGAATACAATCCCTGACACAGATAGCCATTGGCACCGGTGTTGAGGGCGTTGCTTATCTCCTTGAACTGCCGGTCGCTCATCCTCGGGTCGAGCCCGTGAATCTCCATCTCGAAGCGTATGCAGCCGCTGTCGGCATAATAGCGGTGGCGCAGCGGCTCCTTGATGGTCTTCACGCCTGCTCCCGGAGGACAGAGCACCACAGGGCACGAGCCTTTTACGTGGCCATTGGGTATGAACAGATAGCCGTAGATGCACTGTCCCTGCTTGTTCACGTCGAGGCGCACGAGATAGGCATCGGCCTTGTCGGTGTCGTATTCATGAGCAGGGTTCATGGTGTAGCTGAGGGGCACGCTCTTCAGCTCGTCAAGCTCTTTCTGCCAGAAGGTCATGAAGTCGGATGGTTCTTTGGTGTAGGGCTGTATTTTATCCACCGAGAAGCCGACCTTGACATGATGAGTGGTAGTCGCACCGCCGATTTTGGCAGTAAGACGGAGGTCGAGGAAGCCGGGGTCGCGGCGTGTGCCCATATCTACCACTGCCCTGCCGTGTTTCAGCACAGCCTTGCCGGTATGACCGCCGTCGAGCATGTCGCGGCATACGGTATATGTCACCTCGCCGTCCTGCGCCACTCCGTATCTATACAGCTGCACCTCCACCTGCGCCTTCTCGCCGGTCTTATAGAGCCAGTCGGTATGGTCTGGCACGGTGACCCACAGGAAATCACTACGGTAAGGATAGTTTTCAGCACACATATTGCAGACTGCCATCATCACGAATAGAACCAGAAGGAATAACTTTCTTGATTTATTTTTCATTTTCGATTTATTTGTATATTGCATTTATCCCAAGTTTGTTTTCGTATGCAAATTTACAAAAAAAGGCATATATGCAAAAACGAATGCAAATTATCCTCTACAATATTGCCATTTATCTCGGTTAACCGGATTTTTGCATTATCTTTGCAAACGATATGATTACCAGATGTTACCTTGAAATCACGAATGTCTGCAATCTGAACTGTGTGTTCTGCCCCAAGACAACAAGGGAGAAACACTCAATGACGCTTGACGAATTCGACACACTGACAACACGACTCGCCGGAGAAGTGAGATTCCTGTATTTCCACCTCATGGGCGAACCGTTTCTACACCCTCTGCTGCCTGAGTTCATCCTGATGGCACGCCGGAAGGGGTTCACTCCCGTTATCACCACCAACGGCACGCTGCTGGCGCAACGTGGCGACCTGCTCGACGCACTGCCCCACAAGCTGCAGATTTCGCTGCATTCGCATGAGGGCAACGGGAAGGATAATCCGGAACAGTATATCGATGAAGTGATGGCGTTTGCCAAAGAAGCGGCGCAGCGCGGATGCGTGGTGGTGTTGCGGTTGTGGAACGAGGGAGGGTTCAACCGTATGAACGACTCTATTCTGGACATGATTGCCGAATGCCAGCCTCGTCCGTGGACACAGAGACACGACGGATGGAAACTCGCAGAGAACCTGTATGTGGAAAGCGACGACATGTTTGAATGGCCCGACCTTCAGCATGATGTCTACAAGGAGGAAGAGGTGTTCTGCTATGCGCTGCGCAATCAGATCGGCGTGCTTGCCGACGGCACGGTGGTGCCATGCTGTCTGGACCACAACGGCGACATGCCGCTCGGCAATCTCTACGACAATAGCCTCAACGAGATTCTCGCCTCTCCACGCGCCACCGCCCTCTATCAGGGCTTCACCAGCCACACCGCCGTGGAACCGCTATGCAGGCGCTGCGGATATTCCGCCGTTTCCAAACGGTTCAGAAAACAGGAATAGAAACGGAAGACAAGAGGTGGTCTCTTTTCAGTTTCGTTTCGGCAACCATGACGAAGGTACTTCTTTGAAGTTCTTGATATTGGGATTGGCAATGTCTATAAGTTTCAGATACCATTGGTCGCTTCCTCTGCGTTCGCCATCCATATAATATACTTTGTCGGGCTGGTCTCGCAATATCACATATAAATCCAAGAACAGGAATATTCTATCGTTGGCAATACAGCTCCAGTCAAACATCGGGATGCCTGTCAAATCTCTGTTTTTATAGAAATAATAGTTGTTGTCCACTCGCAACATATCCATAAATCCTACCCGTTCGACAACAGGGCGTTCATCAAACTCCTGCATGGTGTAAAGGTTTACCCAAGTTGGTTTCTCTTCTCCGATAAATACCACCTCCGCAATGTTGTCGTCTGAAAGCTTCACACTCTTCAGATTGTCCAATATTATCTGATGTTTGTTGTTGCTGATGGAGTATCCACCATTAGTATAATGTTCGCAGACGTATGCGTCCTTGCTATTGAAGTCATTGCCTCTGTTCTTGTTGACAGCATAATAGGCATAGGTCACCAGACACATTTCTCCATCAATCTCCTTTCGGATGCTATTGCTCGGCTGCTTGCGCTTTTCGCCTGTGATATATTCCCGTTCCAAAGCCTTCACTTCTTGCATCGCACCTTGCGCATTATACAGATACTGCTCCTTGGCATCTACCGCCAATGGCGACCATGGGTCTTTCCTTCCTACGTATATCATTCGCTCATTCACTTCATGCAGCAGATAATATTTCGTGATGCCGCCTTCCGTCTTGCTGACCAACCGCCAATTTAATCGTACATCTTCGTAGGTCTTATACATCCCCTGCATCTTGTCACCGATACGGATGTACTGTCCGGCTCCCATATATCCAGAACCCATTCTTCGCAAATGTGCCGTTTTGCGGAACATCTTCTGCAACTCTGCCAACTGTAAGTTTACTTTGGGCTGGTCATGGCGTGCGATGACTACCATGTCGGTATTCTGGTCTTGTGTGGCTGCCGCATTATCCATGATGTCAATGCTTCTCAGCGACAGGTCTCTTGCTGCGTCAATCTCGCCCTTACCAGTATCCATACCTCGGAACATAGCTTCCCAGTTCCATTCGACAGTGGGCAAACCAAACAGGCGATATAGTCCTACGTTATCAAGAATAGTGCAGCACTCCTTATCCTTTGCCACTCGCAATCCACGACCTACCATCTGTAGATACTTGGCTAATGACAGCGTGGGACGGGCCAACTGTACGAACTCGACATCCGGACAGTCGAAGCCTTCGCCGAACAAATCCACATTGACTAATATCTGGATCTGTCCGTCCTTGAACTTCTCAATATTGGTGCGGCGTTCATTGAGAGGTGTGTTTGCGCTTATCGCCACCGTCCCAATTCCATATTCCATGTAGTATTCGGCAATATGTTCGGCGTGTTCTATATTGATGGCGTACACTATACCTTTCTTCTTGGGCACGAACTCCATCACCGTTCTATACAGTCTTTGGATTGACGGTTTGCAATCCAACACATCCTGCATCTCCGCTATGCTATAGTCTCCGTCAGTAGCACGCTTCTCCAGTCCGTCGATTTTCTTCTGGTCTTCACTGTTGGGATTAAGCGATACGTAATCAAAGTCTGACAGATGGCCTTTCTTGATGAATTGGGCGATAGTATAGGAACAGAGCAGCTCATCAAATAAATCAGTAAATCCATTTCTGTTTAATCGGCAAGGGGTTGCCGTCACTCCGAGTTTCTTTGCCTTGGGGCAGGCGTTGATGACTTCTGCATAGGTTTTAGCCAACGTATGGTGTGCTTCGTCGATTACTATCAATGATGGAGATGTTTCTATTTCTTGATAGTGACGGGTCAGCCATTGTATAGACAGGACCCTTATCTTACTGTCCTTATTGGCTTCAGAATATGGTTCTATTCCGAATGACACCAAGGTGTCCTCAATCTGTGATACCAACTCTCTACGATGGGTGACAATCCATACACATGGATTCTTCACTCTTCGTTCCTCGTTCTTCACTACACTGACAAGCACATGCGTTTTTCCAGTGCCTGTAGGCATCTGAACCATGACAGATTGACGAGTCTTGAACGCCTCTCCAATCCGTTGCACCATGTCGAGTTGATAATCGTAAAGTTGTATTTGATTCATGTTGACAGTAAGTATATGCTATCAATTATTGATTATAGCCATAATATAGATCTTTTTTGTGCATCTTCACAATTCCTATATTTGAATCAAGCGCGTCAAGTATTTTTGTCAGATATGCCTTCTGAGACCTATCAACATTAAGCCTTCTGAGATCTATCAACATTACAACCAATAAAAACTCTTTTTATTCTGACCGACAGCTGTAGTCTCTTCTTGCCTTTATCTATTTCAGGGCTTAAGAAAAATGAGCGATTAACAGACAGCCGGGCATTCCAGTTTGTCTGATGGGTTATCTTGTCATCGTTCAGTAATAATCACTTTAAATGTTTCAAAAATAAGTTTTATGTCATACCAAAACGAACTGTTCTTCACATATTCCAAATACAGTTTTATCTTCTCCTGCATAATCACGTTGATGTAATAATCCTCTGGGTCTTCAGCCTTCTCCATCAGTTCGTTCTCGTTGCGGAACTTGATGCTTGCAGGGTCGGTAATGCCTGGACGAACATCCAACACGTGCATCTGTTCTGGAGTCCAGTAATTCACATAGTGACGCACTTCAGGACGGGGACCGACCAGACTCATATCTCCAATAAACACGTTAATAAGTTGGGGAAGTTCATCAAACTTGTACTTACGGATGTAATATCCGGAACGTGTGACACGAGGGTCACGGCCGCCGATAGTCACCAACGAACCTTTATCGGCTCCAACTCGCATCGAGCGGAACTTGAATATACGGAAATCCTTGTTGTTGCGTCCTACACGTACCTGTCGGTAAAATACAGGACCTTTGGAATCCAGTTTAATCCATATTGCCAATATCAGGAATAACGGACTTAAAACTATCAATCCACAACCAGAGGCAACAATGTCAAATAATCTTTTCATAATTTTTTTCATAAAAAAAAGCTTGAAGACAAAGATTCTGCACCTTCATCCTCAAGCTTTTTAAAGGTTAAGTATTACAATTTAGATACTATCTCTACGAAATTCTCAATCACATATTCCTGATCTTCATCCGTCATTTTCGTATTCAGAGGCAGCGTGATTTCATTCTCAAACATGTGATAGGCATTCGGGAAATCCTTGATGTCAAAGCCCAACTTCTTATAGGCAGTCATCATAGGCAGTGGCTTATAGTGAACGTTCGTAGCGATGCCACGTTCTGCCATCTTCTCAATCACCTTGTTGGCCTCTTCACGTGTCTTGCCCAACAGTCTGACCAAGTACAAGTGACCGGATGATACATGTTCCTCATCATAATGATTCAATACGGCAACATTCAAGTCTTTGAAAGCCTCGTCATAGCGCTCGATCATCTTCTTGCGGCGCTCCAGCAAACCCTTATAACGCTGCATCTGTACCAGTCCGATTGCTGCCACAACATCTGTCATGTTGCACTTATACCAAGCACCGATGATGTCATACTCCCATGCACCGAGTTTTGTCTTAGCTAATGCATCCTTGTTCTGACCATGCAGACTCAGCAACTGCGCCTTACGATAAAGGTTTTCATTCCATGTCTCGCCCTCGATCTCAGGCACGCCACTGAAAACATTATCTGCATTCTTATCCAAATCTTTCACCACTTTCTCATTACCGAAAGGTAGGTTCCAAGACAATGCGCCACCTTCAGCCGTTGTAAAATTCTTCACGGCATGGAACGAGAAAGAAGAGAAGTCCGCTATCGCTCCCACCATCTTTCCCTTGCGTGATGCACCAAATGCATGAGCGGCATCACAGCAAATGGCTACTCGTCCTATCATCTTCTGCAAGTCTGTTTTTGGAGTAAAGATATCCTTCTTGCTCTCCACTATGGCAAACAAGCGGTCGTAGTCGCATGGAATACCAGCCAAATCCACAGGGATGATAGCCTTAGTCTTGGGAGTGATGGCCTTCTCTACAGCTTCATAGTTCATCTCAAGGCAATCCTTCTGCACATCCACGAAAACGAGCGTCGCTCCCACATGTTCCACGATAGAAGCACTAGCCGTATAGGTATAGGCAGGAACTATCACCTCATCACCTTCGCCCACACCTAACAGACGTAAAGCCATCTCAGCACAAGCCGTCTGTGAGTTGAGACAAACCGCTTTGTCTGAGCCTACAAACTCTGCAACTTCTTTTTCCAACTTCTTTGTGCGTGGTCCGGTTGTAATCCACCCGGACAAAATGGCATCACGCACCTCATTTGCCTCTGCCTCCGTCATATCTGGCGGAGAGAAAGGCACATTACGCAATTTCATTGTCATAATATGTATTTATTGATTAAAATGTTTATTCTTGTTTCCCTTCTTTTCGTTTCAAGAAACCATATACAAACTGCCACACATAGCCAATCGTGCTATAGAGTGCTACATGTCTGAATTTCCAGGAATGTTTGAAAGCGTTGCCGATGACATGCAAACGCTCATACCATCGTCCTTTGCCACGATTGTAGATTGATGTGTCGTCGTTCAAAACGCTCTCTATAGTCCTTGCGGCATACCTGCTGTCAGCGAATATCGTCTTGTCATGCAGTTCTACGCCGAGATATTCCACTGCGATAGTATTCAGAACATCCGTAAAGCCATCCAATCTGAACCGTTTGCAAAGCTCATAAAATTCCTTCCACTGTAGTTTGTCTTGATTCGCTTTCATCCAGCAAGCCCAATCCACGATATGATGCAGACGGATTCCCTCCACCAAGAAATGCGTAAGCGAATGATAAAGCATGAACAAACCTTCCGCTTCTATTGGCAGCGTATAAATGTCAGTCCCGTCAAGCCTTTCGAGTTGGCTTGCGTCACCAATCGCATCTATAATGAATTTATGTAGAGCCATATCTGTTCCACCACGTCGGGCAGAAGTGAAAAACCGGTGATTCTCGATTATCAGCGTCTTGTAGATGATGTGCGAATGCTTATACCATCCGTCATCAACCTTCAATCCATTCTTGCGCGCCACATCATTTCCTTGCTTATATACACAATTGCCTTTGTTGTCAATCAAGTAGCAATCAAAATCTCCCAGTTCCCTATGTGTTGGTTTCGGATAATAACGGCTATGCGCCAGTCCTTTGAATACTATTGTCTTTATGCCATGCCGTTTCCACATTTCGGAAACGTGCTTCGCCAATTCAAAATACCTGGTATGCAAGTTTTCCGTCAGTACTGTCTCGGTGTAGATCTTTAATATCTGCTCGCTCTCAGGAAATCCTTTGATATCAGCCCCACTCTTTTTGAGGTTGTCGAATGCATCATAAACCAAACCGCGAATGCCTTGTTTCTTGGCAAGCGCCAACACATCCTGCCAGTCGGCATTGTCGGGAATTGTCTGCCTCCCCCGTCCGTTTATGACTATGTCTGATAGTTGTAATAAAGCTTCAGCAGATGTGTTCATAGAGGTCTTATTTCAGCTTCTTCACATACCACATTTTCTTCCAGCCGTTGCCCACGACATTCATCATGGTCCAGAACGTAGCCATCACGGGATTCATCCCCTCTGCCACATGAAACAAAGGATAATGTGCCCAGATGCGTTTCCACAACGGCTTCGGAGTGATGCTCACCTTGCGGCGGCGATATCTCGCCAAGTTCTCCTTCAACAAATGGCAAGGAGCCTTTCTCACCACTTTCAGCCAAAGGGCAGTATCATTGTTCTTGCGTACATCCTTAATCTGTATCAGTCCTATGCGCTCTCTGTCATACATCACAGCCAAGCATCCTGGCCAGCAGCACATAAACATGGCAAACTTACTCACTTTCTTGATTCCTGACACATACACGCCCAAATCCTTGCCATCCTCACTCATCTCAGTATATTCATGATAAGAGAAAGCATAACCATTCTCCGCCATAAACTTCAGTTGATGTTCCAATTTTTCTGGCAACCACAAGTCATCAGAGTCAAGAAAAGCGATCCATCGTCCCCTTGCTCTGCGCAAAGCATTGTTACGGGTTATTGCAGCCCCAGAGTTCTCTGGATTACATTCATACTTAATACGTTTGTCAGTCTCCATAAAAGGCTTTACCACCTCAAGTGTATTGTCCTTTGAGCAATCGTCTTGAATAAGAAGTTCCCAATTCTGGTATGTCTGCGCTTGAATACTCTTTATCGTTTCTGCTATAAAATCAGCACACGCCCAAGTGGGAGTGATAATAGATACCAATCCGTAGTCTTGCATAATAAAAAATCTTCGCTTGAATATAAAGGGATACAATATGCTGCCGTATGAGCATCAAAGCCCATACAGCATGTCGTAATAAAAATAAAATCAATTTGAAGTTCCCCACCGCAGTATCGCTCTGCGCTTATGCCGCCACTCGGATGGGGATATATTATTATTTACTGTTGTTGTCTATTTTGAAAGAATAGTCATGACTTATTCTATAATAATCAAAGCCAAACTGTTCTATTTGTGGACAACTTATCTGTGCGCCATTTTCGCCAGCCTCCTCTGCTTCCATCAATCGATTTCTGTTGAAAGCATTAATAGCTTTGTTCTCTGTTCGTTTTATGAGGTATGACATTAGACATACCTTTCTTTTCTTCTTGTTTATATACGACGATATTGATGGCACCTCAGTTAAGGTTTCCAAGCTCTGATAGAGTTGAAGCTCAACCTTTTGATATTTTCCTTTGGGGAAAACAACAGTTCTTGTTCCATCTTTTTGGGTCTTTTCAATAGGACGAGATAGATTTTCTATTCCACCTATAGAGCTTGTCACCTCACACAATAGAATAATATTATAAGTGTCAGTATCTGTCAGGATAAAGTCACATCTGCGCTTACCATCAGAGATTTTGGTACCTGTATATCTGCCAATATATGTATCATAATTGACTACACTCAAGTTAAACGGATTGCCACAAAAAGACGCATACCCCTTTTTGTAACCAACAACAAATTGTGTGTCATCCTCTGTAAGGTCAAATTCACTCAAACTTGTTGTGTTTTCATCACATATACATCTTCTTCCTACGCCATAAAACTCAGGAAGGTCATTTTCCAAGAGATTCTTCATTTTGCAGCTGCTTTAATTCTTGGTATTTATCATATATGTTATTGATGTCCTCTGAGAGTCTATCCGTGTTGACGTAGTGAATGTTTTTAACTTTCAAGTCAACTACTCCTCCCGACAGAATCTGGTATACCGAAAGGTCATCATAGTCCACATGTGCACCGTCAATATCCGTCTTGCAGTCGTGAGCCTTCATCAACAGATTCAGAGAATTAATTATATATGGACTATGTGTAGCAAGTACCAATCCTATTTCACGGCTGTCGACCTTTGAATAGAACGCCAATCGTATTATCTCGTTCAACATCTGAATCTGAGAAGTTGGGTCAAGACTCAATTCAGGTTCCTCTATATGTATGTGTACATATTGTGGCATATCTGTAAGTTCCATTTCTGGGCGATACTGAGTGGTAAGGTTCTTTTCAAACAACAAGTCAATGATACTACGCTTCTGAGCCGACTTAAAGTCAAAAGCCTGAGCATAATAGTTCATCATGGCTATTAAAGGCGCTGTTGTCTGTATACCTGAAGACGCATGTCGAAGTTCAAATGAAGAGTAATTTTTGTCTTTAGGCTTAAGTATAAACTTCTTTTGGTTGTTGCCTCCGCGTTCCACATCCATGTCCAAACCTATGTAGTTCAAGTCAAAATGCTTTATGGCATCAGTAGCATTGTCAAATTCGGTAAATGTTTCATTAAAGAAAAAACCTAAATAAGCGTTTTTTGCCAATGTCCCCTGACTTGACAATGGGGCTATTGCACTTCTTGATTCTGCTACCCACACTTCTTTGAAGAAGCATAAGTCCTCGTTGGGTATTATAGCATTGTAAGACAGCTTGCCACCTGAATAACTTACAGAATACGAATTCCCGTTTATAGTAACAACATAATGAATGTATGTATCTGCAGTAACCAGTACACTCATATTATCACGCAACAAATCCCTGAATCTAAAGTTTATAACATTCTCTTCTATATGCGAGTTATGGAAATAAGCTCTTATAGAAAGGCGTTTGAATATGTAGCGCATCAATACAAGAGCCTTCATGAGCGTACTCTTGCCACTTGCTGAATTTCCAATAAATACCGTCAGTGGTTTTATATCGATAACGCCAGTATCTTCAAGAGGTCCTAAGTTCTTTATATGTATTGTTTCGTGAATCATAACCTTAATTATTTAGCAGATAAACTTTAAAATACAAAGTTAAACTTATTTCTTGAACTTTGCAAGAGTGCCATTCCAATTCTTTTGCAAGAGCTTGGTGAAAATAAGAGAAGGATTACATTCATACTTGATACGCTCGTCCGTTTCCATAAACGGCTTTACCACCTCAAGTGTATTGCCCTTTGAGCAATCGTCTTGAATAAGAAGTTCCCAATTTTGGTAAGTCTGACATTGAATACTCTTAATTGTTTCAGCAATAAAGTCTGCACACGCCCAAGTGGGAGTGATGATCGACACCAATCCGTAGTCTTGTATAATATTTATCAACTAATAAGTTTTATTTTTTGAATTTTTTTATGATAAATTCCAAGTAAGCTTTGCACCAATAATTTTAAAATCTAGTCCGTTTGGGGGTTAATCAGCAAACCATCCAGACAATTGCCTGACAATCGCCAGGCAGCCAAATATCTGCCTGTCAGAATATTACAACAAAAAACCAGACAATCTGACAGTTTTTCGGCAATTCTTGGTTTTACTAAAAACCAGCGATATGGGCACCTTTTACTCATATCAACCAACTTTAATTAATTCTGCCAACGGGTAGAAACTGTATTATTCTATTTGAATTCTTGTTCCGTCCGATGGTATCGCACCATATCGCTCTTGGCGGTCACTTGTGCGGACGGAAAGGCCATTACTTATTTCTTTTTCAAAGGGAAATCCTTTATGCTAAATTTCTCACCAAGCAATTTGTTGAATTCAGGAGTATAGAAGTCCATGAAGCCACCTTGCGAAGTGAAAGTCAATTCGCCAAAGTATATTTTTCCGTCTATGTTGTATAGATCAACACGAAGTTCGGGGAAACCTTTTGACAGCTTTTCTGCTATCTCCACCATTTTATCGAAGTTCTTAGGCTTAGGAATGATGTCTCCTCTTAGATAGTCAGAATTGAATACTGAGAATTCTGGGTGTGCGTTCCAGTCCATGTCGTATGTCATCACATGGGCACTATTGCCACCTGCACTACGATCATTGCATATCCAAGTATAGTAGCACTTACCATTAAAGCACCACATCTTATAGTCGGTCAACGATGTTGCACCTTTTTCTAATGGCAACACTTCTTCTGCAATCACACAAGGCTTCATATTCTTGTAATGAGGTTCTGCATGAAGCGCACCGATATTCTTGCGACTCAACCATTCCCCAATCATTTCTATATACTCAGCTTTCTTCTTTGGAGTGAGATCAGCCTTGCGTATAATCTTGTTTGTACCCTTACCGTCACCATTGTTAGCCTTAATGATAAAAGTATCAGGTAGCACATCAAAGTTCACTTCCTCTTTCTTATACCAAGTGGCATAGAGCTTCACCAATGTGTCACCAAGACCTATTTTCTCCACATAGTCACGCACCGTTCGCTTGTCAGCCAATTCTGTCCATCTTGTTGTATCAGAATAAAGCTTCGCCCACAGTATTTTCTCATTCAATGTCTGAGGGTTCTTAAGGTTAAGCGATTCCTTAAACACATAGCGATAACGTATCTTCAACAAAGTCTCTGGAAAATGATTACCCATAAACTCTGTAAACTTAATCAAAGGCCAGAACATAATTCTGCCCGATTTGCTTAATGTTGGATGAAATGCCATATTTTATTGTTTTTATTCTTATTTTAAAAATCTTCTTTTTATAAAATCTTTCAGCAGACTGTTTCCCAATGTTGGATGTTTAATCATATTGTTAATAATATATCTGTGATTGGCTTTTCTATAAGCAGCATAGTTTCTACTTATTTCCGCATGATACTGTTCTGAGTTATCTTCTTTCTTAAGAGCTTCATTCAGGTAGTCAAATCGCCATTCTGCAGGTATCTTCGATTCTTCTACTACAACAGGAGTACTGTCATTCTCGATATGTATATATTCTACACTTGGTTGTTCTGTGTCAAGGTCAAACTTTACTATAGCACCTATTTTTGTAGGCTCCCAAGCCATCTCAAAAACAAAGTTTCCAAGTGAGTAGAATATGTATTTACCATTATATTCCTCATATCCTTGAAGCACATGAGGATGCATACCTATTATAAGGTCAAAACCGATGTCAATCAACCAATGGGCAAACTTCTTTTGTGCTGACGAAGGACGGTTTATGTACTCGTTTCCCCAATGAATGTATAGCACTTTGAATGCGTCCACCGGTAATGACTTCAGTTCTTTTTCTATTTCCTTATATTCTGGATTATACCAATATAAAGGAGCATCCGTAAAATCATCAATACGAAGACACATACCTGTAAATGACACCGTTCTTCCTTGATGGTTCATTACAACAGACTTCTGTTTATTTGCTCCGAAACATTTTGAACCATAACCGCAGATAGCATCAAATGTCTGTTGGTACGCTTCTTTGCCATGCTGCATTGCATGATTGTTGGCAAGACCATACACATCAAAGTGATTAAGATTTTGCAAAACTCTTGGCTGTACCCTAAACACCTCTCCCGCAAAGCCTGCATTATCTGTCACATTTGATGCCACTCCTTCGAAATTGCCAACCCAAAGATCATTAGCTTTTCTTTCAAGCTTACGGAAAGGGTCAAAACCATTGGCTATTCTGGTACCAATACCAAAACCTGCATTGAAATACCAATCGGTTAGATTTATATCTCCTGTGAAATTTATCATCTGTTCGATTTTAATATTTTGGCAGGATTTCCCACCACAACCACATTATCTGGTACATCATGCGTAACTATTGCGCCTGCTCCAACTATAGAGTTATGACCAATTGTTACATTTCCAATAATCTGTGCATGCGTACCTATCACTACATTATCTCCAATAATCGGTAGACCTTTATGCCCAGCTCTTCCTCCCATTGTGACACCATGAAGAATCTTGCAATTTTTTCCAATCCTTACGCCTGGATGAAACACACATCCTAAGGCATCATGAGGAAATACAGTGCCTTTCCCTATCATCATTTGTGGAGGAACATCAGCAGAAAAAATAATTCTTATCCCCCCACGTAGCATTTGGGCAATTACGTTTAGGTGATGATTATACAACCAATGTTCCACCTTGTGTATTGTACTAATCCTATCCATTTTCCTTTATTATTTCTTGATAAAACATTATTGATTCTCTTGCCACATTATCCCATGAATATCTTTCTGCAGTCTTTCTACATTCTTCAAAATATTTATTGGGATCGACGGACAGTTCATTATAAGCCTTCTTAATTGTTTGGACAATAGATTCTGCTGTCAAATCTATCACCCAACCACAATGATTCTCTTTTATTAGTTCTGCCATATTTGTCATTGGTGTCACCATACAAGGACAGCCATAAGACAAAGCCTCAAGAATTGTCATAGGCATACCTTCTGATCTAGATGGCAGAATGTTTATTGAAGCTTTCTTTAATACTTCAGCTTTTTCATTACCAGCAACAAAACCATGATATTTTACGAAATCACCATATTCAAGCAGTAATTTGTAAGTATCATCATACTTATTTCCATAGAAATTAAATTCTAATTTATCTTTCCATCCTTCACATTGCAATTTCTTAACAGCCTCCAATAATACGTCTATTCCCTTACCATAATAGTCAATACGTGATAAGAATGTTATATTCATCTTTTTCTGAACTACACGATTGGGAATTATATCATTAGGAACGTTTACCCCATTAGGCAATATAGTATAGTTTTTATTTGTTCTCTTAAAAACTGACTTTTGGTATTCATTTCCACTGAGATATACTACTGCCTTTGCCTTATGTATAAACCAATTAAACAATAGCAGATTTGCTATTTTCTTTTTCAGCCATCCCTTCTTTGCATTATCTCTTGATGCTCCACCATGAAACACCAATACGTAAGGGATATTCCTTTTCCTCAATAAGTACGAAAAAGTTATCTGCTGTATTTCATACAGAGAGTTAAACACTACGATGTCAGGCTTGTAACTTTCAAGTAAAGTCTTAAATTCTTTTGTTGTAGGTATATAATATATAAATTGTTCATCTACAACAGACTGCTTTGTTGTAATAGCAATCTTCACATTATTATTCAACTTTATTTGGGCTTTTGCCAAACAAGTTACCGCCTCATATATACCATTTAATTTGCCACTTCTACCGAAGTAAGCTATATGCAGAATCTTCATTTTGAGCAATATTAGATAATGTAAATATCATAAACCAAAATGGTAAATATACCATCTGATTAATTGACATAGAAAATATTATAAATATAAACAATGAAACCGTACTTATCAGTTTTATCTTTTTCAAGCGAGGGCCTCTTTTACCACGAATTCTTTTGTAGATGTTATAATATAACATCATCATTAGCAAAAATCCGGCTAAACCTTGTTCTGCAAAACAACACGTTATTGTATTATGATCACCATGGTGTGTTCTAACGTGAAATCCAGGCACTGAATAAGCATGGGATGTAGTTCCTTCTCCCATGCCTAATATACAATAAACAGGGTGAGTTAGCACAAAGTTTACCCCTCTCATTGATATCTCTTTTCTTAGATCAGAAGCATGCCCTAAAGTATCACTATTTTCCGTCTCTCGCATTGTATAATTCTCCAAGGCCTGCTCTACTAATTTGGGAGCAAAGTAGATTGTAAGACATGCTATAGACAATGCCCCTATAATAGCCAAACTTTTATTCTTCAAAAAATTATCCCAAAAGAACCCTATTGCCATTACAGAAAAACATACCAAACCTGTTCGTGAAATACTTGTCGATACTAAAAATAATAAAACTAACATTTCAAATAGAACACCTATACGGACAATCTTTATTCTATACATTTCCCATAATAGTTGTAGATAGAAAAATAGTACTAATAATGTTGTACACATATAGTTCGGATCTTCATAAAATCCTTGATAACGATAATATACGCCCCCAAAATATTCTTTTACAAGAGCTATTAATGCAATAGGTATTATTATATTTACTCCTATAACTAATCTTCTTATCGGTATAGTAATGACAAATAATGTTGCGCCAATGATTATACAAAGCTTTATCCACACACTTAAGGATTGTTCATATGGAGATAGTATACAAGAAAAAAAAGACGTTGTAACAAACGCCAAAGCGATTTTCCCAATTTTCCCAATTCTCCTTCGAAGAAAGAACAAAGCATAAAATAATGAAAGTCCTGCTCCCAAATGAAAAAACTTGATAGATTCATTTAACTGCAAATTATTGAAAATATGTAACAATAACGTTACTGTTATCAATAATGTATAGATACCTGTTTTTCTATTTTTTACTGAAATACTTCGCATTTAAATAGAAATAAATTTTAAAGTTTATATGATTCGTCCGACAATAAGGGCTATTTTCTCAATTAGGGACAACCTGTAATTGCATATAGAAAAGAATGAAGGATAAACATATTCTCTTTTTAGTCTTCTTATAGTTCTTATTGTTGACACAAGTTTCTTTTCTCTTAATAAAGCATTTATAGCAGCTTTAAACAAAAGTATTTTAGCTGAATTCATACTCTTATTATACATATCTGTATTATCTATTTGCTTGGCTATGTATTTTTGTGCTACAAAACATTGTTCTACTTTATTAAATGAAGGATTATTGGAACAACTACTTTCGTTCGATATATTATAGCAATAGCAAACATCTGACAAATCAATAATACTTTGGCATCTATTTACTAATAGGCTGAGTACTAACCAATCTTCAGCCATTACCAAATTGGAATTAAAGCGTATTGAAGGATTATTAAATAAATCAGCCTTATATACGCCTCCCCACACACCAAGCAGAGAATTTCTTTCCAAAATTCTTTGCATAATAGCGTTCTTCGATTTTGAGAATGGTAGAACAAGTTTTCGATTATTATCTCCGCCCAACGATTCTATGTATACCATAGAGAATCTTACTATTTCATATTTATCGAAATATGAAGAACACAATGTTAAAGTATTTTCTAATAACCAGTCATCGCTGTCTACAAATGTAACAAAATCACCTCCAATATTGTCCAACCCTAAGTTTCGGGCTGAACTTACTCCACCATTCTCTTTATGGAAAACCTTTATACGGTTATCACGCTTTGCATACTCATCACAAATATCACCACTTCGATCTGGGGAACCATCATCAATTAACAACAATTCCCAATCGGTAAATGTTTGGGCAAGTATGCTGTCAATGCAACGGTTTAGATATTTCTCCGCTTTAAATACGGGGACTATAATACTTACTTTTGGCATATTTTCATTTTGTCTTATCATTTTATCAAGACACTATATTACGTATATACTTCAGTTTCTGTTCTATCTCTTCATTCGGTCTGAACGTGGCACGAACAAACTTCTCAAAGATAGAATAACTATCAAAGATAGAACATATATTCGTTGCTATACTCTTTGCTTCATATTCCTCTTCGGCAGGAACGTCCGTCTTTATTAGGTATGGCTGAATAAAATCGCAGAAAGTAGCATAATCGGACTCTGTGTTCTGATATTGGATTATCAATTCATCACACATAAGATTGGTATCAATACCAACATATTCATCACCTTCCCTGTAATAACTTCGAACATAACAACCCGATTTAAGGAATCTATTAAAAGGAGTTCCTTTGTGGGATATTTCACCTGGTGATGGCTTTCCATTTATCTCTATGTATTTCACTAACGACATTCCTGCAAGCATTTCAAGTTGGTTCCTTTCAAATAAATCCAATGCAATATCATCTGGTTCGTAATCATCTGGGTATGCATTATAAAAGGAAGCTAATAGATGATTTATCTTCTCGAGAAACTTTCCTTTGCCAATAGAATATTCAAACAAAGATATTAGTTGTTTTTGCAATTCATCCACGTCAACTCCTGTACGTATCCAGTATCTTTCCGACATTATCTCTGTGATACCTTTCTTGGTTAGCCATGGAAGGAACTCTAATAATGCGCACATATAATTGCGCATAACCTTGACATTCTGATACCCATGCATGTAGTAACTCCTAAAGTGCTCATAGAGAGAATTTCTCGAATCTTCTTTCTGCGACCACTCTTGTATGTTTTTTCTTACTTCTTCAACATCGTTTTCTATCATGAGCATTTCAAATTCTGTCGCACCAATGACGTTTTTTGGCAGACGATAGCAGAAATAATTAGCAAAGCTGATTTGCGAACGAATCTCCCGAGATGATTTTTCAGTCTCGCTGTTATTAGGGAACAGCCTCTTTAATAGTCTGTCGCAGGGTGTATTGTTATCGCTTTCATAAACCAACAGTCTTGCTTTGGACAATGTTACAGGACGTTGTTTCAGCAAAGTCATCGGCTTATACATCAATGTGCGATGGATGTCAGGGAATGCGAAGTGTAAAAGCTCTATTCCTACAAAATCCTTGGTGACAAAATCCTTAGTGTGACTAATAATTGATTTCAGGTTTACAGCAAAGACATTGGCAAATCGCCTGGCTTGCCGGAAATTAGGAACATATTCGGTGAATGACAATCCATCAGCATCAAGCAGTTGTCTGATAGACCGTTTTAGTATTGATGCGTTGCTTTCATTGAGTGCGGCTATACGAACAATCTCCTCCATAAATACATCAAGCAATGTTTCATCCTCAAACTTGGGCAAAGAAACTTCCAGATGGAATATCTTCTGAATATATTCCTCTGCGCGTTTTATGTTTTTTGACTCGTTTAATACATTGCAGATATAGTCACGGTCATACGCTACGATGAATACTACATTGCGGAAGTTTGCTGTAATTCTGATTAGCCGTAACACCTCAAACAATTCATTGCCCTCCAACCGGTCAAGGTCGTCAATAAATATGGCAAATGGCTTTGAATCATTCGTTGCTATAGCCTCTTCTATCTTATCCTTAAGCGACTCTAGGGTCTCTTCCCTTTTATTCAACGGGAGTATCTTAGCGAGAAATGTAAGAGAAGGATGGATATCAGCATCAAGCACAATATCACGATATTTCTGGATAGCATCCTGCAACGGCCTGTCATTATATTCAGTTTGATTACTCATCAATGCAAAAAACTGAGAGATGATCTGTTCCTTGTCAGTACATGTCCAGGGATTGAAGGATACCACTCTATAGTCTGCATCCATTTGTTTCTGCATGCTCTTGAGGAATGAAGTCTTGCCACTGCCCCAATTTCCCGAAATGCCGATTGCCAGTGATTCTTTTTTCAAACGGCTCTTTGGCATAAGCGCCAACAGATTACTAACGTAATTATCCCATCCGGTTTCTCTGAGCTCGCAATATACTCCATCCATGCAATATCCCTTTTTGTCATCAGCATAAGTGCCATTTGCGTTTGAATTGCCAAGGGAAAGATATTCCCTCGCCAATGCTGTTATATCAAGGATAAGTATAGCTATCAATAAAATGATCAAAAGAGAACCATAATCGGTATCAATAAAAAATAGTTTAGGAAATATCCAATGATTGTTGGTGAGAAGGTAAACAATGGAAAAACTACAGCTTATACATCTCAGGGTATTGCCTTTACTATGATATACATTCTTGCCTATTGTAGCGAAAAGGCATATTAATGTCAGGGCGAATAGAAAATTGAACCAACCGTTTGTGGTACATGCTTTGTATACATAACCAAACGACTTGCCTACCCATATTTCGCTAACGTAGGTTTCGATATCACTCCTCAAAGCATATAAGCCAGAGAGGAATAAAGTGGCAAAGAGTGAATAATACAGTTTACTCATTCAGCTGAGCTAATAACAAGTCTTTACTTTCACTTCTCTTCTCTTCCAATATGCCATTAACCACTGCCCAATCAATAGGCTTGGAAATATCTATATTGTCGAGTTTGTCTGCATCCAGTAGTCTGTCTTCAAGATGAAAGGTCTTCAAAAGGGATGTAAATCGGCTCATACCTCTTTCTGCGTTTCCTATCACCCAGAAAGGCTTGTTGAAGAGGATTGAGAAAACCATTCCGTGGAAACTGTCAACAACCGTCATCTCTGCATCCATAAATGAGCGAAGCCATGCGGTGACACCGGGGAAAACACAATCCTCGATTCGAGTCTTTACATCTTTTTTTGTCCGGGTTTCTGCTTGGCATTTAGGTAATACTTGAAAAGACCTCAGTTCATTAGCCTCAGCTATATGTTGTATAAAAGCAGCCTTCTTTTCATCAGGATCAAGAATATAATTGAAAAGTGTTCCGCTAGATTTCGGTTCTTTCTCTTGTTCTATCAATTGTATATAATCCTCTTTAGTCAGAAGCATAGTTGGGTCAAGCACATGAACGGCATCTACACCTAAATGCTCTTTGCAAAGCTTAACTCCAGAGTCTTCTCGAACGGTTACGAGATTGAACTGTTGTGCTAAAGCCTTACAGCCTCTAGTCTGCTGTGGAGTAAACTCCCACTTGTCTGTACCGAAAGATGCCGCATAAGCAATGCGCTTCACTTGTTTGTCTTTCACAAAGTCAAGGAACATTGATTTTAAAAACGTGTTGTAACATGGACGCCAACACTGGTCGCTACCTACTACAAAAGCTCTATATCCTCCTTCTTCTGCTTGCTTTACAAATCCATCGTATGAATGAATAGTCTCTGTATGCTTTATGTATGTATTGATAAAGTGATTAGTATTACGCTGAATAATTGCTCTTTCCTTTGCATTTGGCCTATATCTCATTTGGGGATATTTGCTTGGGGAAAGGAAATGAAACGTTTTTACTTTTATATCGTACAATAAACAACGGAGTCCTTTACCAGCCCCTTCCCAATCTACAGTTTCAACTTCGTGCCCAGCTCTAATGAGTGTTTGTTGCAAAGCATAGTTCTGCAACAATCCTCCATAGTTAGCATGAAGTGGTTGAGTCAGTATTCCTATTTTCATATCAATCTCTTTAAATTAATAAATTTCCACCCATATCATACAGACACTCCTGAATTTTCTGTTTTGTTTCGGCATTAAGACCTATATAATGACACATTCTTGCCAAAAGTTTATTTAATCCCCATTCTTTACATTGTATCTGCCCTTCATTATATGAATCACGAACAAAAACGTTGGGATTGCTGTAATAAATATCGCCATTGTACTCAAAAGAGTTGAATTGTTCCAAAAACAATATGGTAACTTCATTAGATGTTCCATCCTTAGTTACTCTCATCTTGTATTCAACAGTTCTTACTTTTTCATAGTCCACAATAACATTCTTATGTATTCTACCAAGTAGCTCTATTTCTTCTATCGTTTTCTCCAACTCTCTACGATAGAAAGGAGTCTCTATGTCATCATGAGAGAAAGGATTTAATAAAAGTTTACGATCATCTTGCAGATGTGCAGCCAATGATTCCAAGCCTAACAATTTAGCATACTTGTTTTGAAATATTCCAATCATCTTGCTTAGGTTACAATAACCTTGTTCAAAGATTATCTGTAAGATTTCGTTTTGAGAAAGGATGTTCTTCAAAATCTTCTCAGCAGCCTTTCGTAGAGCATTCACAGAAGCAGGTATCTCCAACATATAGAGATGAGCTTTTGCTTTTGCTATGTAGCTTTCCTCTAATACAAGTGCTGGTTGAAGGCAACCTGTATCATCTTTCTTTACATAAAGATTAAAGCTTGTCCAGTCATTAGTTTTCCCAAGTTGTTTTATCTCACTCATAACTAGATGGAAAAACGCTCTATCGTGAGTAAATATAAAAGTTTGAAAGCGATTTGAATATGTCAATAACTGTTTTATTACCATTCTACGAAATGGCATGTCAAGACTTATAAGCAAATCATCAATGAGAAGAACGGAAGGAAATTCATCTGTTGTAGCATGATCTTCCAATATAGCTAAACGTAAGGCTAATGCCATACATGTGATTTTCGCTTCATTAAAGAAAGAACGCGGATGTTCTATCAACGCATCATTAGCCAATAATGACGAAGTCATCCTCGCTTTCAGATATATCTTAGGAGATTCAAGTGTTGCGCTATAATTTCTAAATCCAATATACCTGTTGAATATAGCATCACTAACCGTCAACTCAATTTTTGCTTCAATATTAAATACATCTTCTATTATAGCATTTGCTCGGAGGACAAGAAATTGCAACTTATTTTTAAGTAACCTATTAAAAGAAGAAATGCGTTCTTGATAAGCTTTGTATTGGGCAGTTCCACGGTTAAAACTTGAATATTTCTTTTCATTACGTGGAATAACACCATCTGTATTAATAATCCTCTTGATGTATCCCCACCATTCACCAGCATTCAATATATTGGTCGGCGTACCGTCTATCTTTTGATATGGCTCATCAAAATCAATATATGGTAGAATCTCTTTTTCGAATATACTGAATACCTGATTATCTTCACTATTTTTAAAATCAAACAACGAAGATAGTATCTTGTAATTCAAGAAATCACTCGACATGGCAGTTCCACGCATAAAGCGCAGCGTTTCCTCATTAGCAGGATAGTATTCCACATCAGAGTCTACTATGCTTTTAGTTTCGCTATTACCATCATAAAAACTTATTTTTATGTAAGAGCCTTCACGTTCATCCACAAATCTGTTTCTTAGATTTTGGGGATGATTTGCGGTAAAATATTTCTGAGCTTCTGCTTGTTCTTTTGCATAAGCTTGAAAATGAGTAAACACACTCCAATAAATAGAACTTTTTCCTGCTCCATTTTCTCCATAAAGCAGGATGTTTTTTCTATCAATATTTAAAGTGAATGTATTTTTGAAGAACTTGAAATTCTTGACTTCTATTTGATTAATTCTCCAACTCATAAATCCGTTTTGTTTTGTTCTGCAAACCGCATAAATTCCAGCATATAAATCCGGTATTTTGCCATTTCATTTACGATACCATCATTATTAGAACCTATAGCTTTTATCAATTTCTCTATAAGTTCGATCTGCTTATCAGAAGCTTCTTCTGCAAGATAGGAATCAAGCATTATTGCATCTGTATCATGTTTCCACTTCTTTAAAACAGAAAAATTAGCCTTTCTAAAAAGATCTGGCATAATCATTTCCATAACCATCGCATCGCGCACCTGAGAAAGGAAGCTCAATAAACCAGTTAATGCAGGTATATTACTTCCTAGTCTTTTTTCATACACATATACAACTTGAGTTAAACATTCAAGATAGACACAACATTCTTTGTATATATCCTCCCATCGTATTACTAACTTTCTTAGATTTGCTATTGTAACATTACCTTCTAATTTTCCTTTTGTCGTTTTGTTTAGAAGGAATAGTTTACCTATTGATGAGTTTATGTAAAATTCTGAATATTTAGCATCAAAACGGTTGTCATTTTCGAAAAGCAGTACATAAGCTGTTTTCTCAGTACATACAGATGTGGCAACCATCTTTGATTGACAAATTTTTTTTTCGATGTAGACTTTTATACAATTATCCCATTCATGCTGAGTATCTAAATATTTTCTATAAGTCATCACCGTTGCAACTGTTTCCAACTTCATTTTAGAAGGCAAAGGCTTAATGAATGGTGACACCTTATAATTAATTCTTAGGTCTCTACTTATATAAGGTTTGCTATGCTGTAGTTCATGTACATATACAAAATGCTCCTCATTCAGTATATCATAGTAAGATTGACCTTTCGAATCAAAACAAGTCTTCATCTTCTGAAGATAATACTCATCTCTGTCTACGTGATGGCATTTTACAGGTTCGTCAGGGTGAACCACATCAGCTGCTATTACAGGATCATAATATATATACCTATCCTCTTTGCCATCAATCTTTACGGGACGTATCTCAGAAGACGGAACAGTTATATCAACATTTCTCAATAACACAAAATCGCCATCATCTAGGAACTGATCTATGAAAAATATATTTTGAGAAAAAAATAATTTTGATTTTATCTTATCAAAATATTCATTCCTTAAACGCACTATATCATTCTTCTTATAATCCATATTGTTAGTTCAGTTATAAAAATGATTTACACAATTCATCTGATAACTTAACCCCATACCTGACTTCAATAACCTTTCGAACAAAATCTATTTTCTTTTGTTTTTCAAAACTACATATTGCATTTATTTTATTGTAGTTAATCCAAGAAGGATGAGATTTACCTATCTTCTTCCAATTTATTTTCTTTTCTATTGTTCGTGTGATAATGTCAGATATATTCTTTAGGTTGGCTGTACAAACAACAAAATCATCAAACGTCATTTTATCATATGATGTCAATGCATTAGGTTGATTTTGGTAAGTTTTGTTAACCAAATGTCTTGACTTTACTGATTTATTGAAAGCACTAATGTATGTGGTTTCTGGCAACATATGGGCTACAGAATTTCTGCGTAAGCGGTAATATTCAAATAGATCTTTTTTGAATTGTTCTATTTTAACATCAATACCTCTTGTTTTTAGTTGCTTAAGCAACTGAGAAAGCTTAGTTCCTTTACCTTTTTGTTTGTCTATCTTTATATTTATCAGGAAATCTTTTAAATCCTTTATTATATCTTGTATGAAACAATCGAAAGCACCGTAAGGATAGATAAGATATGAGGCATACAAACTGTTTTCATAGTTATCAAAATCAAAGAATCCTTGATTTACCTTTGTTTCAATTGCTATTTTTTTAGTAAACAACTCAAAAGATAAGCTATTATCTTTACTTTTCTCTTCTTTGTATCTTTCAAGCAAAGCGCGATAGCAACACTCCTCAAATTGAATTAGAGAATCATAATCACCACACTGCTTCCAAAATTTCTTATTTGCTGGAATATCGAATGATGTTCCACGATATGCATAACGTTTCATTAGTTCTTTTCTTTTTTCTTATTACCTAAGAAGCAGTTTAAACTGTTCCACAACCATATTCGGAATTACCTTCCGTACAATACGATACGCTAAAGTTTTTATTGAGAATGGTTTCTTTGCTAATCTCTTCACCTTCTCTTCAAAAGAAAGTCCGTCTTCCTTAAAAAACTCGGTTCGTTTAGGAGTTATTGGAAAAGATTTAACCAATGCAGGATTTCTTGTTGTCAATTTATCATATTGAACTTCATACAACTCAACATTTATATTATGCAAAACTTGCTTTCCTTTGTCTGAGTTTACAATGATAGCTGAAACGCCCTTATCGTCATCTATTTCAGGCATCAAAGATTCAATACCCCAGAAATCCCCCAATGTTAAGTCACTACCACTTCTTAGCTGTTTGGCAGGACAAGCATGACAAGAAGGACGCGTATACAAGTCTGCAAGAAATCCTCGCATAAAAGCATTCTTGCTACTTAATTCGATAAAGCTGTTACCGTCTTTATTTTCTATTACAAATGAGTAAGTTTTCCAACCTGTTTTTTTGTCTCTGAACGAGATATTTCTAATATCAGACTTGTTCCATTTCAATGTATGCAGTCTTGTAGTTAGGTATTGTTGCCATACTCCTGGACTTGGTACACTATGACAGATAATCTCAACAGCAAGTAAATTATCATATTCTTTGCGTAGGAAATGTTTAAGTCCTGCTATCTGGCATGGCGTGCCTGTAAACATCACCTTGCGACCTGTTTTCAAAAATTGCTCTGCCTTTAGATAATTATCACCTATTACACTTTGCAAGTACTTTGAACTACGGAATCTCTGCAAATCACTTATATTGTCAATATAATCGTGCTTGACATTCCAATCTTTATCCCAGCAAGCACCGAATACAACGCCACCACCCTTTATTGTCTGTTCGGCCAACAAAGTAAAGATCCCGCCTGATGAACTTTTGAGTCTAATATCATCATCCGAATTCTTTGCTGCATAAACTTCCAACGGAGTACGTGCCTCGTCTTGATTGATTACAGGGCATACCTTCTCACACAAATGACAATCTACACATTTTGAAGTATCTACTTGTGGATAAAGAAAGCCTTCATTATCCTCTGCCATCGTTATGCATTGCTTGGGGCAGCGCTGGACGCAAGCTGAGCATCCGCAACAATCTTGTACGTTCTTTATTTTGATCATTTCTTTATCTTTGCCGCAACCAATTTGTACTTATCAATAAAAAAAAGTCGCTCCGATTCTGTAAGACCAATCAAGAATGATGTTGCCGCAACTGATATCACAGAGACAATAGATACCGCAATAAACTGTATTATGCCATAAGAAATCAGATTGACAACAAGCAATGGAATAATAGCTGCGACTATTGCAACCACAATAATTGGAATATAGACCTTTAATATATATATTCTGATAGAAAGCTTTAATCGCTTTCTTACCATAACTAGCCTTGCTATCTGCGCTAAAAATTCGATACAGAAATGTACTATGAATACACTATATGCTGGTCCTCCCATTCGTAATACGATATATGAAATTGGTAATATCGAAATCATTAAGCTTCCACATACTATATAATATGTCCGTACTTTACCTGTAGCGTTATTAGCTGTAAGAATAGGATTGATAATAGTATAAATAAGCGTGGTGCATATTATCAAACGCAAGAAGACAACGGTATTTTCAGGTACTGTCTTCAACCATATCTGCAATATCAACGGGGTTTCTAACAAGACTGGCAAACTTAACAAATACATCAAGAAAAAAGAGAATCGTGAGCTTCTGAACATCAGTGTATGCATTGATTCAAAATCTTTTTGTGCATAGGTTTTCACTATCTGTGGGTTAAGAGCCGTTTGAAAATTTGTGATAAACATCTGAATTGCAGCCTGTACTTGTGTGGCAATAGCACGGGCTGCATTAACAGCAGGATTAAAAAATACATTAAGCAACATGCTCAATCCTTGATTGAAGGAGATGCTTGACAACCCACCAAACAAATTCCAAGCTCCGAATGATGTCATCTCTCTAAACAAGCTCCAATCCTTGGCGTGTCTATATCTTGATTCATGGAAATGTCTGTGACAATAGAACATATAACATAATTGAATAGACAACTGGACTAAAGAGAGTAATAAAGCGTAAACTATGAGCTTGTCAAAAGGTACAGCCAACAACATAAAAACAATTGCCAATTTTAACACGGCTTCAACTATTGAGATATAAGCAAAAGCAGACATACGTTCGTGGGCAATAATGTCAGCATTGTATGGCACAGACATTATTGAGAATATAAATGTTAATGCTGATGCTTGAAGTACCCAGAAGGCTGCTGTCATTCGCTCTGGCGGTATTGTCATCTTGTAGTATAAGAACCATAAGCCTACAGATTCAATTAGTAACACCGTGACAATAGCAATAAGAACATGTATTTGTAGAGACAGGCTGAATATCTTATTCAAACTCTTTTCGTCACCTTTGCCTAGTTCAAATGTAATATAGCGTTGAGTTGCTGCCGACATGGAACTGTTTAAAAAGCCAAACATGCTCACAAGGCCTCCAACTACATTATATATACCAAAGTCTTCCACTCCTAGTGTATTAAGTATCACTCGGGAAGTATATAACGATATGCCCATTATGAAGAACATTCGTATATACAGAAGCAAAGTGTTCTTGGCTATTCTAGAGTTGCTATTAGATGTGTGAGTCACTTTTATATGTTTAATTACCTGTTGGCGGAATTAATTTAGTGCATACTTAATTCTGCCAATGGGCTTGTCGTTAATGAAGTTTACGTATTGCAGAATGGTAAGTGCACTAATTTTGCCAATGATTCTGGCAAACAAACCATTCGTTATTTTCGCGTAGTTCCTGATGACCAGGAACTGGTCTGTAAGTTGTGAGAATATTGTCTCAATCCCTCTCTCAAACTTGTATTTGGCTTAAACCCAAAGTCTTGCTCCAGTGGTGTTGTGTCTGCATAAGTCACTGGCAACATAATGAGTCGCAGTTAAATTGCCTCCTTACGAATAGCATTAAGCAAGTCGTTAAATGTAAACCATCAATACAGCGTACCCACTATTTTTCAGTGGGTTAACCGCATCAGTATTTTGAATAAAGGCTGTACTTACATGATGCCTTGTAGTATGTTTATTCCCCATACAGATCCTTCATAAACGCCATCTTTCTCAGGTCTTTTGCCGATGGTCCTTTCTTGCCTTGCAGAGCAAGGTCGAACTTCTTGCAGACTTTCAGCATGTTGACTTTTGTGGTGTTGCCAAGAATCTGACAAAGACGAATAGCGTCAACGGTATAGTTTTGGAGGATAAGGTAATCATTTATAAAACTTAAAGTTTAGTTATCTCTTCCTGTGAAAGGCCTGTTGCTTTCATTATAGCGTCAATAGGCATATCCATTTCAAGAAGTTTTTTTGCTATTTCTACAGCTTTGTCTTTTTTGCCTTCAGCACGACCTTTTGCAAGTCCTTTTGCAATACCTTTCTCTTCTGCATTATCCAGCGAGTTCTTCATGTCGCGATAAGCTTTAAGACTGTCCTCATATTCACGAAGTTCTGTTTTTGAGAATCTTGCGATTTCAGCCTGATTAAACAAACGACTAAAGACTTCTGTCTGGAGATACCTGGGTTGACGGTCAAGACGCGAGAGGTTTTGAAGAACATAAATCCACTTGTCATAATTGGTCTTCAGTTCTTCTATACTCTTTTTGAACTTGGCTATTTCAACATACTTAAATGTGAGTTTATCGTTGAACACTTTATGTGTCTGCTTGTCAAGCAAGCCGATGTCGTGATTGATTGTATCTTGTGCAAAAGCAGAATCTGTCATGTCGTAGTTGAGTAATGCAACAACATAAACATGCTTGAGTTCATAATTCCATACTTCTCCTTTTTTCGCTTGCTCAAGAATAGGGAATGTGGCATAATATAGGGAACGGTCTTTGAAGTATTTCTGACTGGCATTCTGCATCTCAACGATAAACTTCTCGCCTTTTTCATTCTCACAATATACGTCGAATATAGCCTTGCGGTCTGTACGTACATCACCAACATGCTCACTATTAAGGAATGTCACGTTCTTTACAACTTGTTCACCATCAAACAGAGAGTTGAGAAAATCAATTAACAAATCCTTGTTGGGATTAGTGCCAAAAATTCGCTTGAAACCGAAATCGGTCAGCAAACTGATATATCGTTCTTCTGTGTATCGCATAACCCTAATATTAAATTTGTATTATAACACAAAGATAAAGGATATATTCAATATTTACAAGAATATTGGCACAATTTTGATTATTGAGTGTTGTTATCGGCTTTACCGCTTGCCAGAGCATGAATGTTGAATTATTCTCGACTAACGCCAGCGATTGTAAGTTGTACTATCATGAACAAGAATTAATTGTTGTAATAACGAGCGTACCATTCAGCAAAGCATCTCAATCCTTCTCTTAGACTTGTGTTCGGCTTAAACCCAAAGTCCTGCTCTAATGGGGTTGTATCTGCATAGGTTACTGGAACATCTCCTGGCTGCATCGGTACAAGTTCCTTGTGGGCTTCAAAGTCATAATCCTTTGGCAATACTCCTGCACGAACCAATTCTTCTTGAAGGATAGTAACGAAATCAAGGAGGTTTTCTGGAGAGTTGTTGCCAATATTATATACTTTATATGGAGGAATTGGCAGACCATCTTCGCCATTCTGCTTTTCAGGTGCATGCTGCGTGATACGGACTACACCTTCTACGATGTCGTCAACGAATGTGAAGTCACGCTTGCAATTGCCATAGTTGAAAATCTTGATGGTTTCGCCTTTCACCAGTTTGTTGGTGAATCCGAAGTATGCCATGTCGGGGCGACCTGCGGGACCATACACTGTGAAGAAGCGAAGGCCTGTAGAAGGGATGTTATAGAGTTTACTGTAGGCATGTGCCATCAACTCGTTGCTTTTTTTGGTTGCAGCATAAAGGGAAACGGGATTGTCAACCTTGTCGTCTGTTGAATATGGAACTTTTTTGTTGCTACCATAAACTGAAGAAGAAGAAGCATATACAAGATGTTCAACTTCGTGATGGCGGCAAGCTTCAAGGATATTATAGAAACCAATGAGGTTGCTCTGAATGTAAGCGTCTGGATTAGTGATACTGTAACGTACACCAGCTTGAGCAGCGAGATTTACTACAACAGCGATTTTGTTTTCGGTGAAAATCTTTTCTACGGCTTCTTTATCAGCGATTGATGCATGAACGAAAGTCCAGGAACCTCCTCGATCCTCCCTGTTTAGGGAGGATGCTATATTTTCGATCTCCTTGAGTCGTTCGTATTTGATGTTGACATCATAATAGTCTGTGATGGAATCAATACCAATCACTTTGATGTTCTATACGTCGTGGAAAAGACGTTTTACAAGGTTGCTGCCAATAAAACCTGCAGCACCTGTTACAAGAATTGTCTTGCCTTCAAGATTTATGTTGTGTTCTACCATAAAGACCCCCTCATTACCCCTGTTTAGGGGATGGTCCGGAGGGGAGCGGAGGATTTAGACCCCCTCGATCCCCCTGTTTAGGGGGAGGATGGAAGCCCCCCTCAGTCCCCCTGTTTAGGGGGAGGAAGAGGACATTGGGCTAACTGTCTGGGGGAGGGTTATAAGTTTTGTTTTATTTTTGTAATGACATAATCGGGGTTAAATAAGACTTCTTGGTTTGTGAAACGTATGACCTTGAAGCCCTGGTTTTCTAACCATTCTTGTCTGATAGTATCGTAGAGTTGCTGTTCGTCAGTGAAATGGTAACCGCCATCAATTTCGACTATCAGTCTGCTTCGGCGGAATAGGAAATCTACTATATAATCACCAATAATCCCAAATCGGTCATTAGGGCTTGCTTGTATTTTGCTTTTTTAGAAGAGTGGATTTTGTTTGGCTTTTAATGAGTAATAGCGAGCTATTGCGAATTAAAAACAAGCAAAAGACGCCTTATAAAAAGCAAAAGACTGCAAGCAGTTATTAAAATTATACATTGAACGGACTAATGACCGTTTTGGGATAATATGCTGTCTGATGCATCTCTGCCCAAATGCTGATGCTTTAACCATTGACCAGAAGACAGATTCTGCCTCAGTAGCATTTTGGCGGTTCTTCTTCGCATTCTCCTTAAGAAGTTCATACTCCAAAGGATCTGCTGTCATCCATTTCCTATCCATAGTTTGAGACCCCCTCGGTCCCCCTGTTTAGGGGGAGGGAGAAGACCCCCTCGGTCCCCCTGTCTAGGGGGAGGAAGAAGACCCCCTCAGTCCCCCTGTCTAGGGGGAGGGGGAGGAAGTTTTTTTCGTTTGTCTTGTAAGCCTCCCTAAACAGGGAGGTTTGGAGGGTCTTTAGTCACGACGGAAAATGTCACGTGTATAAACTTTCTCTTCTACATCCTTCAAACAGTCGTCAAAACGGTTGGCGATGATGGCTTTGCTTTGAGATTTGAATTCATCAAGGTTGTTGACTACCTTGCTGCCGAAGAATGTAGTGCCGTCTTCAAGGGTGGGCTCGTAGATGATGACTTCTGCACCTTTAGCCTTGATGCGCTTCATGATGCCCTGGATTGCAGACTGACGGAAGTTGTCACTGTTTGACTTCATAGTCAGACGATAGACGCCGACAACGGGAGCCTCTCCCTGACCCTCCCCTGAAGGGAAGGGATGGCCGTACTGGTTGTTGTTGGTATAGTCGTACCATCCGGCTTTGCGCAATACAGCATCGGCGATGTAATCCTTACGTGTGCGGTTAGACTCAACAATAGCAGACATCATGTTCTGAGGAACATCCTGATAGTTGGCAAGGAGCTGCTTGGTGTCTTTCGGCAAGCAGTAACCGCCGTAGCCGAATGACGGGTTATTATAATGTGTACCGATACGTGGATCAAGACCTACGCCTTCGATGATAGCCTTGCTGTCCAAGCCCTTTACTTCTGCGTAAGTGTCGAGCTCATTGAAGTAGCTTACACGGAGGGCGAGGTAAGTGTTAGCGAAAAGCTTAACGGCTTCGGCTTCTTTCATACCCATAAACAAGGTGTCGATGTTTTCCTTGATAGCTCCTTCCTGCAAGAGGGCAGCGAATGTCTTGGCAGATTCTTTCAGCATCTCTACGTCGGTTACTGATTCAATTGCCTTATTCTCGGCTTCAAACTCCGGTTTGTCGATAATCTTGGGATAGCCTACGATGATACGGCTTGGGTAGAGGTTGTCGTACAAGGCCTTGCTTTCACGCAGGAACTCTGGGGAGAAGAGGAGGTTGAACTTCTTTACTCCCTTCTGTGCGTATTTCAAGTAAAGATTGCGAGTATAGCCTACAGGGATAGTACTCTTGATGACCATAACGGCACCTGGATTCACTTCCAATACCAAGTCGATTACTTCTTCCACATGGGTAGTGTCGAAATAGTTCTTTACCGGGTCATAGTTAGTTGGTGCTGCGATAACCACAAAATCGGCATCTGCATAAGGAGAAGCCTTCCCCGTCCCTCCCTGAAGGGAGGGGGACAAGACTGCATGGAGATCAAGTGGCTTTTCTGCCAAATACTTTTCGATATAGTCATCCTGAATAGGTGAAATCCTGTTGTTCAGCTTTTCTACCTTTTCTGGTATTACATCTACTGCTGTTACATGATGATGTTGTGATAGCAATGTAGCTATACTCAGTCCCACATAGCCTGTGCCGGCCACTGCGACTCTGATGTCTTTGAAATCACGCATATTTATATTTGATTTAGTTTCTTATTCCGCTATTTCGAAATCTTCGTTATGCACATTGCTGATGGCAACGGCATAACCTCCAAGGTCCATCACAAGCTGGCGGTCGCGCAATATTCGTACGACATATCCTTCTTGTCCTGCCATGATTCCTGTCAGAACACGGAGCTTCACGTGTTCCCTTGCAAATTTCACAAAAGGATCACGAAGGAAAGTCACACGTTCCGGTTCCGACTCCATGACTTTCATGAACGGCTTCATGACGCTGTTCTTGATGGATGCCGGTTCTCCTGTCATGCAATTGTTTACAAGATGGTATCGTGGAAAATTCTTCTGGAGGAAATTCTTTAGGTCTTCAGTTTCGCCCTGCAAGAATACGAGGCCGCTTACTGAAGGTTTCTCTTCTTTGACTACACCTTTGCCATTTGCTTTGCGCTTATAACCAATGGTGCGGTGAATGAAACACTTTGGAATGAAATCGCCTTCCCAATTGCCTTCTTCAAGTATCTTGTCGAACTTTTCAGCTGCAAAATGCTGGATAAACAAATATCCCCATGGAGCCTCCGGTTCTTCGTTAATGGACATTCCTCCTACTTTTGAAGCCGATTTTTCATCAGCCCCAACAACGTGGATGCCCTTTGGTAAACACTTGTTGTTATACATATCGTTGTTTACGTCGGCTGTAGAAGAAGGAAACGAGCAAACCTGCGTCATTTTCTTTATCTACTTTATGTCACTGTTAGCTGCCATCACGTATGATGACGATGCTATTATTACAATAACATTGCTCATAAAATCACACCTTAGAAGTACATATTGTCCAGTCCAGTAGATGAAAACAAAATTCGTCAAGTAGTCTTGGCCATCTTACTTTCTTACTACTATATGGCTTTGTGTCTCTATCAATATTATGTCTGCATCTTCATATCCATATCTCATAATGAGAGATAAGATATCGGGTGCAAAGTTACGCTTTTTCTTGCATTTATTATCATTCACATTATAAAACTTTTATGTTTTCATTGATTTTGTATAGCTATGTCTATGATTACACGCTAATTAGTAACAAAAATGCGACATAACTTTATATACACAATGCCACTGCCATCATTATATTCTTCACTTTCATCATTCTTCCTCAAACAATACCGCATTAAACCCAAATCGGTCATTAGGCCGTTTAATGTATAATTTTAATAACTGCTTGCAGTCTTTTGCTTTTTATAAGGCGTCTTTTGCTTGTTTTTAATTCGCAATAGCCCGCTATTACTCATTAAAAGCCAAACAAAATCCACTCTTCTAAAAAACAAAATCCATGCAAGCCCTAATGACCGATTTGGGTTAAACTATACTTCGGCTGTATAAAGTTTTTCTTTCCGTCGTTCGTTCCACGCTATCTTACTGCAACGTGGTAAACAATATAAGGAATCCAAGGTTTTGGCTAAAAAATCATCTCCGCAAAGCTTGCATTTTCGAATAATTTTAAATTTTGCTGCTGGCATAAGTATTTGATTTTTCAGTTAGTTAAATGGCCAAGGTTCACCTTATCGCTAATTAAGGGGACGGTAAAATCCGATACAAATTTATAAAATTTATGCCCAGTTTTCAAGAATCCTTTATAAAAACCTGAAAATAGAAAAAGGGCGCAACTCATTGAGTTACACCCTTTATCTATCTTTTATCTACGCTTATCTATGAGCGTCTCATTTGACCTCCTCGAAAACGACTTTAACTGACTATCAATGCGTTAGCACCGGATGTTGCATACATGTCGCAAAAACGGAAATAGCCATTGATAATCAACATGTTACAAAATCACTACAAAGGTGATGAATTTCTCCCCGAATAACCAAAAGGAAACACAGAAAAAATCACAAACTTGTCACATTTTCTTGATTTGGATTGGTTATGGAATGCGAAAATTACAATGAAATGGTAAATGGAGAAAGACATGCCACATAGCTCTTCCTATAATTGTTCCTGATTTTTACATTGGAATAATATCAAGCCCTACTTCATTGCATATATACTTTTTTAAAAAGCACCTTGGGAGTTTACCAACGCTCCCAAGGATTTTTTTGAAGACCTTATTGATTAATGAGGTTCCTTATATCGGGTATCAAACCGACAATATCCGTTACTACTGAAATTGCCCCAAAGGGTGTAGGAGTTGCAAGAAACTACGCAACGTCCGCAATTAAGATTACTACATTAACAATAACATTCCACGCGAGGTGGATGGTCTTGGTAGAACTTGCCTTCTTATTAAAAAGGCAAATCTACACTCCGGTTTTCTTGATATCAAAAACTTTCATAGTATAAATATTATTTTTAATAAGCATCACTTAAGTTTAACGTCATTGATCCGCTTTTTTGGACGAAGACTATATTGGGCAGTCACCTACTCTCCCGATTTTCAGTACCATTGGCGCAACTGTGCTTAACTTCTCTGTTCGGAATGGGAAGAGGTGGAGCCACAGCACTATAACCACCGATAGTCTTTAATCTACAATATGCTTCATCGATACTTTTGTTTGTATTTCATGCGTTTGAGTTTTATTTGTCAATACGTTTATAGAAACTGCCGATTTGGCCATCTGGTAAAATGTCAACATCATAATAGTCTCCATTGTAATAATATGCCATATTCCCTTTCCGGAAGAATCTGTTGTCTGGATGTTCGTCTTTATATGTTTGATACTCATCATTCAGAGCACCCAAAACAATATCCATGGTAGCTTTCAAATCCTTTTCTGCTAATTGAAATTTACTTCTTTCACCAAACTGATTCTCAACAGCAAGCTCTTTTACATGGCGAAGGTAGATGTGTAGAAACGATTCAAAACTCATATACAGCAGATGTTTACCAACCACATTATAGCGATGTTCATGAAAGCTTATAATCTTTGAAAATAACAGAGCTGCTTTCTCCGGATAAGACTTTACCAACTTTTCAAAACTTAATCCCATACTTTGCAGTTCTTTATCAGCTATGCCAAAACGATTAGCTAATCTATTTTGGGACAACAGCATCAGGTCTGTTTTGTTCTTTTCTGTCAGCTTACCTGTATCTTTTTTCCATAATAGCCAGAAATACCCGACTTCTTGATTTACAATTGCTCCGTTCTCATCAAAAATTTCCTTTCTTTCTTTTTCTGTTAGTTTCTCGCGTTCCAGCACCATCTTATAGGCTAGGTACTCATTATGTTCTTCTGGAGTCAATTCCATTCCATCTGCAATAAAATGACACAAGGCTCCATACATAAAAAAAATATCGTCACCATTGCCTTCACTCTGAAAGGGAATCTCCAGTACCTTAGGATTACGCAAAAGTGAACTTCCATAAGTGTTATTTTCTTCTGATGCTGGTCCAACTAGCATTTCAACTATATCCTTTGTCGGAATACCATCTTTAAGCAATTGAGTATATAGCGTTTCATCTAACTCTCCCAAAAGTTCTTTTGCTTTAACATTGGATATATCATTAAGAGCCATTCTGTCTTTTTCAAGTGCCATTCTATCTTTCTGATAATACACAAAAACTACCGTCAACGACTCCCCATATACTTCCGCAGATTCTTGGCTCAAAGTCAATGTTGCAACACAATCCTTTGCACCAGCATATTCATATATTTTCTCTTGAGTAAAACCATCGGCCGATTTGTATAGCTTCATACCGCATCTTTCCGCCATTTGGTTTTCAAGAAAATCTATTTGTTGCTTCAGCAAAGATAGTATATCTTCTGAAGAAATATCTATATTGTTGTTCATTTCCATTGAATTAACCTATAATTTCAGTAATTAATCCTAGTCTGAAACGAATCTATCATTGAAAGTAACCTACGCTTTTAGGCTACTATCGTGCATTTTCTTTCAACATCTCAATCAACTTGTAAATACCTGTGGATGGATTCTGGAACTCATGCAATTCCTTTGCTCTAGCAACAGCAACATCCGTTTTGTTGTTTAAGAAAGACTTTTGTGTGTCGGTAAAAGCCGATTTGGAATAATTCTTCCACACGGGAGCGCTTTTCTTTAATTCTTTGATGAGTGCATCCGTTTCGATTGCTGCCTTCTGGTCTTTGGCATGAAGTAGCAACCATATTTCAAAACAAGGATTGCTTAGCAGCATTTCTGCCTTGCATTTGTGAAGTTTCTCGTTGATGGCCTGCACATCCATGTCGTACATGAGGAATGTGTGCACCTTATCCCATTGTGAGATTTTGAGCTCCTTTGTACGCTTCTCAACCAACGATGGCGTGATCTTTGTGCCTTCTATGTGCGAAATGATTCTGATGGGTGACTTATACCACGATTTCAGAAGGTTGATATAGCAGACCTCTGTCTCGCCCTCGCAAATGACAAGGGCGATCTTTCGCATTCGCAAAGATGGTGACGGTTCTCTTTTGCTTGCCATAATCAACCTTCCAATAATTGTTTGATACTTGATACCGATGAATCAACATAAGGTACTGCATCAAAGCGCCCTTGTATATATCCCTTTTCGGCATCCATATTCTCACGGAAATCCTTGAAGTCGTATAATGAATACACTTCCGTTGCGCCTTGCTCCGACTTGTTGACAAATACAATCTGGTCACGCCTCAGTCGTTTGACACCGATAAGGTTCGTATTATGGGAAGTGAACAATAACTGACTACTCTCTGAGGCATGAATTAAGTCAAGAATGAAATCAGCCAGACGGGTATGCAATCCCATGTCAAACTCGTCCATCATAATGCTCTTCTTGTTCTTTACCACATCCAAGAGTCGTATCAAAATCTGGAACAGTTTTCTTGTACCGTTAGATTCTTCCATGTCCATGTCGAACATGATATCCTTTTGGTTACGATGGAAGGTCTTAAAGCGAAGCACATCCACCAGCTTGTATGACAATTCCGTTTGTCCAGACACAACCACAGGAGCCGGCATTTGCTCTTTCCTTGCTTCAATATCTGTAATATCCGTATCACATATTTCAAGTGCTTTGAGTATTACTTTCTTGTAGGCATTGAAACTATCCAATACCATTATGTCGTTCACATTTACGAGTCCAAGAAGGATTTGGTTCATGAAATAGCGATAAAGCTTTTGGGCAATCTCTCTGTTCATTGAACTGGCTCGGCTCAGGAACAGATTCTTTTCACTGGTATTGATTACCACATCTGAAGGCTTGACCATCACGCCTGTACCAAAGCTATACTTTCCATCAGCATTACGAACAAATATCTTTGCTCGTCTACCAACGGGATAATGGTACAGACTCTCACTTATGATGCGTTCACGAGTCAGCTCAAAAGCGTATTCATACTCCACATCCTCACAGACAAAATCAATAAGGAATTTGCTGGGCTTTTTCTGCCAACCATCAAATTTGAAAGGTTCAAAGTTGAATGTCACCCCTTCGTTATGAAGATGTGACTCCAAAATCATTCTACAGCAAAAAGTAATGGCTTTCAGAATATTCGATTTGCCAGAAGCGTTAGGCCCAAACAAGCCAATAGTTTTAAGTACGGGCACACCGTTCCACTCCATCACATTATGGCTTAACTCCCGTGCAAGAGCTGTATTGATGTTTCCTGCTCTGAAGTCGATTCTTATTCTATCTCTAATAGAAAAGAAATTCTCAAATTCGATTTTTAATATCATTACATGTCTGATTTTGTAGGATTGCTGCAAAATTAGCGGTTAAAGTTGAATCAACAATGGCTTTGAGGCGATTATTAGCTTTATCACCTTCATTATTTAACATTTATCAACCGAAATATATAGTTTGATGTGGTAAAAATTGCAAGAACCATACACTTGCTTTTGCAAACCTTTATGGTGCTTAGAGAAAGCGAGTGCGTATTTCGCCTTGTTAATGGTCAAGCATTTGACTAAATAGTCAAATGCTTGACCATTTTATAAAAATATTTGAGCAAACAAGTTAATATTTCACCTAGTTTTGGTAACTTTGCAGCCAAAGACTACGAGCCCACAACAATCATATACTGTTGATAGCTCTCAGTGCTTGATAGCGAAAATGAAAATAAGACATTCAACGATTATTTGACAACAACTTCAAATGGCGAAACTTAATAGGATTAGAGTCGTTCTTGCAGAACGCGATTTGAACAATAAATGGTTGGCTGATAAATTGGGCAAAGACCAGGCGACAGTATCAAAATGGATCACCAATACCACCCAACCAAACCTTGAAACGATGATGCAAATTGCAAAAGTCCTCGAAACACAGGTAGATGATTTGTTGCGATTTGATGAGTTGCCAGAGATTGATACAAAAGTAGAGTAACAATTGATTTTTTTAGCATTAATATGACTTCAAAAGAAATATGAAGCTAAACAATAATACCGAGATGCAGAGTATGAAGGATATAGATTCTCTGTCCACTCTAGACAACGAGCAGATGTTTGCGGAGGTTGCGGGGATGATTCGGCAGACACGGCAGAATGTCATCCGCATTGCCAATACAGCTCTCATCGAACTCTACTAGAAGGTCGGTGAATATCTTTCACGAAAAATAGCTGATGCAGAATGGAGGGTGTCCGTCAACTTCACCGACAAATAGATGCTCCTCCAACAGAAGATGAGGGAAATAGAAGATGAAATAGATCAGTTGGATAGTAACACCTAATTGACATATCTAGAAATAAAGACCGCAACAATAATGAATAAATTCACCATACAGCAACTCCAGCAGATGCGCGAATCCGAAGACCGCGTTGAGTTCAAGGCGGGCGAAGGAGGCAACATTTCCTACGATGGTCGAGGCAAGACCAATCCGAAGGATCGTCGCCGTTGCATCCTTGGTTATGTCATCGCCCTTTGCAACGAAGGTGGCGGTCGCCTCGTAATAGGTATGCACGACAACTATCCGCATCGTGTCACAGGCACTCGCCAGGCACATAATGCCATCGGACAGCTGGAGTCGGACATCTATCGTGACACAACCATTCGCCCTGAGATTTATGAACTCTATGATGAAGAGAACCGTCGTGTACTTGTGATTGAGGTTCCATCACGTCCTATCGGCAAGGTCTTCAAATTCGAGGACGTTCCTTTGATGCGTGTTGGCGAAGAACTAAAGCCAATGTCCGATGCCATGTATCTCAAGATACTCCAGGAGTCAGAGCCAGACTTCTCAGAGAAGATCTGCGAAGGACTCTCGCTTGAAGACCTTGACGAAGAAGCCATCCGTGTGATGAAGCAAGGCTATGCCCAGCGCTGGAACAAGCCTGAATTTGTAAGTACACCAACATTGCAGGTACTCCATGATTTCGCCCTCATGAATAAGGGTGGTCAACTGACCAATGCTGCCCTTATTCTTCTTGGTAAGTCAGAAGCAATACGCAAGCATTTGTTTTGCAATCGCGTGACTGTAGAGTACCGCCTATATCACTCTATGATAGAATACACTGCACGTCAGGAATTCCAAGAGCCACTTGTACTGATGGTAGATTCTGTCTGGAACTACATCAACCAGCCTGCCAGCAATCCATTACAACACTATAATGACGGATTCCGCATTGGCGACATTCCCACATTCAACCGTGATGTTGTCCGAGAAGCAATCCTCAATGCATGCTGTCATCGTGTGATGTACATCCAGAGCGATGTGGTAATCAAGCAATATCCCGACCAACTCATCATCACCAATGCTGGAGGTTTTCCAGTCGGTGTGGATGTGGACAATATCCTTACGGTCAACAGTATGCCACGTTGCAAACTCATCACCGAAGTTTTGCAGAAGGCAGGTTTCATCGAGAAGAGCGGACAAGGCGTTGACAAGATGTTCTACCATTGTCTGATGGATGGCAAATGTTTGCCTGATTATTCTCTGACAGACGAATGGCAGGTATGCTTACGACTCCCTGGCGAAATCAAGTACCCAGCCTTCATGCTCTATGCTCGTGAGTTGCAGAATGCCCGGCCAGCGAACAACAAACTCAACGTCTTCGACCTCCTTGCCCTCTTCCGTGCTTCGCAAGGCGATAGCCAACGCTATACGGACGAAGTGACACTACGCAAACTTATCGACGAAGGATTGCTCATCTCAGCACAGGATGGTTATAAGTTGTCTGATAGGTATTATGAAATCGTCAAGAAAACCACAGTCAATGTAACTGGACAAAAAGATGATACGATAAATGTCCAATTATTAGATATAAATAAACTAACTGAACGTCAAACAGTTATATATAATAGCATAAAAGAGGGTGTCCAATTAAATGTCCAATTAAACACTACCGATTTGTCCAATAAGCTTAGCATTGGATTCAAAACCATGCAACGAGAATTGAAGGTTATAGAAAACTTAGGGTTAATCGTCAGAGTTGGTAGTAAGAAAACAGGTCATTGGGAAGTGATTAATAAAGGGTAAAAAAGAGAATATGGAGAACCGTTCGCATTTTCGTTCGCTGGACGAACTCATCAGGGGGCTCGATAGGGAGAGAGCCTTATTGAAGGAGATGTTTGCCAAACGCAAGACGTACTCTTTCCGCTATGATATTGCCCGTGAGCTGGCATCCAAGAAGGAGGAAAGTCTGGAGTTCCTCCGCAGAAATGGTGTCATCAGGGATAATGGCGAGTTTGTGGAACTGGAGGATGTGTATCTGAAGTTCTTCGAGGAAGTGCTGGAAGTGAATGAGGAAATCAACGTGGCGAGCGTGAAGCAAAGCATTGACAACCTTAATGAAAATATCGAGTACTATTTGATAGAGAAGTCGCCAGCGAAGAAACACTCATATCTGACGGAGGTGAAGCGCATCCTTCACACTATTGCCCTGAACATTCTGAGAAGTGTGATAGATCTGAAGAGAAACATCGACAGCACTTACAAGAATGAACCGACTCTTGCTGTCAAGAAAAAAAAGCTGGAGCATCTGGACGAGAGGAGAAAGGACATTGCAGTCTTCATCAAGGAGTGTGAGAAGGTGATTGATGAAAAGCAACCGACATTCTTTCTGGAGGCTATGGACGTGCAGTTGAAGGAGACAGTGACGAACGTGAAGTATCAGATGAATGAGGCATATCACAACCTCATTGAGCTGGATCGCCAGATAATCAATTATCTCAATCTGATAGTCTACCAGGACCATCTGGTCAAGAAGGTACAGAGGCTGAAGTATCTGAAGGACCAGTTAATACTGGATACCAATACCAATATCAGGTCTATGCTGAATCAGACAGATCCAGTCTGGATGGAACCAAGACCGAAGTATACATTGAAGGTCTCGATACCTATGCTCCGAAACACGGATGAGGGACTGAGAATACTGCATAAAGTGGCAGCCGGTAAGGGCAACAGCAGACTGAAGAAATGTGAGCTGGCAGAACCATTGACTCTTGAAGACATGCAGGCAGAAGCTCAGGTGCTGCAGACTGTGGATGCTTCGGAAGTGAAGAATGCTTTCATGGCCTCGAGCGACAACCTGTTTCATTTCGTGATGAACTATGGTAACTACAGTAAGAAGATGGATGAGGAAGATAAACTGGTACTGTTCTGTCAGATAGCGACACAGTATCTTGATGAGTTGACTGTGGAAGATAATTACCAGACAATGGGGAACATAGAGTACCCTCTCATTTATTCAAGACAAAACTAAAAAGGATTCGTATGCGATATACAAAAGAAATATTCGATATCCTTAGTCGAGGAGGTTTCATCTCGCAGAATAGTGTCTCACAGCAGAAGACACAACTATATGATGCGATTGAGGATGACTACAATGAGTATCTGGAGTACTACAAGGGCATCGGTTTCATCCTTGAAAGTGGAAATAGCTATTATTACTTCACTCGTACAGAGAACAAGGTGGACTTGGAGAACAAGATCCAGCGTATGGCAGAATGGATAGATCGTGTGGACTTCCTGAAGGTGTTTAACTCCACCTTCGGTCCTGGATTTACTTTCCGCAAGTCGAACATCATGGAGCAGTTTGCCAATGACATCGAGCTGAAGGAGAAATCCGGAGGACTGTATCCGGAGGAGAAGAGTCTGGAGAATAAAGTCGAAAGTCTGGTGAAGGACCTTGAGAAACAGGGATTCGTGGAGATGGAGAACGAACTGGACGGCACTTACAAGGTAACATCGGCTTTCCATTATATCGAAGAAATGATTGATTGTCTCACCATTTATGAAACGGAGGATGAGCAATGAGAGCACTAAGGAAAATTGTCTTCATCAATAGCGCGAACATACGCTATGCGGAAATTAAGCTGGACGGAAATGTACACTTCATTGGAACCCAAGGTGTGGGCAAGAGTACGTTGCTGAGAGCTATCCTGTTCTTCTATAATGCGGACAAACTGCATCTCGGTATTCCGAAGGAGATGAAGTCGTTTGACGACTTTTATCTGCCGAACCCCAACTCTTATATCGTGTATGAGGTGGAGCATGAGCACAGGCCTTTTACGGTTTTGGTGTTCCGCTCTTCGGGGAGAGCATGCTATCGTTTCATAGATGCTCCATTCGAGAGAAAATGGCTGGTGGATGAGTTTGGTGACGTGACATCGGAGTATAAGGTCATCAATTCGCGTCTGGACAAAAACATCTACATGAGCAAGTTGATTGACCGTTACGAGATGTTTAGGGAAATCATCTACGGCAACTACAAGGTGGCTGGCAAAGAGTTCGGAAACTTCCAGCTCATGGAGGCGAAGAGCTACCAGAACATCTACCGGTCGATACAGAATGTGTTCCTTAATTCAAGGTTAGATGCCGACTTCATCAAGGATATCATCATCCGATCGATGGAGGAAGAAGAATCGAACATCAATCTGGCCTATTATCGTGGGCAGGTGGCCGACTTTGAGCAAGAGTATAAGGATATTTCGTGCTGGTTCAGGACCAATGCCAAGGGGGAATCGGCAGTGAGACTACAGGCTGACAAGGTGATAGCCTGCTACCATGACCTGCTGTATCAGAAGCAGCAGATTGGGGAGCTGTGTGGCGAACTGAACTATGCGGTCAGAAATTCGCGTGAACGTATTCCGTTGGTTGAAGAGAATACGGAGAAACTGACAGCCGAAAGAGAGCGCCAGCAGAAGCTGCTGGGAGAAGTAAAGGAGAAGTACGAGACTGAGAAATCAGGCCTGAACAAGCAACTGGGCGTAGCGGATGACAGAATCAAGTCTTGCAAGGCGAAGAAGGAATACTATACTAGCATAGGTATTGATGAGATAATCCGCAGATGCAATGAGGGACCTTTGCTGAAGGAACAGCTGACGGCTCAGAAGGAGAGACTCAATGACCTCACGTGCCAGTACAATGATATTGCCAGCAAATACAAGAAGCTGGTGGATGGTGTGAAGTCGGAATTGGACGGCTTCAGGCAGTTGCAGGAGAATAGGAAGAACAATATCCGCACAGAGTCTCTCTCGAGAAAGGAACAGCTGATGGATGAAAGAGACAAGCAGAAGAGAGAGATTGCAGCTTCTTTTGAAGAAAAACTAAGAGTTGCGGAGAGCCAGATAGATAGCATCAAACTGGAGAGACAGGAGTGTGAGAAGAGCCTGCACGCTTTGCTGTTCTATGCTCCTTACAAGGATGTGATGGATCTGCATCTGGCTAAGAAGGTTGAGCTGCAGAAGGAGGAGGTGAAACTGGCTGGCGACATCAGAAGTCTGGATGCCAACTTGAAGCAGTTGCAGACTGAATATGAAGCTATTGTAAAGGACATAGAGTCTGAAGCAAAGGCAGAACTGGAGCGAAAGGCTCAAGAGATGAAACAAGTAGAGACGAAGATTGCCGAATTGGATAAGATGCTCGAGTGTACGAAAGGTTCGCTCTACGAGTGGCTGGACGGCCATGTGACAGGATGGGAAAAGAACATCGGAAAGATCATAGACGAGAAGCAGGTACTGTATCGTACAGGATTGCATCCCGAAAAGGTGGATACTGCAGGCAAGACACTCTATGGGGTGGAACTGGATCTGACGGAACTGCCGATGAGTGTGCGCAAGCCTGACGAAATAAAGGCAGAGAAGCAGAGGCTGGAAGAGCAGCTGAAGGCTATGAGGAAGGCGTGTGCAGAAATTGAAGCGAAGAAGGTAGTGGAACTGGATTCGCAGAGAAAGGCCTACACTCCCCGGGTGAAGGACATGCGTGAACGAAGGTCGCTTTGTGAGGCTCAACGGAATTCTATCCCAGGAAAGGTGAAGGCTCTGGATGTGAAGATTCAGGACCTCCTGAACAAGACAGAGGAGGAGAAAAAGCAAAAGAAGGCAGCTCTGGACAAGCAAATGAATGATGTGAGCCACAGGCTGATGGATGCAGAGTCCGTCATCACGAAGACCAGAGACGACAAGGAGAAACAACTGAAGACTGCCCAGAAGTTGTTTGAACAGGCTGTGGCTAAGGTTGAAGGTGAACAGAAGGCTGCTCTGAATGAGATAGAAATTGCAGTCAAGGCAAAGCAGACTTCGACTGAAACGGAGATCATGCGCTTGCAGCAACAGGAACTGAATGAAATGAAGGGAAAGGGTGCCGATACGGGTGCTGTGGAGAAGTGCAAAGACACCATCAGCGGCATCGAGAAGGAACTTGATTATATAGAAAACAATCGCAAGTTCGTCTATAAGTATCAGTCTGATAAAGAAGAACTACTGGATAAAGAGGATGAGTTCAAGGTTTTGAAGAAAACTCTGCAGGAGAAACTCGGTCAGCTGGAGGACAAGTACGAACTGAGGCGACAGGATTACGACCGTAAGATTGCTTCATTGAATAAAGAGATAAGCGGGTGCAATGAGCAATTGCAGAAGATAAAACAAGGTCTGGGGAAGGCAGATGACTTTGTTGGCAATTCGGATCTTTGTCCGCCGATACTCAGGGATGTGCCAGAGCGTAAGACCCTGAAATCGCCTGAAGAGGTGGTGTCGGATTTGACCGGCATCATCGTTTCGAGACACAGGAAAGAAGAACAGTTCAAGCAGTCGGTTGTGCTGTTCAACGATAATTTCACGTCCAAGAATACCTTTAACTTTAAGGTTGTGCTGAAGACTGTGGAGGATTATCTGGACTTTGCTTCGAATCTGGATGACTTCATCCATAACAACATGATTGAGGTGTACAGGAACAGGACGAGTGAACGCTACACTGAGATTCTTGCGCGTGTCTCTTCGGAGATTGGAGCTTTGACCAAACGCGAGTCGGAAGTGGTGAAGGTGATTCAGGGTATTAACAAGGACTTTGATGCTCAGAAGTTTGTGAAGGTCATCCGGCAGATTTCTATCCGATCGAAACCGTCATCGGACAAGATGGTTCAGCTGATGAAGCGTATCAAGGAGTTCCATGACGAGAACCAGTTCGCAATGGGTGAGGCAGACCTGTTCACCACCGATAATCGGGAGGATGTGAACAACAAGGCTGTGGATCATATCCTGGACCTGATGAAGTATCTGAATGAAGATACGAGCAGGAAGAGTATGACATTGGGCGACCTGTTCGATTTGGAGTTCCGAGTGGTGGAGAACGATAATGACACACAATGGACATCGAAGCTCTCGCATGTGGGTAGTGAGGGAACCGATACGTTGGTGAAAGCTATGATCAACATCATGCTGATCAATGTATTCAAGTCACAGGTCAGCAAGAAGTTCGGTGATTTCAAAGTGCATTGCATGATGGATGAGATTGGCAAGCTGCATCCACAGAACGTGAAGGGTATTTTGGGATTTGCCAACTCGAAGAACATCCTGTTGATCAATTCTTCGCCTACTACATATAATGTTTCAGATTATCGATATACCTATCTATTGGACAAGGATAGTAAGTCGAGAACTATTGTCCGTCCGTTAATTACTCAGAAATGAAAATAACCAGAAGTTTGATAGACAAGCTCATTGCCCTGAGTAATGGCGAATCATTGCCTGCCTGCAGATTAACGGGAGAATGGGTGAATGAACTAGTCAGAGACGGTATTCTGGTCAGTTCTTCGAGAGGTAGCAAGAGAAGCTTGAAGGCTGTAGACAGAGAGTCGTTTGTGAAGGCCTTGGCGAGAATTGACGAGCGTTTTGCTGACCTCAAGAAGACGAGAAATCTGCTGATGGATGATGGCTCTTCTGGAGGCGCTTTGCGTGCTTCTCAGGCTGCGGATTCTGGAAATTCGAAATTGAAGATGAGGAGGTCTTTCCCTGGGTTTCTTGTTAATTCTTATGAGGCTATTGATGCTCAATTAAATGGCAGGTCATGTGTTATCCTACCAGAGGAAGGAAGCTGTGTGTTCGTGTCGGATTGGGAGCGTTTTGTGATTCCGTCTGACGTGATAGTAGTGGGCATCGAGAATCCAGAGAATTTCAGATTCATACGTCAGCAAAGGTATCTGTTTGAGTCGTGCCTGCCAGGGAAACAGCTGCTGTTCGTGTCTCGCTATCCCCAATCGTGCGACCTCAGGAACTGGCTTATGGGAATTGGCAATCCGTATGTCCATTTTGGCGACTATGATCTTGCCGGTATCAGGATTTTTATAACTGAATTTCATCGCTATTTGCCAGATCGGTCATCGTATCTGATACCTTCGGACGTGGAAGAGAGGCTGAGGAATGGTTCAACGGAACGTTTCCAGGGCAACTATTACGAGAACCGTCATTTGTCTTCTGATATCCCTGAACTGCAGGCTTTGATCGACCTGATTATGAAGTACCATAAGGGGTATGACCAAGAGGGCTATATAAGTTTTTAAATACTATGTTTCTTTACCAAAAACTCATAGATCGTTCCACTCTGCGTCAGGGATTCCAGATTCCGGTGGAGTTTCATCACCTGCTGAAGGCGATGCCTGGGGGTATGCCCCAGCATGGGGAGACACGTAACGTAAAGGTGTTGATTGATGGTGTGGGCTATGATGCACAACTCAAGAACCAAGACTTTGACCGCACGAAGTATGATGGACATGCGGACGTAATACAGATAAGGTACAGCGAAGGATGCGCATTAGTGAAACGATTGCGAGAGGTATTCTCTTCGACCTGGAACTATGTGGAAAGCATCAAGAACCTACCGAAAAACATCAATCGAAAGTTCACCATCCGTATACCCAAGGAACATCAGGAGTTTCTTGCCCTTAGCACTACGGATTTACCCGACGTCTTTGTGGCTGATTGCATCACAACGACAGTCAAGGCAGAAGTGAAGACTGAAGTGAGCACGATGTCGGAACTCAACTTTGAAACCTTCGAACCGCGTGAAGATAAGAGCGTTGGTATCAAACAAGTTACTCGCTTGCAGAAGGTTAGACTGCTTGACCGCTCAATTGGAGATTCCCTAAAACTTCTCTACGACTATCGTTGCCAGATGACAGGCGAGAAGGTTGGCGATGAATACAACGCTCAGGTGGTAGAAGCCCATCACATCATCCCCTTCACTGAGAGTATGAACAACGACACCTCGAATATCATCATCCTCTCGCCCTCATATCACCGCATCATCCACAAGGCAAATCCATCATGGGATAGTAAGAATTTGGCGTTTATCTTTCCTAATGGATTGATTGAGAAAGTGAAGATAGATAAGCATTTGAACATATAACAAACATGAACGAAATACATAAATATATTGACGTTGAAGCATACGAACGTGTGGCAGAGCCACATAAACGTGAAAGAGCCTCGGCTTGGCGTACCGCTATTGGTCTTCAGGACGTGGGTTGACACCATGTATCTGAATATATAAAAGAAGCAGCTGTAAAATATATCGAAGGTGACATCAGCTAAATGAGTGGTCATTCCCAATTCGGGAAGGACCACTCATCATTATTTATACTCACACGCGCGTAAGCTATTACAATACCATCAACGCCTAACGTTCTTTCTTTTATCCTTGTCATTCCAAGGAGAATGACTATTACTTCCACCGCCTCCTGTACCTACACGAGCTTGAGCTGGGCCATCCATAGCTGCGATGAGGACTGCGCCAAGGAGTTCTGCCTGTTTTGCATTGACTTGTTCTGCGGGATCGAATGCGCCATTGACAAGTTCGTGGATGGTAAGCTCGCCATCATCAAAGCGTTTTACATCATAGTAGCCAACATTAAAAAAAGGCAGAATAAGCACATAGAAAACATGAGCCTATAAAATGCAAATAGCGTGTAACTCATTGAGCTACACGCTATTTGATAGTGTTTTGTTATGTCTTTACTTATTGGTCTCATTTGACCTCCTCGAATATAAACAGTATTGTGTATCAGTGATTTACAAACACGCGTGAACGTTTTGGGAATCTATTAAGGGCAGTTAAGGCAAACAAAAATAGGAAACAATAAGACGATTAGTATATTCAGCAGAAGGTATATAGATTTGTTTATTGTTATCTATAGATAGCAAATTTTAAAATCTTGTTTGGTCAGATTACTCATTATAATATATACGCACACGCACGATACATTGCATCACAAAAACAAAGTACCACAAAAATGCTGGATGAAATAGCACAAGAACAACGAATAATGCTAAAAAAGGTTGTCGAAATGCACCTTTTTGTGTATTACTTTACTATTATTTGATGGAATTTTTGTAACTTTGTAGTCTATAAAGGTTGATGACATAAACCTTTTAATGTAATTTCTTGCAAAAAGCGCATGTATGAAAAGTATAGAAAATGTGATGAATGAGTGGAACGCTTTGCAGCCTTTGTCTGATAGAGACAGAGAGATGCTAAGTCGTCGATTCACTATTGATTTCAACTACAACAGCAACCATATTGAGGGTAATACACTGACTTATGGACAGACAGAGATATTGCTCATGTTCGGAAAGATTGTTGGCGAGGCTGATGTTCGTGATGTACACGAAATGACTGCCAGCAATGTTGGTCTAAAAATGATGAAGGAGGAGGCTCTACTTAAAGAGACTCCTTTGACGCAGCATTTTATACGAACATTACATAAGACCCTCTTGCGTGAGGATTACACAGTATATCGCACACTGCCTGGAGGTGTTCAGACGAGCTACGTCATTCATGCCGGGCAATACAAAACTCGTCCAAATTCCGTCATTACCCGTTATGGAGACCGATTTGAGTATGCTACGCCCGAAGAGACTCCTGCTTTGATGAGCGATTTGGTAGATTGGTTCAACGATGCAGAAAGATCTGGAAAGTTCACTCCAATAGAACTTGCTGCAATATTCCACTATAGGTACATTCGTATTCATCCATTTGAAGATGGCAACGGGCGTATAGCCCGATTGATGGTCAATTACATCCTCACTCGCCATGATTACCCTATGATAGTGGTACGTAGCCGTAAGAAAAAAGAGTATTTAGAGGCGTTGCATCGTACAGACCTGACTGTTGGTGCAGCACCTTCACTTGGCGCACACGCCTCAAAGCGCGACATTCAACAGTTTCTTACTTACTTTACTAACCTCTTTATTGACGAAGTGTCTTACGACATACAGTTCCTGACTGAGCGTGGAGATAATGTATGGTGGTTTGATGGCGAACGTGTAAAATTCCGTAGTGCAACCACCAGCATAATACTGAATCGCATGTATGAGCAGCCGAATAGCACTATACCTCAATTGGCAGAGGCTGCCGGTATCAGTCTTACAGCGGTAAACAAGCAATTGCGACTCCTTACAGACAAAGGCTATATAGCTCGTACAGAGAAAGACAATTCTTGGAGGCTAATTATCACCCCATCAGTATAAAACACAAATCACGTATAAACGTATGATTCAAGGAAATACTTGGTACGACTACTTAAACGAACTGAAGCTCTTCTTGTGTGACGTTGCAAAGTCACGGTGGGCAAGGTATTTGTTCTACCCATTAGGTGTGTTTGTCGCCATCATGTACATGACAAGTCAGGCAGGAGCACACCCATATTCGTTCTTCAGTTATGTATGCGATTTTGCAGGTTGTATTGTAGTCATCATATTATGTACTATGGCTGTTCTATCTTGCATCTTCACCGCTGACTATCCATATGATAGACTAAGGAGAAGAAACAAAGATCGGGATAACCAGCGAATAATTGCAGCATTTCGGAAAGAGTATGATAAAGAGACGGAGCTGCGCATACAAAGAGATAACGAGTTAGTACGCCGACAGGTTATCGTAGAATGCCACAAGCAACAGAAGGCTCAACTGGACGAGATCCGCACGAAGCAGAAAGAAGAACTGGATAATCTGCAAAGTGAGATAGACCAGAAAAAGAAGGAATTGGAATTCTGTAAAAGCCGATACGAGCTAGATTATCAGAATCTTGAGAATGTCCACAAGAAATCGGAAAACGAAATCGTCAGATTGACACAAGACATTACGGAGAAAGAGAGAAGTATCGAAGACCTTCAAACTCGACTCGTTGAATCGCAAAGCTCCTACAACATTCAGATTGAAGAACTTAAAGCTCGACAGGCTGAAGAATTGGAGCAGTTCAAGCAAAAAGCTATTGATGAACTCCGCAGTGATGGATTCTATTTGTTCAAAAAGGCGACAGAGGCGTTAGAAGAATCACGTGAAAGAATCTTACGCGAAAACTCAGAAAGAGTGAAAGTTGTAACAACATATGCTGTGATGGAACTCACCCAATTCGGATTCTCCCCAGAATCATACGCATTCATTCAGCACAAGGTTTGCACCTTTGCCGAAACTGGTGGTAAGTTCGACAAGTCAGAACCAAGCCCAATTTTGAATCCATTCAAGGATGAGTTTGCCAGAAAATATGGCCGTAAGAAGAAGATAAACAAAATAGGCAATGTTCTTACGACGCTGGACATTGCTCACTACACTCGCAATATCGCGTTTTATCTTGATTTTAGACTTGAAGATGTTGCCCGATTCACAGCCTATTTGTTCAAAGAGTGGTACCCAGATGGAGACTTCCTTAGTATTACAAAGGCTGCTGCGAAGTTACCCGATAGTGGATTAATCAAAATTCAGGAAGATCTGGAGGGGTATATAGCGGAGCAAGGATGGGGGTAGAAAAATTCGCAAATGCCATGGGAACTGATGCGAGAAGAAACTTTTATGCATCTTGAGAAGGAGGACAAGCCATCTTTGCTTGCCTCTGTTATGATAGCAATCCTTTCTACCTGTGCTCAGTTGGAACGTGATAACATCACATTTCGACTGAACTCAGAAAGAAAGCAGTATGTAGAGAAAGGCGGTAAACTCGGCAGACCTACAGGTTCCACCAAGTCCCAGGATAAAAAGAGGGAAGAATATAGAGAGGTTATCAACCTCTTGAATAAGGGGTATGCCATCCGTGATGTTGCAAAACTCACAGGAAAAGGAATCGGCACTGTTCAAAGAGTCAAGAAGGAATTTGTGGCTTGACGCACGAAACCTTGGAATGGAGCCGTGAAACACAGTATCATAATATAGTGGTCAAGGGTATAGCGACGTGCTATGCCCTTTGTCATAAGCCGGGGTGGTGTTTCACCCCTGTGTTTTTTACCAGATTCGTGAAACGCTAATATGCTTTCAAAACCAGATTGTCGAAATAACAATGAGGTTTCCAAACCAGAACCCTGATTCGGGGTCGCGATTTACGATGATTGATGTCTCCTAAGAACAGCCCCCTATTAGTTACAGAGTTTCATTCTTAATCTTTCAAAATCTTCAGGCATATGTGCCTTTATGTATGCCAGTTTGTAACAGATCATTGCTCTGTTTCGAAAGAATTTTCTATTCGAGAGGGAATGTTGGCGCAATTCTATCTCATGTAACACAATCTTTATAGCCGAACTATAGCGTTCTTTCTCTTCATCAGAAAGCGAATCTATGTAGGCAAGAATTTCTTCTTTCTGCTCCTTCCACAGTAACATTCCATGTGTATCACAAAGGATTTCCTTTACCCTCTCCATTTCTGTGAACCTTGGATAGGTAAAAGGCTGTATCTCCTGTACTTTCAGATAGGTGTAGATATACGGATTGACTGCCAATCCATGGCTTAACGCTATGGCTGCTGTTAATTCATCCATATTTTTAGGCTTAATTCGGAGAAGGTCATACTTGTCCCATTCGGATTCCATCATGAAGATGCCGTCTGTGTCTGCACGTTGAAACAACTCAAACGTAGCAGCATCATCGAACGGAAGATTGTTTGTATCAAACTTATCAGCAATGAAGGCGAGCATCTGCTCTGCCTTCTCTTCTGTCATTCTTTTCATGCGCGTGTTCTATCTATGATTATATACAACTTACTGAACTTTACTATTGGGCGACCGAGGTATGTTGATATGTTATAGCCATTTGTTTTTGCCCAATCGACAATTTGGTTCCGGTATTCTTCTGGATAATAGATTGTCAGTATTTTTTGTGCAATCATCTCGCTCCATGTAAGAGGAAGGCCAATCTTATTGATGTCTTCAACCTGTGCTATTTCAAGAGCAACAGCAGTAGGACTTTTAACGAAATCTCCTTTTTCTGGTGTTGGAGTCACCACAAAAGACTGTTTAACACCATCAACGAGTGATTTTATGGCTAACATATCCTGAGCAAGTTCAAGTTCAGCAATAAAGTCCACCTCTGTATCTACGAGTTTGTGGAACAGATTACCATCCTCGTTGCCAAGTTGTTTCAGTCCCCAGTGGGCTTGGAAACGAAGAGTCTCAACGGCACTCTTCTTTGCATGTGCCTCTGCTTTCTTCTGATTCTTTTTCTTTGTCATACTCTGTTTGATTTTGTACGTTACTATTACATAATACGATGAAAAATCTTCAAAATCGGTAATTTTACCACCTTCTCTGCAAAATTTCCGCAGAACAAACGCAATTTCTTCGTGTTTTTGCCGTAATTTCTATAAATTTGCAGAAACTTTTGAAACATGATTAGTAAAACATATCTCAGATATATTTGGCTGCTTGACACTATCAAGCGATCAAAATACCCTCTCACCTTCGAGGATATTGCTAAGAGATGGGAGGGCTCTCCATATGCCTATATGGGCGGTTTACCAATACGCACCTTCCACGAACACCGTAAAGGTATCGAAGAAATGTTTGGAGTTATCATAGAATGTGATAAATCGAAGGGTTACATATATTATATAAAGAATCCAGAAGTCCTGATTCAAAATCCTTATGCTCAACTTTTATTGCGTAAGTATAGTGTTCCCCAGGACTTCACAACCTTCAATATGATGCGTGACCGTATCTTACTCGAAGAGATACCTCATGGTACAGGTTACTTTGACTCAGTTGTAGAGTCTATGAGGACTAATACGGAACTTATAATTGACTATCAACGTTATGAAGGGCAGCGAGAAACGCTTACGATGCAGCCTTATTCTATGAAGGTGTACAACAGAAGATGGTATGTACTTGGCTATATAAAAGAAAAGGAATCCATCAGACATCTAGCATTGGAAAGATTTCTTGACCTTCATACTACAACTAACAAGTTTGAATTTCCCAAGGACTTTATCCCCCGAAAGTACTATGATAATGTTGTGGGAATTTATGTGAATGAAGATCTCCCTGTCGTAAATCTGAAGATAAGAGTATATGGTGTACAGATGGAATACATGAGAATGTTACCACTCCATAAGTCACAAAGTGAGGTCAAGTCACGCTACGGTGAGTTCGCTGAGTTTACCTACAGAGTCTGTCTAACACCAGAATTAAAGTCAAAGATATTGGCAATGGGACCGAACGTCGAGGTGTTGGAACCATTGGAATATCGTGAAGAGATAAAGAAGGAAATAAGTTTAACATTAAATAGATATTGAGAATTATGGCAGAAATGGCAATAGGTTACGGTAGTGAATATCAGTTGTTACGTTATCTAGGACATCATAGAAGGTTCTTGTTTCAGAAGATAAAAGATGTAATACACACTCAAGAAGAAATAGAGTGGATTGATTATCCGGTTGATGAAAAACGGTTATCTATGGATGGAGAATTGAAGGACGTAGAGTGTTTTAAACTACTTCCATGTTATAAATCTATATGCGAGGCATGGAAAATGTTTTGGCCCCAAAGAGGAAACTCTCATAATTGGGATGGCATCTTCAAGGTAGGCAATATATGGTATTTCGTAGAAGCAAAGGCTCATCTTGATGAAGCGTTCCAGAATTGCGGAGCAAAAAATACTGATAGCCGAAAAAAAATAATAAACGCCTTTGAAATGACATGCGGCAATAAAGATCTTGCTAAGAAATGGATCGAGTCAAACAGTTATCAACTTGCAAATAGAATGGCATTTTTGTATTTTTGCAAAGAGAATGGGATTGATGCAAAACTCTGTTATATAAGTTTCCTCAATGGATTTAAAAAGACGCCAAGGCTTAATGTGGAAAATGCAAGTGATTGGGAGAAGATTTGGAACGAGGAATACCATAATTTGCAATTGACAGAAGAACAAAAGAAGAATATATTCCATGTTTATATAGACTGCAGTAAAGGATAAAATCATCTTCTTCTGCGCCGTTTTTGCCGAACAAACGCCGTTTTTGCCAAATTTCTACTTTCTCATTCGTATATTATTATAGAGACACATAAATTCTATAATACAATGAACAAGAAAATTACAAACCGCGTTTGTCAGTCTTTGGATTCATATTTGGTAGAAGTAAACAAGCATCCACTTCAAACTGTCGAAGAGCAAACTGAGCTCGCCCATCGCATCAAAGGAGGTGATGATGAAGCTCTCGCTCAACTCATTGCCGGCAACCTTCGTTTCGTAGTAAGTGTTGCAAAGCAGTACCAGAACAGAGGTAAGTCTATGGAAGAACTTATTGAGGCTGGTAACAAAGGACTTGAACTTGCTGCAAAGAAGTTTGACCCACAGCGAGGTTTCAAGTTCATTGCTTATGCAGTTTGGTTCATCAGGGCGAGCATTCTCGCATTTCTTGAGACTTCAAAGAACGACTTAAATCTATCTGATCTCACGAAGGAAGATAAACAAGAGATGGTTTCAAAAATGTCCAACGAACGTGATAAAGAGATACTTACTAGATGGTTTGGTCTTGTCGATTCACCAGAATCACTTGATGACATCGGAGAAAGCTTAAATCTTACGACTACACGAGTTCAGCAACTAAGAGACAGGGCTATTGCAAAGCTCAATGCTCATAAGGATAAATAAAATTACCAGGTTATGGCAATAACATTCGACATACTTAAACCTGAAGCCAAGATATTTCAGGAATTGAAGAAAAATCCATCTTGGTGGGCAAGATTCAAGAACGACTCTTCTCTGTACATCGAAATACGCAAAGACAATCAAGTCAACGTGTATTTTGAGGGTGGTAGCGTTGCTCGCATACACTATTGTAGCAAGCATAAGAAGTTACAGGTCTTTACTCATCACAAATACCTTAACCTCCCAGCTCCATCAAAGAGTAATGCTTATATTGAATGTAGTGGCATTATTGATGAACCGAAAGAGACAAATTCAGAAATCCTCGTGTGCGATAAAGTCATAGAGAGAGTAAAGACATGCTACTCTCAAAAACATGCTATCAATGGCATTGTTGATAAAGAAAAATGGTCTGAAAAGTTTATTCAGGGCACATTGATAACGCAGTCGTCGGATTTTCATCTTGATTCAGAGTTTGCCTACAATGATGCAACAGACAAGAATAGAATTGACCTTATTCGCTGTGACAAAGGAGTAATTACATTTGTAGAGTTAAAGCGTATTGCTGATGGTAGAATGCTTCACAAGACAGATGAATCGCCAGAAATTGTTGATCAGATGAACAGATACAAGGATTTCATTACAAAATATTCTGTTGAACTCCTTGCCTACTACCAAAAACTCTATGATGTGAAGGCAGAATTAGGATTGCCAGTGCCACAGATTCGCCCTTTTTCTATCAATCCTGAGCCTCATTTACTTATCTTTGATAACTGGACAAAGGAAACAACTGGAAGAAAGATTCACCGTGAACGTCTCATTGACATACTGAATAGAGAGAAGATTAACTTCAGCATACAAACTGATTTATAAGCATGAACATAGTAACCACATGTATAGGTGAACTTCCCGAAGAATTGCGAGAAGCTGCCATAAACGAGCAAAGAGAACGTCGCAAAAATGGTAATATCTATTACCCGTTCCTGTCTGATGAATGCGTAGAATCATTGAAAAACGAGGTTATGCTCACAATCTGGCCAATGGAGAACGGTTTTATCTTCACGATGGATGACTGCCATGAATTTGTCGAAGTGCCAGATTCAGAATGCCCATTATCGGCAGAAAGGGCTAAATGGTATCTGGAGCACATGCGACCTTGGACAAAAGAGGTAGAAGACATGTGGTTTGAGACAGTAGCTGACTAAATAACAATTCGCAACATGAATATAAAAGTACATAGAGGACTTGACCAGATTGGAGGTTGCATCACAGAGATTTCCACAGAAACTTCTCGTGTGTTTATAGACTTCGGTCAGAACTTGCCTGGCAATGGCGAGCCAACAACTCCCGAAGAAGACGAAGCGTTGGTGACACGGATATTTGCTCAGAATAAGAAGCAGCATGAAGCTGTATTCTACACTCACGGTCATGAGGATCACGTCGGATTGTTTGAATACATTCCCGAAGATGTTCCTCAGTACATGAGCGAAGGAACCAAAGGATTGCTGGAGATTAAGTATGATGTCCTATACGAAGGCGCAGACTTAAAAGTCAACGAACTCCTTGAAAACGAATGTGATTCTCAGGAGTATAGCGACGCTTTGAATAGGCTCATATCTGCTGATAACAAATGTAAGTTGCTCAACAAGATTGAGGTATGGCAGCGTACTTCACCACGCAAAGATCCAGAAAGCATCTGCATTGGCGACATCAAGGTAACACCTTTCTTTAACTGCCACAGCATCTATGACTCCCACATGTTCCTCATCGAAGCTGACGGCAAGCGCATCTGGCACATGGGCGACTATCGCGAGCATGGCTACATGGGCAAGGGACTGATTCCTACTCTGAAGAAATATGCCACTGACATCGATGTGCTTATCACAGAGGGTACGATGCTCAAACGTGAAGACAAGTGCATCCATGAGCATATTGCATCGTACAAAATGCAGAATGTGATGAAAGCCTTCAAGTATGTCTTTGTCCTTGCAACTGCCACTGATATGGAGAGACTGGCAAGTATCAAACAGGCTTCAACCGATGCGGCAAAGCCCCTTTGCATCTGGTCTTTGTTTATGAAGAAAACGATGGCATACTTCACTGAGCGTGAATCAAAACAGTCAAAAGGTTTGTTCTCGTTCGAGCCATTGTTCTACAACGATCGACTGCTGAAGAAACTGAAGCAGACAGGTATGACAATGGTAGTAGGTACATCGCAGATGGAACGAGTAAAAGGATTGCTCGACAAGCTGCCCCAGGAAGAAACACTCCTCATCTATTCATCATGGGATGGGTACTACAAGGATCCTGAGCAGGTAAAGGCCGACCCAAAGTACAAGGAGTTTCGTGACATGTTCCCCAACGTGGTAGACATTCACACCTCTGGTCATGCCGACCGCCATACAATCGAGAAAGTAATCAAAATCGTTCAACCTAAGGAAGTTATCTGCATACATAAGGAGGCAGATGCGGAATTGTAATGTTTAAGATATGGCAAATATTATCTATACAAATTATTTTGAACAGATCGACCTATTTCAAAGACTAAAGAAGGAAGGTCGGATTGTGAATACTCCTTTCCGAAATTCGGTTTCGGAAAACTCTTTTTGTTTTGAAGTTGGAATGAAACCTTCCAACACAGAAGAATACAAGGAGTGTTTGCTTCAGGCAATAAAGGAAGTCTTTGGAATCACCAATGAATCTTTTGACGAAAAGTTTAACCAAGCTATAAATGGAGCAGGCCAGGAATGGAATGAGCTCAACGTTTTCCACTCATCTTCACTCCTTGCCTTACTGTGTTTTTACAATGTCAGTGAAGAGAATCCTCTTTCTGTAGAAATTGAAGGCAAGACATGCAAGTTTACAACGAGTGAATTTGAAGTGTCTAACATCATCGGAAAGAATATAAGGGGCAGGAATTATTCATCCCATATTGACGTAAAGCTTACTGGAACATATGAAGGTAAGTCTATCTCATTATATTTAGAATCCAAGTTTTCTGAGTATGTCAACCAGAGGGGAAAAACATCCTTCTCCTATACGGATGATTATAATAATATATACTCTAAGCTGCAAGGCAAGATAGATGATTTGGATATTATCATTGGATGTGATGAAATAACATTGGTTCAGACCAATAACAAACGACCAGCTCGTTATTGGCAAGGTATCAAACAAATGGTATCACACTACCTGGGAATGAAGAATTGCAAAGATGAGAGAGAACTCATTTATCTTGGAGAAATATTATATGATTTCCGTCCAGCCATATACAAGCCGAATGACTTCTTCGGAGATTATGAAGACATACACAAGCAACTTGTAGATGCGTTAGAAGAAATAGAATCACAACCACAAACATTTAAAGTGGGAAAGAATATACTAACATATCAAGGTGTATTCAGAAACTATAATTTGGATGAACGAGTGCGTGAACTCTATGATCTATAACGTGTTGCTTGAAATATTCTACTTTAATATAGAACGAAAATGAAAATAAGAATAATTTTATTGGCTCTCTTTTGCACCACGATTGCACATGCTCAGTCAGTCATTGATCAGGTATTTAAGACGATAGTTCCTGAGACAGAAAGAGCATTCTACAATTTTCAATCAGTTGATGGACAGACCAAAATCTTAGGCTATGGAAACGGCATAAGCAATGTGTATGACGAAAAATGGACCACGCTGGAAATTCACAATGCAGGACAAGAGGAACTTAATACTGGTTATTATTACTTGACCAGAAGCTATCAATATGACAGCAATAGAAAAACATATACTACCACTGCCTGGGAGAAAGCTGACTATCCAAACAAATCGGCAAAATATTCCTATAATATTTGGACTGACAATTATAACAAATTCTATAATGGAGAGGCTAAAACTTTATATTATCTAAGGGGTGTAAATCAACAGTTTCTTAGGTCTCACTCTGTTTCGACTTTTAGTGATAGCTATACAGGTATAGCAGGACAATTAAGTCGAGTAAGTCATCAATATACTGCCTTAACAACAGAATTCAATTTGGTTGATTGGGATGGTAATATTTTGTGCAGAATAGATCCACCATATTACATAAGTAGTGGTTATTGCCAAGCAATAGATGTTAAAGATAAGACATATTTAATTGTGACAGCATACTATATGTATCCAAAGAACGTTATTAAAGATTGTGATACCTATAGTACTGTAGAATATGAATTGTCTTCAAAGGAGGTAGAGCCTGGTTACTATCATTATTTTGTCTATGAGTATGATAGCAAAGCAAATGCTATACAGATGATAAAGACAGATAAGTCATTGGCTAACAGAAGAGAAGTCGCTCGTTATGATGCGAACGGAGTAAAATTGAATAGTCCACAAAAAGGAGTGAATATTATACTATATTCCGACGGCACTTCAAATAAGGTGATAGAAAAATAAATGAAGATTCTTCAAATATCCGACACTCACACTAAGCATCAGCAACTAACATACCTGCCAACTGCTGATGTTATTGTGCATTGTGGCGACTTCACGGAACAAGGCACAGAGGAAGAGGTTCTTGACTTCTTGAATTGGTTTATAGAATTGCCTTACAAGCACAAGATATTCGTCACCGGAAATCATGATTTGTGTCTATGGGATGCTGAAGGTATAGAAGACCTTCCCGACAATGTTCATTTCCTTCAAGACAGAAGTTGTGAAATAGAGGGTATTCGCTTCTTTGGATTGGCATACAATCATTCAGAAAAGTTCATTCCAAACGATACCGACGTACTTGTTACACATGAACCACCAGTAATGATACTTGATGAATCGTCAGGAATCCATTGGGGAAATGCACCTTTAAGAAACAGAGTACAAGAAGTTATGCCTAAGTATCATTTGTTTGGTCATGCCCATGATGCTTTTGGAACAGAGAAGCATGATAGCATTGTGTTTTCAAATGCAGCAATGTTAGATGACAATTACAATATACGGAATAAACCAAAAGTGTTCATTCTTGACATGTAAAATTATACCCCAATTCGGGATAAAATAGTGATTAGTTGCATGTGAAGACAGATACACGAGTTCTCTTCTCATGCCATCAGACATGGGCTATATATAAAAGAATCGAAAGAGATTATTCTGTCCTTAGAACAATGTAAGTTGCTTCGTGTCTTCGATTCAGTATCCATACAATGCCTTTGGCTTGTTGTCAAAGAAACAATATGCTCCCAAGGCTGAAATAAGGTTCATGATAAAGTTGCTTACAGATCTATGGCGTGAATGTACAATCTGTGCCGTATTCTTCAGCATGTCGTTAATGGTTTCGATAATGTATC
>NZ_JXQI01000024.1 GCF_000834015.1 Prevotella pectinovora | reverse complement strand
GACTTGAGGTAATACAAAAGATAATATATTGATATATAATAACTTATATAAAAACACCATTTCCCGTTGGAAAAATGGGAAAATGGGAAAATGGGAAAATGGGAAAAATGTTGAGCAGCAATGCAGGAAACCGACGGACGCGGGCAAACGCGTACTGAAGAGACAGAAACCAATGGTTTACGGTCAGCAAAACACCCACATAGGCATGAAGACCCACAGGGTTATAATCGAGGAACAACGTAAAGTGACGGTGAAAAAACAACTTGGTACTGATGACAAATACACCGCATTTTTTTGCCATTTCTCTTCATTGCATACAAATATTTTGTCAAAACCGACTTTTTCCATAACTTTGCACCTGTTTTCGCCCACCTGCGGCAATACACCGGAAACGGCAACATCTCAGCATACTTGCCTTCTGGCAGACCGACAAGGCACGCGAGACATGAATCAAGACAAATGATGTTATAGACAATATATGTTAATTTTTATCAACGACAACATACGCAACGCACGGACAAATAAAACAAGGACACACGCCACAGGGCGCCCTGCCCTGTTACTTGCCCTGCTCATGATGGTCTGCGCCACAATGACGGCGGCAGCGCAGACCGTGACCGCCGACTCGCTTATCGCAAGGCAGATGAGGGAACATGGAGTGGAATTTTCCAACGACAACTCCGTGACGCTGCTTATGAGCGGACAGGAGAAATTCGACGACATGTTCAAAGCCATCCGCCAGGCAAGAAGCAGCGTACACCTGGAATACTTCAACTTCCGCAACGACTCCATAGCCTCGCTGCTCTTCGACATCCTCGCAGAGAAAGCCAGCCAGGGAGTGGAAGTAAGGGCGCTGTTCGACGGATTCGGAAACGACTCCAACAACCAGCCGCTGAAGAAAAGACATCTCGAGAAACTGCGCCAGAGGGGAGTCGACATCCACGAATTCGACCCGCTCCGCTTTCCGTGGGTAAACCACGTGTTCCACAGAGACCACCGCAAGATCGTGATAATCGACGGAAAAGTGGCATACACCGGAGGAATGAACGTGGCAGACTACTACATCAAGGGCACCGACGTGGTGGGGAAATGGCGAGACATGCACTGCCGTATAGAGGGCGAAGAAGTGAACACGCTGCAGAAGATATTCGTGAGGATGTGGAAAAAAGTGACGGGAGAACAGATAGCCGGGGCGAAATACTACCGCGGCACCAGAAACGCCGACTACATCAGCGGACTGAAGCCCGACGACACACCGACGCGAGGCCACAAGATGGTGGGGATAATAAACCGCGAACCAAGGACGACGAACAAGATAATACGACAGTTCTACACCGACGCCATAAATGATGCGCAAGACAGCATAAAGCTCGTGAACCCGTATCTCACGCTGAACCGCACACTGAAAAAGGCCCTCAGACGGGCGGTGAAAAGAGGAGTGAAGGTGGAGATAATGGTTTCGTCGCACAGCGACATACCGCTCACACCAGACTGCGTGTTCTACAACGTGCACAAACTGATGAAACACGGAGTGGACGTGTGGATATACGAAGACGGATTCCACCACACCAAGATAATAATGGTGGACGGGAAATTCTGCACCGTGGGCAGCGCCAACCTCAACGCCCGGAGCCTCAACTTCGACTACGAGGAAAACGCCGTGATAATCGACCCGCACACCACACGCCAGCTCAACGACATGTTCGAGGCAGACAAGCTCTCATCGTTCAAGCTCACGCCCGAAAGCTGGAACAGATGGAGAACGCCCTGGAAGAAATTCGTAGGATGGGTGGCACATCTGCTCACTCCTTTCCTATAGCAAACACCATCATCAAGGAAATACCCCGTCAAATCCACAAATGAAAAAGAAATTCGAAATAAACGTGCCGGGAGGAGCGACCACAGTATTGCTCCACACCTGCTGCGCACCATGCTCAAGCGCCATCATAGAATGTCTGATGAAGAATGGCGTTACACCAGTGATATACTATTCAAACCCGAACATCTACCCGCTTGAAGAATATCTCATCAGAAAAAACGAATGCACCAGATACGCCGACTCGCTCGGACTTACAATCATCGACGACGACTACTGCCACGACGAATGGCTGGCACACGTGAAAGGACTGGAAAACGAACCTGAGAGAGGCAGACGCTGCAGACGCTGCTTCGAGATGAGACTCAGACGCACCGCCCGCTACGCCCACGAAAACGGCATCTCTGTGGTGACCACCACACTCGCCTCGTCGAGATGGAAAAGCCTGGAACAGATAAACGCCGCCGGACAATGGGCTGTGGAACCATACGACGACGTGGCATGGTGGGAACAGAACTGGCGCAAAGGAGGACTGAGCGAAAGGAGGCTGGAGATAATAAAACAGTATGGCTTCTACAACCAGCAATACTGCGGATGCGAATTCAGCATGACACACGACAAGGACAAAGAACAAGCCACACAACAGCCATCGGGAAACTGACACACACCATATTGGCATATTTTTTGTACCTACCAAACAGTAAACGGACAGACAAAGGAATATCCATGCCTGACCGCAAACCAAATGAACAAAACATGACAAACAAGTTTTCAGACGAAGTACTCGAAGTGCTCACATTCAGCAAAGAAGAAGCCGCACGGCTGGCAAGTCCAAATGTCATGCCCGAACATCTGCTGCTCGCCATACTGCGCCACAAAAGCGGAGCAGCATGCAGCATGATGCAAAGCATGAACGTGGACCTGAAAGACATGAAGCAGCAGCTGGAGCAGAACGTGGCGGCAGGAAACAACGACCATTCCACCAGCGACAGCATAGAGCTGAGCGAGCAGGCAAGCAACATACTGAAGCTTGCGATACTGCAGGCACGACTCATGGCAACGGAAACCGTGAGCGAGATGCACCTGCTGCTCGCCATACTGCACGACCCCAGAAACAACGGGGCAAAAAACATACTGGAAGAAAGAAAAATCACCTACGACCAAGTTATGGAATACTCAAAGAAACAGGCTGACAACATAACGAAAAACGGCATCGGAATGCAGGAGGAAGAAGAAGAAGACTTCATCGGCAGAACCGGAAGCCAGAACCGGAAACAGGGCGGAGGCTCAACAGCCACCGACACCAAGACCGGCGGTGACACGCCAATACTCGACAACTTCGGCACCGACCTCACACTGGCTGCCGAAGAAGGAAAACTCGACCCCATTGTGGGCAGAGAGAACGAGATAAACAGAGTGTGCGAAATACTTTGCCGCAGAAAGAAAAACAACCCGATACTCATCGGCGAACCAGGAGTGGGAAAAAGCGCCATAGTGGAAGGACTCGCCACGCTCATCGCCAAGAAACACACTTCGCCGGTGCTGTTCAACAAAAGAGTAATGACACTCGACCTGGGAGCACTCGTGGCAGGAACAAAATACCGCGGACAGTTTGAAGAAAGAGTGAAGGCACTGGTAAAGGAAATAGAAAACCACCCCAACATAATTGTGTTCATCGACGAAATCCACACACTCGTGGGGGCAGGATCGGCACCAGGCACCATGGACGCAGCAAACATGCTCAAACCGGCATTGGCAAGAGGCACCATACAGTGCATCGGAGCTACCACACTCGACGAATACCGCAAGTCGATAGAAAAAGACGGTGCACTGGAGAGGAGATTCCAGAAGGTGATAGTGGAACAGACCACACCTGAGGAAACCATCGACATCCTCACAAACATAAAGGAAAGATACGAACACTACCACGCCGTGAGATACTCCGACGAGGCAATAAAGGCATGCGTGGCATACACTGACAGATACGTCACCGAAAGACAGTTCCCCGACAAGGCAATCGACGCTCTCGACGAGGCAGGAGCCAAGGCACACCTGCAGAACGCACAAGTGCCGCCGGAAATCACAGAAACGGAAAAGGAAATAGCCGAGGTGGCGAGAAAGAAACAAAACGCAGTGAGAAACCAGAACTTCGAACTGGCGGCAAGCTTCCGCGACAAGCAGACGGAGCTGCAGCAGAAAATGAAGGAACTGGAACAGAAATACAAAGAAGGAAACTTCAACAACGTAGTCGACGTGACAGAAGACGACGTGGCGAGAGTGGTGTCGGTGATGGCAGGAATACCAGCCGAGAGAATCACCGAGACTGAGAGCGCACGCCTGCGCAATATGGGCGAAACGCTCAAAGGCGACGTGGTGGCACAAGACAGGGCGATAGAAAAGGTGGTGAAAGCCATCCAGCGCAACAGGATTGGACTGAGAGACCCCAACCACCCCATCGGAGCTTTCATGTTCCTCGGACCAACCGGAGTGGGAAAGACATATCTGGCAAAGAAACTTGCAGAAAACATCTTCGGCTCTGCCGACGCGCTGATACGCATCGACATGAGCGAATACAGCGAGAGCTTCAACACATCACGCCTCGTGGGAGCACCTCCAGGATACGTGGGCTACGACGAAGGAGGACAACTCACGGAGAGAGTGCGCCGACGCCCCTACTCCATCGTGCTGCTCGACGAAATCGAGAAAGCACACGGCAACGTGTTCAACATGCTGCTGCAGGTGCTGGATGAAGGAAGGCTTACCGACGGCAACGGAAGGCTCGTTGACTTCAGAAACACCATTATAATAATGACCAGCAATGCCGGAACACGACAGCTCAAAGAGTTCGGACACGGAGTGGGATTCAATGCAGGACGACTATCTGCCGACATGCAGGAGAAAGACAAAGAATACGCACGCAGCATCATACAGAAGAGCCTCAGCAAGCAGTTCAGTCCCGAATTCCTCAACAGGCTCGACGAGATAATAACCTTCGACCAGCTCGATCTGGAAGCGATAAAGAAAATCATCGACATAGAGCTCAGGTCGCTCACCCGTAGACTCACAGCTATGGGCTACGAAATATCCATCACCGACAAGGCGAAAGAACTCGTGGCAGAAAAAGGCTACGACGTGCAGTTCGGAGCAAGACCGCTCAAGAGAGCAATACAGACATACATCGAAGACGGGATATGCCAGATGATACTCAACGACGAGCTGAAACCAGGCACAACAATCGACATCGGAAAGGACCCTGACAAAGAAGAACTCACGTTCCAGATAAATTCCGAAAAGAATTAGGAGATTCCAAAAAAGATTGCTATCTTTGCAAAACGCAAGAAAAGAAAACAAAACATACTTTATATCACACACATTCTTATGTACAGAACAAACACGTGCGGAGAGCTGAGACTCTCCGATGCAGGAAAAAAGGTGACGCTCGCCGGATGGGTGCAGCGAAGCCGCAAGATGGGAGGAATGACATTCGTAGACCTGCGCGACAGATACGGCATCACACAGCTGGTCTTCAACGAAGAAGCTGACGCCGAGCTTTGCGCCCTCGCCAACAAACTCGGACGCGAGTACTGCATCCAGGTGGAAGGAACAGTGAACGAGAGACAGAGCAAAAACAACAAGATACCTACAGGCGACATCGAAATCATAGCCGACAAGCTCAACATCCTAAGCCAGAGCGCAACACCGCCGTTCACAATCGAGGACAATACCGACGGTGGAGACGACATCAGAATGAAATACCGCTATCTCGACCTCAGAAGACCATGCGTGCGCCACAACCTCGAACTGCGCCACCGCATGACCATACTCATAAGAAACTTCCTCGACAGCAAGGACTTCATCGAAGTGGAGACCCCTATACTCATCGGAAGCACACCTGAGGGAGCACGCGACTTCGTCGTGCCCTCGAGAATGAACCCAGGACAGTTCTACGCCCTGCCACAGAGCCCGCAGACACTGAAGCAGCTGCTCATGGTGAGCGGATTCGACAGATACTTCCAGATAGCGAAATGCTTCCGCGACGAAGACCTCAGAGCCGACAGACAGCCCGAATTCACACAGATAGACTGCGAGATGTCGTTCGTAGACCAAGACGATGTAATCGACCTCTTCGAGGATATGGCACGCCACATCTTTAAAGAAGTGCGCGGAGTGGAACTGCCGGCAAAGCTGCAGCAGATGACATGGCACGAAGCAATGAGACGCTTCGGAAGCGACAAGCCTGACCTCAGATTCGGAATGGAATTCGTGGAACTGATGGACGAGCTGAAAGGCACAGGAGAGTTCGCCGTGTTCAACGACGCTGAATACATCGGAGGAATATGCGCGCCAGGATGTGCAAGCTACACACGCAAACAGCTCGACCAGCTCGCCGACTTCGTGAAGAAACCACAAGTGGGAGCAAAGGGACTGGTATGGATAAAGGTGAACGAAGACGGAACGACAAAGAGCAGCATCGACAAGTTCTATACACCAGAAGTGTTCGCCAAAGTGGTGGAGAAAGCAGAAGCAAAGCCAGGCGACCTCATACTCATCCTCAGCGGTGACAAGGCAAACAAGACGAGAACACAGCTGTGCAGCCTACGACTCGAAATGGCAGACAGACTCGGACTGAAAGACAAAAACAAGTTCGAATGCCTCTGGATTGTCGACTTCCCACTCTTCGAATGGAGCGACGAGGAGCAGAGACTCATGGCTACGCACCATCCGTTCACAATGCCAAACCCTGACGACATACCACTGCTCGACGAGCATCCGGAGAGAGTGAGGGCAAAAGCATACGACTTCGTGTGCAACGGAATCGAAGTGGGAGGAGGAAGCCTCCGTATCCACGACGGACAGCTACAGGAGAAAATGTTCAAAATCTTGGGCTTCACACCCGAAAGGGCAATGGCACAGTTCGGATTCCTCATCAACGCATTCAAATACGGAGCACCACCTCACGCAGGACTCGCTTTCGGACTCGACCGATTCGTGTCAATCATGGCTGGACTCGACTCTATACGCGACTGCATAGCATTCCCGAAGAACAACAGCGGACGAGACGTAATGCTCGAAGCACCGTCGGAGCTGGATGACAAACAGTTGAAGGAATTGCAGATTTCTGTTGATGTAAATCAAGAAAACGCCGAATAGAGCCTACATAATGTAACTTTATCACCAAATAATGAAACAAAAGCAAAATAATGTAATAAAAAAACATTATATTTGCATCAGCTATTTATAAAGTAATGAGTCACAAAGACTTGTCACGGATTTAAATTTTATCATTATGACAGAAAGAAAAGTTACAGAGAAGAAGGTTGCTGCAAAGCCAACAGCTAAGAAAACAACAAGAAGAACAGCCACCAAGAAGGTTGCTTCAACATTCATGATCGATGCAATGAGCGTAGGTTTCAAGGCTGGTGACGTTTATCAGACGCTGAAAGACGCTGAGAACGCACTGAGTGTGGAAGAAATCGCAAAGGCAGCAAATATCACGACAGAAGAAACTCTGCTCGGAATGGGATGGCTGCTCAAAGAAGGCAAGATCAAAGGAGAGGACAACAAATTTCTCTTGGCATAAGAAACTGCTCCGAAAGGAGAAAACCGTCAAGGGCAAAAATAAGACGAACAGAAGGGCTGGCGATATTGTAACATATCTCCAGTCCTTTTTTTACGATGATATGAGCTACGAACAGGAAATAAAAGAACTTCTATTCGAAGCAGGCAAAGAAGGATTGTCTGCAAAGAAAATCGCACGCCATATCTTCAACAAACACAACGGACTATTTGAAACTACTCCATACGACGAGGTTTATAAGGCTGTGCAATACTGCATAGCCAAAAACAACAAATCCGCAAAACCGTTCATAGAAAAGGCTGAACGATGGGGCTACTACAAACTCACCGAAAAATCAAGCCACGACACCCAGCTGCTGCTGCAATTCAAAGAAGGATACAACGAAGAACAAGAGGCAGAGAACGGGAAAGACGACCATGTATGCGAAGACCTCTCACTATCACTATTTTGAGTCAGAAACCTAAATTTCAAACAAATCAAACTATAAAAAAACTATAATACAACTATGAGAAGACAATATTTCCTAGGCATAGATCTTGGCAGCTCATCAGTAAAAGCATCGCTAGTAGACGCTGAAACAGGAAAATGCGCCGCCACGACTTTTTATCCGGAACATGAAGCACCAATCATCGCAGTGAAGAGCGGATGGGCAGAACAAGACACCGACATGTGGTGGGAAAACTGCAAACTATGCATCAAGAAAGTAAAGGAGATGGCAAATGCCAGCGCCGAAGACATAAAGGCTATCGGCATCTCGTATCAGATGCACGGACTGGTGTGTGTAGACAAAGACATGAAGGCGCTTCGACCGGCCATAATATGGTGTGACTCAAGGGCTGTGCCATACGGCGAGAGGGCTTTCAACGACCTCGGAGCCGACAGATGTCTGGGGCATCTGCTCAACTCTCCAGGCAATTTCACCGCAGCAAAACTGGCATGGGTGAAGGAGAACGAACCGGAACTATTCTCCAAAATATACAAATTCATGCTGCCTGGCGACTTCATAGCCATGAAACTGAGCGGAACGATAAACACCACGACAAGCGGACTGAGCGAAGGAATACTATGGGACTTCAAAGAAAGGAAGACCGCAGACTTCGTGCTCGACTACTACGGAATAGACCGCAAACTGGTGGCTGACATAGTGCCTACATTCAGCGTACAATGCGAAGTGTCGGCAGAAGCAGCAGCCGAAACAGGACTGCAAGAAGGCACGCCAATAAGCTACAGAGCTGGTGACCAGCCAAACAACGCACTGAGCCTCAACGTGTTCAATCCTGGAGAAATAGCCTCAACGGCAGGCACATCAGGAGTGGTATATGGCGTGTTGGGAAAAGTGGCATACGACAAGAAAAGCCGGGTAAACACCTTCGCACACGTGAACTACACAGCAGAGACGGACCGTCTCGGCGTGTTGCTCTGTATCAACGGAACTGGAATTCTCAACGCTTGGATAAGGCGCAACATCGCACCGGAAGGAATTTCATACACTGAGATGAACGATATGGCTGCCAACGTAGCAATAGGGTCTGAAGGCGTATCGGTAATCCCCTTTGGCAACGGAGCGGAAAGAGTGCTCGAAAACAGAGAGACAGGATGTTCCGTCAATGGTCTGAACTTCAACAAGCACACCAAAGCCCACATCATCCGAGCGGCACAGGAGGGCATAGTTTTCAGTTTCTGCTATGGAATGGAAATAATGGAAAAGATGGGCATGGACATCAGGAAAATTCATGCCGGCAGGGCAAACATGTTCCTCAGCCACGTCTTTCGCAATACGCTGGCCGGAGTGAGCGGAGCACAGATAGAGCTATACGAGACCGACGGCAGCGTGGGAGCAGCAAAGGGCGCAGGTATGGGTTGCGGATACTATAAGGACAACAATGAGGCTTTTACTTCGCTGGAAAAACTTGCTGTGATAAATCCCGACGAAAACCACCGCTCGGAATATCTCGAAGCCTATGCTGAATGGAAAGAGAAATTGGAAAAGATGCTTTAACTAGCAGACAAACCAACGAGTTTAATATACAAACAGAGTGTGTCAAGAGGAACTTCCCTTCCCATCTGACACACTCTGTTCGGATTTCAGAAAACGACATTCCGAAATTATTCTATGCCCATCAAGACTGCTAACACATCAGTATGCTGCACGGTATTTTCCCTCCTCCTTGTCTTCAAGCATACTTAGATAAGAAACATAGCGGCTCTCGGCGATATAATGCTCTTCTACAGCCTTGCGAACTGCACAGCCCGGCTCGTGGGTATGAGTGCAGTTGTTGAAGCGGCAGCCCTTTGAAAACTTGAATATCTCCTTGAAATATCCACAAATCTCCTCAGGCTCCATATTGAAAGTGCCAAATCCCTTGATGCCCGGTGTGTCAATCACCCAGCCGCCATCCGTCAGCGGAAGCATCTCGCTGAACGTAGTAGTGTGCATTCCCGTGTTGTGGGCGTCGGAAATCTCCGCCGTCCTCAGTTCCGCACCAGGCACAATGAAGTTGAGCATGGTGCTCTTCCCCACTCCACTGTTACCGCTGAAGAGCGTTATCTTGTCTTTCAGCAGCGGCAACAGGCGGTCCATGCCCTCTTTCGTTTCTGCCGACACTTTCAAACAGTCATAACCCACCGTTTCATACAGCGTAACCATCATGTCGAGATAGCGGCGCTCGTCGTCTTGCAACAGGTCCACCTTGTTGAACACAAGTGTCACCGGCACGGAATAAGCCTCGGCAGAGGCAAGGAAACGGTCGATGAAGGTGGTTGAAGTCTCAGGATATTTCACCGTCACGATGAGGAAAGCCTGATCCACGTTGGCTGCTATGATATGGCTCTGTTTAGAGAGATTCGACGATTTGCGGATGATATAGTTGCGTCTGTCGCAGATGTTTGTTATGAAGGCTGTGCCTTCATGGTTGCGCACGATCTCCACACGGTCGCCAACGGCAACAGGATTGGTACTCCTGATGCCTTTCAGCCTGAAATTGCCCTTTATCTTGCAGTCAATGGTATTTCCGCCGTCAGTCAATACAGTGTACCAACTGCCAGTGTTCTTGATAACCAATCCTTCGGTGTCGCTCATCTATACTCTGTTTCGTTATACGGTCATGATCTCCTTGTTCTTGGCAGCAAGCAGGTCATCCACCTTCTTGATATACTTGTCGTGGATTTTCTGCAATTCAGCCTCAGCGTCCTTCTCATTGTCCTCAGAAAGTCCGTCCTTTATGGCTTTCTTCAGTTTGTCCTTGATGTCACTGCGAACATTGCGCACCTGTACCTTCACTTTCTCACCGATCTTGTTACACTGTTTGGCAAGTTCCTTGCGGCGCTCTTCTGTAGGCTGTGGAATGGCAAGGCGGATAATTTCACCGTTGTTCTCTGGCGTGATGCCCACCTCTGAATCCATGATTGCCTTCTCGATGTCTCTGATCTGTTTCTTGTCCCAAGGTTTGATGGCTATCGTTCTTGCGTCTGGCACAGAAACGCTTGCCACCTGGTTAAGAGGCACTTTTGAGCCGTATGACTCCACTCTCACGCAGTCGAGAATGGCAACGTTGGCACGTCCGGCACGGATGCGGTTCAACTCTTCCTCCAGATAGAGGGCTGCCATCTCCATTTTCTCTTCGCTGTCCTGCAGCGTCTGTTTTACGTCAATCATATTTTTCTGTTTTTTGTTTTTCTGAAAAATGTTTCTGCAAAAATAATCATAATATATGAAGTATGCAACGCCACGAACAGAAAATAGCGTCTGCATTGACACTTTCCCGACAGCGGCCACCATCCATATGACTTTCACTACAGCAGACAACTCATGTTTCGCATGCCGTTGACATTCTACTAGTTGACAAGTAAGCCAATGATTATATTATTTACATTTTCAACCCAAATCGGCCATTAGGGCTTGCTTGGATCTTGATTTTTTAGAATGATGGATTTTGTTTGGCTTTTAATGAGTAATAGCGAGCTATTGCGAATTAAAAACAAACAAAAGACGCCTTATAAAAAACAAAAGACTGCAAGCAGTTCTAAAATATTACATTGAACGGCCTAATGACCGTTTTGGGTTCAAGCATCCACAACAAGGAGCCTATCGCCTTCTACACGGAATTTCACATCCCGCCCTGCATAAGGCATTCCATATGTCTTCGACGGATCGTTGTGGTAATGCGGACGCGGGTCGAGTTCGAGCACTTTCACAAGCGCCAGCAACTGTTCTTCAGTGAACAGCCTCCTGACATGAGAAGGCACGGTGACGCTGAGCCTGCGGATGGCATGGCTGTCAACAAAGCCACAACGGGCTTCGGGATGACAGTCAGAAAGGCTGACGTAGGGTTTGATGTCGAAAATCGGTGTACCGTCCATCAGGTCGGCACCTCTGACATAGAGCAGCGGACCGCCCTCTGCAGTATAGTCCACACGGGAAAGGCGCACCGACGACAATCCCATGGCATTAGGACGGAAGGGAGAACGGCTGGCGAAGACTCCCACCTTCTCGTTTCCGCCCAGCAGCGGTGGTCTCACCAGAGGACTCGTGGCAGCATGTGGATTGGCAGAAAACTGCCATATTATCCACAAATAATCGAAGTCTTCTATCCCCCTCAGCATGTCTTTGTTTCTGAACTCCGACGCAAATTCTATCGTGCCCTCCAACTCGTCAACAAGTCCGCTCTGTTTCGGTACCCCGAACTTGGAAGTAAACGGTGAATGAAAATATGCTATTTCTTTTAATATCATCGTGTTATGATTATGTTGCTATTATAATATGAACATTATTCCACTGTCGTTATTTCCGGATTTTCCGCCTTCTGTTTACGCGTCATTTTCTTCACCACCTCACTGTAACTATGACGGATAAGCCGCTCTATCAGTGCATCATCAAGAAAGCCGTAAAGATTCAGCTGGTTCCAGTATTTCTTGTTCATGTGGAAGGCGCCTTCTATCTCTGTGTGGGCATCTCGCAGCTCTATGGCAAAGTCTGCATCACATTTCATCGACACCCATTCCGGACGGTCGAGGTCGAGCAACAGGAATATTTTTCCCAACACTCTGAACACGACGGTTGTATCGTCGAACGGCATGTCTTCTGTCACCAGCGGGAGCGACAGACAGTAGGTTCTTATGCTTTCAATATTCATTTTTTCTCCGTTATATTATCATCCGACATATGGGCAGGCAACAGAAATCCTATATAGCAATGTGAAATACAGGTTGCAAAAAACCATAAGCCATTCAGAATTCACGACAATGAAAAGTCGATTCAATACACATATATAAAACAAAGATATACAAAAAATTAATAAACGCCACCAACTAAAACATATTTTAAAGATATAGCATCACTATTTTTTAGTACATTTGCATTTGTTACATTTTAATTCGTACTGACATGTCCATATTCAACCGTTTTTTCAAGATATCAAGAGCTGCTGGTAATGAGGATAATCATGCCAACGACAAAGCAACCGACAAGAGAAGACGGGACTCATGGCAATGGGACAAGACCAAGTATGCATTCATAGATACGGAAATAGGACTGAAGGACCATAAGATACACGACATAGGGGCAATAAGCCACAATGGAGCGATATTCCACGAAGCGTCCTCTAAAGAACTGGTGGATTTTCTCAAACGAGAAGACATACATTTCGTTTGTGGCCACAACATCGTAAACCACGATGCGAAATACCTGTTTGGATATTCATCCGCAAACGGTAGTCTAGCTGCGACCGTTACAGATGGCAGCAGACGATGGCTACTAGTAGACACGCTATATTTCTCACCTCTGCTCTTTCCCGAACGACCATACCACAGACTCGTGAAAGACGACAAGTTGCTTTGCGACGAACTAAACAACCCTGTAAACGACTGCATGAAAGCCCGCGAACTTTTGTATGACGAGGAAGCCCGCTGGAACTCGCTCTCACCCAAACGACAGAAGATTTTCGCCTCGCTGCTGAGAGACAGGAAAGAATTCGTCGGATTTCTCACGATGATGGGAGCACAAGGGCTATATACGGACACTGAAGAGCTGGCAGACATTATAAGAGAAGAATACGACGGAAAGATTTGCAGCAATGCTGAGATAAGGAATTTGGCCATATCCCAACCATGCGCAATGGCTTATGCCCTATCGCTGATAGACACTACTGACAGGCGCTCCATCACACCAGGCTGGGTGTTACACAATTTTCCAGAAGTGGAATACGTGATACGGAAACTACGACATTGCCGCTGCGAGAAGGGGTGCAGATACTGCAACGAGTCTCTCGACGTGGGCGCTGCACTGAAAGAAAACTTCGGATACGACAAATTCAGAAGCTACAATAACGAACCGCTACAGGAAAATGCCACCAGAGCAGCCGTTGACGGCAAGTCACTGCTGGCGATATTTCCTACAGGAGGCGGAAAATCCCTTACTTTCCAATTGCCGGCGCTGATGGCGGGAAAGGCTGTCCACGGACTCACCGTGGTAATATCCCCGCTACAGTCGCTTATGAAGGACCAGGTGGACAACCTCGCAAACAGGGGAATAACCGACGCCGTGACAATAAACGGTCTGCTCGACCCAATAAACAGGTCGCTGGCAATAGAGAGGGTGACAAACGGAGACGCCTCTCTGCTATATATCGCACCGGAGATGCTGCGGTCTAAGACTATAGAAAGAATACTCGGCGAGAGACACGTCACAAGATTTGTGATCGACGAAGCACACTGCTTCTCGGCATGGGGACAGGATTTCAGAGTGGACTATCAATATATCGGCAAGTTCATAAAAGAATACCAAAAGCGCAAGGGTGGCAAATTACAAATCCCGATATCATGCTTCACTGCAACGGCAAAGCAGAAAGTGGTGCAGGATATATGCGACTATTTCAAACACTGGCTCGGTGTTGAGCTACAACTGTTTGCCACCTCAGCAACAAGAACCAATCTTCGCTATTCAGTAATCCACGTGGACACCGAAAATGACAAATACAACAGACTTAGAACTCTTGTGAGAGAGTCTGAATGTCCCACGATAATTTATGTCTCCCGGACAAAACGCACCAGACAACTTGCTGAAAAGCTGACACGCGATGGTATCCCGGCACTGCCATACAACGGAAAGATGGACTCGGAGGAAAAGATACAAAACCAAGAGGCCTTTATGAACGACAGAGTGAGAACGATTGTCGCTACATCGGCATTTGGCATGGGAGTGGACAAAAGCGACGTGGGGCTGGTGGTACACTATGACATCTCTGACTCATTGGAAAACTATGTGCAGGAGGCAGGACGGGCCGGCAGAGACCCGAACCTTAACGCCCGCTGCTTCGTGTTGTATAGCGACAACGACCTGGATAAGCATTTCATACTTTTAAACCAGACAAAGCTGAGCATCAGTGAAATACAGCAAGTATGGCAGGCCGTGAAAGATTTCACCAAACAACGTCAACATATATCCTGCTCAGCTCTAGAAATCGCACGCCAAGCCGGATGGGACGACTCTATAAACGACATTGAGACACGTGTACGCACTGCCCTTAACACACTGGAACAAAGCGGCTATATAGAGCGTGGCAACAACATTCCTCATGTGTATGCCACTGGTATTACGGTGAAAAACATGGACGAGGCAAGAAAAAGAATAACGGAATCGTCACTCTTCACTGAAAAGGAAAAGGATAATGTGGCAAGAATCATAAAATCTCTAATCTCGCAGAAAAACATCGCCAAAGCACAAGACAGTGAAGCTGAATCGAGAATTGACTATTTGGCAGACATATTAGGTCTGAGCAAGAAAGAGATAATATCTGCCGTGATAAGGATGAGACAGGAGGGAATACTCGCCGACACGCGAGACATGTCTGCATATATGAATGACATAGGCGACACACAGAAGAAGTCGAGAAACTTACTCGACAATTTTGCCAGACTCGAGAGATTCATCATCAGCCACATAACTGAAGAGCCGCTCCACTGTTCATACAAGCAGCTAAACGAAGAAGCCATAAACGAAGGGATTGACTCGTCATCAGAGAAAGTCTTACGCACACTGCTTTACTTCCTCGTGGTTAAGGGCTATACCCTCAAGAAACAAGACAAAGAAAAGAACATCATCATTACACGTCTGCATGACTTGGATTTCATGATAAAAAGATTTGAAAGAAGAATAAAAATCTGCCACTTTATCATTGATCGCCTCTATGCCATTGCCGAGAAAAACGAAAGGGAAAAGGAATCCAAACCGACAGAGGGTGGAAACACCGTTTCTGAAAAGAAAGCAGGAAAAGGGAGCGTACAGTTCTCCGTTATTGAAATGCTGGACGAATACAACAGAAGCACAGTCTCTGATCTGTTTACAGGAAACGGGAAAGTCCAACTGGAAGACGTTGAGGAAGCATTGCTGTATCTTTCAAAGACAGGGGCTTTGAAACTTGAGGGAGGATTTCTTGTCCTCTACAATGCCATGGACATCCACAGACTCAAGGAGATGCGCATGCGCTACAAAAAAGAAGACTACCAGGCGCTCAATGAATTCTACAAACAAAAAATGCAACAGATACATATCGTGGGCGAATATGCCAACCTGATGGTGAGAAACTATGATGCCGCACTGAAATACGTACAGGACTATTTCCAGATGGACTACCGCTTGTTTGTGGAGAAATACTTCAACGGCAAACGGAAGGAGGAACTGGAGCACAACCTCACGCCAATGAAATACAGACAACTGTTCGGCAATCTGTCGCTGAAGCAGAAAGAGATTATCAAAGACAGAGAATCCAAGTGCATAGTGGTGGCGGCAGGACCTGGAAGCGGGAAGACACGCGTGCTCGTTCATAAGCTGGCATCCCTGTTGCTACTCGAAGATGTAAAACACGAACAATTGCTCATGCTCACTTTCTCAAGAGCTGCAGCTACGGAATTCAAACAGAGACTGATGCAGCTGATAGGCAACGCTGCACACTTCGTTGAAATAAAGACTTTCCATTCGTACAGCTTCGACCTGCTCGGCAGAATCGGGAACCTTAATGACGCTGCCGATGTGGTGAAGAAAGCTGCCGATATGATAAGGTCTGGCGAAGTTGAGCCTAACAGGATACGCAAGACTGTGCTCGTAATCGACGAAGCACAGGACATGAGTGACGACGACTTCGCCCTGGTAGATGCATTGATGAGGGCCAACGAGGAGATGAGAGTCATCGCCGTTGGCGACGATGACCAAAACATATACGAATTCCGCGGTTCTAATTCGCATTATATGGAAGAACTTGGAAGGATGCAAGGCAGCAGATTCATAGAGATGACAGAAAACTACCGCAGTTCAGAACATGTAGTGGATGCCGTGAACGACTTCGCACCAAACATCAGCTACAGACTAAAGACTGCCCCCATCATCTCAATGAAAAAGGAGAAGGGAATGGTGAGCATCATTAAACATCCGCCTTTCTTCCAAGACAAGGAAAGCGGCGAAAAGAAAGCTGTATATATGTTTCTGCCTATCGTAAACGACATTCTGCAGAACAACAGACAGGGAAAGACCTGCATACTGACGCAAACGAACGAAGAGGCCGTGATAACCGTAGCACTGCTCCACGAAAATGGTCTGAATGCCAAACTGATTCAATCGATGGACGGATTGCGTTTTTGGAACATCGCCGAGGTGAGATATTTTGTGAAATGTATCGACCGGATGCAGAAAACCACACGGGCTCCTATCATTACAGAGGATATCTGGGAGGAAGCGAAATCGAAGACCTTACAAAAATACAGCACGAGCAACAGTCTGCCTTATCTGAAAAGATGCATCATGATGTTTGAACTGATGAACAAAGCGAAATACTACACCGATCTGAGAGATTTCCTATTTGAGTCATCCGTTGAAGACTTCTGTGATGTCTCCGATGCCGACATTGTGGTGAGCACCATCCACAAGGCTAAAGGACGAGAGTTTGACAACGTCATAATGCTTGTTGTCGAACCGGAACATTATACCGATGATATCATGCGCAGACTATATGTAGGAATGAGCAGAACCAAACTATCACTGACGATTCACACCAATGGAAAGATTTTCGATGACATACGTGCCGACAAACGGATATCAGACCCAATACATTATCCCATGCCTGACGAGATAGAATTGCAGTTGTCACACAAGGACGTAAACTTGGGAGCTTTCAAAGAACATAAGAAAACTATATTGTCACTGAGAAGTGGGGACACCCTCGCATACCACGATTATCATCTCAGTCTGCCCTCTACTGGAACTGACATCGGCTTACTCTCAATGAACATGCAGAAAAAAATGCTGCAATGGCAGATGAAAGGTTATCTGGTGACACGGGCCACCGTGCGCTTCGTTGTGGCATGGCGCCCCAAAGAGGCTGCAAACGATGAAAAAGAGTCGGCAATACTACTTATAGACTTGAAATTGAAACGTAATTCGCAACAAAGGAAAGTGGAATGAAAATGCTGAAATTCATTTCGTTCTTCTCTCGGTTTGCACTATCTTTGCAGAAAATATCATTATTAGAAAAAAAACGATGAGAAGACTTTTAACTACGATACCACTGACATTATTCATCTGCACTATGGCTATGGCGCAGATTTTTCATACAGACAGCTATAGCAGCATACCACCCAAAAGAGAGGTAAGGGCGGTATGGATGACGACAATCGGCGGACTGGACTGGCCCAAGACTTACGCTCATACTCCACGGACGATAGTGAAACAAAAACAGGAACTCACCGCATTGCTCGACCAACTGAAAAAGGCGAACATAAACACTATTCTGCTGCAGACAAGAATCAGAGGCACCGTGATTTATCCGTCTGCCTACGAGCCGTGGGACGGATGCGTATCGGGGAACCCAGGAATGTCGCCTGGCTACGACCCTCTTGCTTTCGCCATAGAAGAATGCCATAAAAGGGGGATGGAGATTCACGCTTGGGTGGTAACCATACCCGTGGGCAGACCAACGGGAACAGGATATAAAGCTCTGAAAAAGAAGCACCCGGAACTACTGATGAAGGTGGGCGACGAGATGTTCATGCGGCCAGAGAAGGCTGCCACGGCGACATATATCGCAAACATATGCAGGGAGATAGCGAAAAACTACGACATCGACGGAATACACCTCGACTACATAAGATATCCGGAGAACCTGAAGCTGAACATCTCCCGTCAGCAGGCTCGGGCTAACATCTCAAACATAGTGAAAAGCATCCACGATGCCGTGAAAGCAGAGAAGCCATGGCTGAAGATGAGCTGTTCGCCTATCGGCAAACGAAACGACCTGAACAGATACAGGAGCCGGGGATGGAACGCTGAGGAGAAAGGTTGTCAGGATGTGGAAAAATGGATGAAAGAGGGATGGATGGACCAGATATACCCCATGATGTATTTCAGAGGAGACAACTTCTTCCCCTTTGCTGCCGACTGGAAGGAGCGAAGCCACGGAAAGACGGTAAGCGCCGGACTGGGAATCTACTTCATGTCGCCACGCGAAGCCAACTGGCCCATCGATGACATAACGAGGGAGATGAATGTCTGCCGGCAGATGGGAATCGGAACAGCAATGTTCCGCAACAAATTCTTCACCGACAACACTAAAGGGATTTTCGACTTCACTGCCAACGAGATGTATTCCTACCCTGCCCTCGTGCCTGAAATGACATGGTATGAACATAAGGCACCGGAGGCTCCTACAGATCTGAGAATCAGCAAAGGAAACGGTGTCGACCACATTTCATGGAACAGACAACCTGCCGACGGAGACAACATATATTATAATGTATATGGCAGCGACGTAGCGCCGGTCGACATCACTGACTCAAGGAATATCATTGCAATGCGAGTGAAGAATATGGGAGTGACTGTACCGGAATCTAACGTGTTCAGACATTATGCCGTGACGGCAATGGACAGATACGGAAAGGAGAGCGCTGCTCTGCAATCCGACTGTGACCTGTCTGCCGAAGAGGGATTGCAGCACGCCATGCTGATAAGAAACGACGGCAATCGACTGGCATTGCCTTCAAAACCGTCTACTCTCGATGCTCAGTACGTGATTTTCGAAACCGCCACTGGGGTGGTTTTAACTACAAAAGCGTACAACAAGGAGATTTCCGTCAAAGACATTCCTGACGGCATGTACATCGTACGCTCTCTATCAAAGAAGGGCAAGACGCACAGAATCTGCTGGGCTTTCATAAAGAGACTGACTTTAGAATAGTGGCAGATTCAATAATTGAAGGTTAGCGTTGGCTGAATTCTGAAAACAGAAATATGGATATTACAGCAGTTTAAGATATTACATAAAACGGCCTAATGCCCGATTGGGGTTAGAAGTCAATACTTTTATTTTATACATTCTATCAAGAATAAACATACTGCCCCAGAATACAGGAAAAGCGTTGGTTACCGAACAGGTCCAACGCTTTACATCCATTTACACTTAATCTTAAAATCTTATCAAAAGAATGTCATGTGTCAGCTGACAGAAACTTTGCGCACCACATTGCCCACTTTGACAATGTAGCATCCCTTGCGGAGATTCAGCTCATAAGTCTTGTCCACTCCGTCAACCTTTATCCGCTTGACAGGAGCTCCCGACACGTCGTAGATAGACAGAGTCTGACCATTAGCATTGGTAATACGCAATCGCGTCTGACCGTTACCGTCGGATATGACGCGAAGCGAAATGCCGCCCTTCTGGCCGTCATAGTCAGTCTCTATTATCTCAATAGCCGGATCGGCATGGGCTACCACCGGCATGCTCATAAACCCTAAGGCAAAAATGATATAATAAATCTTCCTCATAATCGATAACGTTTTAATTTCTGCAAAAATACAATTTATTTCAAAATAAAACAAGCCTGAAAGACATATTTTTACATTACAACGATTAAAATACCCACAAATAATGATTTTTATGGCCAACGACATCATGGACAAATTATAATAATTACCTTTGCAACCATAAACAATATCACGACAAATGACTGATTTCATCATTGAAGAGGAAACAAGAAAAAGGATTATGTATCTCGCGGAGAAATACGAGACAAAGGATTTCCTGCCTGCCGACCCGAGTTCGTTCATGCACAAAGTGGAGGGCAAGGCAAACAGGGAAGCTATGGCTTTCATCGCTTCATGCCTTAGCTATGGATCGAGGAAACAGTTCTTTCCGAAGATACAGTTTCTGCTCGATGACGCAAGAGGTGATGTTGACCATTGGGTGCGCCACGGCGGATGGAAAACCTGTCTTCCCGACTCCACCGACTGCTATTACCGGCTGTACACCTGTCACGACATGTGCTGTCTGCTATCGGCATATCAAACGATGCTGACTGAATACGGAAGCATGAAGGAATACGTAAGGAGGAATGCATCCACGGGGTTAGAGGCGGTTGACGCCATCTGCCGCTTCTTCTCTGTCTATGGAGCAAGCAAGATTGTCCCTAAAAACACATCGTCGGCCTGCAAACGGGTGTGTATGTTCCTGCGATGGATGGTGCGCACGGACTCACCCGTAGACCTTGGTCTGTGGGCTGACATCATAGACCGCCGCAGTCTTATCATGCCGCTCGACACGCATGTGGTGCAGGAGGCACAACGCATGAATCTGCTGCAGAGCCGCACGGCATCAATGACCACCGCCCGCCGGCTTACAGACACCATGCTCAAGATATTCCCCGACGACCCGCTAAAAGGCGACTTCGCCCTATTCGGACTGGGAGTGGACGAAGGAAATGAATCCTGACCGAGCGGATAAGGCATAGCATATCCTTTACGTAAAATTTACGTTGACTTTCCTATCCATCTATTATGCAATACCTAGGTTTTAGAAAGAACGCTTTATTAAACGTACGTTACACGTTCACATACAGGGATATTAATTTAGAAACGGCTACCCAATGATTGTATTGCGCCGACAATTATAAAATTAGCATCTCTCTACATGTGGTCGATTGTTATGATTCAAAAGATGTATATTATTTAGAGCGAATCACAAGAGAGAGTCTACAACATTCGTCTTATACCACACAGCCGCCTGCGCCATCGTGTCCTTTAGGTCATTGATAATCTGCATGTGGTTGTCTTGGGTGATAGTAATATGCCGCTCGGGGTGTTGCCCGTCATGGTCGCCGCTCGTCAGATGGATAATACAGAATGTGCGGTCGGTATCATGGTGAGCCACCATTCCCCGCTCCTTCAGAATTGCCATCGTACTCTCAAAATCAGCCGGAGTAGTAGGCACCACCTGCAACACGCTCCAAGGATATTCCTGTGCCGTAAGGAGCGTGTGTCCTTGCTGCTGACTGAGTTGGAAGGAATGAACTGTCTTTGATGTTATCATACATTTTTATTTTTTTCGTGCTACAAAGTTACTGCTTTTCTATCTAAAATGTTTCTTCAAGGATATTATTTTTATTCAAGCTTCTGATTTAGGAAAAGACATTACCGCCCCCAATGACCGATTGAGGGTAAAGTCAAAGCAGACAACAAACACGCTTTTTATTCTGTCTAACCCTATAGTTTTCGTATCATATCTATATGACTTACGCATCGTATCTATATGACTTACGCCAGTACTCTTACAGAAATTACTGCAGTACTTACGTAAGAGTACTACAGTACTTGGCGGAGAGTACTGGAACAAATTACAGCCTCTGGGTAAAATTCTGACGCCCGGAAGCGAGAAAGATTCCCCACTTCGCTCGATTAATCGTATTTTTATGCTATATTTGCAAAATACTTAGCTGCACTCGGCAAAATAAGAGTAAACTCTATTTGCGCTCGTTTGCAAAGTATTTGCACAATATAATGGAGACAACGAAATTCAGAATGACAACGTACATTATGGAAATGTTTTCCGAACGTACTTATTTGTTGACTTTGAGAAATTCGGTAACTTTCCATTTGGGAATGACTTAAGAAGCCGATAAAGATCATTTAAATATATATGGCGACAAAGGAAAATAAAGATAAAAGGAAAAGAAAAGCTACCGGCAAGAAGAAAGCCAAGGTTTCGCATATCATAAAGCCTGACAACCTTTCGATGGAAGAATGGCAGGTGAAGCTCAGAAGACAAATCGCTGAACCTGCCAAGCTAAAGATACGCTGTGTAGACGATGAGCTATGCCCCGGAGAATATCTCGTGGACAATCCTCTGACTGCAAATGAATACAAGGTGGTATACCGAGGTGCTAACAGCGAATGGAACTATTGCTCCTGCTGGGACTTCAAGACATCAAGGCTGGGAACATGCAAGCACATTGAAGCTGTGAAAAAATGGCTGGGGACGAGAAAGGAATATCGAGTTCACAGAGAGATTCCGCCATACACGTCGGTCTATCTTTCATACAGGGAAGAACGGTGCGTGAAGATACGCATCGGAGCGGACAACAAGGAAGAATATGAGAAGCTGGCAAAGGATTATTTCGACGAGGACTCTGTGTTGAAGGAGTCTGCCTTCTACACCTTCGGCGACTTCCTGAACCAGGCAAAGAGAATCAGCGACACATTCAGATGCTATAAAGATGCGACTGACTTCATACTTGACTTCAGGGCGAGAAAGGCAAGGAAGGATATCGTGGCGACTTACGGCGACGAAGAGCTTGACGCTCTGCTCAATGCCAATCTTTATCCCTATCAGAAAGAGGGAATACGCTTCGCAGCAAGAGCCGGCAAGGCTATTATCGCCGACGAGATGGGACTGGGCAAGACCATTCAGGCTATCGGAACTGCCGAACTGCTGAGGAAAGAGGGAATCATAGAGTCTGTACTCATACTCTGCCCCACTTCACTGAAATACCAATGGAGAAGCGAAATAAAGAAATTCACGGATGCTGACGTATACGTGATTGAAGGCGGACACTTGAAAAGGAAAGAGGCATACTGCCGTAAGGAGACATACAAGATTGTGTCGTACAACAGCGCATGCAACGACATCAGGATTCTCGGAAAACTACAGACCGACATGCTCATCATGGACGAGGTGCAACGGTTGAAGAACTGGAATACACAGATTTCGAGGGCGGCAAGGAAAATAGATTCCGACTATGCCGTCATCCTGTCTGGCACGCCGTTGGAGAACAAGCTCGACGAACTGTATTCCATAGTAGAGTTTGCAGACAACTTCCGACTCGCACCGTATTACAAGTTCAAGGAAGAACATATCGTGAGCGACGAGACTGGCAAGATATTAGGCTACAAGGGACTGAACAATATAGGAAAACAACTGAGCGACATTCTTATCAGACGGCGCAAGAAGGACGTGAAGCTGCAGATGCCAAGCAGGATTGACAAGAACCTCTTCGTGCCGATGACGAAAGAGCAGATGGCGATGCACTCCGAATGGCAGCACCAGGTGAGAATGCTTGTCATGAAATGGCAGAAGCACCACTTCCTGTCGGAGAAAGACCGCAACAGGCTCCTGCTCCATCTTTCACAGATGAGAATGGTATGCGACAGCAGCTATATCCTGGACCAGAAGACGAGATACGACACCAAGGTGGACGAATGTATCAACCTCATCAGCGACATCGTTTGCGAGGAGGGAGAAAAGGTGGTGGTGTTCAGCCAATGGGAGCGGATGACCCGACTTGTGGCTAAGGAACTGAGAAAGAAAGGCATAGGCTTTGAGTATCTGCATGGAGGAGTGCCATCGGAAAAGAGGAAGGATATGGTGGACAACTTCACGAACAATGCCGAAAGTCGCGTTTTCCTTTCCACCGATGCTGGAAGCACAGGACTGAATCTTCAGGTTGCAGCCACTATAATCAACATCGACCTGCCATGGAATCCGGCTGTGCTTGAGCAGCGCATCGGACGCATATACAGGTTGGGACAACAAAGCAACATACAGGTCATCAACCTTGTAGCACCCCACTCCATCGAGGAAACGATGGTGGGCAAGTTGAGGTTCAAGACATCCATGTTTGAAGGAGTGCTCGACAACGGAGAGGATTCCATCTTTGCCGACGACAACAAATTCGGCAAAATCATGGAGACTGTCAGCAGCTTCGTATCAGAGGAGGAAAACAACACGCCGGATGAGAATGAGAACAACACAACCTCCACGGCAGAAGCTATTGTCGCAGCAGAAGAAAATGAGGAAGCCGCAAAAGAAAACAACACAACACCTGAAGAGGACTATAACACAGAAGGCATGCCGCATAACGCAGAATACTTGTCTGACGGAAACGAAACAGACGACAGACAGACTGCCATGAACGAAACCTTTGACAACGAGCCAAACAAATCCCACAAAAAGGCACATCCTAAAGAACTTGTGGAGCAAGGAATATCGTTCCTCTCCGGATTGGCAAAGACTCTGAAATCTCCCGAAGCCACTGCTGCCCTCGTTGACTCCATAACGGAGAAAAACGAAAAGACAGGAGAGACATCGATTAAAATTCCTGTTGAAAGTAAGGAAACGGTAACCAACCTCCTCACTCTTATCGGAAAACTATTTGCAAATCAATAATTAGCAAGACTATTATAATACCCTACAGAAATGCCGCCTTAGCCATCACGGCTAAAGCGGCATTGTCAGTAATTCTATTATGGTTTCAGAATTCTTATTCTATTACTACGAGTGAAGTGTCTTCCATCACACTCTCGCCAACCTGTACGAGAATTGCGGTCACCTTGCCAGCCTTCTCTGCCTCAAGGTTGTTTGCCATCTTCATTGCCTCAAGTACGACAACGGTATCACCAACAGCAACTTCGTCGCCAACAGCAACGTTGATCTCTCTTACTACTCCAGGCAGTGGTGCCTTCAGAGCATTGTTGGTGTTCACTCTTGCAGCAGAAGCTGAAGAAGACTCTGCCGCTGGCTGTGGCTGAGCAACAGGCTTTACTACAACTTTCTTCTTCTCTGGCTCTGGCTCCTTCTCCATCTCAACACTATAGTTCTCGCCATTTACAGCGACGGTGGCAATATTCTCAACGATGTCAACAATCTGGACATCATACTTGTTGCCATTGATAGTATATTTGTATTCTTTCATCTCTGTGTAATTATTTTTGAGGTTTGTTAGTCATGCGCAGCAGATGAGACTCCCAATCAGAGTGTCTCTCCTTGATTGTGATAACGCCAGGCTCCTTGTCATGCACATTGTTTCCTTTGAACTCATGCAATGCCAACGCTATCGCTGCATATACCTCATTATTTGTTTTTCCCATACTATATACTCTATTTGTAATTATCCGCCACGGAAACATAACAGCTCCGTGGCAGATAAAGATTTCAAATTACATAGGAATATTTCCGTGCTTCTTAGCAGGCAGGTTGTCACGCTTAGTAGCAAGCTGTGCCAAACCGCGACAGATGCGGAAACGAGTGTTGCGAGGCTCAATCACATCATCAATGTAGCCATACTTGGCTGCCTGATATGGATTAGCGAACATCTCGGTGTATTCCTCTTCCTTCTCAGCAAGGAATGCCTTAGGATCCTCATGAGTCTTTGCCTCCTTGGCACAAAGCACAGAAACGGCACCGCTAGCACCCATAACAGCAATCTCAGCTGATGGCCATGCGTAGTTAAGGTCTGTACGGAGCTGCTTGCAACCCATAACAATATGGCTACCACCATAACTCTTACGCAATGTAACGGTGATTTTTGGCACTGTAGCCTCTCCGTAAGCATAAAGCAACTTTGCTCCGTGGAGGATAACAGCATTGTACTCCTGACCTGTACCTGGCAAGAATCCTGGCACGTCAACGAGGCTGACGATTGGAATATTGAAAGCGTCGCAGAAACGAACGAAACGAGCACCCTTGCGGCTTGCATTAACGTCAAGTACACCTGCATAGCATGATGGCTGGTTGGCTACGACACCAACGCTCTGTCCGTTGAAGCGGGCGAAACCAACGATGATGTTCTTTGCGAACTTAGGCTGAACCTCAAAAAATTCGCCATTGTCAACAATTGCTCCGATAACCTTATACATGTCGTATGCCATGTTAGGATCGTCAGGAATGATGTCGTTGAGAGAATCCTCCATACGGTTGATAGGATCTGTGCACTCCTTACGTGGAGCCTCCTCCATATTGTTAGAAGGAATGTAGCTCAAGAGTGTCTTGATCATCTCCATAGCCTCTTCCTCTGTAGCTGCTGTGAAGTGAGTCACACCACTCTTTGTAGAGTGTACGCTTGCACCACCGAGGTGCTCCTGATCGATATCCTCACCAGTAACAGTCTTCACAACCTTAGGACCAGTCAAGAACATGTATGATGTGTTCTCCATCATAAGAGTGAAGTCAGTCAATGCTGGAGAATAAACAGAACCTCCGGCACAAGGACCGAAGATACCACTAATCTGTGGAATTACACCTGAAGCAAGGATGTTACGCTCGAAAATCTCAGCATATCCTGCCAATGCGTTGATTCCCTCCTGGATACGTGCGCCACCGGAGTCGTTGATACCGATTACCGGTGCACCCATCTTCATACCCATATCCATGACCTTGCAGATCTTCTGAGCCATAGTCTCTGAGAGAGATCCACCATTTACGGTGAAGTCCTGAGCGAAGATGTATACGAGACGACCATCGATAGTTCCGCTTCCGGCTACTACACCATCACCGAGGAACTGCTTCTTCTCCATACCGAAATTGGTACAACGATGAAGCTTGAACATGTCAAACTCCTCAAAGCTGCCCTCATCAAGGAGCATGTCGATACGCTCACGCGCTGTATATTTTCCACGAGCGTGCTGCTTCTCGATAGCTTTCTCTCCGCCACCCAAGCGAGCTTCTTCACGCTTAGCGATCAATTGCTTGATTTTCTCTAATTGCTTACTCATAATTAATTTATAATTATTAAAAAACTGTTCTTTACCTTTTTAGTGCTCGCACAATTCTGTGAGAATTCCGCATGTTGATTTAGGATGCAAGAAAGCGATATTCAAGTTCTCAGCTCCCTTACGAGGAGCCTTGTCGATAAGACGTACTCCCTTTCCATCACACTCTGCCAATGCATTTGCCACGCCATCCTCAATGCAGAAAGCAACGTGGTGAACACCATGATTGCCCTTGTCGAGCCATTTCTGGATAGTACTGTCTGGAGATGTCGGCTCCAGCAATTCCAGCTTAACCTCACCACACTTCAAAAAAGCTGTCTTCACCTTCTGATCCGCAACCTCTTCTACTGCGTAGCACTCAAGTCCCAAAACGTCTTTGAAATACGGAAGAGCTTCCTCAATGCTCGGAACTGCTATTCCTAAATGTTCGATGTGTGAAATTTTCATATTATTATTGTTATAATTAATATTGCAAAGTTACATATTTTATTTCTACCACACAATCTTTTGCCGTTTTTTACATTTATTCAAGACTTTTTTTCTACGGCAATTGTCAATATGTAAGATTGAGTTGACAGATATGACATTTCAACAGTAATACCGCGCTTTAAATTATCTATTGTAAACCGTCCCTCAAGATTTCCATCATTGCGTATGCCATGCGTCCGCATCTCCTGAAATGCCAGCCTGTCATCGCTATGCAGCTTATACAGTGTTTCTTTTGCACACCAGCACAAAAGAAGTTCTTTCACTGTTGTCAGCGATTCATCCTCGCGCAAGAAACGTCTGGCTATCCGCATCACCCTGTCGTTCATGTATTCCATATCAACAGCAACGTTATGTTTTTTCGAAACAATGACAACGGCATACCCCCTGGTATGACTGATGCCGATTTCATAACCGTTGTCAAGAAACGGGCGTCCGGCATCGTTATGTTCCACAGGTACAGCCTGACCAAACATACTCTCAAGCAAAGCTGCTACAGCCAAACGCTCAAGGCGTCGAGTCTGCGACTTCATAGATGAGATGTCTGGCAGCAGACTATAAAGCGAAGGATTGGCATGCAGGATTTCGTCCTCGCTCTCATCCATACGCCACAAGCCAACTTGCACATCACTGGGCGTTGTTATACTAAGTGGAATTCTTGGCATAATCAGTATTATGGATTACTGTTTTTCATCACCTTTCACTTCTTTAGCGTCACGCAAAATGACCTTCAGAGTGGCGATGCGGCGCTCCTTGACATCCAACACCTCGAAGACGAAGTTTGAATGTTCAAATTTTTCATGCACCTTGGGGAAATCCCCCTTCATCTCCAACACTAGACCAGCAAGGGTATCAGCCTCACCTTCAACGTCTGAGAATTCATCATCGGGGACATTCAATATCCTGCAGAAATCACTCAAGGGGGTCTTGCCATCAAATATGAATGTATTGTTGTTTATCCGTCTGTAGGTTTTCTCATCTTCATCATATTCATCGCGAATCTCACCTACGATTTCCTCCAGCACGTCTTCTAGAGTCACAATGCCACTGGTTCCACCGAATTCATCAACCACTATAGCAATGTGTATTCGGTTATTCTGGAACTCCCTCAACAAATCATCAATTTTCTTGGTCTCAGGAACGAAATAAGGTGGACGGATGAGACTCTGCCACCTGAAGCTGTCCGGTTTTCCGATATGCAACAGAAGATCCTTGATATACAAAACACCACGAATATTATCTGTATTATCCTGATATACTGGTATCCTACTGTAGTTATTATCCACGATGCTACTAATGACCTTGGAGAACGGTGACTTTATATCAATGTCAACTACATCCTTACGACTTGTCATGATCTCCTTCACCGTCTCGTCTCCAAAACGTATGATACCCTGAAGCATACTCTTCTCATCCTTAATGTCATCTTTGTCAGTGAGTTCCAGAGCCTGCCCGAGTTCATCAACGCTCAGAACATGATTTTCCTTCTGCAAAAGACTGTCAGCAAGCACACGACTTCTCAACAATATGTTTTCTATCGGCCAGAACATCTTTCTTGCCACCAAGACACCACCCACGGCACGACGGCAGAACTGCAATGCATTCTGACGAGCAAAGACCTTGGGCATTATCTCACCGAAAAGAAGCAACAGAAAAGTCAAAAGTACTGTTATGCAAACGAACTGCAACCAATAGGCGTTGCCAAAATCAATCAACGACCCAAAAACATAGTTGCAAAGCATAATGATGGTTACATTCACGAAATTGTTTGCCACCAATATCGTGGCAAGCGTACGCTCACTGTCCTTACGGAGCTTGTCTATCCCCAAATCTTTCGGATTCTTCTCCGTGTCCATTTCATTGAGATCCGAAGGAGTAAGACTAAAAAACGCTATCTCAGAACCGCTTGCAAAGGCAGAAGCGCCTAATAAGACAACAGCAAGTAAAGAAGCAATTACCACCCCTAACGTAGGGGTATTAAAGGAAACCTCCTCAAAAGCCTGCTGTAAAAATGATATATCCAATTTTACTAAAATTTAATCAGTTTCATAAAGCCCAAAGGAACAACGCTCTATCAACCAACGCCAGCACATCAGAATGGCGCGTCAGTTTCAGCATTATCATCCTTCACAGCATCTTCAGTTGACGTTTTGGCGCCACCTGCATCCTCCAAAGGACGGACAGAAGACTTTGCCGTCAACATTTCCATATTGTCAACATAGATTTCCGTCACATATTTTTTTTCTCCCTTTTGCCCTGCATACGAACGAGTTCGTATTTTTCCTTCTACAAAAAGCTTGTCACCCTTGTGGACATATTTTTCAACAACCTTTGCCAAATTCCGATAAAAGACGAGATTATGCCACTCAGTTCTATCTGGAACCTGAGTTCCATTCTGCAACGTGTAACCACGCTCTGTAGTAGCAAGAGACAATGTTGCCACAGCCTGATCACGGTCATAATACCTGACATCAGGTTCCTTGCCCACATTACCAATCAACATCACTTTATTCATAGACAGAAATTTAAAACTTATTCAATAAAATAAATCAAAACACAAAGACCCGATCATTTCCAAAGTCCAAGGAATGTAAACTTGAAGTTCTTTCCTTTAGAAGACGGGAACTGGCTCCTGCTATCAACTCGGCCTTTCAGATACTCAACAATACGATTGTAACAATCCAAACCGGAATTAGCCTTACAAGCTGCCACAAAATGAGTATCACGATATTCATGTTTTCCCGTTCCAGGTATCATTACGACACGCTTGAAATCAAGAGTTCCCTGATACCACCCCTGCTTCTGTTCAGAAAGGCGGGTTGCAGCAGTAGGAACAAATTCCCTCTGGTCACCACTCGTCGCGGCACCAGCATTTGAACGCAGAGCCTTCTTCTGTTTGAAGTCAAGCATCGTTGCAGCTTCAGTTTTTATAATAATGAAATAAACCCTTGGACGAATCTTGTAACGTTTAGGATAAAATACATCACTTTCAACATAGTCCCTAATGTCAGCTTCCAAATCCGCATTCATACCAATTTCCTGAATAGATGCCAAAAAGTCTATCGCATCATCAACATTATGAACTAATGTTTCTCTATCAAAGTATCGTAAATATAAATTCATGTGCTTTCTGTATTTTTCAAAAGAGAAAAAAAGAGCGGAAAACGGGACTCGGACCCGCGACCCCAACCTTGGCAAGGTTGTGCTCTACCAACTGAGCTATTTCCGCAATAAAAATATAATAATAAATGTGAAGAGGAGGAGACTCGAACTCCCACGTCACAATTGACACTACCCCCTCAAAGTAGCGCGTCTACCAATTCCGCCACCTCTCCAACATTTAACCATTTCAAATAACAGTGCCCAGAACAGGACTCGAACCTGCACGTTGTGAAACACACGCACCTGAAACGTGCGCGTCTACCAATTCCGCCACCTGGGCTTTAAAATGCGCTATTCAAAATGTCGAGCGGAAAACGGGACTCGGACCCGCGACCCCAACCTTGGCAAGGTTGTGCTCTACCAACTGAGCTATTTCCGCTTTTTCCATTACTTTATTGTTGTAATGTGCATTTCTCTAAATGCGGTTGCAAAGGTAAGGAGTTTTTGAATAACCTCCAAATATTTCCATGTTTTTTTCTAAAAAAAGTGGATTTTTGCTGATATTTTTACATATTTAGGCTAATTCATCCTATTTTTATAGTCTTCATAGCCAAATTCGCGCAAAATTTGAAATTCACCATTTTCTTTCAGGATTGCGATCGAAGGATGAGAAACACCATTAAACATGTTTGTTTTAACGGTAGTATAATGTATCATATCTTCAAAAATCAGACTCTCTCCTACTTTCAATTCATGGTCAAACAACCATTTTCCCATGAAATCCCCTGAAAGACAACTGTTGCCTCCGAGCCTATATATATAAGGTGAAGTGATTTTCTCATTTTTTGAAGCAGTCTGATCATCCAAAATTTCAGCACCTCGTACTACCGGCATGTATGGCATCTCCAAGCAATCTGGCATATGGCAAGTAAAACTAACATTAAGAATTGCCGTCTTTATGCCAAAATTCTCCACGACATCCACAATTTGGGCAACCAGCGGTCCGGTCTGCCACGCAAAAGCACTACCAGGTTCCATCACAACTTTCAGATGCGGATAACGCCTTCTGAAACTTTTCAATGTATCAATCAACAATTCTACGTCATAATCTTTTCTCGTCATCAAATGACCTCCACCAAAATTTATCCATTTGATCTGGCCGAACCATTTTGAGAATTTCCCCTCAATATGCTCCAATGTGCGTACAAACACATCAGCGCCACTCTCACAATGACAATGACAGTGGAAGCCCTCGATAAATTCAGGAAGTACATCTGGAAGATCAGAAGCCAGCACACCAAATCTGGAACCTTTGGCACAAGGATTATAAAGCTCCGTTTCTATTTCCGAATATTCAGGATTAACCCTCAATCCAATGCTCAGCCCTGGATTAGTATCCTTTGCAAGTTTTGCAAAGCGCCCAAATTGCGACAAGCTGTTGAAAGTAAGATGACTTGACATTCTGGCAATATCTTCAATTTCATAATCTGTATAAGCAGGAGAATAAGTGTGGGCAGGAGCGCCAAACTCCTCATAAGCCAACCTCGCCTCGGCATAAGAACTGGCAGTCGTAGAATTAATGTATTCCCTGAAAATCGGGAAAGTTTTCCAAAGTGCGAATGCCTTGAAAGCCAAAATAATATCTACTCCTGCTCTGTCAGCAACAGACTTTATCAAAGACAGATTCCTGCGCAAAAGTCTTTCCTCAACAACAAACATCGGTTTGTTCAAACCTTCTAAAACGTCGATTTTCTTATCCATTTTATCTTACACATCAATTAAAAATCAAAAATATAGTGCAAAGATAAAGTTTTATAGTTGCAAAATTGTATTATTAGGATAAAATTCATACTTTTGCAATCCTAAAGTAAAAACGCAATGAAGCTTGTTATAATGACAAAGCCCACTTTTTTTGTGGAAGAGGACAAGATATTGACCACTCTCTTTGAGGAGGGGATGGACGACTTACATTTATACAAGCCACAATCCACCCCTATGTACTCGGAGCGCTTGCTGTCACTCTTGCCTGAAAATTATTACCGTAAGATAACCGTTCATGACCATTACTACCTTAAGAATGAGTACGGCCTTGGCAAGATACATATTGATTCCCCTTCGGAGCAATTGCCCTACGACTATAAAGGTAAATATAGCAGGACATGTACGGAATTGTCACAAATAAAGGATTTCAAGAAAAAATCAGAATATCTGTTTCTGAAATGCAACTTCCAAGACAATCCAGACATCAGAACCTGCGATGGATTGTCGCTGAAAGAACTAGAATCAGCATCAAGCAATGGATTCATAGACAAAAGGATATATGCCTACGGTGAAACGAACTTAGATAATATTAAGATTGCAAAAGAATTAGGATTCGGAGGCGTAGTTATTTGCAATGATTTGTGGAACCGTTTCGACATCCACAAAGAAATCGACTATAAAAGGCTTATGGCGCATTTCGAAAAATTGCATAAAGCCACATCTTAATCATAAATCTAAAAAAAGAAAAATAACATAACTAACAAAATAAATAATAAAATGAGTGATAAAAACTCTTTCATGGTGTTCTCAGGTACAAATTCAAGGTACCTGGCAGAGAAAATCTGCCAAAGCTTAAAATGTCCACTTGGAAATCTTCTCATCACGAAATTCTCTGACGGAGAATTTGCAGTGTCATATGAGGAGTCAATCCGCGGTCGCGACGTATTTCTCGTTCAAAGCACTTTCCCAAACTCTGACAACTTGATGGAGCTGTTATTGATGATTGATGCTGCCAAGCGTGCTTCAGCAAAGACCATCAATGCTGTAATTCCTTATTTCGGATGGGCAAGACAAGACAGAAAAGACAAGCCACGTGTAAGCATCGGTGCCAAACTTGTTGCAGACTTGCTCAGCGTTGCAGGAATTGACAGGCTGATAACAATGGATCTCCATGCTGACCAGATTCAGGGATTCTTTGATGTACCAGTAGACCACCTCTATGCTTCAGGTGTAATTCTCCCATATCTCCAGAGCCTACACCTTAAGGATATGGTAATTGCCTCTCCTGATGTAGGTGGAAGTAAAAGAGCTAACACTTATGCTAAATATCTCGGCTGCCCTCTGGTTCTGTGCAACAAGACACGTGCAAGAGCAAACGTTGTAGAAAGCATGCAGATTATCGGTGAAGTTAAAGACAAGAACGTAATTATAATCGACGACATGGTGGACACAGCAGGAACTATTACAAAAGCTGCAGATATCATGAAGCAAGCAGGTGCCAAGAGCGTCAGAGCTTGTGCATCACACTGTGTAATGAGTGGACCTGCAAGTGAGCGCGTTCAGGATTCTGCACTTGAGGAAATTGTATTCACCGACTCAATACCATACTCACAGCGTTGTGCTAAAGTAAAGCAGCTCTCAGTTGCTGACATGTTTGCTGAAACAATCACTAGAGTTATCAACAACGAAAGTATCAGTGATCAATATTTGGTATAAAGTATAAAAACAATATAACTTCTTATCCCCTATAGTATATTGCTATAGGGGATTATTATTAGTACAAATAATTAATAAAGCCTGATAAAGCATATCAGAAAAACAAAAAATACGGTTGAATTATTACAAATAATTTTAAAACTGAAGGCTGCATACTAAATATACGAAAAACACATCAGCTTGTAATCAAAATTCAAAAAAACCGTCAACCATCTGGTCCCAGATTCGGAAGTATCTATAATTCAGCCACTTCCGTCTGTTTCTGCAAGCAAAAACCATCTGGTAATTGTCCGGACAATTCAATTATCGCCTGATGAAAACAGACATAACGCTGCATGAGGACCAAGGAAGCCTCTGATGCGTACAGACGCAAAAAAAATCCTCCGGAGGATTGCTCTTCCGGAGGATTCAAGTCTTAAAGTGAAAAAAGGCGGTTACCTACTCTCCCACATTGCATTGCAGTACCATCGGCGCAAGCGGGCTTAACTTCTCTGTTCGGAAGGGGAAGAG
>NZ_JXQI01000023.1 GCF_000834015.1 Prevotella pectinovora | reverse complement strand
CAAATCGCTTTCTATGTTAATATCCAAATGTTTTGACCATTATTTTCAATTTATGCTGAGATTTTATATTCAGGGGTGAATGTTTGGCGATTTCTGACCATGGCTGTGACCAAATGTACAAGTTTGTTCTTGACATTGTTCAGTGCAACCTGCTTCTTCTTTCCTCGTTCTACGAGGCGCATGTAGTACCTCGCCATAATGGGATTGAAGTTGACGGCAGCTAGTGCCGCTTGCGTCAGCATGGCCTTTATCTGGCGGTTAGCCATATAATGTACATGCGGATCGGAATGCACACTGGTTCCCGAATCTTTGCCGAATGGAGCTAGGCCGTAATAGCAGGCAATCTTGCGTGAGTCGTAGTTGAAACGCCGGAAGTTGTCGGTGTACACCATCAGGCACACAGCGTTCTGCGTTCCTATGCCAGGCACCGAGGTCACGATGGTGAACACCTCGGTGAGTTCCTCGTCCGACTTGATGAGATCGGCAATGCGCTTATCTATCTTCTCTATCTCCTTATTGAGTTCAGAGACGATGTGCCGTCCGCTCTGCGAAATCATTGTCTTGACTGGCGACTTCTCCATAGTGAGTCGCTTTTCGCCTCTACGCACCTGGAAACTGCATCTGTGTCTTACGATCATCTGACGGTATAGGAACAGCTCACGCAGTTGTGTAAGCGACTCGCTAAGAGGCTCGTACATAACGGCTTTATCGTAATTCCTCATGGCGTATTCTGCAATCATCGAGGCGTCAGCACGGTCAGACTTCAATCGTCTAAGACCAGATGCGTCTTTGATGCTCTTTGCGTTCTCAAGCCACATGTCGTAGCCTTTACCGTAGAGGAAGTTGCACAGTCCCTTGCTGTAGTCGCCCGTGTTCTCGCCACAGAAGAGCCACAAGGACGAGTCGATACCGCAGGAATTCTGCTCAACCCACTTGACCAACTGCCTATAGCCAGACACGGTTGTCTTGAACTCGTTGAACACTCTAGCAGCGGTTTCTGCCAGTCCGTCTGCAAAAAGGATAGCCACATCAACTTTTTCTTTCGAAAAATCAACTCCGATAAATAAATTCTTCATAACTTTGTACGAGTTTTATTGTGTAGAATTGGTCAATAGTTGTATGGACTAACACTCTAACAAGGCTCAGAGCCGATAACTTTCTATCTGGTCTTTGCAACTATGTCGATGAGGACCTAAACGATTTATAGCTTTACGGCTGGGTCATTAGCTGGTTTACCTCTTCGACAGACCGATTCTACCTTTTTACAACAAAGGTACGAAACTGTCTTTAGCAATCATAGTTTTACCTTGATTATTTTGGAGTTTATGCGACTTCGTCGCAATCTTCTGCAAACTTAGAGGT
>NZ_JXQI01000022.1 GCF_000834015.1 Prevotella pectinovora | reverse complement strand
CTGTGTGAATGTGCCCTGAACCTTCTTGTTGGTTCCAAGCTTCATAGTGAATGAAGTCGTCTTGTCGTTGAAGCAAGATCTGTTAGTAGCAGTGTGAGTCTTCACAACGTATGTCTTGCCGGCCTCGAGAGTGAACAATGGAGAAACGAAATAATCGTTGGCATTGGTGCCCCAGTCTGAGCTAAAGCCAACACATGGGTGGTTCTCACCAACTGGCTGCCAGTTTTCGTCATACTCATCATATCCCCAAGAGTTCCAAGACCATGTAGAGCTTACGTTGTCGCTGCGGTCCATAGCTGTCCAGCCTGCTGCGCCTGTCTCCTCAAGGAATGAAGTCTCGTATGGCAGAGCAACCGGTGTTTCCGGCTCACCCTCTGGTGCTTCTGTAACGCTGAATGAATAGATGCTGATAGCGTCGGTCTCCTGGTTTGGAGTATGGTTGAGAGCACGGAATGCGAAGTAGTAGCTGCCATCCTTGTTGATGTCAACAGTCCATTCTGTCTTAGCCTCTTCGCCTTCCATCTTAGGAAGTTTCTCGCCAACCCAAGTAATAGTCTTGAAATTGTCCTTATCCTTAGAACCTACGAAGTAGTCGAGGATCACGCTTGTAGCGTTGTCGGCACCTGTAGCACCGTCAAACTTGATTACATAAGACTTACCCTCCTTGAGTTCGAATTTTGGAGAGATCAGCCAGTCGCAAGTTGCAGAACCTGCGTCAGGACCCATGAATGCAGATGGTTTACCAGCGAAGTCAGAAGCGTTGAACTCCCATGTCTTGCCAGGAACATCGCTGTTGTCGAGAGTAGACCATGTAGCGAACTTGTCGGCAGAGTCGAATGTGATTTCGTAAGGAAGCTCTGCTGTCACGTCCGGTACTACCTTCTCAGCGATAGAGAAGTCGAAGATGTAACCATAAGCCTTGCTTCCGACAGGGTCAGAGATGTTGTAAGCCACATAGTAGTTGCCAGATTCCTCAACAGTGAACTCGAATACGCTCGGATCACGGTCGTAAACAGTGTTGAGCTCGATATCGCCGATAGACTGTGTGAATGTGCCCTGAACCTTCTTGTTGGTTCCGAGCTTCATAGTGAATGAAGTCGTCTTGTCGTTGAAGCAAGATCTGTTAGTAGCAGTGTGAGTCTTCACAACGTATGTCTTGCCGGCCTCGAGAGTGAACAATGGAGAAACGAAATAATCGTTGGCATTGGTG
>NZ_JXQI01000021.1 GCF_000834015.1 Prevotella pectinovora | reverse complement strand
CATAGTGAATGAAGTCGTCTTGTCGTTGAAGCAAGATCTGTTAGTAGCAGTGTGAGTCTTCACAACGTATGTCTTGCCGGCCTCGAGAGTGAACAATGGAGAAACGAAATAATCGTTGGCATTGGTGTCCCAGTCTGAGCTGAAGCCAACACATGGGTGGGTATCACCTACTTGCTGCCAGTTTTCGTCATACTCTGTATAGCCCCAAGAGTTCCAAGACCATGTAGAGCTTACGTTGTCGCTGCGGTCCATAGCTGTCCAGCCTGCTGCGCCTGTCTCCTCAAGGAATGAAGTCTCGTATGGAAGAGCAACCGGTGTTTCCGGCTCGCCCTCTGGTGCTTCTGCAACGCTGAAAGAATAGATGCTGATAGCGTCGGTCTCCTGGTTTGGAGTCCAGTTGAGAGCACGGAATGCGAAGTAGTATCCGCCATCCTTGTTGATGTTAACAGTCCATTCTGTCTTAGCCTCTTCGCCTTCCATCTTAGGAAGTTTCTCGCCAATCCAGTCGATACCCTTAAAGTTGTCCTTGTTAATTTCCTCTACGAAGTAGTCGAGCAGCAAGCTGAGTTTGTTGTCGGCACCTGTAGCACCGTCAAACTTGATTACATAAGACTTACCCTCCTTGAGTTCGAATTTTGGAGAGATCAGCCAGTCGCAAGTTGCAGAACCTGCGTCAGGACCCATGAATGCAGATGGCTTACCAGCGAAGTCAGAAGCGTTGAACTCCCATGTCTTGCCAGGAACATCGCTGTTGTCGAGAGTAGACCATGTAGCGAACTTGTCGGCAGAATCAAATGTGATATTGTATGGCAGAGCTGTTGTCTCAGGCCCTTCACTGCCACCACCGATGGTAATCTCTGGAGTCTCATCAGTCTCAGCGATATCGAAATAGCTGAGAGCTATCACCTCGTCGGTACCTGTAGTTGTGGTAGCGAGGAATGCCAGATTATAGTCACCGCCCTTTCCAACGGCAAACACGTGGTCTTCAGTAGCAGTAGCATCGTAGACTGCCTGCATCTCGAGGTCTGTAATCTTCTGGAATGTGCTTGCATCCGTCTGTGATGTGCCAAGCATCAATGAGAGTGTGAATGCGCTCGGGTCAGTATTTTTCCATGTACGAGTCTTCACCTTATAGCTTTTGCCAGCCTCAAGTGTGAAAGCAGGAGAAACATAGTAGTCGTTCCATGTGTTTTCCCAGTCGTGCTTGTTTACAACGCCAGGAAAATATTTAGTAGAGGTGTTGTCATAGAATTCACCTGCTGCCCATGTAACGCCAGGAACATCACTTGCATCGAGTGCTGCCCATCCTCTCTGGTTGTCGCCCAAATCTACGCTATATGGCAATGCCTTAGGACCTGGTTTGTCTTCCACGATGTCGATACCGTAAACGTAGAAGAAGTCACCGTCATCAGCGTCGAGCATAGAATGAGCATAGAGAGAGAAATAGATTGGTCCGTCCTCTGTTGCCGTATAAGCAACCTTAGCCGTTTTGGCGCGCTCAACACCCTTATAATCGAACCAACCATTACCATATTTACCGAACGAGCTCGCAACGTTATCACTTATCACTGAGTTTGCCGACATGTCGGTAGCGCTCTTGCCTACCTGCACGCCACACCTTGCATAACCTTTATACTGGGCCTTGATGCTGATGTAATAGGTAGCACCTGCCGTAGCGGTAAACTCTGGAGAAACGAGATAATCAACATGCTTAGAAGCAGCATCTTCTTTCATGATAGCGCACATCTTAGAAGCAGCTTCTGCCTGACTGTACGCTCCCGTTCCATACTCCCAAGTAACTCCCTTCGTAGGACTGTCATCCACGGCTGTCCAGCCGGCGAGGTCGCCAGCCGTCGTGAAATCGACTGAATACGGGAAAGAGTTCTGGGCCGTTCCCGTCATCACGCCAACAAGCGCGAAGAAGAGAAGTCCGAATGTTCTTTGTAACGTCTTTCTCATAAATAAAAAGTTTAAAAATTAGTATATGTTTAAGTTATTTTCCAAATATGTCGATATGTCGTGTTTCTTCGTTATACCATAGGGATGTAACAAGGTATGCTCTGATTTCCTTCTGTTTCCGTCTTCCTTTCTATAGGACATGCACCGTTTTTAGTTTTTTATAGAAAAACATGCAGCAATCTGTATAGTACTGGATGCAAAAGTAATAAATATTTTAATATAACAAAAAAATAATAGAAAAAATTAGTACAAAAATAACATTTTGTTGCCAAAAAGATGTTTTTTCAGAAAGAGTGTAGACATTACGCACATCTGTTGGACTGAAATAATTCAGCGTGTGTTTAACCCAAATCGGTCATTAGGGCTTGCGTGGATTTTGTCTTTTAGAAGATTGGATTTTGTCTGGCTTTTAACCAAAAAATGGGCACGATGCTTGCCCAACTTGGGTACGCTGCTTACCCAACATGGGCACGGTGCTTACCCCGGATGGGCAGAATTGACGACAGACAGCTGCCCAATAATGGCATATTATAATATCCGTATTCCTGCTTTCAGGCTTCTGCCAATGCATGGGAAAAAAAATATCGCCCAAGAAAAAGACCTGAGCGATATTCTTTTTTTGGATACATCAGCTTATTTCACCACCTTGATGACACGTGGCGCCACCTTGCTGCCCTCGATGCGGACGAGGAAGACGGGAGCCTTGACATCGGAGAGGGAAGTAAGGGCCGACGTGATCTGTCGGGATGAAAGAAGGCGTCCGGCAGTATTATACACCTTGAGGACTGCACCCACGGCATTCTGGCTGACACGCAGAGTGGCGGTAGTGCGGTCGTATGCCACAAGCGGAGCTGCCTGGAGGGAGTGGATGGCGTTGACATGGAATTCGGAAGACTGCTGCTCACCCATCAGACTGTTGAGATATACCTCAAGCGCCGTGTATCCCTGGGCATTGACCATATTCTGGTCTGCCACTTCAGGATTGAGACCATGCTGGCGCTCCCAGTCGTCGGGAATGCCGTCGCCATCGGTGTCTGTCGGCACAGTGTAGTCGGTGGCATACTGTATGAAGCCTTCACAATCAGCCTCGGTGTCGATGATTCCCTTCTTGGCACCATAGGTGGCACCGCCGTAGAGGTTCACTCCCGTGGTTGCCTCCTCAACGACACGCTTCTCTACGGCGTCGCGACGGATGGTGCCGGCAGTGCGGAGAACGGTCTGATAGGCCTGTTCGCCACTCTCCACATTGTATATCATATACATCTCAGGGTCGTAGGTGCCCACGTTGCCCGCCTTTGAATACTTGTAGTAGTTGTGCTCCGGCACGATGCGCTCATCCACTCTGATGTCGGAGAGCGAATAATGCTCGGCACTCATCGCCTTCCAGTTGTCGGCGGTGCGGTTGGCGTCGCCCTCTATCACGTTGCCGTTGACATACCATTTTGCCGGTCCCCAGGAGGTGGCGCCACTTCGGGCGTAGCTGGAAGTGACAAGCACGACACCCGACTTGTTGGATGCAGGTCCCGGTTTGTAGTAGTTGCCGATGAAGTTGCATTCGTGGGCTGAGTTCATACCGTTGTATGATGTTATGTCGGCGGTGTTCTCGCCGCCGTAGCATCCGCCGTTGCCGCCGAAGTTGTAGTTCACATTGTTTATATACTCAAGGAAGACAACATAATCCTCGCCTCTGGCACCATTGATACGCGGCGAGCGCGACTTGTTGTCGGCAAGCAGGTTGCGATAATAAGACGCCGGCGAACCGCCCCACTGGGTGCCGTAGCCTCGTTTGCCCTTCTTGTGGCCGGCATTGTAGAGGCCTTCATGAACGATGGTGTTCTGCACGGTGAGGAAGTGGCAGTCCTGGGTGTTCATGTTCTCTTCCATCGACCATCCCACCACGCAGTGGTCAAAGATGTAGTTGTTGCAGTTTTCCACGCCGAGTGCCTGGTCCTGCAGAATCTGTCCGTTCACATCCTTCTGTCCGCAGCGGAAACGCACGTTGCGGATGATGAAGTTCTGCGATCCGCCCAAGTTTATCTTGTTGTGGGTGATGACGATGCCGTCGCCCGGTGCTGTCTGTCCGGCGAGTGTCCAGTCGGCACGGTTTATGCGGAGCTGGTCGGCAAGACGGATGTCGCCGCTCACGGCGAACACGATGGTGAGAGGTTCGCCGGGATACTGCTGGAACGCCCAGCGCAGAGTGCCCTCCGAACCGTCGTCGGCAAGCGACGTGACCTTCACCACCCTACCGCCACGGCCTCCTGTGGCATATTTCCCGAATCCTTCTGCCGTAGGGAATGCCGTAATGCGGAGAGCATCGGAAGCGAGGACCGCCTTTGACACGACTCCCTTCCTGGATACCGACGCCACACTGTATCTGGCATCATCGGCAGCATCCTTGGTGAGGGAGCGGTCGGTGGTGAAACGAAGGAAGGCGCCATCCTTATATATAATATATCCGGCAGCGTTGTCGTCGCTCTCCCATGAGATCTCGTTAGGGGTCACGACAAAGTTCATCGGCGCTGCCGCACCACGGAGAATCTTCTCGTAATCGAACGGTTCATCCTTGTATTTCGCAAAGAGGAACTTAGGGTTCATATATGCCTCCACCTCGGCATCCGTTGCCTGATGTGAGAAGCTGGCACGCGACGACACGTCGGCAAGACTGCCCGTAGCGGCATCGATGCTCTTGTATTCGTATAGCGATGCCTTGTTTTCAGAGCCGCTCCAGTCTTTCCATCCCTTGGCGTTGATAGCCTTGGGGAGCTTGCAGCCGATGAACATCGCTCCGCAGGTTTCCTTCCATGGTCTGCCGAGATAGTATGCACCGTCGGCAACGCCATCGGCTGCCGTCACCGTGCAGTTGCGGAAGAAGAGACCGGGATAGAACTTGTCGGCACTGAGCTCGGGATACATCACCTTGGTCATCGGCATGCCGCTCTCGGCAGGTGCTGTGATATAGCCGCCTCCCTTGAGGAGGTGGATACGGCAACTGTCAAACCATTCCATTCCTCCGTCGTAGACGAAGTCGGTGGCGCCTTCTATGGTGCAGTTGGTGAAATAGCCGCGTGCTCCCACATTTGCCTTATAGGTGTCCTGATAGCCGCTGAGGATGCAGTTGTTGAAGATATGGGCGTCGCCGTTGGTGAAGAGTGCCTCTGCCTGTCCCACATTGCCGCTGGTGTTGCGGATGGTGAGGTTTTCGGCATAGAAGCGGCTGGCATAGACGTTGAGGGCGGCGCAGTCGTTGTAGGTATTGTCCTCATTGCCTTTTCCGCGGCTTACGCCAGAGGTGAGGATGGTGGTCTGCTTGTCTTCGCCGATGAGAGAGAAGTATTTGTTCTTCGTGCTCTTCCTTCCGGCATAGACGTTCTCCTCATACACTCCCGGACGGATGTATATGATGCCGCGCGAACCTTCGGGAATGGCATTGATGGCATCCTGTATCTTGGTGTAGTCGCCGGTGCCGTCTTGTGCCACGGTGGATATCACCACGGCGGCATTGTCGTCGGGAGCGACGGTCTCACCGTCTTCACCGCTGCCTCCGCCGAGGTCGGAGAGGGTGCCCACGTCAGATACGGGATGGTCTGTGGCATACTGTGCCTGTTCGGCGGTTATCTCACTACCGAAAATCTGTATCTTGTGTACGCGTGGTGCCTGCATCTGGGCGTAGGGGTTGAGCGAGGTGGTGAAAGGACATTTGCCGTTGGCATCCACCTGCACGGGATTCTTGAGGTCTTCGCCGTCCCACACTCTCCAGCGGAGCGACACGTCGGAGGCGTTGATGACGTTCTCCATGAAATAGCCCTGGTCGGAGAAGACGGTCCATCCCATCTTGTGTTTCTCTGACCCCATCCATACGAGCGGTTTCCATTCGCCGTCGCCAATCTTATAGTCGCATTTTATGCCACGGCCCCAGGAGGTTGACGACCACGACCACTGCACACGGTCTACGTATGGTATATGGTCTATCTCTATCCATCCGTGCTGCGATACCTTGTTGCCGGCGGCATCTGTGATAGCTGCGTCGCGACACATCTGGACGAAGCCTGCCTCGCCATAGTTGGGGTTGCCGGAGGCGTCGTATGTGATGTTGTCTTCGAGATGGAGCGTGTGACCGGCAACGGTCCAGTCGTTGAATGTGGCGGTGCTGTTGCCGGTCTTGTTCTGACCGAGGTAATACTGTCGGCAGAAGGCTGCCGTGGCACCGGCGAAACCGTTGTATGACTTCTTGGTGGCGAAGGTGCAGTTGTGGAAGAGCACAGGATACTGCACGGCTGTGCCGCCGTTGGCTCCCACTTTCAGCACGGCATTGACATAACCGCCCTTGGCAAAGTCGGGACAGTCTACTCCTGTCTCTCCCTTCCAGGTGTCGGGCCATGTGGCGTCGCTGAAATTAATGTCGATGACTTTCGGATAGGTTGATGAGTTGCTCCATTGCGCCACTACCGACGTGGGGTCGAGACTGCCCTCGATGGTAGCATAGGCTGGCTGCAACGCCAATAGCGCCAAAGCGGTGATACCGGCATTTCTGATTTCCTTTAGCATATTGTTTTGTTTATAGTAGTTTTTTTTGAGATTTGGGTCTCCGGAGAGGTATTATTTTTCTGCCTTTTCTACCCTATATTTGACAATTTCTTTCTGAGACTCTATATCTAATGCCATAAATCTACGCCCTCTCTTTCTACATTATGGTGAAACATAGTCAACTTACGCTCATCCCATTCTTTTTGGGTATAAACGACAGGATTTATCTCCTCATTGTTCTCATAGCCCAATTCCATGAATGGGCATGCATACTTTTCTATATCAGACACGCTGCGACGGTCTTTATTCAATATAATCAGCAAGTCCCAGTCGGAATCTTCACGTGCGGTATTTCTTGCACGTGACCCAAAAAGGACTACACGGGCATCAACGGGAAGTATCTTACTTGCCGTTTCCCTAATCATTTGTATCGTTATACCATCGTTCGTCATAAACCAAGTATTTTTTGCAAATATAGCATTTTCCCTGACAAGTTCAAAGGAAGGACGAAAAAAACTCCCACCTGACGAAATGCCTGACGGGAGTTGTTTTTTCATCGATACGCTAATCGGTGTGGACGTTGTCCATATTGAGAGATTGTTACTTAACGATCTTTGCTGATGTGCCGTCGCTATACTTCACGATGTTCACTCCGTCCTGCAAGCTGCTCACCTGTGCGCCAGCCAGTGTGTAGATGGCAGTGATGTTCTTTACTGTTGTAGTCTCTGCCGAGCTGATGCCGTCTACGCTACCACCCTGGGCAACGAACTTGATCTGGTGCAAGCAGAGGTTCTTGTTGCCACCGGCCATCAAAGCATACTGACGGCCAGCCTCTACCTGAGCCTCAACGAAAGCAGGAGCGTTCTCAACGGTTCCGTTCTCACCATCGTTGCGGAAGTTGTTCGTTGCGATCATTGCTCCGAACTCGCCTTCTGCCTTCTCGTCATCGGTAGCGAGCTTGTAGATACCGATCTCACGGCTGTTGTTGCCGGCATAAACACCGAAGCTCAACACACCTGCCTTCTTAGGTGTAACGGCAACGATACCATGGTTGCTTGCCTTAACCTCTGCAATGTCCTGGATGGTAATGCCTTCTTCCCAGTTGTTCTGAGCCAATGTAGAACCGGCATTAACATAACCAGTATAACCAGGATTCTCCTTCTTGATCTGAGAGAGCTTTCCGTTTGCGGTATATACTGGAGTCTTGTCAACGGCAGCTGTGATGACGAGGTCGTCGTTCTCAAACATCACTGTTCCTGCCGGAAGAGCGGCACCGATATTCCAAGCGTCTGCAACCCACTGTGCATCGAAAGCGGCAGTGATCTCATCGTTTGTCATCGTAACGGCATAAGTGTTTGCCTCAACCTGAGAAAGGATGTAAGGAGTTGTAGCCTCCTGTGCGCTGGCTGAAACCATACCCATAAGGGCGATTGCTGAAAGTAGAATTTTCTTCATAATCTTTAATTTTTAAATAGTCCTTTGTTTATATTTAAATAAAAGACGGAGTGCCGATGGTATTGTAACCATGACACTTCGCTTTTTTTTACTATTCAACGAGGAATTCCTCGTCAGCCATTATTTCGTATATGGATTGTATCCAGGGTTCTGACCGAACTCTGACGCATTCTCGAGCTTGTCGAGGAATGTGTTTGGAATCGGGCGTAGGGCATGATACTCCTGCATGCAGTCGTCTTTTGTCATACTCGGGTTGCGGCCGATGATGGTGGAAGCGAACTTGCCCTGTGGAGAGTAAACACGCTTGATGTCGAACCAGCGCAGCCACTCGCCGCAAAGCTCACGGGCACGCTCATCCATAATCCAGTCGATGGTCATCTGTGACGCATTCACCTGTGCCTCGCTCAGGCTGTGGCCAGCCTTCACTACACGTGCCGTACGGATCTCGTTGTTGATCATGTCGGCAGCGGCACCCGGATTGCCAAGGGCGATATAGCACTCGGCAGCGATGAGAGGCATCTCGGCATAGCGCATTATCGGCACGTCGGCATGGCTTGCCTTCTGGTTTGCCTTCTGGTCCATAAGGAGAATAGTTCCGTTCTCATCACCATCCCAGATACGGTATTTTCTGAAGCGTGGGAATGAAGCGGCGATATACTGCGAAGTCTTGGAGTCGTAGTTGGCAGCATCGGTCTTGTAGTTGCGCAGAGGAGCGCCGCCATAAGCGTTCACGTTGCCTGTGTCGTACAGCTCGTCGATGTCTACAGTGGCATAGTTGCGGCTTGTCTCGTCGCTGATGTGCTTGCGGGTGAAATAGAGCAGAGTGTCGTTCACTGCTGATTTCTTGTCCTTGAGCTCTGGCTGGTTATACTTGTTGGCCTCAGCCTCTTTCCACTTGTAAGGATACTTCGACGGGTTCATGAAGGCTTCCTGGAAGTCGGCATCGTAGCGAGCGTCCCAATCCTCCCAGAGGTTCATGAAATAATATGTAGGCATGAGGAGTGTTGACTCTGCCGGATAGTCGAACGATGTCTGTGTGTTCTGGATACCGGCGTTGCCCACGAGCTTCGGAGAGAAGTATGAGTGCAGACGGTTTGGCTTGGAGTCGGCATTCAGTGAAGATACTGATGAGAACGTAGCCACCCACAGATACTCGGTGTTCGTCTTGTTGTTCTTTGCCTGCCAGATTTCGTCGTAAGTGTCATAGATTCTGATTCCGAGAGCTGCCTTGTTGTTAATCACGTCGAGAGCTGCATCGAGGGCCTGCTGATAGAAAGCCTTCTGAGCGTCGCTTCCTGCCTCCTCATACTGTGCACGGGTCAGAAGAACACGTGCGAGGAGTGCCTTGGCTGCCTTCTTGGTAGAACGACCTACGTTGCCCTCATAAGGAGTGACAGGCAGGTTCTCTGCAGCGAACTTGGCATCGGGGATGATCACTTCGTCGTAGATTGTCTTGCGGTCGGTGCGCTTGGCTGTGAACTCCGGGTCCTTGGTTTCCTTGGTCCTGAGCTCTATGTCGCCGAAGAACTCAGTGAGCCACCAGTAGCAGTAGGAGCGCATGAACTTTGCCTCGCCCTCGAAGTCGCTTCTCTTGTCTGCCGACAGTTCCTTGCAGTCGTCGAGTCTGCCGATGATGGTGTTGCAGACGTTGATGTTGTCGTAGACACGGTTCCATACGTTGGCAAACTGTCCGCGGTCGCCCTGCAGGTCTACGCAGCGTGTGAGCTGCTTACCGTAGTCGTAGTTTGATCCGATGTTCTGCCAGATGTCGGCCGATCCCTCCATATAGAGGCAAGGGTCCTCACGTCCGTAGAATTTCCAACGGAAGTTGTAATACATCTGGTTCACGAGGTTCTCCATACCTTTCTCGGTAACGAAGACCGCGTCGGCACCCTCATTGCTTGGATTATATTCGTCGAGCGAGCATGAGGTGAATCCCATCGTCGTTCCGCCGAGCAGTGCCGCGATAATATATTTATTGAAATTCTTCATTTTGTTTCCTTTATTGACGGTGATTAGAAGTTTACGTTAAGACCAACGGTTACGCTGCGCTGGTTGCCCTCTGGATCGAAGTGCTTCTGCCAGTCATTCTTCACGAAGTAGAGAGGATCGTTGATTGTGGCATAGATGCGCACGTTGTTTACGCCCATTGCCTTCAATGCTGTGCGTGGCAATGTGTAGCCGAGCGAGATTCTCTTCAGCTTGATGAATGAGTTGTCGCAGTAAGAGAGGCTCTGGTAGCCAACGTAGTCGAAGAGCTTGCGGCCCTTGTAGAGTGCCGGCAGAGAGCCGCCCTCGTTTGTGCCTGCCACCCAGTAGTCGAAGTTAGAGTAGATGCCACCGGTAGAAGGGTCGTAGTTTGCCACCTTGCTCTCGCCCCACTGTCCCCAGCGAGCATAGAAATAGATTGAGAGGTCCCAGTTCTTGTAGCGGAAGTCGTTGTTGAATCCAGCAAACCAGTCTGGTGATGTGGAACCTACATAAGCGATATCCTTGTTCTGGTCGATCACGTGGTCGCCGTCGAGGTCGGCAACCTTGATGTCACCAGCCTGGAAGCGCTGTGTCTTGGCTGCGTCTTTGTAGTATGCTGTCTCGTCGGTCCAGGCGTTCACCTCGTCTGTGGTCCAGATGCCGAGATACTTGAATGTCTTGTATGAGTGGATAGGATGACCTACCATATAAGTCTGTGTCTCCTTCTGTGTACCTATCTGCAGTTCCTTCAGATTGTCGTAGAGCTCGTCGATCTTCTCGCGGTTGGCTGAGAATGTGAGTGTAGAACCCCATGTGAAGTCCTTTGTCACGATGTTGCGGCTGTTGATAGAGAATTCCACACCGTGGTTCTTCACTGAACCGATGTTCACCATAGTGGCATACTTACCGTCCTGTCCTGCTGATGTAGGCAGTGAGCGCTGCAGAAGGAGGTCGGTGGTCTTCTGTGAATACCAGTCGAAGGTGATGTTCAAGCGGCTGTTGAGGAGCACTGCGTCGAAACCGAGGTCGAAGGATGCTGAACGTTCCCACTTCGTGGTCTTGTTGGCAATCTTGTAGTAACCGTTGTCAACCACACCGAGCAAGTAGCGGTTAGCCTGTGTATCCTGGAATCCGAAGCTCCAGTCGGCGAAGGTAACACCGCTCCATGTAGCGTATGCATTTACACTCTGGCTACCTGACACACCGTATGTGGCACGGAGCTTCAGGTCGTCGAGCCATGACTTGGTCTGCTTCATCCAAGGCTCGTCGGAGATACGCCATGCAAAGGCTGCTGATGGGAACCATTCCCACTGATGACCCGGAGCGAGTTTTGAAGAACCGTCACGACGGAGGGATGCCTGGAAGAGGTAACGGCCTTTCCAGTCGTACATCACACGGCCGGCATAAGAGAAGTTCTGTGCCTGCTGATAATAGCTTGAGTGTGAGAGTGCGCCCTCACCGCCGTCGTTGCTGCCCATGTTCCACCACAGGTTGCTTGCCAGTGTCTGGCCATTGGATGTAGCGCTCAGATTGTCGGCTACCTTCTTTCCCCATGTGGTGAGGAATGTCAGTGAGAGGTGATGGTCTTCCGGAAGGAGCTTCTTGAAGTTGTATGTCAACACATTGTTCCACTCCACGTATGTAGAAGAACCCTTCGACATGTTAGACTGGCTTCTTGTCTTGCCGCTCTCGATAAGCGTAGAGTGGTTCTCGGCAATGAAGTCGCCTGAAGAGGAGTTGGTGATGTGGGTGTTGAGTGTCGAGCGCAATGAGAGACCCTCAATCGGGTGGATATCCAAGTATCCGTTTGCCACTACGTTTGTGGCGTAGGTCTCTTTCTTGTATCTGTCGCCGTCAATACGGTCGATCAGCGGGTTAACATAGTCGTCGGCTGCCAGTGGATATGTCACGAGTTCGTTGCCGATGCTGTACTCGCCGGTTTCATTGTTGTATACGCCATAAGGTGAACCCAGCTCAAGACCGGTGTTCTTTGCCTTCATGTATGGTGAATACTCTGAACGGGTATGGGCAAGCTGGAATGTCACTCCTGCACTGATCCACTTGTGGAAGTTGTGGTCGATGTTGGCACGCAGGGTGTAACGGTCGGTACCGCCGCTCTTCTTCCACTTGTCGCCGTCGTTGGCATAGCCCACTGAGAAACGGGCTGCCGTCTTCTCTGTTCCTCCTGAGAGGGTCACGGTGTGCTTGGTGCTCCATGTGGTCTTCTTCTGCATGAGGTCTTCATAGTTTGTCCATGCGCCTGCCTTATAGGCTGCGTATGCCTCGTTGCTTGAGAAGAGCGACTGGTCGTCGGCCTCGCTGCTCCAGAGTCCGGCGTTCTGCGCTGCCAGACGACGGGTGTTGTAGTAGTCGCTTGGCGAACGGTAGTCGGCGCGGTCGGGACGGAAGGCTGCCGTGACGTAACCGTCGTAAGACACTGACATCTTGCCGGCTTCAGGCTTCTTGGTGGTGATGATGATTACACCGTTGGCTCCCTGCGAACCGTAGATGGCTGTTGAGGAGGCGTCTTTCAACACGTCGATAGACTCGATGTCGTTAGGGTTGAGGTCGCTCATGCTGCCGCCCTGCACACCGTCGATGATCACAAGCGGAGAGTTGCCGCCGCTGATTGAACGGTTACCACGGATGCGGAGTTCACTGCCGTTGATGTCGAGACCTGAGATACGGCCCTGCATGGCTGAAGCAACACTGGTGGTAGGGGTCTGAAGGATGACGTCTGACTTCACTGAGGCTACCGAACCGGTGAGGTCGCGCTTCTTAACGGTACCGAAACCGATAACGACAACGTCGTCGAGCTGGTTTGACTCGGGAACCATCTTGAGCGACAATGGGGTGCCGACGGTGGCCTGCACCTTCTGGGTCTTGTATCCAACGTATGAAATTTCAAGAGTCACCTTTCCCGAAACGTTGTTCAAGGTGAAATTACCGTCGAGGTCTGTAACAGTACCGTTCTTTGTCTGTCCCATAGGGATAACGGTAACACCAATCATTGGCAGTCCTGTCTCGTCAACGATATTACCTTTCACTACCCCACTTTGCTGAACAGCTTGTGGAGAAGGGGCAACGTTTCCGTTGCCTGCGGCATTGGCTGCCACAGGACAAAGCATTGCAGAGGACAGAGCAAGCGTGATGGACATCTTTTTCAAGTTGGCACTTGAATTATACATCTTTCTTGTCTTCATAAAAATAGATTTTAAAATAATTGTATTTTTCCTTATAGTTGAGAAACGGACAGACAAGGTGTTTGTAACCATTATTAATAAAAATTCTTTTGTTTTTAACATAAACCGGTCGTTATTTTCTACTTGCATCTTGCGTTTCCTACCCAAAATTCCAATAACAACACCACATTACACCCCTCCCGACACAATAAACCACTACCCATCTGCGTTTTCTCTTAGAACAAAACATAAAGACATGCCAAATATAATAAGGAGAATCATTTTCATGCTGACGCTCATCCTGTCGGCATCATTACAGACTAAAGCCCAATACGACTTCATACGCCCCGTGAAAGACGCCATACCCGGTGGCTACAACTTCTGGGTTTACACCCCAACGGAATATTACTACACTCTCAACGAGACTCCGGTGATAATATTCCTGCACGGACAGAGCCTCTGCGGAAGAGACCTGAACAGGGTAAGACGCTACGGACCGCTCGACGCCATAGTGAAGGGCAGGCAGGTAGACGCTTTGGTGGTGGTGCCGCAGAACCCCGGCGGAGCGTGGAATCCGAAGAAGATAAACGACGTGCTGGAATGGACGAAACAGAACTATGCCTGCGACTCCACCCGTGTGTATGTCATCGGAATGAGTCTCGGCGGATATGGCACTCTCGACTTCGCCTGCACATATCCAGACAAAGTGGCGGCGGCTCTCGCCATGTGTGGCGGCTGTTCGAAGAAAGACCGCACGCCGCTCGGCAGGCTGCCTCTATGGATAATCCACGGCACTGCCGACAGGGCGGTATCCATAAGCCAGTCTAAATCGGTGGTCAACGACCTCGAGAAGTCCGGCAACGACTCCCGTCTGCGCTACACCTGGCTGCAGGGCGCCAACCACGGTGCTCCGGCACGCTTCTTCTATATGCGCAAGACCTACGACTGGCTCTTCTCCCACTCCCTGCTCGACCCCGACCGCCCCGTAAACAAGGAGATAACCCTCGACATGTCCGACCTCCCCAAAGCCTACCGTGACATGGACTTCGGCAAGGCTGACCCCGAAACGGTGTATGAAACGACTATAAAGTGATTCAGCCTGAATCGGGTTGATGGGCGAGGTGGAGTTTAGCAAAACAAATCTTGATGACCGATTGAAGTTCAGCCCCAAAGCCTTAATTGAAACAAAAAAAACGGATTGCCCGAAGCCAACAACGCTCCAGACAATCCGTTTTTTCATGCCAATGCAAATGGTTACCGTCCCATGCAGCCACGAGGTGCCGAAGGACGGTTTGGCACCACCTCACCGGCATGTTTCCGACTGAATTCCAGATTGATATCGGCAAGTTCCCGACGACCGAAGATATAGTCGTCATACATGTCATCCATATCTACTCCATCGCAATCACCGTCGCAGAAGTTAAGCGACTCCTTCACGATTGCCATTCGTTCATCCACCGTAGTGTCTTTGATAAGAAGGCTTTTCTTTGTCATATTTCTATCTTGATTTTATTGTTTTTATCTCTGTTTGTCATGCTTTTCCCCGAATCTGCCATCAGAGCCAGCTCGGATTTTAACTCTTTAGAATATAATCCTTATTCCTCCCGTTCGCCCCAGAATCGTTCATCAGAGCTTGACTGGATTTTGGGGGATTTTCAGATTAGCAACACGCCAATCTCATTAACGGATATCACAAGCCAAAGCTTCTCTTCGCCTGTCGCAAAGTGTTTTCACCAACAGTATAGGCATAGCAGGCTGACGGAATAAAATGCAGTGTGCCGAAATCCATATCCTTCCTGCCTCTCTGCCCTATAGTTGTGACCAAGGCCTGAGACAAATGATTCTTTTCCATGAAATACTTCAACGAAGACAATTCTGAGGGCCTGTCGAAGAAACGGTCAGTCCATTTCACTTCCACCGCCCAACTTGGCTTCTGCAAGGCATCATTAATACCTACCAGATCCACCTCTCCCTGAGTGCGGCCTATTTTCCAGTTTGCATATACGATACGCTCATCGCGCGGTATCCACTGTGAATAAACAGCCGTCTCTATCATGTCACCGATATTTCCATCTGTCATCTTCACCGGCTCAAATAAAGCACACCTCAAAGAGGGGTTCGTCAGATAAATCTTGAACGTGGTCTGGCGCTGGAACCTCCTTGCCGTATCATCGGTCTTATTCACCACTTTTATCAAGAAAGCAGCCTCCAGATATTGTATATACCTACGAATGGTTTCCTTCTTAACCCCTGATTCTTTCGACATTCCATCATACGAGAACTCCATCCCACTATGATAAGCTATCATAGCAAACAAGGAATTAAGTTCCTGCACATCGGAAATACCGTAAAGACTCGGCAAATCGCGCAACAAGACCTTGTCAACAATGTCATGACGCACAAACTGGCTGGGATCTTTCTGAATACGAGCTGAGAAAGCCACCTCTGGATAACCTCCGAAATTGATATAATCCAGAAAAAGTTCATTCAATTGGCCTATGTCAATGGAATCATATACAGAACTCTCTATGCCGCCCCACTCCACTTTGGATTCACGCATGATAATATCATAGCCGCGCAGATGGATATACTCAAAGAAAAGCAATGGCGGCAGATTGAAATCAGTAAACCTCCCGGCTCCGCTCTCATTGCTGCTCTTCTTGAGTGCTGCAGCTGCAGAACCAGATGCCACAAATTTCACATTGTGGTATGTATCCACCAAAGACTTAAGATTTATCTCCCAGTCTTTCAAATATTGTATCTCGTCAAAAAAGACATAAAACTGCTCCTTGCCCTTCTCCTTGCCAAGAATCTGACATGCCAGATTAAACAATTGCTCCAAAAGAATATTGTTATATATCGGAGTCTCCACCGACACATAAATGATATTCTGCGGTGAGACCCCTTCGTCTATCAGCTTTTTTATCGAATGATAGATCATCACGGTCTTGCCTACTCGCCGAGGTCCCATCAATATAATAGCACGTTGAATGTCGACATCCTTCACCAAGGGATAAAAGATATCAAGATATAGTCTGGGACTCATCTTTCCATAAAAAGATGGAACCTTTCCTTCTGTCCACCAGGGATTGTCAACTTTCAATCTCCCCAATATCTGCTTCTCCAAAATTGCCGTATACTCCATAACAATCGCATTTTAGGCTACAAATATAGCTTATTTTCTCTTAATCTGCAAATTTTGTAGAAATAAGCTCATAAAAACAAGCTTATTTTGCAAAATCAGCCCTTTTCAGCCCTTTTTCAATGCATAATAAGAAGCAAAGAGCCCCAAATCCGTGCCTCCCAGAATTAAATTACACCTCCAACTACCTGATTATCAACATCTAAACACCCGTTTGCAGAATAAGCCTGTTTAAACAGGCTTATTCTGCAAACAGAAGAACTGAGGAGTACTGGACCAATTACAATCGAGTGGTATCTCATATTTAACCGCCCTAAGTCCGACAGAAGCATCAGCAGGAATCGCAATGGAGACAGATATGTCATCACGAGGAGTAGATAAACAGAGAAGAAAATGACTCCCCCTCCACTGAGCGAGTTTCTAGCCTTGATGCTATAGCATAAATATTACTTATAACGTTTTTTGTTATCTCCAGGCAGTTCCATATTCCCAATTACATTAGGTCTAGGTTTTACTTCTTTGGGAGATAACGATTGGGCATAATTCTTCAATGTTGGAAGGTTTTTCCATCCTTCCTTTATCTGCTCTACATATAGGGTCAGTGCACCCAAAAACTTCAAATAATAGACGGCCTTAGAAGGTAGAATTCTATCAAGGGTCTCCTTTTCCCATTGGGTTGGCTTGTTGCCTCTATGGTTCATGTTCCGACACTGGTAAAGATCAGCCAAAAGCGATGTAAATTCTATATAGCTCTTATAGTCGCTGCTCTTCATGGCAGCCTTATACCCTAAAAAATAGACTACACATCTGATCTTATCCTTTGCGTAAAGAGTTTGAAGAGCCTGCTTGGATTTCTTAGTGGCATTAGACAGACCTGTTTCCTTGTCATTTCCGGGGAACACGAGCGAAGCAACCAAATAGTCGCTTTCTGCTCTTTTCTCTAATGAGGTCTTGATATTAGTTCCCGTTTTGATATAAGCTGGATATCCCCACATGCGTTCGGCTATGAGGCTTATATCTGGGTTCGTACATAACGAGTTGGTCATACGCTCTATTTGTTGATACATGGACAGACAAAAATCACCGAAGTTATCCTTGCGTCGAAATGCTTCCATCCTACAGAAGTCATCCATAAGACCATCTCTTATGGATGAAACGGGGAAATCAGAATAAAAATCTCGAGCCTGTTTCCTTACGACCTTTTCAATACAATACTCGTAGATCTGATCAATGCGCTCATCGCTTATCGGCAAAACGGATGCGGAAGGGGCCACGCCGAGCCTCTTTCGCAATTCCTTGTCGAACTCTGCGTTCTGGCCGCAGAGCCGTATTACCTTGTTTAATGTGCTATTCAGTTTTTCGTCCATAAGCGTTAGGCTAATAAATCGTCGAGTTCCTTATTCAGTTCATCTATATTGACCGACTCAGGTGGCCGAACCATCATCTTGTCGGCGCGGTGAATCAACCAAAACAGTTTACCATTGGCGTCGCGACAGTGGGATATGGCCAGAAGGTCCTTTTGGGTTTCCTCCTCCGGCTTCAACGTCTTGTTGACCGAGGCCCACTGCCTCTTTCCGCCTAGGGGGAAGGTGGCATATCGGTGGGAGACGAATGGTTCGATGGCCTTCTCCGACGGCTTCGACCGGGTGATTTCGATGGTGGCGCCATTCTTCTTTTCAAACTCCAGCACGGGTGTCGTTTCCACGTAGGTGATGCCGCGAGGCGTAGCTTGACTGGTGTTGTGGAGCTTGTGGCGCAACTCGTCAAATTGCGTCTTCAGCCTCATATATACGCTATCGTCCTCGCCCTTTACCATTTTCAGATACATAAGCTTTCCATCCAGCACATTCACCATATCTGGATTGCCTTTCTTTACATGTCCTTTAGCATCTTTGTATCTTGGAAAGAATTTATTGAACGCTGTGGCATAACCATATTTACGCCATATATAAAGAATGTTGCGAATGTCGCGAACATATTTCTGAGACACATTGAGTTTGTCACTAACTATAATGCCTGTAACCTCCTGACGTGAACCCAGTTTCTGCAACCTCGTCTTGTCTTTATTTATGACAAAACCTTGGCTCTCGACTATCCGCTTTAATTCTTTTCTGAACTCTCCCATAGGATGGTAAACATTGTGCATTGAACTGAATGTGATGTCATCAGCATATCTTGAATACACAACTCCAAATCGTTTTGCCAATCCAGCCAATCTGCGATCAAGGTTATCACAAATCATGTTGGTTATAATCGGTGAAGTTGGCGCACCTTGTGGCAAAACGTACCTTATACTGCCATCTTCCATTTTTTCTTTCATGGAACATAGACCTGCAACAACATTTGCAATCGGTTGTTTGAAGGACAAAGGCTTTAGCTGTAACCTTTTCCACACTCTTGCTTGATGGATGCTTGGAAAGAAATCCTTCAAGTCGATATTGAAGATATAATTGCGTCCTTTATGCAGATTAGCATTGGTTACAACGGAACGATTTTCTGTAAATCCCATAGCATAATCAGAAGGAGTGTAAACGGCCTTGAAGATTTCATTGACATATCGTAGCAACAGCATGAAACTCTGGTTTCTTGGAGCCGTTATCAGCCTAAAGCCTCCTGATTTCTTTTTAATTTTGAATTGCTTATATCGGTGAAACGAATTGTTGGGATTGCAATAATAATTCAAGTGTTTCATCGTGAAAGGATAGAACTTGTCAGACATACCACATTCTGCCATCTCATCCTGTTTTATCTTGTTGAGAAGGTGAAGGAGATCCTCTTTTGTCTCCAACAATTGGGCTGCTTTTGCTATATCGTTCTTATCCATATTTTTTTTAATACAAGAGGGTGACATCGGAAACGACAGACTTTCATTTCTTTATATAATAATAAAATAAGAATACAAATATAAAACAATAAGACACGAGTAGAAGACATACTACGTATGTGAAGTCTACGTTAACGTGATAACATTATCCCACCGGCCGTAAAGACGATGAGACATCATGCGAATCTGTCTCCAAAGAGACAGGGCTTTCGCCCGCAAGACGTTTTCAAATTTATATCTGTCGCTCCGATTATCAAAGACCTCTTTTTATTTTCTGACGCAAAGTTAATACATTGTTGCGAACTCTTTGGTCGTATCTATGTATAATTTGCATTTTTACTAATCAATATTCCAATAAGCGTCTGGATCACCATCAAAGGCATCGTCTATTACATCATCACTATATCCTTCCACATCTTGGGCATATGTACCAGCGTATTCACCATAACTGGAACCGTAATCATCGATACAATAATTATTCGAGAGACTATCGCTTTCTTGGTCTTTAACCATACCTAATATTTCTGAAAGAACGATATTTTGGGCAACATCTCCTTTTACAACCCTGACTGTAGCACGATTCTTGCCATAAAACGACCACATATCATCATATTCAATAGGGAGAACCTCATCGCCATTTTCATTTATCAATCCCCATTTGTTTCCATTGTTTTTTTGCCAATTTGTCACGTTTCCAATTTTCACCCTTGCAAGACCTTTATCAAATCCGTCAATATAACTGTATTTACCATAGGGAACGACTTCTGTACCATCTATGTTTAAAACAGCATATCCAAGATTCTTGTCTTGGACAGTATATAGTTTCTTGTTTCCAATAGCTGGTATCAAACTAAAAAATGACGGTTCAAAGATAGTTTCGCCTTTAAAATTAATAAGCCCATACATCGGACGCTTATACGAAGCAACCCTCCCTCCACTGCGAGGAAATCCATATAGGTAATCAACGGTGACCCTTATATAGTCGCTTTCATCATAACAATCACCATAGTACATGGTGAATTGCGGTTTTACAACAATGACACCTTCCTTGTCTACAAAGCCAATTTCATCACCACTTGTAAAAGGAATAAGAAGCCTTTTGTCATCCTGCATATTATATGAAGATGCTGGCACTAGAATCTTAGTATATTTATGAACTTGCAACATTTCTTTCTTTTCCATATTATATCATTTTATGTTTTGTGATGCAAAGTTAAATATATAGTACGAATTCTAAGTTCGCATTCCCAAAGATCTGTAATTATCAACCATCTCTTTTATTCTGTTCTCTATCTTCTCCCGTATTATGACTGGCGAAAGAACCACAAGTTCCTTTCCAAAACTAGTCAATTCACGAATAAGTTCATAATTCTCCTTGCAATCTATGCTGAAGAATTTTCCATTAGAAAGTGTCGGGTACATTTCCCTTAATTTCATTTCTTCACTTCCGCTTATGTTCTTTTGTGAATCGTGAATAGGCTTCGTTGCAACATAATCTTTTGATATATCACTAACCCAGAAAACTATATTGAACACAGGACTTCCCTCGCTTATCGTCACACCTATTATATCATCAAAGATTTCACTTATTTCGCCATCATAATCTATATATTTATGCGATGGCAACGGAACCACATTGTCAATTCTGTCAAGACTGAAACAAAGTAGTTTCCCATCTGATTCGGCTGCTGCAAACAGAAACCAACGGCGGTTGTATTCTTTCAAAAGATACGGATGTATATTGACAGCCAACCCAGTATGCGGTGAGAAAAACTTATGATAATGCAATTCCACGACCTGTCGATGTGAAATAATGGTAAAAAGTTCACCAAGCAAATTGGAATTCTCCAAAGGATTTTTTGTTAAAGATATAATTCTCCTTTCATTCTTTCTTACACCCAATCCGAGTCTTAACCCTTCCAAAGCATCCAAATTTGGAAGTCCTTCGAACTGTCCAAGCAATGAAAGTGCTTCTTTCAACAGATATTCTTCGTCATCACTCAAATCTTTTTTGAAGATTGAGAATGATGGCATCGTATATCTGAGACATCGCTTGTTATATGACTTCTGCTTCTCACGATTATATCCAGGAACGGTGTAACGTTCAATCTCCACCAAGAAAGGACCCTCATATTCCAAATAGCGAATATCCTTCTCTATAGTCCGACGACCGACACCATCTGTATCGGGATACAATTCGGCAAGCCGCTTGTTGACTTCTTCCGTCAAATCATCAAGCGAATAGTTATGATACCGACAACTAAGCAGTTCGTCAAGTATCTTAAATCGAGTCATTGCATTTTTATTTTTGGGCATAGTCTTTATATTTTGATGGTGCAAAGTTACATCTGCAAAACGAACCCTATGTTCGTTTTATTGTGTGACATATATAATATTTCTGCCGATTCAACTTGTATTTGTTAGAGATAAATGATATATTTGCATAATACTTAGCTGCACTCGGCAAATTGAGAGTGAAACTCTCTTTGCACTCGTTGGCAAAGTATTTGCACTCACATCAAGTCAAGAACAAAAAAACTTACAACTATGAAAAATTCCAATATATTCTTCGGAGAAAGCTGCAAGGCGCAATTCGCAAACATTATATATAAGCATCTGATGAAACGGGAATGGTTCACCAATACAGATGTAATGGTAGAGTATCTCGACAAGAAATCGGCGAATGAACTTCAATATAGTGTTACGAAATGCAAAAACTATACCCAACTGAAAAAGGCATTCAACGAGTTGAAGACTGCACTGACCGACAGGATCGGCGCCGGCTGCATTGAGGAAAAAGGAAACAACCGTGACAAAAGTTTCAGATATACAGGAAGCAATCCTGACCCACTAAGGGATATGCGCAACGCCATGGTTATAAAGAACATAAATAAGTATTGGCAATTCTGTCAGAATTCTGCGGGATTCTTTCCTACGTCGTGGCTTGAATATTTCTTCCAGGATTGCGAAGACCTGCTTGAAATAAAGAAGAATAAGCGTGAGGGCAAACAGATACTGGCTTCGAGTCTCGACCGAATGCTGACAAACATCGAGCTTCTTCCTTTCCTCTACGAAGCTATCATAAAAAAGCAGGTGTTGTCTATCGACTACAAGCCTTATGATGAAGAAGAGCGCAACTTGACTTTTCATCCTCATTTCCTGAAAGAATTCAATGGCAGGTGGCATCTCCTGGGCCATGCCGACGGCCAGACTCCTGAGAATGGATACAACATCGCCCTCGACAGAATATGTTCGAGACCTCGCGAACTCTATAAAATCGCCTTCAAGCCTGCCCCAAAAGGATTCTATAATGAGTATTTCAAAAACATCGTAGGTGTAACCCACACGAAAGACAAAGAGGGAAATCCTTATCATGCAGAAGCAGTACACATACGTGCACACTCTCACTATATCTTCAAATTGACGGACACCAAGAGAATCCACCCAAGCCAGGAAGTGTCAATCCAGTTTGGAGAGCATGAAGACGGTAAATATGGTGAGTTCGTCATCCATGTAGAACTCAACAACGAATTCATCGGCCGCATCCTTCAGATGGGCGACGGACTCGAAGTTGTAAGCCCTGAAAACATACGCAAGATATTTGCCGACAGAATAGAGAATATGCACAGGCTATATGCAAAAGGCACAGAAAGCACCGACAAAGATTCATAAACGGAATGGTTCCAAAAGCAAAAGAACCAATCACGCCATAATAATACTTGCAGAATACGACTCATAATCATAAATTTGCACCTGTATTAACGAACGGAATATTAACCAACTAAAAAGCATACGATATGAATATACCTGCATTAGTGGAAAACCAGAAGAAGTATTTCGGAACATACTCTGTCATGGCAATGCTGAACGCACAGACCGTACTCGACCACATACAGAAAGTGGCCGACATAGAGGGGGAACAGAACGAGAACAACGAAAATCTATGGTTCCACCCCGTAATGAGCCATTTATACAATGCGAAGAATGGATATGACAAACAGCCGGAAAAGACTATGTTCATCATCGAACGTCTGCAGTCATATTTTCCTTTCCTCAAGATTATGGCTGAAAACCAAAGAGAGTATTCGAACGGAAAATACAAACAGAATAGGGTTGAGGTGAACAGCAACGACATCTTTGAAGTTCTGAAAAGGGCTTTCGGTGTGCTGAAAATGTATCGTGACCAGGCCAGCCATTACAAGACATACGATGAGAAGCTGATTGACGGTTGCGAGTTTCTGACAAGTACTGAGCAGCCTCTTTCCGGAATGATAAACAACTACTACACTGTAGCACTGCGAAACATGAATGAGCGTTATGGATACAAAACCGAAGACCTCGCCTTTATACAGGACAAAAGATTCAAATTCGTCAAAGACGCATACGGAAAAAAGAAATCACAAGTAAATACCGGTTTCTTCCTCAGTTTGCAAGACTACAACGGCGACACACAAAAGAAACTCCACTTGTCTGGAGTCGGCATAGCCTTGCTTATCTGTCTGTTCCTCGACAAGCAGTATATCAACATCTTCCTGTCAAGGCTTCCTATCTTCTCTTCCTATAATGCACAATCGGAAGAGCGACGCATCATCATCCGTTCTTTTGGAATAAACAGCATCAAGCAGCCCAAAGACCGCATCCACTCGGAAAAGAGCAACAAGTCGGTGGCCATGGATATGCTCAATGAAATAAAGCGTTGTCCAAACGAACTGTTCGAAACACTCTCGGCAGAAAAGCAGTCTCGATTCAGAATCATTTCCAATGACCACAACGAAGTGCTTATGAAGCGTAGTTCCGACAGATTCGTGCCATTGCTATTGCAATATATTGACTACGGCAAGCTGTTCGACCACATCCGTTTTCATGTGAATATGGGGAAACTGCGCTATCTGCTCAAAGCCGACAAGACCTGCATCGACGGTCAGACACGAGTGAGGGTGATAGAACAGCCTCTCAACGGTTTCGGAAGATTGGAAGAGGTTGAAACGATGAGAAAGCAAGAAAACGGAACTTTCGGCAATAGCGGCATTCGTATTCGCGATTTTGAGAACATGAAAAGAGACGATGCCAATCCTGCAAACTATCCATACATCGTGGACACATACACTCACTATATACTGGAGAACAACAAGGTGGAAATGTTCATAAGCGATGAAGAAACCCCTGCCCCATTGTTGCCTGTAATTGAGGATGACAGATATGTGGTAAAGACCATTCCATCCTGCCGTATGAGCACTCTTGAAATACCTGCCATGGCATTTCATATGTTCCTGTTCGGTAGCAAAAAGACCGAAAAGCTTATTGTCGATGTTCACAACAGGTATAAGAGATTGTTCAAAGCGATGCAAAAAGAAGAGGTGACAGCTGAAAACATAGCCTCTTTCGGCATTGCAGAAAGTGATCTGCCCCAGAAGATTATTGACCTCATCAGCGGGAATGCTCATGGCAAGGACGTTGACGCCTTCATCAGGCTTACCGTTGATGACATGCTTGCCGATACCGAACGGCGCATCAAGAGATTTAAAGACGACCGTAAATCCATACGTTCTGCCGACAACAAGATGGGCAAGCGCGGTTTCAAACAGATTTCTACAGGTAAGCTGGCGGATTTCCTCGCCAAAGACATTGTGTTGTTCCAACCTTCTGTAAATGATGGCGAGAACAAGATTACGGGATTGAACTACCGCATCATGCAGTCTGCCATCGCCGTTTACAACAGTGGCGACGATTATGAAGCCAAGCAACAGTTCAAGCTGATGTTTGAGAAAGCCCGGCTCATCGGCAAAGGCACAACAGAGCCTCATCCTTTCCTATATAAGGTATTTGTGCGCTCTATCCCTGCCAATGCCGTGGATTTCTACGAGAGGTATCTAATAGAGCGCAAATTCTATCTCATCGGACTCTCCAACGAGATAAAGAAGGGAAACAGGGTGGATGTGCCTTTCATCAGACGAGACCAGAACAAATGGAAAACACCTGCTATGAAGACTCTCGGCAGAATCTATGATGAAGACCTGCCGGTGGAATTGCCTCGACAGATGTTCGACAACGAAATCAAGAGCCACCTGAAATCGCTGCCGCAGATGGAGGGCATTGATTTCAATAATGCCAACGTCACGTATCTCATCGCAGAATATATGAAACGTGTATTGAATGATGACTTCCAGACATTCTATCAGTGGAAGCGCAACTATCGCTATATGGACATGCTGAGGGGTGAATACGACAGAAAAGGCTCGTTGCAGAGCTGTTTCACATCCGTAGAAGAAAGAGAAGGTTTATGGAAAGAACGTGCAAGCCGGACTGAACGCTACAGAAAACTGGCTTCAAACAAAATCAGGTCTAACAGACAGATGCGTAATGCCTCTTCTGAAGAAATTGAAACGATATTAGACAAGCGTTTGAGTAACAGCCGCAACGAATACCAGAAAAGTGAGAAGGTAATCCGCAGATACAGAGTACAGGATGCCCTGCTCTTCTTATTGGCAAAGAAGACTCTGACGGAACTGGCGGATTTCGACGGCGAGAGATTCAAACTGAAAGAGATTATGCCTGACGCAGAAAAGGGAATCCTGTCTGAGATTATGCCTATGTCATTCACTTTTGAAAAGGGCGGCAAGAAATATACCATAACATCGGAAGGCATGAAGCTGAAGAACTATGGTGATTTCTTCGTCTTGGCAAGCGACAAGAGAATCGGCAACCTGTTAGAACTTGTTGGCTCCGACACTGTATCCAAGGAGGACATCATGGAAGAATTCAAGAAGTATGACCAATGCCGACCGGAAATATCGAGCATCGTTTTCAACTTGGAGAAATGGGCATTCGACACTTATCCTGAGTTGTCAGCGAGAGTTGACAGAGAAGAAAAGGTTGATTTCAAGTCCATCTTAAAGATTCTCCTAAACAACAAGAATATCAATAAAGAACAAAGTGACATATTGCGAAAAATCAGGAATGCTTTCGACCACAACAACTATCCCGACAAAGGTGTTGTTGAGATAAGGGCTTTGCCTGAAATTGCCATGAGCATAAAGAAAGCATTTGGAGAATATGCCATCATGAAATAGTTCCAAACCTCTGGTGTCATCAGATATATGATGGCACCAGAGGAGGAAAATAACAGTACGAATTTGGGCAGAACATAAAATATTCCTATTTTTGCATAACCATAACATTCAAATATTTCATTTATGAAAACAAAATCAATTAAAAACATTGATTATAAGGATGTTATCGATTGTAGGTTGTGGAAGGTCCAGTTTTGAGGGGCTATTACAACTCATGTTAGTAACATTAGAGACGTTCCATTGTTGTGGAAGGTCCAGTTTTGAGGGGCTATTACAACAACATTCCAGTTGGAGATATCTCGTTGTGGAAAGTCCAGTTTTGAGGGACTATTACAACACCGGGAATGGTTCCAAATTTGAAGGAACCATTCCCGCTTAAAATTTCCTTGCCATACCCATCATTTCATTCTATCTTTGCAGCGTCAATCATCGGAACCACCCCGCTGATTGACGCTGCAAAACGTTTGGTGGCAACTCGAAATTGAAATAAAAAATGGAGAACACAATAAGACAATAGAAGCACATGACCAAGAGGTTGCAGCAGATGCGGAATGGTTCCAAAACAGAAGGGACCAATGTTAACGCCAAAACCTTTTGCTCTCATAAGAAACTGGCATACCTTTGCTCCACCGAAACCTCCACGGTGTGTACAAAAATGGAGGCTCACCAAAACAAGAAAACTATGACAGAATCAGAAAAAGAACGTTGGCAGCTCATCGGTGTGATTGCAACCGCAGTCGGCACCGCTATCGCAGGCTACTTCGCAGGAAAAAAGTAGAGCTATGAGCAAGAAGATAAAGGTTCTCCACCTACACGAATTGTTCCAAATAGGTGAGAACCTATATCTTCACAGAGGTTTCGACTAAGAAAATGAAAAAACAAAATCCAGACAAGCACTATAAAAAGAATACAACAAACGGCCTGATAACCGTTTGAAGTTAAATCTCCAAGACTATGAAGAAGGACAAGAAAGAAACAATGATGCAGCCTACCAACAAGGTTCACAAAAAGAACAATAGGGCAAGAGGCAGAAAGGCAGAAGCCAATGCTCGTCGAAAGGTGGCAAAAAGCTGGGACAAGATTGCCCATGGAAGCAGATACCAGAAAGCTGCTGCAAAGGAGTCTTGCAGACGTGCGACGAAACAGATGGAGGAGGAACTGTTTGACGGCATATTGCTGAACCTTCGCTGCAAAAACAAGGTTAAGTCGTATAATGCCCAGAAGCGCATTCTTCGCCGCATAGTGGAAAAACGCCAGGCTCAACAAGCATACAGCAAGGTGGGACGAAGAAGAGACCGCTTCTCAAGCCATATCTACCGCCACTGCACAAGCAAAAGCATGAGTGAACTGAGAGACCATCAGTTGTGTGCATGACAACCACGCAGGAATGGTTCCAAATTCACTTAAATTCATCATCAAAGGCGACGGCCTATTCCGTCAAAAACAACAAAAAACTAAAAGCATATGAATGCTCTAGCACTCATTGCCGCCAAGGCATTACCAGCCCTTTCGGGAAGTTCTCTAACATACAATCCAGAGAAGAACGTGTTTCTGACCTGTGGTTACACCAGCGCCGCCGGCAACACCTACTACAAGGCAATCCGTATCTCCGACCGTCTTGCAGTGTACTACAACATCGGCCAAGGACATACCCACACCTTCCTCAACGGTATAACACTGTTTGGATGGGACGGCAAAAAGGCAAGAATCATTGCCCAGAAATCATGGGGAGGATACAACTGGAGAGCATTCTCTGAGTTCTTTGCCAAAGAGCAAAGCATTCTCATGCTAAAAGACTTCCTCATAGGACAGGCAAAAGCTCTCGGGCAGCGAATCAGCGAGCATCAGATATTATCTTTCTCAAAAGAGATGATTGAGCAGACTCAGCGTAAAATGCTTGCATGATCTGTCCCTCACAGAAAGAGAGAAAACGAAAACTAATTAACTAAACCTTAAAAGAAAGGAAAAAAACATGGCTTCATTAGCAAAGGCAATAAGCAAAAACTTGTTTGACAGCATACTACCTACTTTCGGCAATCAGAGAGCCAGCATTCCGGCATGGGACAATGGACAGAAGATGTTCATCTGTAACGAATATGAAAGTGGAAACGGGAACCGATACTATCGGGGAATTCGTTTCTGCGACCGCATAGTCATAGTGGAGAAAGTGGGACTCTACCACAACTGGACCTACATTGACAGCATTGAGATATATGCCTTCAACGGAAAGAAACTTGAGCTGATACAGAAGCGAGACTATGACAAGGTGCACAGAAACGAAGAGTTCATACGCGCGGAATCAGAAAGGATGGTCAAGGATTACCTCGCAGGCATACTGAAATCACAACGCACATCAGTACCGGCAGCAGAAATCGAGATACAGGCAAAAAGTCTGATCGGCAAATGCTACAAGAGTTTCCTTGATGCAGATTTCAATACTCGCCTTACACAAATATTACCAGCAATAGAACAGAAATAATATGGAGAATATACAGATAGACCCCAAAAACCTGCAGCAGATGCTCGCTTACGAGCTAATTGCCAACACCAACAGCAGTTTTTTTCTCACAGGACGTGCAGGAACCGGCAAGACCACCTTTCTACGCAACGTTCAGAAGATGGCTGACAAGCAGTTTATAACATTGGCACCTACCGGAGTCGCCGCAATCTTGGCTGGCGGCGACACCATACATTCCTTCTTCGGTCTTCCGATGGAAGTATGTCCTCCTGGAACCTGTGGAAAACTGAATGAGGCCCGCATCCTGACGCTCCTGCATGCCGACACCATCATCATCGATGAGGTGTCAATGGTGAGATGCGACATAGTGGATGCCATCGACTACACGCTGCGCAAGACTCTGCGCACCACATTGCCCTTCGGAGGCAAACAGATAATCTTCGTTGGCGACATGTTTCAGCTGCCTCCAATAGTGAGACATGGAGCAGAATGGGAATTGATGCACGACATCTATCAGACCAACGAGTTCTTCTTCTATAAAGCCAATGCCATAAAAAACATGCGCATGGTGAAGATTGAATTTCAGAAGGTGTATAGACAGGATGACGACAAGCAATTTCTGCATATCCTTGAAAATGTACGCATGAACAAGGTAACACCTGAGAACATCATGAATCTCAACCGCCGCGTGGTGCAGCCTGAAGCCAAGGATGGAATGGTCATCACACTGACGTCTCTCAACAAGACCGCCAGCGAGATAAACCACAAGTGTCTTTCTGAGATTGATGCTGAGGAATTCGTCTACGAGGGAACCGTTTCAGGGAAGTTCGACGACAAGAGACTGCCTGTGGATCTGAACCTTCATCTTAAGGTTGGCGCACAAGTGATGTTCACCCGCAACGACCAGCTTAAGCGATGGGCTAACGGCACACTTGCGAAGGTGGTGAAACTCACGAAAGACGAGATCCACGTCTGTCTCAACAACGGCAACACCTACACCGTGCCTTGCACCTCATGGGATTCTGTAGATTTCGAATATGACCACAAGTTGCAAAAACTGAAAAAGGATGTCACAGGCACATTCACACAATATCCACTGAAGTTGGCATGGGCTATCACCATACACAAAAGCCAAGGCATGACATTCGACAAGATGTCGCTGAACCTTAGCCATGGTCTCTTTGCTGCAGGGCAGCTGTATGTGGCATTGAGCCGAGTGAGGACATTGGACGGACTGTTCCTCTCCAAAGATGTCATACCGCAGTATGCGTATACAAACCGTGAAATTCTAGCTTATGCCAGTGGGTATAACGACGAGCATCTCATAAACAACGAGATAGAGAGCGGCAAAGCAGTATATGCGGCACTCAAGCAGAACGACTACGACGAAGCCGCCAGGCAATACCTGCTATTGGTGAACAAGAAAGCTCTGGCTGGAGATATCAAGGAGGCGATGCTACAAGCCAAAAGATTCCTCGACACTGTAGTATGCGATGATTTCCTGATGGGAAGCATAGAGAATGTTCCAACAGAACTGTTAAAAGCCAATCATTGGCCAGCAACGTTCTTGGCGGCATTGCTCAGCCTCTATGCCGGAAAATACGAACAGGCTTTGATGTTGGCGGATACAGTTCTTCAGAAGCATCTATGTCAGGAAGCCCTATACGTGAAATCCCGTGCATTGGCAATGTCAGGCAGATACAACGAAGCTGACGAAGTGAACGTTCTAATGGGAGATGTCTTCGACATGGCGACCCCTGATGCCAAGGTGCTCTACAATATTGCCATGCTCAACGAAATGCACATCGGCGAACCAGGTCTCGACTTGATGAGAAAACTGGTTGAAGCGAAACCGAAATACGACCGTGGCATTCATGCCCTACGCATGCTGATGAAGCGCAAATCCATCATGCTCGATTCTACGAGAGAAAGCGAACTGATAGAGGCATTCAATTCGGATATGACAGAAGAAGAGTTTGACAATCTATTGAAGTACACCCGCAAGAAAGCGCCAAAGTCCGTCAGCTATCTGATAATGCGAATCAAGAAGCAAGAGTTTGACGAAGGACTTGCCTGAAGAATACGTGATGCCACAACCTATCTGGTTCCAAAGAATCAGAGAGCAATGAGTGCTATGCAGTTGATACCCGTTGGCGGAATTAATTTAAGTTGATAAATATGAGTAAAAAGTTGTACATATCACTGATTTTTAGTAACTTAGTGGTGATCAAAACATTAAGTTCAAACCATCGTATGTACAACCTTTATACAAAATTCGTCAAAATACTTGAGATATGCAAGCAATTCTCTGAAAATCTCGTCAACGAATCGGGTAATGTTCCACATCGTGGTTCTGTTCCCAGATTTTCTGGATTTGGAAGTGGTGGCGCTATCCCTGACAGCAGAGACAGAGTGCATTGATAGTGAGAAATGGTTGTTCGACTATAATTAGAGTATATGGAATATAATCCGACCGGAATATCCATCATCCGACCGGAAATCCGACCGATAATCCGACCGATTTAGCTCTAATCGGTCATAATATCCAATTAATCCACTTTTTTCAAAAAAACCGTCAGCCATCTGGTCTTCAATGCGGAAGTATCTGTAATTCAGACACTTCCGCATTTTTTGCATGACGAAAACCATCGGGTGATTGTCTGGATGGTTAGGGAATAAGAAGATTTAATCGTATGGAAGGGGATGGAATATGACATGAGGGGGAAATGGACCGTATTTTATAGGCATACGGACCGGAAAGCGGACACGGGATGGAGCGAAGCGCGCACGACTGCATCACTGTCTCGCCAAGCCCTGATCAATCATCAGGGCTGAACAAAGGACCGGGATAATATAATCATAAACTTTAAAAAAGCATTGAGTATGCATTATGAAATCAAGTATTCGGATTTCGTGAAGGGAGAATTCACGACACCGTACAATTGGGTTCATTGTTTGAACGAAAACTGCGAGATAAAGAAGAGATGCACGAGATGGCATGTCATCAGAAAGATGAAACAGAAGGACCTGTGTGGGAAATGTATCCTGCCGACCTCAAACCCGGTGGAAGGATGCAAACTGTTTCATAAGATGAAGAAGATAAAGGTGGCATGGGGATTCAAGAAGGCTCTCGGCAATATAAAGGCATGCGACTATAAGGCCATACGCCACGACATCATCAAGACAATGAGCAACAGAAGGGACTTTTCGAGATACGACTCGGGGGCGTGGAAACTGACGGAAAACCAGCAGGAGAAGATAAAGAGGATTTTCGCCAACTATGGGTATGACGACGTGGAGTTTGACTTCTACGAAGAGATGGTCAGCTTTTTGAATAAATAATGGGCACGAAACGGACAGGAAAGATGCCCAACCGGGGCAAGCTGCTTGCCCCTATTGAGAAAGCACCGTGCCCATGTTGGGCAAGCACCGTGCCCAATTCTGAACCAAAACAGACTAAAATTCCAAATCGGCCATTTGGCTAAAAAAACAGACAATACCATGAAAACAAAAAGCATAAGAACAAACAAAAGGGGAAGGTTGAGGATATCTGCCAAGACCTCGGAGAAGTGGTTTGAGAGAATGAACAGTACTCAAACGAGTGAGGAAACGGAAGTGACGAACACGGAGAAGGAGACCGGGGAGAGGATTCCGACGAGGTGCTCACATGTGGTGAGGATGGTGGAGCATATCAGGCGGAGGTATGTGTTGAGATACAACACGGTGACAGAATGCACGGAGTATATGGAAAGGGACGGCAACGGACCTTTTGTGATGCTCGACATGAGGGCGCTGAAGAGAATCACACTTGAGGTGCAGTTGGCGGGCATCGCCGTGGGGTTTAATGACGTGAGAAACTATGTGGGGTCTGACTTCATCGGCTGTTTCGACCCCATCGGCGACTTCCTCGCCAAATGTGTGGGCCGCTGGGACGGCAGCGACCATATCGGCAGGCTTGCCGACACGGTGCCGACGGAGGACCCGGAGTGGAGGGAGAGATTCCACACGTGGTTTCTGGGAATGGTGGCGCAATGGACGGGCAAGACGGGGGAGCTGTATGGCAACAGCAACGTGCCGCTGCTCATCTCCGACCAGGGTTTCAACAAGAGCACGTTTTGCCGCCGGCTGCTGCCGCCGGAACTGAAATGGGGATATTGCGACAGTCTGCAGCTGGCAGAGAAGAAGCAGGTGTTGAGGGCGATGTCTGAACTGCTGCTCATCAATCTGGACGAGTTCAACCAGATATCGCCGAAGCTGCAGGAGGGATTTCTGAAGAATGTGGTGCAGCTGCCGGCGGTGAAGATGAAGCGCCCGTGGGGAACCGCCATCGAGGAACTGCCGCGCCGGGCATCGTTCATCGCCACGAGCAACATGCAGAATGTGCTGAGCGACCCGTCGGGGAGCCGCCGCTTCATCTGTGTGGATTTCAACCGGCCCATCGACGTGTCGACGCCAATAGACTACACCCAGCTCTATGCCCAGGCGCTGAGCGAGATAGAGAGTGGGCGCCGCTGGTATTTCGACAAACTGGAAACGGAGCTGCTGACGATGAGCAACGACAGGTTTCAGCGCACTATAGCGGCGGAGGATTTCTTCAAAGAGTATTTCCGCATCGGCAAGGAGAACGGCAGGGGTGAGTATATGACCACGGTGGCGATATTTCAGCATCTGCGCCAGAAGGCTGGTGCGGCGGCAATGGCCTCTACCAATCTCACGACACTCAGCCGCCGGCTGAAGGCGCTGCCCGGAATGACGTCGAGGAGGACATGGCGAGGCAACGAATTTCTCGTGGAACTGGTGGACAAATGACATTCCACCCATGAGGATGACGAATTGTCCAGACAATCCAAAGCAACTGTCAGGTCGATAATCATCAGATTATCAATGCGTTAGAGCAAAAACCAGACAATCTGACAGTTTCTGGAGAAATCAAGTTTTTCATATATTCCAACAGACTATCCTGCGAAATCTATCTTATGCAGGATGCCGGTGAGATAGGCTATCGCCATACCATAATTGGTGATGGGCACACCTTGTGACTGTGAGGAACGGATGCGGTCTAACACATAACGGCGATTGAACATGCAGGCGCCGCAATGGATAACGAGATCGTATGGCGAGAGGTCTTTGGGGAAATCACGGCCATTGACGAAACTTACCTGAAGGCCCTCGCCCACCCTTTTGCGCAACAGACGCGGCAGTTTCACCCTGCCGATATCCTCGCCCGCCGGCACATGGGCACAGGCTTCGGCTATCAGCACATGAGAACGGTCTGTAAGCCGGGCTATGCTCTCCGCTCCCTGTTTCAACGCCACGGCATCGCCCTTGTAGGCGGCGAAGAGCACGGAGAAGGAGGTCAGCCTACTGTCGACTGGCTTCTGTCCGTACACCTGCGGAAAGACCTGCGAATCGGTGATTATCAAGTGTGGACTCTCACGGAACGAGGCGAGAGCAGCAGCCAGCTTGTCGGGAGTGCAGCAGGAAACGATGCACCGCTTGTCGAGCAGTTCACGGATGGTCTGCACCTGTGGGAGGATAAGGCGTCCCTTCGGCGCCTCCTTGTCCTGTGGCATCACGAGCAACACCCTGTCGCCCTCAGCGGCAAGACTGCCCGTGATGGTCTCCTTGCCGAAATCGGGCGGCAGGAGCTGGAGCAGCAGCTGCATCATCCTGGAGAAACCGCTGCGGCGCAAGGCGCTGACAGCCACGGCAGGAACATCCAGTTCGCCGGACAGACGGTCGGCTACCTGTTCTGCATCCGCCATGGTGTCTGCCTTGCCCAGGACAAGGAGCCAGGGAGTCTTCTTGAGCCTGAGCCAAGAAGCCCACTCCCGTTCTTCCGGCGTGAGCACGGGTCCGCCCGCCACCATAATTACGATGTCGGCCTGCTTCACGGCAGTCTGCATCTTGCCAACGCGCAGATGTCCCAGCTGCCGGTCGGTGTCGTCAAATCCCGGTGTGTCGATAATCACACAAGCCCCCAGTCCGGGGAGTTCGGCAGCCTTCCTCACGGCGTCGGTAGTAGTTCCTGCCACGCTGGACACGATAGAAACGTCCTGTCCCAACCATGCGTTGAGCAGTGACGACTTGCCGGCATTCCTCTTCCCTATGAGGGCTATATGCAAGCGGGAAACCTGTGGTGTATTCTCCATATCTATGTCAGAATCTGAAATCTCTCTTTCCTTGTTTTATATCTTCCAGCCGCTTCGTGGCAATCGCCTTTATCTTCGGGTTCGGGATATGCTCCAACGCCTTGGCAATCTCCTGCTGTCCCTTCGCCCGGGTCTCAGGCGAGGCATAGTCTTCGAGATACTCCTGCAGCGTCATCAGGGCATTGGGTCCGCAGCAGTTTGCTATCTGTCCGGCCTTGAGCAGCGACATGAAGCGGTCGCCGGTGCGTCCTTCGCGATAGCAGGCGGTGCAGAAGCTCGGTATATGTCCCAAATCGAGCAGCCAGCCCACCACCTCGTCCAACGAGCGATGGTCGCTGACGTCAAACTGCTCGGTATGCTCCGGCTTTGAGTCGGCATAGCCTCCCACGCTGGTGCGCGAACCGCCGCTGATCTGCGACACGCCAAGCTCCAGCACACGGCGGCGCACGGCCTCTGACTCACGGGTGGAGATGATCATGCCGGTGTATGGAACGGCGATGCGGATGACGGCGACGATGCGCTCGAACATCTCGTCGGAAATGGCGTCGGGGAAGTCCTCTGTTGAGATATCGTCTGCCGGACAGATTCGGGGCACGCTGATGGTGTGTGGACCTACTCCGAACTTTGTCTCCAGATGCTCGGCGTGCATCATGAGGCCCACGAAATCGTAGCGATAGAGGTTGAGACCGAAGAGAACGCCGATGCCCACATCGTCGATGCCGCCCTCCATGGCGCGGTCCATAGCTTCGGTGTGGTAGGCGTAGTTGCTCTTGGGACCTCTGGGGTGGAGTTCCTCGTAGTGCTTCTTGTGGTATGTCTCCTGAAAGAGGATATACGTGCCGATGCCGGCGTCTTTCAGGCGGCGGTAGTTCTCCACCGTGGTGGCGGCGATATTCACATTGACGCGGCGGATGGCTCCATTCTTGTGATGGATGCCGTATATGGTCCGGATAGACTCCAGGATGTATTCTATAGGATTATTGCGCGGGTCTTCGCCGGCTTCGAGCGCCAGACGCTTGTGACCCATATCCTGCAGGGCTACGACCTCTCGTCTGATTTCCTCCTGGGTGAGCTTGCGGCGGGGTATGGTCTTGTTCTTGGCGTGGTACGGACAATATACGCAGCCGTTCACGCAATAGTTGGAGAGATAGAGCGGTGCGAACATCACGATGCGGTTGCCGTAGAAGCGCTGCTTTATCTCTTTTGCCAGATGGAAGATGCGGTCTACCAGATCGGGGACGTCGCACTCCAGGAGCACGGCAGCCTCACGGTGGGTCAGTCCGCCGCATTTCGCCGCCTTCTCAAGCAGATTCTCTATCAGCTCCCGATCGTTCTTATGCTCCGATGCGTATTGCAGCGTATCGAGAATCTCCTGATGGTTGATAAACTCTTCTGCCTCACCGGAGGCAGGATTAAAGATCTTGTCCATGTCATTATTCATTTAAAATCACCACGAGCCGTAGATATACGATACCCGATTTTATCCAATTCTTGTTTCAGCAGGGCCAGCCCTTCGGCTGCCTCCGTGCCCATCGCCGCCTTGTTGTCGTAGAGCGCATAGCTGGAGCGGTATGCCGCCGGCGAGAGGTTTGGCATCACCACATTGGCTCCTGCCAGTATGCCCCGGGCCTTGCCGTCGGGCAGGAGTGTGGAGAGCGCCGTAGTGGCTGGTATCAGCACCGACGGGAACATCAGGCGGAAGATGGAGAGCAGGCGCAGGGTGAGGTCGGCACTTCCCGGACGGCAATCCCTGAAAGGTGTGTCATGCTGGGGTATGAAGGGTCCGATGCCTATCATCTGCGGCTGGAAACGCCGGATGAAGCAGATGTCCTCCACCAGATGGTCCAGAGTCTGTCCGGGGCTGCCCACCATGATGCCGGTGCCGGTCTGATAGCCGGTTTCTTTGAGCCATTGCAGACATTGCAGCCGGTGTTCTCTTGACATAGACTCCGGATGGAGCCTGCGGTAATGGTCGGCATTATATGTTTCATGCCTCAGCAGATAGCGGTTGGCGCCGGCACGGAACAGTCCCTCGTATTCGCTCCTCGTCATCTCGCCCAGCGAGAGCGTGATGGCACAGTCGGGATAGGCGAGGCGTATCTCGCTGACCACGTCTTCCCACATAGCATAAGAGCCAGACTTCTCGCCACCTTGCAATACAAAAGTGCGGAAGCCCAGCTTATAGCCTTCCCGGCAAGAGGTCAGGATTTGTTCTTTTGTCAGTTCGTAACGCGCCACCGACATGTTGGCTGCCCGTATGCCGCAATAGTAGCAATTGTTGCGGCAGCGGTTGCCCACCTCTATCAGTCCGCGTATATAGATGTCATGACCAAACTGCCTGAGAGCCACCTCCCGCGCCTGCCGATGCAGATATTCCACGGCATCGGTGTCTGTCGTTGCCAGCAGCTGCCGGTATTCGTCTGGCGCGAGAGCATGGTCTCTGCGTAGTTTGTCAATCCATATCATCATAGGTCTTTGTCTCCTTGCCCAATTCCTTGTCGAACTGGCGCTTTCCGGCTTTCAGCTCATTGTGGACGCAAGGTCCGGTGATACATCCGCCCTCGCATGCCATGACCTCGATGAACTTGGCAGGAGCCTTTCCTGACTTGCCGTAAGCCCGCAGCATGGCGATGTTCTTCTTTGTCAGGTTAGAAACCTGGATTGCCTGCAATGACTCGGCTTTCTCCTTGAGATATGCCTTCACGGCGCCTGTCACGCCGCCCAACTCTCCGAAAGCATGTGCCTCGCGCACCGACTGCACCGCCATGCTATATGGAGCGGTGGTGCCCATGTCGATGCCCAGTCCGTCGATCACGGAAGAGATTTCCTCGAATGTGAGAACGAAGTCCACAGCTTCGTCGCTCTGGGCTTCCTTGCGCTTGGCAACGCACGGACCGATGAACACTACATCGGCGTCTGGATGCTGCTGCTTTGCCAGACGGGCGGTGTAATACATCGGCGAACGGGTGTCGGAAACGTATTTCGCCATGTCGGGAGCGTGTTTCTTCACCATCTCCTTGTATGAAGGACAGCAAGAGGTGGTCATGAAGGGCTGACCTTCTTCGAGTCTTTCCAGCAGCTCGTGGCCCTCACGCTCTACGGTCTCCATGGCGCCCTGTGCCACCTCGATGACGTCGGCAAAGCCCACCTCGCGGAGTGCGCCGTAGACCTGGTCTTTCTCTGCCTTGAACTGGCCGAGGATTGCAGGGGCAACGATGGCCACAAGCTTCTTCTTGCTACGGATTCTATAGAGCACGTCGAATACCTGGGATACCTCCATAATGGCGCCAAACGGACATGCGTTGAGACATTTTCCGCAGTATATACACTTGCTCTCGTCGATATGCTCTATGCCACGCTCGTCTTTGCTGATTGCCTTTACCGGGCATGACTCCTCGCAAGGAACGGGTATGTATACGATGGCATGGTATGGGCAGCTGTCGTGACAGATACCACAGCTGATACAAGCATCGTGGTCGATGAATGCCTGTCCGTTCTTCTTCAGATGGACGGCCTTCTTGGGACAGTTGGTCATACAATGGCGGGCGATACATCCACGGCACAGATTGGTGATTTCATAATTGATCTGAACGCAGGATGAACAAGCCTCGTCGATAACGGTAAGGATATCTTCTCTTGGAGCACCGCTGCCGGCTCTCTTCATGGCGCGGAAAGCAAATTCTGAGAGAGGTGTCAGCTCGTCGGTTTCGTCTTCCATCGTCATGCCCAACAACGGAAGTGACTTATATCTCCATACTGCTCTCTCTTTGTGTACACAGCAACGTCCTTCGTGTTTTGAACGGCGGGGACTCAATTGGATAGGCAGACGGTCAATGCGGTCTACTAATTCGTCATTTTTCCATAGCTTCACAAGTTCGGTCAACAGCTTGTGACGGACAATCATGACATTGTTCGTAAATGGCATATTCTTATTTCAGATTTATAGGTTAAACAACAGCCAGAACAGTCTGGCGCAAAACTTTGGGCAAAGTTATAAGAAAGCTTTGAGAGAGGCAAAGGAAATTCATTTTTTTTGATAGAAGAGGAGCCAAATAATGGTAATGACGCCTGGTTTAGCCTTAATCGGCCATCAGGCCCGCCTGGATTGTGATTTTGGGAAGAGTGGATTTCATCTGAGGATTAAGGAGTAATAGCGGGATAATGAGAATCAGAAACGAGCAAAAGACACCTTAAAAAAACAAAAGACTGCAAGTATGCCATATATACAATCCATTGCTGAACTGAATGAAATTATAAAGAAATGAGGTATCATCATATACAACATGCTGAATAAATTCATATCTTTGTATCTGTTAACATTATTAGCGAAAACAAGAGATTATCTAAGGACTTTCATTAGCTCCTTTACCCTCTCCCCTGCTTTTGTTATCTTTGCTGAGAATTAAAAAAAATAAATAGTATGGCAGGATATTTAAGAGATTTTGATTGGAGCATACCTCTCACACTGGGCAACCAGAAGTTCCCCACCACAACAATGGGAATAGAGGAACCTGACGGCACAGTAAAGAAGAGGCAGGTGTTTGCAGACAGCAAGGGAAACTACTATGGAATGAAAGATGGCAAGGCTATCCCAGTCATGATGCAGCATAATCTTGATGAAGTAGTGGTGACACCATCAAAGGAAGTTAAGCGGGGATTGCTCTCTGATGCTTTCAATCAGTATCTTACAATGAGCAATGACAAGACAAAAGTCAATAATGCTCCCCACAGAGAGTATAACCCACATCTTAAGGATGCCGCTGTCAGAGGAGCAAAGGACTATGCCCTCTGGGACAAGCAACACCCTAATGCTGCAGCTTGGAGAGATGTTGCAACAGCAGCGCCATTTGGAGTAATTGCAGCCCCCTTTATGGATGGTGTTGCATCAACCGCTTTAGGTCAAGGCATTACAAGAGGGCTGGGCTTCTTTGCTGACACAGCAAAGTACAACAGACTGTTCCCATGGATAGATGCAGCTGCAACTTCCTTATCTGGTGCTAAAGGACTACAAGACATTCAGAATGGAACATTTACCCCTGAAACAGCCTTGGATGTATCGACTTTGGCACAATTAGTAAAACCAATGTATGAATTGGGGAAAGGGCTGGGAATAGCAGCTTGGCATAGTCCCTTTGCTCAATATCCAAGATATTATGCAGGCAAATTCTATTATGGCAACGATGTGGAATTACCAACTTTATATAAAGCATCAAAACGAATGCCAGTAATAAAAGATGGAAAAATTCAGATTACTTCTCCAATTAATACATTTGCATTTGAAAATGGCAGGGGAGTAGACAGTCCAATAATTACAAATATGACAACAGATGTGCCGGTCAGAAAACATGATAGAGGAGATTGGAATACATCGTCAGTTATGGCATTTCCAGGTAAAACCTTACTTGGTAAACATGTTATTTCTACAAGACCTTCAGATACCTTCACGTATGGAGATAATGTCTTGGTAAAACCATCTAAAGTTATGTTCTTCTCTGGAAATGACATTGATCTAGGAATAGCTTCCAAAATGGGAATGAAAACTGTTACAAACAACAAATTGAAAAATACTTTTAATGCTCTTGATGACATTGAAAATACATCAAATGTAAAATTTGTTATAGAAAAACCAAATTCCGCAGATTATGCTTCAGAGATACGAAAACTCACAAGAGAAGCATCTAACTCACCAAGAGTCAAAGACTATAAATTCATGGATTGGGTATTTCAACCAAAGTTTAAAAGTGAGGTAATACCTTTCCAAGATATATCAAAAATGAGCCAAAAAGAAATAATGACTCTTCCAGAATGGGTTGGAGCACAGTTAGGAAAAGCTGACACAAGAGGGTATCTTCTTAATCCTGATGAATGGAGAAACGTTCTATATGATCCTGCGACACCTGCTGAAGCCATTTTCAGGGATACAAAAGGTATTGAAAGAAAATCAAAATAGGTTTAATAATAAATATTTATGACAAAGGAAGAGATAAGAACTTCAATAAATGAAGATAATATAATTGCAACTATAGAAGTTGAAGGTAAGAAACTTGTTATTTTCTATAGTAAATGGTTTAAAGGATTGTACAGTTATTTTAATTCTGATGAAGAAATGCGTAACTACCTCAAGGACAATTCGGAAAGTGTCTTTAAGGAGTTTATTGAGCAAGCCAAAATAGATGATGAATATTGGCTGAATATTGCTTCAACTGATGACTTTTCCTATTTCAAATTTAAAGGTTCTTCTTGTCAAACTCTACTTTTAGACCAATTGATTATTTTCAGACCATTAATTGAAAGATTTATAACACATGCCAAGCAAGGTACATTTTAAGAATGAATATTGTAAAAAACAGCATTGCAGACTATCTACCCAAAAACTAATTATAATAACAAGAAAGTAACTAGCACAGCTCCTCTCCAGGGGGTGTGCTTTTTATTGATAACCCTTTAAAAACAAAAGACAATGAAAATTACAATCAATACAGATGTCCTCCATGAAGAGAACCTTTCTCTTGGGGATTTCCTTGCATTGCTTATTGGCTACTATGACATTGACTACAAGGACAGCTTCTACAGAATGATAGAGACTGAACTTGCAGCACCTAATGTGTTTCATGGGGATTCCTTGATATTGTCGGACAATACATAGACGGAAAAATCCCGACCTTACGCATTGGAAGGCCGGGATTATATGGCATAAGGGATAAACCTGCTTGATAGTCGGGGGTTATCTGTTCATGAATCTTCTGTGGATGCTGCTGAAAATGCTTCTCTTCACTTTGTCTGAGGCAGCAGGAGCCATAGAAACGCTTCGTGGCGTGGTTCCGCTGACGCTGGAATATGACATATAACCGCTTTCCATTCCTCCGTAGCGGTATACGGTGCCGTCTGAATTCAGTGAATATGTGAGGTTGTAGTATTTGTTCTCTGTGCCTTCATAATCTTTCATAGTGTAGTCTACACCGGTCGGGAAGTATGACGGGCCCTTGCCTACATAACCGATAAAGAACAGGCCGGCGAGGAACGAGTCTGACTCTTCGTTGAGGAAGTTAGGCACATATTGGAGTGTTACGTTTGCCTTGGCATCATCATAGTCGAAGACTAAGGTTTCGACGTCTTTCTCACCATCCTCAACGAATGTGTAGACAGCCTTCCGGAGTTTGCCGTCGTTCCATGTGAAGGAATAATCGAATGAGGAACTGTATTTCTCCTTTTGTCCATCCTCGATGTAATAGCCGGAACCGCTGCCCTTGATTCTCGTAACGTTGCCTTTGTCGTTGTAGCTCACGCTGACGCTGCCCGAACCATGCTCCTCTGAGTCGGAGCTTTCATAGTCGTATTTCTCGGTGCAGCCGGTGATGTATCCGCTGCCGTTCGTACGGATGTTGCTGACCACACTGACGTCTTTATAGCCGTTGCCGTAGTTGTCTTGTGTAAAGATGAATGGGTTGTAGCTTGCCTCATACGGATGGCTGCCATAACCGAAGGATGCCAGCGTGCCGTCGCTGTTGTAGGAATATGTAAGGTTGCCGGCACCTGTCACTCTCACCTTCTTACCTGAAGTGGTCTCCAGAACGCCTGACTCGGTATTGGGTGTAGGCGATCCGCCTTCATCATCGTCATCACCGCACGATGCGAAACCTGCTGTAAGTGCAAGTGCTGCTACTACTGCCATTCCCATCCTGCTGAATGACTTGCCATAATCGAAAAATTTCTTGTTCATGTTCTTGTTCTCCTTGTTTTAGTCAAATCCACAAATGTTTTTAGGGGATTGATGTTAACATAATATTGATTATCTCTGCTGTGCAATCGTATATGAATTGCACTACAAAAATAGAGAATAACCGCCACTCATGAAAACGTCATTTCCCCCGATTTGGAACAAACGGCAACACAATGGGAACAAACGGCATAAATATCTGGGATAAGCGTACCAAAAAAAAATCCGCCCCGAGATGGGACGGATTAATTCCTATGAGATATATTCGGAGAATTATTCTGCCTTAGCTTCCTCAGCCTTTGCCTCCTCTGCTGCAGGTGCCTCTACTGGAGCCTCTGCCTTTGGAGCAGCCTTGCGGCTACGACGAGTCTTCTTGGCAGCTGCCTTTGGAGTCTTGGCCATGTTCTCATCATAGTCTACCAGCTCGATGAATGCCATCTCTGCTGCGTCACCCTTACGGATGCCCAACTTGATGATACGTGTGTATCCTCCTGGACGATCAGCCACTTTTGTAGAAATCTCTTTGAACAACTCAGTAACAGCGTACTTGTCCTGAAGATAACGGAAAACTACACGGCGTGAAGTTGTTGTGTCGTTCTTCGAACGTGTGATAAGAGGTTCTACGAACTTCTTCAAGGCCTTAGCCTTTGCGAGGGTCGTAGTGATTCTTTTGTGCTTGATCAGGGAGATAGCCATGTTTGTCAACATTGCCTTGCGATGGTCAGCAGTACGACCCAGATGGTTGAATTTTTTATTATGTCTCATTTTTTGTTTCTTGTTTTAAGGAGTTTCGCAACGGCAGGAGGAGCCGGATGGCTCCTTCGCCTGTATGCGGATATTATTCCTTATCTAATTTGTACTTAGAAATATCGGTTCCAAACGACAGATTCAGACTCTCGAGCAAATCATCAAGCTCTGAAAGCGATTTCTTACCGAAGTTGCGGAACTTCAAGAGGTCTGTCTTGTTGTACTGTACGAGATCGCCGAGTGTCTCTACGTCGGCTGCCTTCAGACAGTTGAGGGCACGAACGCTGAGGTTCATGTCTACAAGGCGTGTCTTGAGGAGCTGGCGCATGTGGAGAACTTCCTCGTCAAACTCCTGGTTTGTCTCAACGTCAGTGTTCTCGAGAGTGATCTTCTCGTCAGAGAACAGCATGAAGTGATAAATCAGGATCTTGGCAGCCTCTTTAAGTGCGTCTTTCGGGTGAATGGAACCATCCGTAGTGACTTCAAGGAGGAGCTTGTCGTAGTCGGTCTTCTGCTCAACACGATATGGCTCAACAGCATATTTCACGTTACGGATTGGGGTGTAAATTGAATCGATTGGAATTACGTTGACATCGGTGCAGAACTCACGGTTCTCATCAGCCGGAACATAGCCACGGCCTTTGTTGATAGTGAGGTCTATCTGCATTGATGCTTTTGCGTCTAAATGACAAATCACCAAATCAGGGTTTAACACTTCAAATCCAGTCAGATACTTACCGATATCACCAGCCTTGAATTCTGTGGAATTCTCAACGGTGACACTAACTTTCTCGTTCTCGAATTCTTCTACTACTTGCTTGAATCTTACTTGCTTCAAATTCAAGATAATGTTAGTTACATCCTCCTTAACTCCAGGAACTGAGGAGAACTCATGCTCAACACCAGCTATACGGATGGTGTTGATGGCATAACCCTCAAGGGAGGAAAGCAGAATGCGGCGCAACGCGTTGCCTATGGTAACACCGAAGCCAGGCTCAAGAGGACGGAACTCGAACTTGCCGAATTTGTCATTGGCCTCCAACATTACAACTTTGTCGGGTTTTTGAAATGCTAATATCGCCATTAATTTAATGATTATTTAGAGTACAACTCAACGATTAACTGTTCCTTGATATTCTCAGGAATATCAGCACGCTCTGGCTTGTGCAAGAACTTGCCGCTCTTTGTGTTCTCGTCCCACTCGATCCATGGGTACTTGCTGTGGTTGAAGCCAGCGAGCGCTGCCTCGATAACCTCGAGAGACTTAGCCTTCTCGCGAACACCAACAACCATACCTGGCTTAACGGCAAATGAAGGTATGTTAACAACCTTGCCATCAACTACGATATGCTTGTGGCTAACGAGCTGGCGGGCAGCTGCACGTGTAGGAGCTATACCAAGACGGAATACTACGTTGTCAAGACGGCTCTCAAGGTTCTGGAGCAGCACCTCACCGGTGATACCTTCAGCCTTTGCAGCCTTCTCAAACATATTACGGAACTGGCGCTCAAGTACACCATAGGTGTATTTAGCCTTTTGCTTCTCTGCCAACATGACACCGTACTCAGACATCTTTCTGCGACGATTGTTGCCATGCTGTCCAGGAGGGAAGTTTCTCCTAGACAAAACTTTGTCTGCGCCGAAGATTGGCTCACCAAAACGACGCGCAATTTTTGATTTCGGACCTGTATATCTAGCCATAATATTTAAAAAATCTTTGTTGATGCCCTGCATCGCCAGAAAAAACTACTTGCGATGCAAGGCAGATTGGGTATTCTTCTTGATTAAACTCTTCTACGCTTTGGAGGACGACATCCGTTGTGTGGCAATGGAGTAACGTCTACGATCTCTGTAACCTCGATGCCGGCACCGTGGATAGCACGGATAGCTGACTCACGACCGTTACCTGGACCCTTAACGTATGCCTTCACCTTGCGAAGACCGAGGTCGAAAGCGACCTTGGCGCAATCCTCTGCTGCCATCTGAGCAGCGTAAGGAGTGTTCTTCTTAGAACCACGGAAGCCCATCTTACCAGCTGAAGACCAAGAGATGATCTGACCCTCGCTGTTGGCCAATGACACGATAATGTTGTTAAAGGAGCTATGAACATGCAACTGTCCGAGAGCGTCAACCTTAACATTTCTTTTCTTTGCGACTGTTTTCTTTGCCATAACTCTAATTATTATTTAGTAGCCTTTTTCTTATTTGCAACAGTCTTCTTCTTTCCCTTACGTGTACGAGCATTGTTCTTTGTGCTCTGACCACGTACTGGAAGACCGTTACGATGACGAACTCCACGATAGCAACCAATGTCCATCAGTCGCTTGATATTCAACTGGATCTCTGAACGGAGATCACCTTCTACTTTGAATTCAGCGCCGATAATTTCACGGATCTTGGCTGCCTGGTCGTCAGACCACTCGTTGACTTTCAAGTCACGGCTAACACCAGCCTTGTCCAATATCTTTGCTGAACTACTTCGACCTATACCGTAGATATAAGTCAATGCGATTTCGCCACGCTTATTCTGGGGCAAATCTACTCCAACAATTCTTATTGCCATTTTGTGTTAAATGATAAAATAAATAAATTTGTTTGTTAATAAAGCGACACGACTGACTTCACAATCAGGGTGCCAACCCTTTTTTAACCCTGACGCAACTTGTACTTAGGGTTCTTCTTGTTGATAACGAACAGACGACCTTTACGACGAACGATCTTGCAGTCGGGTGTACGTTTCTTCAATGATGCTCTTGTCTTCATATATCTCTATAGTTTATTTGTATCTAAATACTATTCTGCCTTTGGTCAAATCGTATGGACTCATCTCCACCTTTACCTTGTCACCAGGAAGAATCTTGATGTAGTGCATCCTCATCTTTCCTGAGATGTGGGCTGTGATAGGACAACCATTCTCCAACTCAACGCGGAACATCGCGTTAGAGAGTGCCTCTACGATTGTTCCATCTTGCTCAATTGCGGCTTGCTTTGCCATAACTTAATAATTTGCTTCTAATTTTTCTATTTCACTAAACGAAGATAAAACTTCTGCCTTACCGTTTCTCACTGCCAAGGTATGCTCGAAGTGAGCAGCCGGCTTTCCGTCGCGAGTGCATATAGACCAATGGTCGGGCAACATCGCAATCTTGCGGTCTCCCATCGTAATCATAGGCTCAATGGCAAGACACATTCCTGACTTCAGCAGGATGCCGTTACCTCTCCGGCCATAGTTGGGTACCAGGGGGTCTTCGTGCATCTCTCTTCCTATGCCATGGCCCGTCAACTCCCTTACGACTCCATAACCTTTTTTCTCACAATGGTCTTGAACGGCAGAACCGATGTCGCCAAGATGACGACCGGCTACCGCATTCTCGATTCCTTTGTATAAAGCTTCTTTTGTCGTGGACAACAGTTGCTTTATCTCATCGGAAACCTCACCTACACAGAACGTGTAGCAAGAGTCGCCATTGAAGCCATCCAGCAATGTTCCACAATCGATGGAGATGATATCGCCATCTTTGAGAACAGTATCTTCACTTGGTATTCCATGAACCACAATGTCATTCACGGAAGTACAGATACTAGCCGGAAACGGGTCGCCATAGGGATTCGGGAAATTCTTGAACGTCGGGATTGCTCCGTGGTCGCGAATGAATTCCTCAGCAACCTTGTCAAGGTATAGAGTAGTTACTCCGGGCTTTATACGTTTAGCCAATTCAGTCAGTGTCTGTGACACCAACTGATTGGCTTTACGCATTAATTCAATTTCATCTTCAGTCTTCAGAAAAACTTTCATCTGCACAGTGCTTAGTAAGCGGAAACGCCAGCATTACGACCGCGAACATGTCCTGAGTTGAGAAGACCATCGTAATGTCTCATCATCATGTGGCTCTCAATCTGCTGCAGTGTATCGATAACGACACCTACGAGAATCAGAAGAGAAGTACCACCGAAGAACTGTGCAAATCCATCCTGCACGTTGAGCAACGCTGCCAGTGAAGGCATGATTGCAATGAAGGCGATGAACAAAGAACCAGGGAATGTGATACGGCTCATCACCGTCTCAATGTAATCCGCTGTTTCCTTACCAGGCCTAACGCCAGGAATGAAACCATTATTACGTTTCATATCCTCTGCCATCTGAGTAGGATTCAATGTAATGGCTGTATAGAAATATGTGAAGGCAATGATGAGCACTGCAAACACGATATTGTACAGCAAACTACGGTGATCCATCAGAGAACGGATGATTTCGTTAGAGGCATCAGTAGAATACTGAACCACTGCGAGAGGAATGAACATCAAAGCCTGAGCAAAGATGATAGGCATAACGTTTGCAGCGAAAAGCTTCAAAGGAATATACTGACGAGCGCCACCATATTGCTTGTTGCCGACAATACGCTTAGCATACTGTACAGGAACTTTTCGAGTGCCCTGGGTGAGGAGCAATGCAGCACAAACCACAAGATAGAGGATGAGAAGCTCTATGATGAACATTACCAGACCACCGTTTGTGATGGCAGTAAAGCGAGAACTTGTCTCCTGAATGAAAGCCTGTGGAAGACGGGCAATGATACCGATCATAATGATAAGTGAAACACCATTGCCGACGCCCTTGTCAGTGATGCGCTCACCGAGCCAGAGAACAAACATACTACCTGCTGCAAGGATGATAGTGGCTGTGAGGATGAAAGATCCCCAGTCGAGACCAGGAGCCAAAGCTCCGTAAGCCTGCGCCTTGAGGTTCATCAGATAAGAAGGAGCCTGGAACACGAGTATGAACACAGTCAATACTCGTGTATACCAGTTGATCTTCTTGCGGCCACTCTCGCCCTCACGCTGCATCTTCTGGAAGTAAGGCACAGCGACAGCAAGCAGCTGCATAACGATAGAAGCTGAGATGTAAGGCATTATTCCCAATGCGAAAATAGAAGCATGAGAAAACGCACCACCGGAGAACATATCCAACAGTGACATCAAACCGCCACTTGTCTGATTCTGCAGTTTTTCCAACATTGCAGGGTTAATACCAGGAAGCACTACGAAAGAGCCGAAACGATAAATCGCCACGAACAGGATCGTGATGAGGATGCGCTGACGCAGATCCTCAATCTTCCAACAGTTCTTCAGTGTCTCAATAAACTTTTTCATTTACTTAGATTATAGTTGTGTTACCACCAACTGCCTTGATTGCCTCTTCAGCAGTCTTAGAGAAAGCGTTTGCCTCTACATCGAGCTTAGCCTTCAACTCGCCGTTTCCAAGAATCTTAACGAGTACTCTACCCTTTACTACTCCGAACTCCTTGAGCTCAGCAAGACCGATCTTAGTGAGGTTCTTGCTCTCTGCCAAAGTCTGAAGAGTAGAAAGGTTTACAGAAAAGTATTCCTTGTGGTTGATGTTCTTGAAACCAGACTTAGGAACACGACGCTGCAAAGGCATCTGACCACCTTCGAAGCCAATCTTTCTCTTATAACCAGAACGAGCCTTGGCACCCTTGTGTCCACGAGTAGAAGTACCACCGAGTCCAGAACCTGTACCACGGCCGATACGACGACGTGAATGTGTAGAGCCTTCAGCTGGCTGTAAATTATGTAATTTCATAATTGTTCTTTTTTTAATGTTACGAGTAATTAATCAACAACACTTACCAAGTGGTGTACCTTTCTAATCATTCCGCGGATAGTAGGATTATCTTCATGCTCTACAACCTGTGAAATCTTTGTCAAGCCCAGCGCCTGAAGAGTGCGCTTCTGGTCAACTGGAGCACCGATCTTACTCTTAATCTGTTTGATCTTTATTGTTGCCATAAAAATTCTCCTTTATTAACCGTTAAATACTTTATCAAGTGAAATACCACGAGTCTGTGCCACTGTGTATGCATCGCGCAGCTGGCTCAATGCAACGATAGTAGCCTTTACGAGGTTGTGTGGGTTGGAAGAGCCCTTTGACTTAGCCAAAACGTCCTTGATACCAACACTCTCCAATACAGCACGCATAGCACCACCTGCTACAAGTCCGGTACCGGCTGCTGCTGGGCGAAGGAATACCTTTGCACCACCGAAGCTAGCCTCGATCTCGTGAGGGATAGTACCCTTGAGAAGAGAAACCTTTACAAGGTTCTTCTTTGCAGACTCTACACCCTTTGCTATGGCAGCAGTAACTTCACCTGCTTTGCCAAGACCCCAACCGATGACACCGTTTCCATCGCCAACAACGACAATTGCAGCGAAGGTGAAAGTACGGCCACCCTTGGTAACCTTGGTAACACGGTTAATAGCAACCAATCTGTCTTTTAACTCAACGTCACTATTTATTTTTACTTTATTCATTGCCATAATCGATTAAAAAATTAGACCGCCTTTACGTGCTGCATCAGCCAACTCCTTAACTCGTCCGTGGTAGAGATAACCGTTACGGTCGAAAACCACCTTAGAGATGCCAGCCTCGATAGCCTTCTTGGCTACGAGCTCGCCAACCTTGGCAGCCTGCTCCTTCTTAGGCATAGCCTCAAGTCCGAGTGATGAAGCAGAGGCAAGTGTAGTGCCTGTCAGGTCGTTGATAATCTGAACGTAAATTTGCTTATTGCTACGGAAAACACTCATACGTGGACGCTCGGTTGTACCGTTGACACGCTTACGTATTCTGTATTTTATCTTAATTCGTCTTTCTACTTTCTTAGTTGTCATAATCGAAAATTATTAAAGTTACTTAGCTGCAGCTGTCTTACCAGACTTTCTGCGGATAACCTCACCCTTGAACAAGATACCTTTTCCTTTATAAGGCTCAGGCATACGGAAAGAACGAATTTTTGCACAGATAAGTCCCAGTAACTCCTTGTCACAAGACTCAAGAATTATGATAGGATTCTGATTTCTTTCAGACTTAGTCTCAACCTTAACTTCCTTAGGAAGCTGAATGAAAATTGGGTGTGTATAACCAAGAGAGAACTCGATGAGGTTTCCCTGGTTTGAAACACGATAACCAACACCTACAAGCTCCAAGACCTTCTGATAACCTTCGCTTACACCAACAACCATATTGTGGATCAAAGCACGGTAAAGTCCGTGGAACGCATTTTTCTGCTTATAGTTAACAGGGCTGTTCTCGTCAACAGAAAGAACAACATGTCCATCCTCTATCTTAACGATGATTGAGCTGTCAACCTTCTGTGAAAGCTCACCCTTAGGACCCTTTACACTTACAACGCCGTTGTTAAGAGCTACTGTAACTCCAGCTGGAATACTAATTGGTAATTTACCTATTCTTGACATATTCAATCCTCCAATTAATATACGTAGCAAAGAACCTCACCACCGATCTTCAGGTCGGCAGCCTCTTTGTTAGTCATTACACCTTTGGATGTAGATAATATTGCAATACCTAATCCGTTGATAACTCTCGGCATTTCCTTGTAACCAGCGTACTTACGAAGACCTGGGGTGGAAACTCTCTTAAGGCACTTGATTGCGTTTGCCTTAGTCTGTGGGTCATACTTCAAGGCAACCTTGATAGAACCCTGAGGACCATCCTCTACGAACTTGTAGTTAAGGATGTATCCCTTCTCGAAGAGGATTTTAGTGATTTCCTTCTTCAAGTTAGAAGCTGGAACTTCAACAACACGGTGATGAGCCATGATTGCATTTCTCAACCTCGTTAGATAATCTGCTATTGGATCTGTCATTATATAAAATGTTTAATTAATCGGGCCTACCCCGACAATATTAAAAAATTGAAACTGCTTATTACCAGCTTGCCTTCTTAACTCCAGGGATGAGTCCTGCAGAAGCCATCTCACGGAACTGAATACGAGAGAGACCGAACTGACGGATATAACCCTTTGGACGACCTGTGATCTTGCAACGGTTGTGCAAGCGGATTGGGTTTGCATTCTTTGGAATAGACTGCAACTTACGAGCTGCCTCGTATGCCTCTACAGGATCGTTAGAAGTTGCGATAACCTTCTTCAACGCTGCGCGTTTCTCGGCATAACGTGCCACCAGTTTGGCACGTTTTACCTCGCGAGCTTTCATTGACTCTTTTGCCATATCTTATTTATCGTTTTTAGCGTTCTTGAAAGGAAGGCCGAAAGCCTTCAACAAAGCATAACCCTCTTCATCCGTGTTGGCAGATGTCACGAAAGTGATGTTCATACCCTGGATGCGGTCGATAGAGTCGATGTTGATCTCCGGGAAGATGATCTGCTCTGTAACACCAAGTGTGTAGTTACCACGGCCGTCGAACTTGCTCTCGATACCCTTGAAGTCGCGGATACGAGGAAGGGCGATGCGCACGAGTTTCTCGAGGAACTCATACATGCGCTCACGACGCAATGTCACCATAACACCGATAGGCATCTTCTTACGAAGCTTGAAGTTAGCGATATCCTTCTTAGAATATGTTGCTACTGCCTTCTGACCAGTGATAGCAGTGATTTCGTTGATAGCGACATCAATGATCTTCTTGTCCTGTGTCGCATCTCCGAGACCCTGGTTTACAACGATTTTCTTGAGGGCAGGAATCTGCATCTTAGAAGAATAGTTGAACTGTTTCTGGAGTGCAGGAGCGATTGTCTCTGCGTAAACGGTTTTTAATTCAGCTGTATTCATTATTTGATTTCCTCCCCTGACTTTTTAGCGATGCGGACCTTCTTGCCCTCATCGTTCATCTTAATTGCAATACGAGTAGCCTTGCCACTCTTAGGATCTATCAAACTCAAGTTAGAGATATGTATAGAAGCTTCCTGCTTTACAATACCTCCCTGAGGGTTCTTAGCACTTGGCTTTGTGCTCTTAGAGACCATATTCACGCCCTCTACGATAGCACGCTGCTTGTCAACCAGTACCTTCAGCACCTTACCAGTCTTGCCCTTGTCCTCACCGGCCAGAACGATGACTGTATCGTTTTTCTTAATATGTAACTTATTCATTAATCTCTTACTTTAAATATTAAAGAACCTCAGGTGCCAAAGAAACGACTTTCATGTTGACTGCACGCAATTCGCGGGCAACAGGGCCGAAGATACGGCTACCGCGGATTTCACCAGCATTGTTCAACAAAACACAAGCATTGTCATCGAAACGGATGTAAGAACCATCAGCACGACGAATCTCCTTCTTTGTGCGAACAATCAAAGCCTTAGATACTGCACCTTTTTTCAAATCACTTGACGGGATGACGTTCTTTACAGAAACTACGATCACGTCACCAACACTTGCATAACGGCGGCGTGTTCCACCAAGCACACGGATGCACAAAGCCTCACGGGCGCCGCTGTTATCACATACAGTAAGTCTTGATTCTGCTTGTATCATATTTACTTAGCTTTTTCAATTATTTGAACTAATCTCCATCTCTTTGTCTTACTCAAAGGACGAGTTTCCATAATGAGGACTGTATCACCTACGTTAGCCTCATTCTTTTCATCATGAGCATGGTATTTCTTTGTCTTCTGGACAAACTTACCATATATAGGGTGCATCTCCTTGAACTTAGAGGCAATAACAATGGTTTTATCCATCTTGTTACTGATAACGACACCCGTTCTTGTCTTTCTTAAATTTCTTGTTTCCATCTGGACCATTGTTATTTGTTAAGTTCTCTCTCGCGGAGTACTGTCTTCATGCGTGCGATGTCACGACGTGCCAACTTAATCTGAGATGGATTCTCTAGAGGAGTGATCGCATGATTAAGTTTCATCTGATTGTACTTTGCAACCTCTGACTCTATTCTCTCTACCAAGTCCTTGGTTTCGAGTTCTTTTACTTCTTTAATCTTCATAATTAAGCGTTTTTATCGAAATCACGTCTAACAATAAATTTAGTCTTAACAGGCAATTTCTGCGCTGCGAGACGAAGAGCCTCCTTTGCTATGTCAAAAGAAACGCCTTCAACCTCGAAAAGAACGCGTCCTGGAGTAACAGGGGCTACCCATCCTGCTGGATCTCCCTTACCTTTACCCATTCGGACGTCAGCAGGCTTGCGAGTGATTGGTTTGTCCGGGAAAATGCGGATCCATACCTGACCCTCACGCTGCATATAACGATTGACTGCGATACGGGCAGCCTCTATCTGGCGGCTATCCAACCATTTTGCCTCAAGTGTCTTGATACCGAATGATCCGAAAGCCAGCTGTGTACCTCTGTGAGCGTTGCCTTTATTACCACGTCCATCTTGAGGTCTTCTGTATTTTACTCTTTTAGGCTGTAACATGTTTGTTTCTAACTTTAACGGTTATTGTTTCTCTTACGGTTACCTCTTGGCTTGCCACCCTGACGTCCGCCATTAGACTTCTCCTGTGTGAAGTTAGGTGTGAGATCTACCTTGCCGTAAATCTCGCCGCGGCAAATCCAAACCTTGATACCAAGCAGACCAACCTTTGTGAGTGCCTCTGCCTGACAGTAGTCGATGTCAGCGCGGAATGTATGAAGAGGAGTACGTCCCTCCTTGTACATTTCCTTACGTGCCATCTCGGCACCGTTCAGACGGCCAGTGATCTGTACCTTGATACCCTCAGCACCTGCACGCATAGTGTTTGCAACAGCCATTTTGATAGCACGACGGTAAGCGATCTTACCCTCAACTTGTCTTGCTATGTTATTAGCAACGATTGATGCGTCAAGCTCAGGCTTCTTAACCTCGAAAATATTAATCTGAATCTCCTTGTCGTAGAGTTTCTTCAACTCTTCCTTCAACTTGTCAACGTCTTGACCACCCTTACCAATGACGAGACCCGGACGGGCTGTGCATATAGTGATGGTAACAAGCTTCAAAGTACGCTCGATGACGATGCGGGAAACGCTAGCCTTAGCCAGACGCTCGTTAAGATACTTACGGATTTTGGTATCCTCTACCAAATTATCGCCGAAGTTCTTACCACCGAACCAATTTGACTCCCAACCTCTAATGATACCAAGACGGTTGCTTATTGGATTTACTTTCTGTCCCATTCTACTATATTATTTTTCATCATTAGTTTTGGCATCAACAAACAGAGTGATGTGGTTGCTACGCTTGCGGATTCTGTAACCACGGCCCTGTGGTGCCGGTCTCATACGTTTCATTGTAACGCCCTCGTCAACGAAGACCTTAGAGATATAAAGTTCACCGTCTTCAGCCTTACGGTCATTTTTTGTTTCCCAGTTTGCGATAGCAGAGCGCAACAACTTCTCTACGTCTGCAGCAGCAGCCTTGTTAGAGAATTTGAGAACTCCAAGGGCGCGGTTAACCTCCATGCCACGAACCATGTCAACTACATAGCGCATTTTACGTGGAGAAGAAGGAACGCCATTGAGCTTCGCAAAGTACATTGTTTTCAAGGCCTCTTTTCTTTTCTCAGCCGATATTTTTTTTCTTGCTCCCATTTTAATTTCTTTTTACAATGGTTTGCCTGTTATTTCTTATTACCAGCATGTCCGCCGAAACGACGTGTTGGTGAGAACTCACCAAGCTTGTGGCCGACCATGTTTTCGGTAATGTAAACAGGAATAAATTTATTTCCGTTATGAACTGCAACAGTGTGACCCACAAAATCAGGGGAAATCATTGATGCTCTAGCCCATGTTTTAACGACACTCTTCTTTCCGCTTTCATTCATAGCGAGAATTTTCTTCTCGAGCGATACGTTAATGTACGGACCTTTTTTTAATGAACGACTCATAATTTACTCTAATTAACTTGATTATTTCTTAGCTCTTTCAATAATATACTTGTTAGAATGCTTCTTTGGAGCTCTTGTCTTGAGTCCCTTAGCATACAAGCCCTTACGTGAACGTGGATGACCTCCAGACTGACGTCCTTCACCACCACCCATTGGGTGATCAACTGGGTTCATTACAACACCACGGTTGTGTGGACGACGACCAAGCCAACGTGAGCGACCTGCCTTACCAGACGACTCAAGAGCGTGGTCCGAGTTACCTACGCTACCTACAGTAGCTCTACAAGCACTAAGAATCTGACGAGTCTCGCCAGAAGGGAGTTTGATAACACAATAACTGCCTTCACGAGAAGTCAACTGAGCAAAATTACCAGCCGAACGAACGAGCAGGGCACCCTGTCCAGGACGCAATTCAATGTTGTGAATTACTGTACCTACTGGGATGTTAGCGAGCGGGAGAGTGTTTCCAATCTCAGGCGCTGCATCCTTACCAGACATCAGGGTAGTACCTACCTGCAGTCCATTGGGAGCAATAATGTAACGTTTTTCTCCATCTGCGTAGAACAAGAGAGCGATACGAGCCGAGCGGTTTGGATCATACTCAATTGTCTTAACTACAGCTGGAACACCATCTTTCTCTCGTTTGAAGTCGATCATACGGAACTTCTTCTTGTGACCGCCGCCACGATAGCGGACAGTCATCTTACCGGTGTTGTTTCGACCGCCGGTAGAACGTTTACCGTAAACGAGAGACTTCTCTGGCACGGATGCAGTAATCTCCTCGAACGTGCCAATAACCTTGTGTCTTTGACCCGGTGTAACCGGTTTAAATTTACGTACTGCCATTTTTTATTTTAGATATTGCTGTAAAAATCAATTGTATCGCCCTCTTTCAGAGTAACGATTGCCTTCTTATACGCGTTCTTCTGACCCTTGATGAGTCCGGCCTTTGTATAGCGGCTTGAGCGCTTACCAGCGTAACGAAGCGTATTTACATTAATTACTGTAACGTTATACAGACTTTCAATTTCTTTCTTAATCTCGAGCTTACCGGCCTCTGGGCGAACGATGAAGCCATACTTAGCCTCTGCCTTCTTTGTGCGTGTCTCACCCTTTACCTTGTAAGTTTTCTCAACAGAAGACTTGTCTGTAATTTTAGTCATCTTCTCAGTGACCAATGGTTTGATAATGAATGCCATAATTTACTGTCTCCTATTAATTTATTTTGTTAAGATTCCGTCGATTGCCTTGAGCGAATTTTCAGTCACGACAAGAACATCAGCGTTCAAAACCTTGTAAGTATTGAGGGCCGATGCAGTCATGATTTCGGTACGCTGCAAATTTCTAGCTGACAAATATACGTTTTTATTTACTTCTGGCAAAACCAAGAGAGTCTTACGTCCGTCAACTTTAAGATTTTTAGCAACATTTACGAATTCTTTAGTCTTTGGAGCCTCAAAAGTGAAGTCCTCAACAACAACTATAGCATTCTCCTGAGCCTTGTAAGAAAGAGCGCTCTTGCGTGCGAGAGACTTAACTTTCTTGTTCAGCTTGAAACGATAGTCACGTGGTTTAGGACCGAATACGCGACCACCACCAACGAGTACAGGTGAGTTGATATCACCACGACGTGCGCCGCCGCCACCTTTCTGACGTCCGAGCTTACGTGTAGAACCAGCATGCTCACTTCTCTCCTTAGACTTTGCTGTTCCCTGACGCTGGTTAGCGAGGTACTGCTTTACATCGAGATAAAGAACATGGTCATTAGGCTCAATTCCGAAGATTGATTCGTTTAACGTAACCTTTCTTCCAGTGTCCTCACCTTTGATATTTAATACGCTAATTTCCATTATTTCTCAATTATTACGGTTGAACCATTACAACCAGCTACACTTCCCTTAACGAGAATAAGATTGTGCTCTGGAATTACCTTTAACACTTTGAGGTTCTGAGTTGTCACTCTGTCACCTCCCATTTGTCCGCCCATGCGCATTCCCTTGAATACCTTTGCTGGGTAAGAACAAGCACCGATAGATCCCGGTTTGCGGGCGCGGTCGTCCTGTCCGTGAGTAGACTGTCCTACACCACCGAATCCGTGACGCTTAACGACACCCTGGAAACCTTTACCCTTTGAGGTACCTACAACGTCAACGAAGTTTGTGTCGTTGAAGATCTCAACCGTAATGGTGTCACCGAGGTTGTACTCCTCGTCAAACTTGAACTCGGCCAAGTGTCTCTTTGGTGTTGTACCTGCCTTCTTGAATACGCCGAGCATAGGTTTAGTGGTATTCTTCTCCTTCATCTCGCCGTAAGCCAACTGATAGGCCTGGTAACCGTCCTTCTCAACGGTCTTTACCTGAGTTACAACACAAGGACCTGCTTCGATAACAGTGCACGGTACATTCTTACCGTCGGCACTGAAAACGGATGTCATTCCGATTTTTTTTCCAATTAATCCTGGCATTTCAATTAATATTAAAAAATTAAACTATACTTTGATTTCTACTTCTACACCGCTTGGCAACTCAAGCTTCATCAGGGCGTCAACGGTCTTTGCTGTTGAGCTGTAGATGTCGATAAGACGCTTGTAATCGCTGAGCTGGAACTGCTCACGAGACTTCTTGTTAACGAAAGTAGAGCGGTTAACGGTAAAAATACGCTTGTGTGTAGGCAATGGAATAGGACCGCTAACGATGGCACCTGTAGCCTTTACTGCCTTCACGATCTTCTCTGCTGACTTGTCAACCAACTTGTGGTCGTAAGACTTCAGCTTGATTCTGATTTTCTGACTCATTTTTAATTTTGAAATTAATAATATAAGAAATAAAGAGAGAGGCACGTCAATTAAGAGTCATACGCTAAATGGCGTCCTCTCTCTCTAATATGTGTTTTTTACAGGAGGTCTGTACGACCCTTAACTTCCTCGAGCACTGCCTTGGCGATAGTGTTAGAGAGAGCTGCATGATGGTCATACTCCATAGAGCTTGTAGCACGACCTGAAGTGATTGTACGGAGAGCTGTTACATAACCGAACATCTCTGCCAGCGGAACCATAGCGCGAACGATACGGGCACCAGAACGAGTCTCGTCCATTCCCTCTACCTGTCCACGGCGCTTGTTCAAGTCACCGATCACGTCACCCATGTTCTCCTCTGGAGTAACAACCTCGAGCTTCATGATAGGCTCCATAAGAACTGGACCTGCCTTAGCGCAAGCGTTCTTGTAAGCCTGGAGAGCAGCGATTTCGAATGAAAGCTGGTCGGAGTCAACCGGGTGGAATGAACCATCCACGAGAACTACCTTCAAGCTGTCCATAGGATAGCCACCGAGAACACCGTTCTTCATTGCGTTCTCAAATCCCTTCTGTACTGATGGGATGAACTCCTTAGGAATGTTACCACCCTTAACCTCGTTGATGAACTGGAGTCCGCCCTCCTTGTAGTCCTCGTCGATAGGACCAACGTTTACGATGATGTCAGCGAACTTACCACGACCACCAGACTGCTTCTTGTAAACCTCACGGAGGTTAACGGTCTTGGTGATAGCCTCCTTGTAGTTAACCTGAGGCTTACCCTGGTTACATTCAACCTTGAACTCTCTCTTCAGACGGTCGAGGATGATGTCGAGGTGAAGCTCACCCATACCAGAGATAACAGTCTGACCGCTCTGCTCGTCAGTGTGTACTGTGAAGGTTGGGTCCTCCTCAGCGAGCTTGGCGAGACCGATACCGAGCTTGTCAACGTCAGCCTGGCTCTTTGGCTCAACAGCGATACCGATCACTGGATCAGGGAATGTCATTGACTCGAGTACGATTGGGTGCTCCTCGTCGCAGAGAGTATCACCAGTACGGATATCCTTGAAACCTACACCTGCACCGATGTCACCAGCGTCGATAATCTCCATAGGAATCTGCTTAGCAGAGTTCATCTGGAACAGACGGCTAACGCGCTCCTTCTTGCGTGAGCGGGTGTTGTATACATAAGAACCAGCAACCACCTTACCAGAGTATACGCGGAAGAACACGAGACGACCAACGTATGGGTCAGTAGCGATCTTGAACGCAAGAGCTGATGTAGGCTCATCCTCAGATGGCTTACGGTCTTCCTCTGCACCTGTATCAGGGTTAGTACCCACGATGTTCGGTGTATCGAGTGGTGATGGCAAGAATGCGCAAACATAGTCAAGAAGAGTCTGAACACCCTTGTTCTTGAATGAAGAACCACAGAGAACCGGTGTGCACTCCATTGCGAGAGTACCCTTGCGGAGAGCTGCCATGAGTTCCTCTTCTGTTATAGAATCAGGATCCTCGAAGTACTTCTCCATGAGAGCCTCGTCGAATTCGGCAGCAGACTCAACCAGCTTGCCTCTCCATTCCTCAGCCTCGTCCTTGAGGTCAGCAGGAATTTCGTCTACCTCATACTCAGCACCCATTGTCTCATCGTGCCAGAAGATAGCCTTCATCTTGATAAGGTCGATCAAGCCCTTGAAAGTCTCCTCGCTACCGATAGGCACTACGAGAGAAACAGGGTTGGCACCCAGCACTTCCTTCATCTGACGGAGTACGTCGAAGTAGTCAGCACCTGAGCGGTCCATCTTGTTCACGTAACCCAGACGAGGTACATTATACTTGTCAGCCTGACGCCATACGGTCTCAGACTGTGGCTGAACACCACCTACTGCACAGTAAGTAGCAACAGCGCCATCGAGTACACGGAGTGAACGCTCCACCTCAGCGGTGAAGTCAACGTGTCCCGGAGTATCGATCAAGTTGATCTTGTATGACTTGCCTGCATAGTTCCAGTTACAGGTAGTAGCAGCAGAGGTAATGGTGATACCACGCTCCTGCTCCTGTGCCATCCAGTCCATTGTAGCGGCACCGTCATGCACCTCACCAATCTTATGAGTCTTACCTGTATAGAACAGGATACGCTCAGAAGTTGTTGTCTTACCGGCATCGATGTGAGCCATAATACCGATATTGCGGGTCAAATGTAAATCTTGCTTTGCCATGATTCTTTTTTACCTTATCAAAAAATTAAAATCTGAAGTGAGCGAACGCACGGTTAGCCTCAGCCATACGGTGCATGTCCTCCTTACGCTTGAAGGCACCACCCTGGTTGTTGAAAGCATCCATGATCTCTGCAGCCAGCTTGTCAGCCATTGACTTTCCGCCGCGTTTGCGAGCGAAAGCGATCATGTTCTTCATAGAGATGCTCTCCTTGCGGTCTGGGCGAATCTCTGTAGGCACCTGGAAGGTAGCACCACCGATACGACGGCTCTTAACCTCCACCTGTGGAGTGATATTGTCGAGAGCAGTCTTCCAAATCTCAAGGGCAGACTTCTCCTCATTTGACATCTTCTCCTTTACGGTATCCAATGCTTTGTAGAAAATTTCGTATGAGGTGTTTTTCTTTCCGTCATACATCAAGTGGTTCACGAACTTAGAGACCTTCTGGTCGTTGAAAACTGGATCCGGAAGGATCACGCGTTTCTTTGGTTTTGCTTTTCTCATTTCTTGTTTTGAAAATAAATTCTGCTTGGGGCTGTCAATGTTCTTCAGTGCTCTCTCTTGAGCCGCTTACTCAACCTGTTATAACAATTCTCCAGCAAAACGATTAAAATGTTAGATTTTAAACCTCTCGGTTATGATTACTTCTGCTTTGGACGCTTAGCACCATACTTAGAGCGACGCTGTGTACGGTTAGCTACACCTGCGGTATCAAGAGTACCACGAACGATGTGATAACGCACACCAGGAAGGTCCTTAACACGACCACCGCGAACAAGCACGATTGAGTGCTCCTGCAAGTTGTGTCCCTCTCCTGGAATGTAAGAGTTCACCTCTTTCTGGTTTGTCAAACGAACACGGGCAACCTTTCTCATTGCCGAATTAGGCTTCTTAGGGGTTGTGGTGTAGACACGGACGCAGACTCCACGACGCTGAGGACATGAGTCCAAAGCTGGAGACTTGCTCTTGTCAACAAGCACCCTTCTGCCTTTTCTTACCAATTGCTGAATTGTAGGCATTGTTTTTAATTTTTAATTTTATATTTATTATTTTGTTATTATCAAGATATTACAATACGGTCTCAGCCATAAGACCAATTTGGGTTGCAAAGGTAGGAACTTTTTTTTATATTACCTAATAAATGGAGTCTTACTACTTTTCTTACACTCATAATTTTACACGATATATACTTTATTAACGTTTTGTAACGCAAAACAAGAACAAAACCATGACTTAAGGCACACAATATAACAAGCTGAATAAGAAGAAATTAAAAAACATCTACGTCCTGCCGACAGATACACGTCACACATATACACCTTAGCCGCCATCAAAGGCGAAACGGAAAAGGCACAGACAAAAGCTGATAGTCAGAACGTCTCAAGAAAAAGTTCAGACTATATTGCATTTTCAGCGACCACCGATGATATGGCTTCAAAAAAATAGGTACAACACCCAGGCAAACACTTCAGAAAGTTTTTTTCCCGCTCCTATATATATAATAAGGTGTAAAAATTTTGTTTATTTCCGACTATTGCGTATATTTGCAGAAACCAACAGCAAGCTGATGAGGAAAGCACTTCTATCAATACCCAAGAAATTCTGGCTACTGACATTTGTAATTGTCTGTATCCTGACAGCATGCAGCAAGAAAGACGAGAAGGCTCACTGCATCATGCCTGCCGGCACCACTCTTGAAGAGGGCGACATAGTGCTGCGCAAAGGAACAGGACTCACCAGCCGCGCCGTGAGAATAGCCGACGGCGGGTCAGACTTCTCCCACTGCGGCATCATCGTTGACTCATGCGGCAGGAAGATGGTGGTACATGCCGTACCCGACGAACCGGACTTCGAGGGCGACGTTGACAGGGTAAAGATGGAGCGGCCTGAGGATTTCTTCTCCACCATCAGGGCATCAAAAGGATGCGTGCTGAGATACCGAGACAGGGAAACGGCAGAGAAGAGCGCCCGCCTTGCCTACGGGATATACAAACGGGGCACGCTCTTCGACGACGACTACAACGACAGCGACACCACGAAGATGTATTGCAGCCAGCTCGTGGCACATGTATACCAGAAATGCGGCATCGACATCACCAACGGCATACGCCACGACGCGATACTGCCGGGAGTGAAATTCAGCCACGTCATCTACCCCTCCGACTTTCTCAGATGCCGCAGGCTGAAGAGAATCGTCACATTCCAGGACACACAATGACGGCACCGGCAAAAGGAACAAACGATGACGACATCCACAAAAGAGCGAGTGACGACATTCTCAAAAGAGAACAAGTTACAACAGCATCAAAGGAACGAACGATGACAACACTATTTATTTAAATAACATTATTAACTAAACCCAACTACAATTATGAAAAAGCTAATGACAATTTTAGGTGTCCTTATCCTGACACTCGTGATGACATCATGCAACAGCAACACTCCTACCAAGGTTGCCGAGAAGTCAATTGCCTGCATCCAGAAGGGCGACTACGAGGGATATGTGGACCTCATCTATCAGAAGAAGGAAGAGGGCAAGGACAAGAAGGAGATTGAGGACGAGAAGCAGATGCTCGTAGCCATGATGAAGGACAAGGCAACGAAGAAATTTGAGAAGCAGGACGGCATCAAGTCATACGAAGCTCTGAGCGAGGAGATCTCAGAGGACGGCAAGACTGCCATAGTAAAGATGAAGATAGTGATGGGCGACGGCTCCGAGACCACCGACGACATCAAGCTCCGCAAGGATGAGGACGGCAACTGGAAGTTGGATATCGGCAAATAACCGCCAGCCTTGCTGACAAACAAACAAAAAGACGGATGCGCATCGAGTATCATCTCTACTGCGCATCCGTCATTATTTTTTCCGCGATGCCATCCATCCGCCATCAACGGGGATTGCCGCATCCGTAATTAGCCTATAGATCAAGCCTCGCCCTTGTTTACGTTGAATGGAGCGATGGTCTTGCCTTCCTGACCAGGAAGCTGTATCTTGCCGAACTCGTGCTCATACTTAGCCACGTTCTCCTGAAGAGCCATGAGCAGACGCTTGGCGTGCTCCGGAGCGAGAATCACACGGCTGTTGATGACTGCCTTTGGAAGACCTGGCAATACGCGAGCGAAGTCTGCGATGAATTCTGAACGAGAGTGGGTGATGAGTGCGAAGTTTGCATATTCACCCTGAGCAACATTCTGAGGAAGTTCGAGCTGGAACTGTCCCTCCTGTTTTTCTTTATTTTCCATAAATTTAAAATTTAAGTCTTTGATATTGTTTCAAAATAAGGCAATAATGGTTGGCCGCAATGTTTACGCCATCCGTCTTGTCTGTAATCACTGATGTGGTCTCACCGAGAATCGAACTCGGATCTAATCTTTAGGAGAGACTTGTTCTATCCATTGAACTATGAGACCCCTATGCACCTCTGCGCACATCGGTTTTTTGTAACGATTGCAAAGGTAACATTTTTTTTTGTTTATCTCGCATTTTACGGATAAAAAATGGCATCAACCTTTCAACATCTCACTGAGGGCGTTGGCGAGCTGGTCCGGACAACTTGTGTTCTTGAAACCGCAAGTCACACCACGCAGCTTCTCCACCACCTTTTCCGCCGGCATTCCCTCCACGAGTTTTCCGATGCCTTTCAGGTTTCCGTTGCAGCCACCAGTAAACGACACGTTGTTGATGGTATTGTCGTCGTTGAGCTCGATGTGTATTGCCTGACTGCAGGTGCCCTGAGTCATATAATCATAAATCTTCATAATGTTTTCGTTGTTTATATTACATAATATTATTGTCTGAACCCACGGTCTCCCCATATCGGCAGACCTAACCGATGCGGTGGTATGTGTCGATTACATTCTGTCCATACACCTCTCTGCCTGTGAATCGGAGTTCTTCTCCGGCCAGCATCGGAGCCGCCGTACCGCCGTCCACCACTACCGGTGCCGTCTCCACCCTTATCTCGTCAAACAGTCCGGCACGCAGGAAGCCCTTCAGCGTCTCCGCTCCACCTTCCACCATCAGCGACTGCACTCCTTGTCCATGCAGCCAACCGGCTATCTGTCCGGGCACGGTGTCGCCGTTGTCAAAGCAGAGACCATCGAAACACGGATGCTCCCGGTCTATCACGATGCGCTTAGGGTCATTGCCAGCCCATAGGCGCACATTGAGTTTCGGCTTGTCTCTCTCCGCCGTCACTCGTCCGACGAGTATTGCGTCGTATTCGCTCCTCAGCTTATGCACGAGCATCTGCGTGTATGGAGTAGACATGCGCAGCGGTTTATTACAGTCGTCGAGGAAACCGTTTGCCGTCTGACACCATTTCAGCAGTATATACGGGCGTTTGAGTCTATGGAATGCGAAGAAGCGCTTGTTCAGTTCGTTGCATTCCTCCTCAAGCACTCCCACAGTGACTTCGATGCCAGCCTCACGCAGTTTTCTGATTCCGTTGCCATGCACTTTGGCAAAGGGGTCAACACAGCCCACTACCGCCCTCTTCACCCCCTTCCGGATGATGAGGTCGGCACATGGCGGTGTCTTGCCGTAGTGAGAACAGGGTTCGAGGCTGACATATATCGTAGCCTCTTTCAGCAGATGTTCGTCTGCCGCCTTCACCGAAGCGAAGGCGTTCACCTCGGCATGGCCTTCTCCGCAGCACACGTGGTATCCCTCACCGATAATCCTGCCGCCGCTCACTATCACGGCACCCACCATAGGGTTTGGCTTGGCGTTCTGCATCCCGTTCTTTGCCAGTTGCAGACAGCGCATCATATATCTTTCATCTGTGGTCATAATCCTGAGAGTTTTATCCCCAAACGGCAATATGACCGATTGGGAGGAGTAATCAAAAGACGGGCGTTTGTTCCTTTCCGCCAAACGCCCGTCCTTATTAGTCATTCAATAGAGGTCTAATCAATAAAACATAGCAGAGAGTCCCGCTTTTCCGTAGCGATCGTCATCATCGTTATAGATGTTGTCGAGTTCAAACTCTTCCTCATTGTAGCACTTAGGTGTACGCTTCATAGTTATTCCTCCTATTGCCGCCTGTCTCATCCGGCGGCGGTTAATTCCACATCGGCGCTGAGACATCACCGTTATATCGGTTGATGAGGGAAACCTGTCCTGCCCCATTATAAGGAAAGGTACAGGTCACCCCTGCATTTATGCTTATCCCACCTGGCTGCCCGGCTTCACCTCGCGGTCAATGCGTGTCACGCTAAGGCTGCCGTCGAAGTTCTCTGCGCTGAGAATCATTCCCTGGCTCTCGATACCCATCAGTTTGCGTGGGGCGAAGTTTGCGATAAAACAAACCTGCTTGCCTACGAGTTCTTCCGGATTATAGAACTTGGCTATTCCGCTGACGATGGTGCGGTCGGTGCCCGAACCGTCGTCGATGGTGAACTTGAGGAGCTTGTTTGCCTTCTTCACCTTCTCACAGGTCTTTATCGTTCCCACACGGATGTCGAGCTTTTCGAAATCCTCGAAGCTCACCGTAGGTTTGATTTCCTTTGCCTTGTATTCAGCAGCCTCGTTCTGCTTCTTTATCTCAGCCAGTTTGTCGAGCTGATGCTGTATCGTCTCGTCCTCTATCTTCTCGAAGAGCAGTTCCGGTTCGTTGAGCTGATGACCAGCCTTCAGCAGGTCGGTAGAACCGAGCTGGTTCCAGTCGCAGCCATCGATGTTTATCATCTTGCGGAGCTTGGCGCTGCTGAACGGCAAGAACGGTTCGAACGCAATGGCGAGGTTTGCCACGAGCTGCAGCGAGATATACAGGATTGTCTCCACACGCTTCGGATCGGTCTTCCACACCTTCCACGGTTCGCAATCGGCGATATACTTGTTTCCTATACGCGCCAGATTCATTGCCTCCTTCTGTGCATCACGGAACTTGAACACGTTGAGCAGGTCTTCCACCTTCTTCTTCACGTCCTTGAATTCCTCAAGCGTCTGCTTGTCGTAGTCTGTCAGTTCTCCACACTCCGGCACCACGCCGTTCCAGTATTTCTTGGTGAGCTGCAGCGCACGGTTCACGAAGTTTCCATATATACCCACGAGTTCGCTGTTGTTGCGCTCCTGGAAGTCCTTCCAGGTGAAGTTGTTGTCCTTTGTCTCAGGAGCGTTCGCCGTGAGCACATATCTCAGCACATCCTGCTTTCCCGGGAAGTCCACGAGATATTCATGCAGCCAGATAGCCCAGTTGCGGGAAGTGGAAATCTTGTCGTTCTCCAGATTGAGGAACTCGTTTGCCGGCACGTTGTCCGGCAGTATATAATCTCCGTGAGCCTTGAGCATCGTCGGGAACACGATGCAGTGGAACACGATATTGTCTTTACCGATGAAGTGTACTAGTCTCGATGTAGGGTCCTGCCACCATTTCTGCCATGTTCCCCAAGTCTCGGGATTGGCGTCGCAGAGTTCCTTAGTGTTCGAGATATATCCGATAGGGGCATCAAACCACACATAGAGCACCTTGCCGTCAGCTCCCTCCACCGGCACCGGGATACCCCAGTCCAGGTCGCGGGTCATTGCACGTGGCTGCAGATCCATGTCGAGCCATGACTTGCACTGTCCGTACACGTTCGGTCGCCATTCCTTGTGTCCCTCCAATATCCACTTCTTCAGCCAGTCCTGCCATTTGCCGAGCGGCAGATACCAGTTCTTGGTAGGCTTCTTCACCAGGCCGTGGCCAGGGTTGTTCTTGTTGGTTGGGTTGATAAGCTCGTCTGGCGAGAGGGTGGCTCCACATTTCTCACACTGGTCGCCATAGGCTCCCTCTGCTCCGCATCTTGGACAGGTGCCCACGATGTTGCGGTCGGTGAGGAACTCTCCTGTCACCTCGTCGCAGAACTGGTTTTCGGTCTTCTCCTCCAGCTCGCCCTTGTCGTAGAGTGTGCGGAAGAAGTCTGATGCGAACTTATGATGTATAGCCGATGTCGTGCGGCTGTAGATGTCGAACGAAATGCCGAAGTCTTCAAACGACTTCTTGATGAGCGAGTGGTAGCGGTCTACCACCTCCTGAGTAGTGATGCCTTCCTTGCGTGCACGGATAGTGACAGGCACTCCATGCTCGTCGCTACCGCCGATGAACATCACTTCCTGTTTCTTCAGTCTCAGATAGCGCACATAGATGTCTGCCGGCACATACACTCCGGCGAGGTGGCCGATATGCACTCCGCCATTGGCGTATGGCAGGGCGGCGGTCACGGTGGTGCGCTTAAAATTCTTCTCTTCCATATATATAATAATGTATTATCTTATATTTATATAATGTGTATCACAAGTTTTCAACTGCAAAGTTAGTGTTTTTTTCGAATTTCACGTTAAATATCGGCGATTAAGTTTGTAGGTCAATGCGTTAAACGATAATTTTGCAATTCTAACACTTATGAGATGAGATACAATGACTTGTGGCGAGAACTCGCCGCCATATATGGCGAGAACGAGGCGAAGGCTGTATGCCGCACCGTTCTCGACGACCTTTTCGGCATGTCGCTCACGGATATCGTGTGTGGCGGTGTGGAGAGTCTGTCTTCTGCCGACACACAGGTGCTCTCCTGCGCCATGACAAGGCTGAAGGAGGGAGAACCCGTGCAGTATGTCACCGGCAAGGCACCGTTTGCCGGCCGCATCTTCGGTGTGGCGCCGGGAGTGCTCATCCCACGTCCCGAGACGGAGCAGCTCTGCGACATCGTTGCCGGCCTCACCGCCGCCCTGCCCCACCCTGCCATCCTCGACATCGGCACGGGCAGCGGTTGCATAGCCTGCACTTTGGCATTGGACGATGAGAGTCGGGAGGTGTCGGCATGGGATATCTCCGACAAGGCTCTCGGCATAGCCCGGGATAATGCGGAAAGGCTCGGAGCAAGGGTGAATTTTGTGAAACAGGATGCCCTGAACGCTCCCCACGACACCGACAGGTGGGACGCCATAGTGAGCAACCCTCCGTATATCTGCGGCAGGGAGAGGAGCGGCATGCACTCCAACGTGTTGGACCACGAGCCTCATCTGGCGCTTTTCGTCCCCGACGACGACCCGCTGCTCTTCTATCGTGCCATCGCCGGCTACGGATGTCATGCGCTGCGCCCCGGGGGATGGCTTTGCTTCGAGATCAACGCCCTCTATGCCAACGAGATGGAGACAATGCTCGGCGATATGGGATATCGGGACATCAAGACGATAAAGGACATCTACGGCAAGAACAGGAACACTATATGCAGAAAATGATGAAGGGGAAGAAGGAAATTACGGAAAAGGAGGCCCTCAACAAGCTCGCCGCACTGTGTTCACGTGCGGAACACTGCTCGTTTGAGATGCGGCGCAAGATGACGCTATGGGGACTGGCTGAGGATGCCCAGAACCGTGTGGTGGATGCTCTTACGGAGGGCAGGTATATCGACGACGAGCGTTATGCCCGAGCTTTTGCCAACGACAAGGTGAGATACGACAAATGGGGGCGCCACAAGGTGGACCAGGCTCTCTATATGAAGCATATCAGCGAGGATATCCGCCGGCGGGTTATCGACGAGATTGAGGAAACGAGTTTCACCGACTCGCTGCGCCCTCTGCTGAAGGCAAAGATGAAGAGCGTGAAGGCGAAGAGCGACTACGAACTGAGTTGCAAGCTTATCCGCTATGCCCTCGGCAGAGGTTACGACATGGAGGAAATACGCAACTGCCTGGGAGAATTATACCGGGAGGAAGAAGTGGCTGAGGATGATTTTTAGAGTGAAACCATAAAAAGACTCAGCCGGTTTCTCACGAATACGGCTGAGCTCGATGTGAGCAATTGCCCAACATACCAACATTATTCAATCAACATTTATTCATCTAATTATAAGAAACATTTATTCTATTCATTTAATTCTGCCATGAAGGATTGAAGCGAACTTAATCTCGACCATATTGTTTGTCGAAAAAACGTTGGCTTAAAACCATACCAAATATTTGTCTATCATTCCATACATCCAAATGCCTGTTCATCCTCACAGAATGAACGCTATCACATAAGCAGCATTGTCTTGTTTGCAAATTAAGGAAAAATATTTCATATTGGCAAATATTTTACTGTTTTTATTACGTTTTTAAACAAAATGACATGTTATAGTGAAAATTAGCATCTATAAATGTCGTAGCTTTTAGATTCGTTAACCCAAATCAAAATCCAAGCAGGCAGTTATTAGAATTATATATTAAACGGCCTAATGACCGATGGGGGGGTAACGATAATCAAGCACAAAATATACACATAAGAATGTTTTTTCCGCGAAAAAGTATCATAGTATCATTTTATGGTCTCACAGAACGGCTAAAATCCTGCAAGCCAACGAGTAACGCCAATGATACTTTTCCGAACTCTTTACAGAAAAGTATCATTGATGTATCATCGAAATATCATACCGTTTTATGTTGTTTTAACCCCAATCGGTCATTAGGGCCATCCTGACCTTCCTAATGGGAAAGGACAAGTTACTCTGCATATTGCCATCAGCCCCCACCTATCCTCCCCCGTAGGGGAGGGAATGGTTACTCTTGACAACCTTATTACCAGTGGGTTATCCATAATTTTGCAACTTGACCACCAATGGTCATCAGTATTCGGAGTAAACTGCATCACCAGTTTATGGCAGAAACGGAGTAAACTGCACCACCAGTCTATGGCAGAAACGGAATAAACTGCATCACCAGTTTATGGCAGAAACAGAGTAAACTGCACCACCAGTCTATGACAGAAACGGAATAAACTGCATCACCAGTCTATGACAGAAACGGAGTAACCTGCACCACCAGTCTATGACAGAAACGGAGTAAACTGCATCACCAGTCTATGACAGAAACGGAGTAACCTGCACCACCAGTTTATGGCAGAAACGGAGTAACCTGCATCACCAGTTTATGGCAGAAACGGAGTAACCTGCACCACCAGTCTATGACAGAAACGGAGTAAACTGCACCACCAGTCTATGACAGAAACGGAGTAACCTGCATCTCCCCTTCGGGGGAGAACGAGAGGGGGCTGAAGTCAGAGGCAGAGTAATCTGTTACTTCCCTTTGGGAAGGTTAGTTTGTAACCAAGAGCGTATGGGTTACAGATAAAACACCCTAAACCCATTTGTCATTCCGTGATGTCGCTGTATCCCCAGCCTATGGTTGATGGACAGCAGTCTATGATCCTGTCAGAGAGTACAAAATCTGCCCAACTGGGGCAACGTGCTTGCCCATGTTGGGCAACGTGCTTGCCCCACTTGGGCACGCTGCTTGCCCCACTTGGGCAGAAAATGCGCCAGGCGGCTGCCCAATAAGTTAATGTTGTAACATCCATACTTCTGTTTTCTGGATTCTGCCAACACATGCAATTCCTGCCATCTGATACTTCCTCTCATCTGCAAACCATCCAGACAATCGAAAACAACCATCAGGTCGCTAACCATTTGTATATCAAAGCATTACAGCAAAAACCTGACAATCTGACAATTTTGATCGTTTTTTTGGTCACAAACCTCTATCAGGCAATAATGGAGACTTTGACGTATCAAAGATTACCATCAATACAGACGTTCTCCATGAGAACTATTGTCCGCCGAGACGGCTGAAGAACTCTATTATCTCGTCCCACGTCTTGAACGTGTCGGAACCGAGGGCTATCGTAGTGCCCATGAATCCGGAGCGCTCACATTCCGCCACGGGAGCGATGAGATAGTCGCCATAGAGCAGATTCTCCTGGTTGGTGAAGGTGAGGCGCTGCCATGCCGGCACATTCACCGTGTCGTTGACCCAGCGGCGCACCTCGGCAACATACTCCTCGTCGTAGCTTGGCGACGGGGCTACGACATACATCGCATAGTGGTTGAGCAGAGTCTGGAAACCCTTCATCGCACTTCCTCTCTGGCTGCCCCTGGCATCGCGCAGCGCATCGATGCTCACATAAACGATAGGACGCTCACGACCCTCCTGACGGTCGTCGATCCAGCGCACCACGGGAATGACGGCATGGATGAGCGACTTGTCTATGAGGCGGTGCTCGCCGTGGAAACTTATCGCCTGGCGGTAGTGGGCGGCGAACACGCCATAGGTCTCTGCAGCCACCGTGGTGTCGGCATCGCCGAAGAGTCCGTAGACCCTATCCTGCTCCTCGTCGGTGACTGCCGCGAAGCACTGCCGCGTCACCTCCTTGTATTCCTCCACCATACTCTTGGTGACGATGAACTCCTGCACACCGTCCTGCCTTGGGTTCTGGAAGGTCTGCTTGCCCAGCATCCCATGTTTCGTCATCGTCTCTCCCATCAGGAAAGCCGGGTTCACCAGTATGCGGTCGTAGCCATACAGCATCTCGGTATACATTCCTCCCATCGACGTGCCGATGATGAGGTCGGGCTTCTGTTCCTCGCATTTCTGCCTCAAGAGGTCCATCGCCTCCTGCGGATGCACCGGCAGGTCATACGCCACTACGTCTGCCGACGGCAGCATCTCACGGATGCGCGCCACCGTGCCCGACTGTGCCGACGACATGAATCCGTGGACATACATTATCTTCTTGCCCTTCATTATCGAGGGATACTGCAATACGTATTTGTTTTCCTTTTCCATCTTTTTCCTTGTTTTATATTCGGGTTCCGCATGCTTCCGGCATACATGCCGATGAGCTGCAGGAACGGTTTCTCCGATATGTGCAACGTGGACTCCTGCCCACGGCTTTTTCATCAGGCAAAGGTAGCATAATCCATGCTCAATACAAAACGAAAGACAAATTAATGCACAACGGAAAATGAATTATCCCGAATCGGGGATCATGCCGTTGGGGGGGGGAATTATCAGCAGATGCCATCATATCCACAGCAGACATGAGGCAGCCACAAAAATCTGCAATCGGGTTGTCGTTATCAGGATAATTCATTACCTTTGTTCTTACACTCCGTCAGGCAATGCCCCATTCCTGACAATGAAAAGACAACAAGATGGAGAACGACAAGACAATACAAAGCCCCATAATGAGTCTGCTGCGCCAGAAAGCGCTGCTGCAGACCGAATACGACGAGGAGAAGGAGAACTTCAAACGGCAGATGCAGGCCATGGGACTCCCGCGACGCATCCGCAGAGGCGACGCATGGCATCCCGTGAGGATCGGCAGGAGCTATTACAACTCGCTCAACCAGCTGGCTATCGAGGTGTATCGCACTGCCGACGACGACATAGAACACAATTTCGAATTCGGAAAACCCGTGTGCTTCTTCCATACCGACGAGGCGACGGGCAGCGAGGCGACAGCAGACAAGCTGCCCACCGGCAAGACACAGGCCAAAGGCACGGCAAAGGCTTTCGACCTGATTGCCACAGGAACCGTGAGCTATGCCGACACCGACCGCATGGTGGTGGTGATTCCCGACAAGACAGGACTCGCCGTGACACTGCAGAACACGGAGGATGTGGGTGTGCAGCTATTCTTCGACGAGACCAGCTACAAGCTGATGTTCGAAGCCCTCGACCGCGTGATACGCGCCAAAGGCAACCGGCTGGCATACCTGCGCGACCTGTTCTATTCAAAGCAGAAAGCGCAGACATTCTCGTTCGACGCGATAAAATTCCCATGGCTCAACACGGCACAGGAACTCGCCGTGAACAATGTGTTGAGGGCAAAGGACGTGGCGGTGGTACACGGTCCGCCGGGAACAGGAAAGACCACCACGCTCGTAGAGGCGATATACGAAACGCTGAAGCGGGAGAGCCAGGTGCTGGTGTGCGCACAGAGCAACATGGCAGTAGACTGGATATCCGAAAAGCTCGTAGACCGCGGAGTGGCGGTGCTACGCATCGGAAACCCCACACGAGTGAACGACAAGATGCTCTCCTTCACCTACGAGCGGCGCTTCGAGTCGCATCCCGACTATCCCGAACTATGGAGCATCCGCAAGGCGATACGCCAGCTGCGGCAGAACCGCAAACGAGGGGCTGCCGACAACTGGCACCAGAAGGTGGAACGCCTGAAGAGCCGCGCCACAGAGATAGAATGCCGAATCAACGCCCAGCTCTTCGGCGAGGCGCGTGTGATAGCCTCAACTCTCGTAGGCAGCGCCAACCACGTGTTGTCGGGACAGAAATACACCACACTATTCATCGACGAGGCAGCACAGGCACTTGAGGCTGCATGCTGGATTGCCATGAAGAGGGCGTCGAGAGTGGTGCTCGCCGGCGACCATTGTCAGCTGCCGCCAACGGTGAAGAGCTTCGAGGCGATGCGTGGCGGACTCGCCAAGACGCTGATGGAGCGCATCGTGGAAAAGAAGCCCGAGGTGGTGACGCTGCTGAAAATGCAATACCGCATGAACGAAAGGATAATGCGCTTTTCGAGCGACTGGTTTTATGGCGGAATGGTGGAACCGGCTCCTGAGGTGATACACCGGGGAATACTGGACTACGACGAGCCGATGGTATGGATAGACACCTCCGGCACAGAGGCTTACGAGCAGTTTGTGGGTGAGAGTTTCGGAAGGATAAACAAGCGCGAGGCGCGTCTCACCCTCGACACCCTGCAGACTTATTTCGAGAAGATCGGCAAGGAGCGCATCCTCGAAGAGAGTATCGACGTGGGCATCATCTCGCCATACAGGGCACAGGTGCAGTATCTCAGACAGCTGATAAAGCAGAGCGACTTCTTCCGTCCCTACCGCAAGCTCATCGCGGTGAACACGGTGGACGGATTCCAGGGACAGGAGCGCGACATCGTGTTCATATCTCTCGTGCGCTCCAACCAGGAGGGGCAGATAGGTTTCCTCTCCGACCTGCGGCGCATGAACGTGGCGATAACGCGTGCCAGAATGAAACTCGTAATCATGGGCAATGCCGAGACTCTCGGTCACACGGCGTTCTACAAGAAGCTCTATGCTTATGTCACGGGCGAAGAGGATGCCGGAGAAGAGGATGCCGACAGAGTATGAATCAAGAAAAATGGAGCGGGATGACGAACATCCTGCTCCATTTCATACTTGTATTCGTGTTGTGTGCATCCTTACTTACTGTCTTTTTCCCTTTTATATTCAGTTCTAACTTTATGACCTATAAAAAATTCATTCATTTTCCTATTCCTATATTCTTCGTTCCTTTTTATCGAATCGCATTTGCGTTGTCTCTTTTGTTGTATCTTATCTGTTTTTGATGTCTGTGCTGTCATTATCCTTGTTTGTCAAGGGTCAGACAGTGTTCCGCTCCCGGAACATAGCGAATGATATTTGTGTCATGTTGTATTAACTGATGCAAAAGTAATACATTTTGAAGAAACAAACGAATAAAACTAATAAAATGTTTGCTTTTGTAACGAAAACGATTGCAAAAAGACAACCCAACAAATTGTCTCACCTTATTATATAACCCCCAATCGTCCATCAGGTCGTCTTAATGACAAATCAGGGATAATCAAGATGACGGGCAGACAAGGGAACATGAAAATATTTTTTCAGAATCCCATTGCGCTTTGCGGAATAATTGCTAACTTTGCATTATCACATATATACACAGTGGAACAACGAAACTATTATCAGTGGCAGCGGTCCCTGATTTATATTTATATCAATATCGTTTCCCCTGCCGGCAGTGGTCGGAACACGACGGGAGAAGCATTTTTAATCCACTAAAAATAATTTTTATCATGAAAAACAACGAAGCAATGAATTTCAAGGTTCGCGCCTACGGGCGCACAGAATTGGCGCAGATGTATTGTCCCAACCTGCAACCAGAGTCGGCATTCCGCAAACTATGCCGGTGGATAAGTCTGGAACCGGAACTGTCAAGACGTCTGCTGAAAAACGGCAAGATGCCGCCCGTACGGTCGTTCACACCGGCGGAGGTGAAACTCATCGTGGAGCGTCTCGGTGAACCATGACAGGCGGCACCGGCAGACATTGGTGTCCCCATTCCGCTTTTCTGCATTATTTTCCATCGGCATGATTATTTTCCACCCGTCACGTCGCTGATGTTGGCGGATAATCAGTAACTTTGCCGTATGAACGAGATTTTCCACCCTTTGCACACCGATATAGAGCGCCCCGAGCGCTTCACCTATCCCTTCAACTACACGCCACACCCGCTATGCCTGCTGGCTGCCGGCGAACTGCAACGCTACATTGGCAGCAACGGACAGTGGAGAGACGAAGTGGAGAAAGGAAAGATGTTCGGTGTGCTTGTGGTGACAGACGCCATAGGAGACCTCGGATTCCTTGCCGCATACTCCGGACTGCTGGCAGGCAGGAACGACCTGCCATATTTCGTGCCGTCGGTATATGACAGTCAGCAGCCCGACGGATATTTCAAGACCCACGAGCGCGAGATTTCATCCATCAACCATGAGATAGCACGCATCAAGGAATCTGCGGAATATACCGCTCTGAAAGACAGGACTGCCAAACTGCAGACTGCCGCCGACAACGAGATACAGGCTTTCCGACAGTATATGGCGGAGGCAAAGGAGAGACGCGCAGCCCTGAGAGCATCCGGCCAGTCCCTCTCTGCCCAGCAGCAGGAGCAGATGGTCAGAGAGAGCCAATATCAGAAAGCGGAACTGCGCCGCATCAAGAAGAGATGGGACGAAGCACTCGCCGAACCACGCCGCCAGACGGCAGAACTCGACAACCGCATCGCCACACTGCGACAGGAACGCAAGGAGAAGTCTGACCGTCTGCAGCAATGGCTCTTCGGCCAATATTCCATGCTCAACGCCCGTGGCGAACGCTGCGACCTGACATCAATCTTCGCCGCCACGCCACAGAGGGTGCCGCCATCGGGAGCCGGCGACTGCTGCGCTCCAAAGCTCCTGCAGTATGCCTATCTTCATGGTCTGCATCCTGTGTGCATGGCGGAATTCTGGTGGGGGAAGTCGCCTAAGACCGAGATTCGCCACCACCTGCACTACTACCCTGCCTGCCGCAGCAAATGCAAACCTATCCTCACACACATGCTGCAGGGCCTCAATGTGGACGCCGACCCGCACGACAGCGCCGCAGGGAGCTGCGAAGATCTGCATATAGTTTATGAAGACGAGAGTCTGATAGTGGTTGACAAGCCTGCCGGCATTCTCTCCGTGCCGGGCAACGTGGCACGTGAGTCTGTTGTTGACATTCTGAAGCGGGAGCGTGGCGGCAGCCAGTTTCTGATGCCTGCCCACAGACTCGACATGGCGACCAGCGGACTCCTCGTAGTGGCGAAGTCTGACACCGTGTTGCGCAATCTGCACGAACAGTTCGCATCACGCACGGTGGAGAAACGCTACAGGGCAATACTCGACGGCATCCCCCACGCTCCACGCCAAGGCACAATCCGTCTGCCGCTTGCCGCCGATCCGACAGACCGTCCGCGACAGGTGGTGGACCAGGAGCACGGCAAACCTGCCGAAACCCGCTATGAGATAATCTCCACCGCCGACGGCAAGACGGAGATCCTGCTGTATCCTCTCACCGGAAGGACACATCAACTGCGAGTGCACTGCGCCCATGCCGACGGACTCGCCACGCCGATACTTGGCGACACCCTATACGGCCACCCCACAGGCGGCAGGATGTATCTGCATGCCGAATACGTGTCATTCCATCATCCGCTGACGGGCAAGAGAATGGAACTGGAATCCCGTGGCGGACTCCACCTCTGACTGATGCCGGACAAGAGACATTTTCCTGAGCCAAGGACTTGTCAGAATACAGACGGACTACAAAGGGCAGATTGGGGTTAAATCAATATAATTAATGCCAAAATAGAAAAATTCAATCAAGAAAAAGCGTACAGCATATTGAAATAATTCCTACCTTTGCCAATGAAGAAAAGCACTGAACTATAATAGCGATTATCAAAGGATACGCTTTCAGAAAAGAAAATAAGTAACATATAAAAACAAAGACATTATGAAGAAGAAATTTATTTGCACCGTTTGCGGTTACGTTTATGAGGGTGACGCTGCTCCAGAGCAGTGCCCGGTATGCAAGGCTCCAGCATCTAAGTTCAAAGAGCTGGTAGAGGGTGAAGAAGATACTTTCGCTACAGTACACGAATTGCGCGCTGCCCGCAAGGAGGGCGCCAACGAGGAAATGATAAAGGACCTCGAGACTCACTTCAACGGTGAGTGCGGTGAGGTGGGTATGTATCTCGCAATGAGCCGCCAGGCCGACCGTGAGGGCTATCCAGAGATTGCCGAGGCTTTCAAGCGCTACGCTTTCGAGGAGGCAGAGCACGCTTCTAAATTCGCTGAGCTCCTTGGCGACGTGCTGAAAGACACCAAGAGCAACCTTGAGGCTCGCATCGCTGCTGAGCGTGGAGCATGTGAGGACAAGTTCCGCATCGCCCGCAACGCCAAGGCTGCCGGTATGGACGCTACTCACGACACCGTTCACGAAATGGCTAAGGACGAGGCCCGCCACTGCGCAGGCTTCATGGGCCTCTACAAGAGATATTTCAAATAACCACTGCTGACATAGCCCTTAAGTCCATATCCGGACTTAAGGGGTAGTCTACTGATGGGGTGTGCGGCACAGAATTATTTCTGTGCAGCATACCTCATTTTTGTTTCTATGCGTAAGAAGCACCGTTTGTCTTTTTGTTCATTTATCCCAAATCGGTCATTAGGGCTTGCCTGGATTTTGTTCTTTTAGAAGAGTGGATTTTGTTTGGCTTTTAATGAGTAATAGCGAGCTATTACGAATTAAAAACAAGCAAAAGACGCCTTATAAAAAACAAAAGACTGCAAGCAGTAAATATAAAATACAATAAACGGCCTAATGACCGTTTTGGGTTTATTTCATAAAATTAATATGTAGGTATCAGCGGCGGACTGATGTCGCATGTCGGCACTATCTGGGAGGTTGGCGCAGAGGCTCCAGGCACACTGGCTGACAGATATCCTGGTTTGCCAACAGCTGTCAGAGACAGACAAACATCCTCGTCAGCTTGACTACAACCAACAATAAAGAGGACTGCGTGATTGGAAAATCATTTCCGCCACGCAGTCCTCGTTGTTTATCCCAAATCTTTCTTCCGGGATTGCCTGGAGCCTGATGCCCGGTTTGGCATGAGGCTACAAGCCGTAATGAAAAAATAACATATATGCTTTATGTCCGTTTGGCGTAAGCTGTATGCAGCAGGTCCGGCAGACACCGTTATTCGTCTACCTCCTGGAAGTGCATTCCGTTGCCGTATTTGCTGTTCAGCTCCTTCTCCAGGGCATCCTTGTCGAACACGCTCTGTATCGGTCCGCTCTGTGTCAGGTCCACTCCCTCGAACATGAATCCATTGCCGTCAGCCCATTCGATGTTTGCCTTTGTCGGAGTCTTCTTTATCTTCGGAAACACGAGGGTAATGAATCTCTTGCCTTCGATTTCCATTTCCTGTCCGGCCTTCAGTCCGTTGATGAATTTCAGCTTGTATTCCTTGCCGTTGGAGTCGGTCATGACGATGTTCTTTGTGTCTTCAAAATTCACCTTCGCCACATTGTATACCAGCTTCACCATCGTTATCGTGCTGCCGTAGGTTATCGAGGCTATCTTGCAGTATTGGGTGTTGCAGTTGTCCACATAGGGATAGGTGATATTTGGCATCGTGTTCTTGCTGTTCACTCCGGCATATGCTGTGATTGCCATAAGCAGCATCGCCACCATCATCGTGAAGATCTTTACCTGTTTCATGTTTGTATCATTTATTTGTTCGTATCATCATTTCTGGTTATTCCCCTCACTGGAGCCTCAACAACAGACTTCGAGCGAGCCGGAGAGTAGTTGTAACCGTAGTAATAGTCATCCCAGTAATATCCGTCCCAGTCGTAGTCGCCCCAGTCTGGCTCCGATGTCTTTCTGAGCTCAAAGTATACGGGGTCGTTCTGTCCGTCGTCTATCCATCCCGTGAAGCGATAGCTGCCCATGCTATAGTTGTAGATATAATATGTGCGGCCCTCATTCTGAGAGTATATCTGTATCTCCTGGTTGCCCGTCACCCTCCACTGTATGCGGCTTGAATAGTAGTCCCATGGGGCATTGCTGTAGTAGTCAATCCAGTAACCCGTTCCGCTGGCATACTGATATGGGTTCTTGTCGAACGCCAACACCGAATAGCTCGACTGATACACTCTGCCGTTGTATTGGCTCTGCATATACATGTTTCCCTCCCATGTACCCCAGAGGTTATACGCCACATCTTCATTCTCGTCGGTGCAGCCCGTTGTCAACGTGGCTGTCAGTACCATCATTATAATGGTGATTATGGAATAAAACTTTTTCATGATACAATGTCTTTATGTCGTTAATATCTCCGGTGCCGAAGCCCCGCTGTTTATTATCACGTTGCAAATTTACTATTTATGGCAGAACAGCGCAAGGATAAAAACCATAATATTTGTTAGGGAATCCCCTAAAAAGGAGTAGGCATTCCCGTTGAGATCTTGTTAAACCGAGATTTTTCTTTTTTATCCACCTATACCTGTTGCCACATATTTCGTCAGCAACATCACGAAAACATTGCCACATTCTTGTTTTTGAGCAAATTTTCATAACTTTGCCGATTTAAAAGGATAAATCAAAATATGAACGGATTATACACTGTGTTGCTCCTCTTGGCAAGCAATATTTTCATGACACTGGCATGGTATGGACACCTGAAACTGCAGCAGACGGGAACATCGAGCAACTGGCCCCTGATTGGCGTTATCGCCTTCTCGTGGCTCATCGCCTTCTTTGAATATTGCTGCCAGGTGCCGGCAAACAGGATCGGATTCGTGGAGAACGGCGGACCTTTCACCCTCGTGCAGCTCAAGGTGATACAGGAGTGTGTGAGCCTCTTGGTGTTCACCGTGATGATAAACATGATGTTCGGCAACCAGGGGCTGCACTGGAACCACTACCTCGCCTTCTTCTTCCTCGTGGCGGCGGTGTATCTGGTGTTTCTGAAATAAGGAGAGACGGATGCCCGGCGAAGGCTGGCGGCACAGGAAATCATAAACAACGACATAGACAAGAGAAAAGAACATGAAACCTACCGAAGAACAGAAGCTCGAAGCCAAGCTCATGCGCCGCTACCGCAAGGCGCTGAAGGAGTTTGAACTCATAGAAGACGGCGACCGCGTGCTCATCGGACTCTCCGGCGGCAAGGACTCACTATTTCTGGTAGAGATGCTAGGCAGACAGCAGGCGATAAACCGTCCGAAGATTGAGGTGCACGCCATACATATCAGGATGCAGAACATCAGATATGAGAGCGACACAAGATATCTGGAAGACTTCTGCCAGCGTTTCGGCGTGAAGCTCCACCTCGTGACCACAAACTTCGACATGACCACCGACAACCGCAAGTCGCCATGCTTCCTCTGTTCTTGGAACAGGCGCAAGCAGCTGTTCCTGAAAGCTCAGGAACTGGGATGCAACAAGATTGCGCTGGGCCACCATCAGGACGACATACTGCATACGGCACTGATGAACCAGATGTTTCAGGGTCATTTCTCCACTATGCCGGCACGCCTCACGATGCGCAAGATGCCCATCACCATCATCCGTCCGCTATGCATGGAAGAAGAGGCTGACATCCGCCACTATGCGGAGACGAACGGATATGAAAAACAGAAGAAGCTGTGTCCCTATGAGACCGACTCCCACCGCTCCACCGTGGCACACCTGTTCGAGGAGATGGAGCGCATAGCGCCGGAGGCCCGTTTCTCGATGTGGAACGCCCTGAAGGCTGAGGGAAAGCTCGTGGAATGACAAAAGCGAAGATGCTTGTCCATTCCCGTCGGTTGGCCGCCGGTTACCGACCTGTGCAGAACAACTATATAGAAGAATAACATCATATACAGAGAATGCCATGTACAAAGACATCAAGAAAAGAACAAACGCAAATATAGCCATGATGCTCATCATCGCCCTGGCAGCGGTGGTGATGACAGCATGCGACGAAACCGAGAAAAAGACGATGCTGAATCCGATGAAATTCCGCACGGAGGTGAGGCTCGGCATGACACCCGTGAAAGACCAGGGACACAGTTCGCTATGCTGGGCATACGCCATGCTTGCCACGATAGAGACGGAACATATCCAGAGGGGCGACTCGGTGAACCTCTCTGTGGCTTATGTGGCACGAAATTTCATGAAGGAACAGGCGGACAGGTATTATCTGAGCCACGGCAGCAGCGACATAACGCTCCGCGGAACGATGCCGCAGCTGGTGAGACTGATACAGACCTACGGACTGATGCCCTACGACTCCTACCACACGGACGCCAACATGAATGTGGCGGCACGCAAACTGCGGTCTACACTCGTGGCACAGGTCGGCAGGGGATCGGGACTTGTAAAAGCCCGACAGGCTGCCGACAACGTGCTCGACGGCAGCATCAATCCGCTGCCCAAGCATGTGTATATGCTGGGAATGGAATATACGCCGCTGGAGTTTGCGCATAGCGTGTGTATGCCCGACGAATATATGGCGTTCACCAGCTTCACCCACGAACCGATGAACAAGAAGGTGGCATTGAAGTTGACTGACAACTACAACGACGAACGCTTCGTCAACCTGCCTATCGACAGACTGATGGAACTGATGGAGAAGTCTGTCAGGTCTGGCCATCCCGTATGTTGGGAGGGCGACATCAGTGAACGGGGATTCTCATTCGCCGACGGTGTGGCAGATGTGCCGTTGGCAAAGCGCAACTGCTCTCAGACGATGAGGCAGAGGGAGTTTGACACTTTCCGCACCACCGACGACCACTGTATGGCAATAATCGGCATTGCCCGCGACAAGGAAGACAGGAAGTATTTCATCTGCAAGAACTCGTGGGGCACGGAGAATCCGTATGGCGGACTGATGTATATGTCGTTCGACTATGTGCGGCTGAAGACCATCGCCGTAATGCTCAACAACATCGTTCTGCCGGCTATGGAAGACTGATGACAGAGGGCGACGGATACAGACTGCCTGTATCTCCCAAATAGTCCTTTGCCAGCCACGTTGCAAAAGATCTTCCCGCTACAAATGGATTGAGTATTACAGGTGTGTCCATATCATGCTGCTTTTTAACCCAAATCGGTCATTAGGGCTGGCCAGGATTTTGTTCTTTTAGAAGAGTGGATTTTGTTTGGCTTTTAATGAGTAATAGCGAGCTATTGCGAATTAAAAACAAGCAAAAGACGCCTTATAAAAAACAAAAGACTGCAAGCAGTTGTAAAATATTACATTGAGCGTCCTAATGACCGATTTGGGTTTAATGAAAAAACTATCCTCTATTTTGTTTTATTGCAAATAAAATAATTATAATCGCAATAAAGAAATATCTGAAGGTAAAAATACCAAAACAGTCTTCTGAGCATCAGATTGAAGTCTGGGGGTATTCCAGACGACGGCACATGGTTTTTCTCTCCAAAATCAATGTCCTAATGATTGATTTGGGATATGCAAATACGGGAAGAGAGCGTACGTTATGGTTTCGTACGCTCTCTTCCCGTATTTGCGCTGCATGCGGCTGTGCCCTGATACACACAGGGGGCATGCCGGTTGTGAGAATCTTATTCTTTGTATGCCTCTGCCATTGAAGCCGCGATGATATCCTCTGAAGTGACTTCCTTGGGAGTGGCCTGGATGTCGGAGAAATCAAACTCGTCGGTCTCCTTCTTCTCTTTTACGACCACCTTCTTCTCCTCCACCTTGTCGGAATATACAGGGGCTGTGCCCTCGTCCTTCGCCTGAGGAATTATGAAGTCGGTCTTCTGCTCCGTATCGGGCACGGTGAGCACCGGTGCCTCTTCCATCTTGGTGCGGTTGCCCTTGGCGGTGAACACGGCGTCGATGAACTGCGGCTTGCGTTTCAGCTGCTGCAGCGTTATCTTGCTGGCAAGCTGCTGGCTCTCCTTCTTTGAATAGCCTTCGCCTACGCCGCCCTCAAGACCCTCTATGAGCACCTGGTATTTGAATATAGGACTGTTTTTGCCCTCGCGGCTCTGCTCCAGAAGCTTGAAGTCGAGTTTCACCTTGTTTTTCTGACACCATTCTATGAGCTTGCTCTTGAAGTTTATCTCCTTGTATGCCACCTTGTCGATGTTGATGAGCTGTGATAGTATGCGCTTCTCCATGAATCGCATGCAAGCCTCGTAGCCTCTGTCGAGATACATCGCTCCCACAAGGGCCTCAAACGCATTCCCACCCATGTAGCTGTTGTGGGAGGGAGTATGTTTGCCGAATTTTATCAGTTGGGTGATGCCCATCTCGGTGGCGAGACGGTTCAGAGTGTCGCGCTGCACTATCTTGCTGCGTGTGCTTGTGAGGAAGCCTTCGCGCTTTCCCTCGAAGTGGCGGTATACGATGTCGCCAACGATAGCGTCGAGGATAGCGTCGCCAAGGAATTCGAGACGCTCATTGTTCAGTGGCTTTCCTTTCTCGTTGCGCCTGGTCACACTCTTGTGCATCAGGGCGAGCTTGTAGAATTGTATCCTGTGTGGGTAGAAACCGAAGATTTCGTAAAGAGCCGCACGAAGCTCCTTGTCCTTGCTGAAAGGAAGCCTCATGCGGTCAATGAAATTATTAATCATCATACTTCTTGAAGATTACGCAAGCGTTATGTCCGCCGAAGCCGAACGTATTGCTGAGGGCAGCGCGTACGGTACGCTTCTGCGCCTTGTTGAAGGTAAAGTTCAAGTTGTAGTCGATGTTCTCGTCCTTGTCGTCCTCCTCGTGGTTGATAGTAGGAGGAATGATGTCGTTCTTGACAGCCAATACAGACACGAGGGCCTCAACGGCACCGGCAGCGCCGAGCAGGTGGCCAGTCATAGACTTGGTAGAGCTGATATTCAGCTTGTAAGCGTGCTCACCGAAGAGCTTCTGTATAGCCTTCACCTCTGAAACGTCGCCCACAGGTGTTGATGTGCCATGTACGTTGATATAGTCGATGTCCTCTGGTGTCATGCCAGCGTCCTTGAGAGCATTCTGCATCACGAGACATGCACCGAGACCCTCAGGATGAGAAGCGGTGATGTGGTATGCGTCGGCACTCATGCCCTCGCCCACCATCTCGGCGTAGATCTTGGCGCCACGCGCCTTGGCGTGCTCCAGTTCCTCAAGGATAAGGCATCCAGCACCTTCACCCATGATGAATCCGTCGCGGCTTGCGCTGAATGGACGTGAAGCGTGCTCCGGATCGTCGTTGCGTGTAGAAAGGGCGTGCATGGCGTTGAAACCGCCTACGCCACAAGCGCAGATGGCAGCCTCTGCTCCACCGGCAACGATAGCATCTGCCTTGCCAAGACGGATGAGGTTGAATGCGTCAGCCAGAGCGTTGGTTGAAGAAGCGCAGGCTGATGTAGTGGCATAGTTAGGTCCGTGGAAACCGTAGCGGATGGAAATCTGTCCGGCTGCGATGTCGGAAATCATCTTAGGGATGAAGAACGGGTTAAACTTCGGACCATTCTCCTGATGTGTGGCATAGTAGCCCACCTCGTCCTCGAATGTCTTGATACCGCCGATACCTACACCATAGACAACACCGATGCGGTTCTTGTCTACGCTCTCCAGATCCATCTTGCTGTCTTCAACAGCCTGTACTGCAGAAGCCATGGCGAGCTGAGCGTAGCGGTCCATCTTGCGGGCTTCCTTGCGGTCGATATAGTCGTTGACGTTGAATCCCTTCACCTCGCAAGCGAACTGTGTCTTGAACTGGGATGCGTCGAAATGTGTGATAGGAGCGGCTCCGCTTACGCCTTCGAGAAGGTTTTTCCAAGTTTCCTCAGGATTGTTTCCCACTGGTGTAACGGCACCGAGTCCTGTTACTACTACTCTTTTTAATTCCATATTTCAATTGTTTTATTTTTAAGGTTGACGAACGTCGGGATGACGAGAAGACAATTGGAAACTATATGACTGCTCGTTTTTCCGGCCAACACACAAAGCCGTTGACTCGCTATCTTAATGGTCATGAATTTATAGACATGAGACTTCTGCCCCGCAATTCGAAAACCCGTTGATTCACTGACATTTTGACTTTCAGATCAGCAAGCCCTATGACGGCATAATTTGCCTGTCCTTCCGCTTGCACCCACCAACTTGCCAACTTATCAACTTTAATAGAAAAAAAAGTGAAAGAAGTGAAGTGAGATCCATAGACCGGTCTCATCTCACTTCTTTCACCTTCGATTTATATCACTTCTGATAATTATTTTGCGTTCTCCTCGATGTAAGCGATAGCGTCGCCTACAGTAGCGATTGACTCAGACTTGTCATCTGGGATAGTGATGTTGAACTCCTTCTCAAACTCCATGATGAGCTCTACTGTATCGAGAGAGTCAGCACCGAGGTCTGTTGTGAAGCTTGCTTCTGGCTTAACTTCAGCCTCATCAACACCAAGTTTGTCTACGATGATAGCTCTTACTTTTGATTCAATTTCTGACATAATAGTTAATGTTTTTAAAGTGTTTAAATTATATTCAATTTCGTAAATCGGGTGCAAAGGAACGCATTTTTTATAACTTGTGCAAATAAATTCAACAAAAAAGCACTTTCTTTTGCACACAGAGGGTATAACTGTGCAGAAAATAGCGTGTTTTGTTACAATTTTTCTCTTCTTAAAGGATAATTTCCACGCAATTCCTCAAATTTCTCAGGAGCGTTTTTGAGTCGCCGGCTGTCTTCCAGAGGATTATAGAGTGCGAGTTTCGTGTCATCTTCACTGTCGCCTGCCTTGAAACCGTCTGGCAGAGAAGGCGGAAGGATATGCCATCGGTTCTCTATCCCGAAGTGGCGGCACAGGCCCTCAATCACCATATTGTCGGCGTTCGTCTTGCCGTCGGCGCTGTATCCGGCGATGTGGGGCGTACCTATATATACCTTATTTAATAATGCGAGGGAGATGTCGGGTTCTCCCTCCCATGTGTCGATGACGGCATCCTTCACCATCCCCTTGTCCAGGGCAGCGAGCAAGGCTCCGTTGTCTACCACACCGCCACGGCTCGTGTTTATTATCACCGGACACTTGGCAAGTCTGCCGAAGAAAGCCTCATCGGCAAGATGGAAAGTGGGATGGTTGCCGCCCTTAGTGAGTGGCACGTGGAAAGTTATGACGCTGCATTCTCTTTCTATCTGCCGCATGTCAACGAAATGTTCTGCCGTGCTGCCGCCGTCGCCAAGCGGTGGGTCGCACACGAGCACCTTGAAGCCCATGGCGCGTGCCTCTGCCACCACCTTGCTGCCTACATGACCGTAGCCCACAACACCGACGATGTCTTTCTCTGGCGATATGCCCTTTTCGCGGCACAGCAGGATGAGGGTAGAACGCAGATATTGCGCCACGCTGCCGGAGTTGCATCCCGGACAGTTCATCCAGCTTATCCCTGCCTTCTGCATGTATTCTGTGTCAATGTGGTCGTAGCCGATGGTGGCGGTGGCGACGAACTGCACCTTGCTCCCCTGCAGCAGTTTCTCGTCGCAGCATGTCCTAGTTCTCACTATCAGTGCATCAGCGTCCTCAACGTCGCCGGCAGATATGTCGGCACCCTTCAAATAGGTAACGTCTGGGCTTATCTCGCCAAGCGTCTCCCTAATATACGGAATCTTGTCGTCAACAATAATCTTCATGATTCATAAAACCTTTAATGTTGCCTTTATAACCTCGTGATGGGTTATTTATTGTGTTTTAGTTGGTCATATAAAATTATTTTATTAGATTTGCCACAAATTTAAACAACGTAAAGTCATGACATTCTCACAACTATGTAACAAGGTGTTCAATCTGGCTATCAACGACTACCATGTGAAAGACAATGTTGACACACAGATAAACAACCCGTACGACCGCGACTCCATTGAGAACCGCCTCTATCTGAAGTGCTGGATAGACACGGTGCAGTGGCATCTCGAGGACATCATCCGCGACCCGCACATCGACCCCGTAGAGGCTCTCAACCTGAAGCGCCGCATCGACAGGAGCAACCAGGACCGCACGGACCTCGTGGAGCAGATTGACAGTTATTTCCGCATGATATACAATGACGTGAAGCCCTTGGCTGACGCCACCATCAATACGGAAAGTCCGGCATGGGCAGTTGACCGCCTCTCTATCCTCGCCCTCAAGATATACCACATGAAGGAGCAGGTGGACCGCAGCGACGCATCCGATGAGCATATCGACAAGTGCCAGAAGAAGCTCAACGTGCTGCTGGAGCAGCAGGTGGACCTCGGCACTGCCATAGACCAGCTTCTCGACGACATAAAGGCGGGAAGGAAATACATGAAGGTGTACAGACAGATGAAGATGTACAACGACCCTTCTACTAACCCTATCCTCTACGCAAACAAGAAATAAGGCGGGAGCCCACGCTCCGCAGCCTTCTGCACACGAATGAAAACCGACCATATACTGGTAATAAGATTCTCGGCTATGGGCGACGTCGCAATGACGGTCCCCGTAGTCTATTCACTGGCCAAGCAGTATCCTGACGTCAGGATTACGATGCTTAGCCAGAAATTCGCGCGCCCGTTCTTCGAGCACATGCCACACAACGTGGGGTTTATGGAAGCTGACCTCAAGAACGAGTACCATGGAGTGAAGGGGCTGAACGCCCTTTACCGCCGGCTGATGGCAAAGAACTTCACCGCCATCGCCGACCTGCACAGCGTGCTGCGGTCGAAATATCTGCGCATGAGGTTCAATATCGACCGTTTCAAAGTGGCACATATCAACAAGCATAGAGCCGGACGACGTGCCATCACGGCGATGGAGAACAAGCAGCTCGTGCAGCAGCCCACACCATTCAGCAACTATGCCGACGTATTCGCCCAGCTGGGCTATCCGGTGAAAGTGGAGTTTGAATCCATCTTTGCCGACGGCGGCAACGAACTCTCGCAGCTCTCCGAACCGTTCAACGTGAAGCCGGAGGAACAGCAGTGGATAGGAGTGGCACCGTTTGCCGCCCATAAAGGCAAGATATACCCTAAGGAGCAGATGGAAAAGACGCTGACCATCATCTCCGACCGCCATCCCGACGCAAGAATACTGATGTTCGGCGGCGGCAAGTCGGAAATGGACACCATGGCGGCATGGCGCGAGCGCAACCCCCGCCTGGAGATAGCGTCCCGTGTGCTCGGCGGAATAGACAAGGAACTGATACTGATGAGCCATCTCGACGTGATGCTCTCGATGGACAGTTCGAACATGCACCTCGCATCCCTCGTGGGCACACCGGTGGTGAGCGTATGGGGAGCGACCCATCCTTACGCCGGATTCATGGGCTGGGGACAGAGCGAGAGCAATGCCGTGATGATAGACATGCCGTGCAGACCGTGCAGCATCTACGGCAACAAGATATGTGCGAAGGGCGACTATCCTTGTCTGACCGGCATCACGCCGGAGCAGATTGCCGGACGGGTGGACATCGTTCTACTACAGAAAAAGAGAAAGTAAGTGACAGTGAAACAATAACTTGATTTCTCACTCAAATCGTACCAAGTTATTATTTTACCGTCACTAAATATACCCGTTTTACGGAATTAACTAAAAAAACGCCAAAACCATCAGACCATCTGGTTTTTTGCTGTAATATTCTGACAAACAGTCAGTTGACTACCAACCGATTGTCAGCAAACTGTCTGGATGGTTTGAAGACGAGAGATAATTGTCAGGCGAAAGGGAATCAGATGAATGGAATTCGGACGACAGGAATTGCATAAGTCGGCAGAATCCTGCAAATAGGAATATGGATATTGCAATATGAACTTATTGGACAACCGCTTGGCGTAAAATCTGCCCAGCTGGGGCAAGGTGCTTGCCCCAGTTGAGAAAGCTACTTGCCCCAGTTGGGCAAGCAGCGTGCCCGTTTTTGGTTCAATTATCATGGATGACAATGGATATATTGGAGTTGGCGTATAAGCCCTAATGACCGGCTTGGGATAAAATAAAGAAACAAAATAAGGGCTTCCCGTGGGGGAAGCCCTATTTTATTTCTTGGCAATCATGCCAAAAGCGTTGCTTTCTGAAAAAAATCAGTTCAGAGCCTCGTCGAGGTCAGCACCAGCCTTGAACTTGGCAACCTTCTTGGCTGCGATTGTAATCTTCTGCTTTGTTGCAGGGTTGATACCCTCGCGAGCTGGACGCTCGTTAACGCTGAATGTACCGAAACCGATCAAAGCCACCTTGTCACCTGCTACGAGAGCATCCTTTATTGCCGCTGTTGTAGCCTCAAGAGCCTTCTTTGCGTCAGCCTTTGTCAAACCAGCGCCTTCAGCGATTTTGTCTATAAGTTCTGTCTTGTTCATAATTGATGTTTTTTATTTGATTAATAAATTTGTCGTATACATGCGTAATACGCTGGCGAAGCAAGGTTTACGCAGGAAAATGTTTCGCAAATATAGCGCAATCCTTTTTAAATTCAAATAAAAATCAGGAAAAAGTTATGAATAAGATTAAAAAAAGTGTCTTATCCCCCTCTATAATAGCATTTCACGGATATTTTTAGTACTTTTGCCACCTGAATTAATCAAATAATGACGTTTTAATATTATGCGCAATATTCCTACGATAACGAAAAACCTGTTGATAATAAATGTGCTGATGTTCGCGGCATATTTCGTCTTCTCACGACTGAATATCGACCTCAACAGTCTGCTTGGACTGCATTTCTTCCTCGTGTCAGACTTCCACCTGTACCAGCTCGTGACATACATGTTCATGCACGCCGGTCTGTCGCACATCTTCTTCAACATGTTCGCCCTATGGATGTTCGGACGCATCGTGGAGACGGTGTGGGGACCGAAGCGTTTCCTCACCTACTATCTCACCTGCGGCATCGGAGCCGGTCTGATACAGATGGTGGCACAGTTCATCTCCTTCTATCTCACGATGAAGGGAGCATATCCGGAGTTCGGCATCGGCGACGTGATGACGGCGGTGCATGCCAACGAGTTCGCGCTCAACACATGGACCACAGTGGGTGCCTCGGGAGCGATATACGGCATACTGCTGGCTTTCGGAATGCTGTTTCCGGAGGAGAGGATATTCATATTCCCGCTACCCGTGCCCATCAAGGCAAAGTGGTTCGTTGCAATATATGCCGTGCTTGAACTTTCGCTCGGCCTCAGAATGCCAGGCGACAGCGTGGCACATTTCGCACACCTCGGCGGCATGCTCTTCGGCTATCTGATCATCCGCTATTGGCAGCGCCATCCCAACGGTGGATACGGCGGCGGTTTCTATGGTGGCGGATATGGTTCGGGCTATGGCAGCACCGGCGGCAGAAGCATTGCCGACAAACTGAAAGATTTCTTCTCACGCTTCAAGAAGCCGGGTCACGACAACTCTTCTTTCGGCGGAGGCAGCAGGGAAAGCGACTGGGACTACAACGCCCGCAAGAACAAGGAACAGGAGGAGATAGACCATATCCTCGACAAGATACGCAAGAGCGGATACGACAGTCTGAGCGAAAAGGAAAAGAGGAAACTCTTTGAAAACGGCAAGAAATAAGCGGATGGACAAAGTCAAGAAGTTCACTATGCACATGCTGGCGGCAGCGAGTGCCGTCACGGTATGCGTGATGTTGGCCGTGGGATATAGCTACAAGCTGAACCCCGTGGAGCACCCCCTCTTTGCCAATGTCGGACTTGTCTTCCCCATATTCCTGCTCATAAACGGCGGCTTCCTCGTATTGTTTCTGCTCACATGGAAGCGCCTCACGCTCATACCGTTAGCGGGATACGTATTGTGCTACATTCCGGCACATTTCTATTCACCACTCAACATGCTGCATTCCACTCCCGACGGCGCCATAAAGGTGATGTCGTACAACGTGTATATGTTCCACAACGGCGACTCGGCAAGCATACAGAAGATAGCCGACTACGTGAACGGCAGCGGCGCCTCCATAGTCTGCATGCAGGAGGCGGCGTTTTCTGATGTCATACGCGACGCCTTCAAGAAGGAATACGAATACATCGACACCATGCGCAACGGCGTGAACGGCGAGGTGCAGATAGTGCTGAGCAAATTCCCCATACTGTCGAAGACGCGCATCAACCCCGAACTCTCCGGCTGCATGTGCGGAGCCTACGAGGTGCTTATCGACGGCGACCGCACCACGGTGATAAACTGCCACTTCGAGACATCGGGCCTCACCCTGGAAGAGCGCAGCGAATTCCGCAATATCGTAAAGGGAGACTGGGAGAACCGTTCCGTACGCCAGGACTCCAAGCGCATGATAGTGCGCCTGGGCGAAGCAGCCAAGCGCAGGGTGCCTCAGGTGGAAGGTGTCATCAGATATATAGAAAGCCGCAAGGGAGAACCTATCCTCCTCTTCGGCGACTTCAACGACACCCCCATCTCATATTGCCACCATCTGCTCGCCAGAACCCTCACCGACTGCTACGTGACGACAGCCAACGGTCCCGGCATATCCTATCACTACAACCGTATCTACGTGCGCATCGACAACGTGATGTGCTCCAACGACTGGCACCCCTACAACTTCACCGTAGACAGGAGCATCAATGTCTCCGACCACTATCCTCTGTGGGGATTTGTAAAGAAATCTCTGCATAATGATAAAAAAACACACTGACAGTTTAAGAAGTTTAAAAAAAATCAGTATCTTTGCACGCTATGTAGGGCTGTATTGTGCTTTCTCACACGGAAGCCATCATGCCCCGACAGGAAACTTCACGTATCAAAGCCTAGGGGAGCCCCTGCGGAGTCCCGCTTCAGAGCAGCAAGGCAATGATGCAGGATATATCTGAAAAACTATAATTAAATCAATAAAAACAAAATGCAAAACAAAGGAATTGTAATTGTACTGGCAGTCTTGATGACCCTTGCAAGCATCTTCTATTTGTCTTTCTCCGTTGCCACAAACTATTATGACAGCGAGGCAGCAAAGATAAAAGATCCTATTGCTCAGCAGGATTACAAAGACTCAGTGAAGTACCTCGGCATTTATTCCTACCAGAGATGTCTCGAAACCCAGATCGGTCTGGGTCTTGACTTGAAGGGCGGTATGAATGTTATCTTGGAGATTTCCGTTCCGGACGTAGTGGAGACACTGGCTGACCACAAGACAGACGCTGCCTTCGTGAAGTCTATGGAACAGGCTAAGAAGGAGGAAGAGACAAGTCAGAGCGACTTCATCTCTCTCTTCATCAAGTATTATCGTCAGAACGCACCTGGCCACCGCCTGGCAGAAATCTTTGCCACACAGCAGCTCAAGGGACAGGTAAGCACCCAGAGCTCCGACAAGGAGGTGGAGAAGGCTCTCCGCTCACAGGTGCAGTCGGCTATCGACAACTCATACAACGTCGTTCGCAACCGTATCGACAAGTTTGGTGTCGTACAGCCTAACATCCAGAAGCTCGAAGGCCAGGAAGGCCGCATCATGGTGGAAATGCCTGGTGTTCGTGAGCCTGAGCGTGTGCGCAAGCTCCTCCAGGGTAGCGCAAACCTTGAATTCTGGGAGACATACAACAGCGAGGAAATCACTCCTTACCTGCGCCAGCTTGACCAGACAATGGCTAACGGCGGCGAGGTGAAGAAAGACACCGCTGCCACTGAGAAGAAGGACGACGCTGCCGAGAAGGCTGAGGTTGCCGAGAAGACTTCTCCTGCAAAGCTCAAGGTCAACGCCAACAAGAACAGCGCTGCCAAGGCTGCTGCAAGCTCTGAGAGTGCACAGATGGCACAGGCAAAGAAGACAAATCCGCTTCTCGCAGTTCTGCAGCTCGCGCCACAGGGTTCTCTCAGCGTTGTTGGTTATGCCAACGTGCGCGACACTGCTGCCGTGAACAAGATTATCTATTCTGCTGCCGCAAAGCAGGTTCTGCCTTCTGACCTCAAGCTCCTTTGGGGTGCGAAGCCGGCTGACGGACTTTCTGTAAAGAACGTTTATGAGCTTTATGCACTGAAGGTTACACAGAGCAACGGCCACGCTCCTCTCGAGGGTGACGTAATCACCGACGCCAAGGATGAGTTCGACCAGATGAGCAACCGTCCAAGCGTAAGCATGTCGATGAACTCTGACGGTGCACGCCGCTGGGCAGAGATGACAAAGGCAAACATCAACAAGGCTATCGCCATCGTTCTCGACGGTGCCGTATATAGCGCACCTCGCGTAAACGGCGAGATTTCAGGCGGTAACTCTCAGATTACAGGTAACTTCACCATTGAGGACACCAAGGACTTGGCAAACACTCTGAAGTCCGGACGTATGCCTGCTCCGGCACGTATCGTGCAGGAAGACGTGGTTGGTCCTACACTCGGTGCACAGTCAATCCAGCAGGGTCTCATCTCATTCGCCGTGGCGTTCATCCTCTTGATGCTCTACATGGTTCTCATGTATGACTTCATCCCTGGTATGATGGCAAACTTCGCTTTGCTCGTCAACCTCTTCTTCACACTCGGAATCCTGACGTCGTTCCAGGCGGCGCTTACGATGCCTGGTATCGCCGGTATCGTATTGACACTCGGTATGGCGGTCGACGCTAACGTGCTTATCTATGAACGTACGAAGGAGGAGCTTCGCAAGGGCAAGGCTCTGCGTGAGGCTATCAAGGCCGGTTACGGAAATGCCTTCTCGGCTATCTTCGACTCCAACCTCACCTCTATCATCACTGGTGTTATCCTGTTCGTATTCGGTACAGGTCCTGTACGTGGATTCGCCACTACTCTTATCATCGGTATCTGCTGCTCATTCTTCACCGCAGTATACCTCACACGCCTCGTTTACGAAAACCGCCTGGCTAAGGACAAGTGGCTGAAACAGAACTTCACCACACGTCTCTCCCGCAACTTCTTGCAGAACAACCACGTGGGCTTCATGAACATGTATAAGAAGACCTTCACAATAGTTGGTATTCTCATTGCAGTATTCGTGGTTAGCTTCTTCGTTCGCGGCTTGAGCAAGAGCATCGACTTCACCGGTGGTCGCAACTACGTTGTGAAACTGGAGAAGGCCGTTGAGCCGGAGGATGTGTCAAGAGCTCTGCAGACCTCGTTCCCTAACAGTTCTGTAAGCGCATTGGCATTGGGTACTGACCACAAGACAATCCGTATCTCTACCAACTACAAGATAGAGTCTAACAGCCCTACAATCGACGACGAGGTAGAGGAAATCCTCTTCAAGGCGTTGAGCAAGGAGGGTATGGTAACCCAGAAGAGCGTAGAGGCATTCAAGAATCCTGACGTGCGTGCCGGTGGTTCTATCATCAGCAGTGCAAAGGTAGGTCCGTCGGTGGCTAAGGATATCACATACGGTGCTATCATCAGCGTCATCTTCGCCCTCATCGCCATCTTCCTCTACATTCTGTTGCGTTTCCGCAACTTGGCATTCTCTCTCGGAGCCAGCGTTGCCCTCGCAATCGATACTGTAGTGGTATTGGGCTTCTACTCACTCCTGTGGAACGTCGTTCCTTTCTCTCTCGAGATCGACCAGACGTTCATCGGAGCTATCCTTACCGTTATCGGTTACTCTATCAACGATAAGGTGGTGGTATTCGACCGTATCCGTGAGAACCTCGGCCTCTACAAGAAGCGCGACTTCTTCACGATATTCAACAACTCTCTGAATGAGACACTGGCCCGTACCGTGAACACCTCTCTCACTACATTGATCGTGTTGCTCTGTATCTTCATCCTCGGTGGTGACAACATCCGCAGCTTCGCGTTCGCAATGATTCTCGGTGTGATATTCGGTACTCTCTCATCTATCTTCGTTGCTGCTCCTATTGCCTACATGACATTGAGCCGCCGCGACAAAGGTCAGCGTGGAGACAAGGCTATCGAAGAGATGGCATAACGGCATCTCTCTGAAATAAGAACCTATCAGCATCACCCATGATCCGGAAGGATTGTGGGTGATGTTTTTTTTGAGAAATAATCAAGCCCGACCTCTTTGTCCGTTTTTTTCATTACCTTTGTATCATACAAGCTGAAAAGCAACATATTGAATATAATCACAATTCTAATACCATACCGCAACATGCTCACAAACGCAAGGTTTATATCAATAATCCGTAGGTACGGGATGCTTGTCATTCTGTTTCTCGCCGTTTCTCTCTGCTCATCGGCACAAGAGGAGGCTACATCACAGCAACACGCCTGGCAGGCGATTATAGGCGAAATGATGGACGACAGCGACGAGGATGTGGCGCAGTGGGAATCCATGTACGATGCGCTGTGCGACCTCGAACAGTCGCCGGTTGACATCAACCACGCCACCCGCGAGGACCTTGAGCGCATACCATTCCTCAGCGATGACGAGGTGGCTGACATCCTGGAATATATATACCGAAACCAGGAGATGAAAACCACAGCCGAACTCGCCATGATACGGTCTCTGACATTCACCAACCGACGGCTGTTGCCATACTTCATAGTGATAACTCCCGTGGAGAAGCGCAGCTCACTGACGCTCAAAAACATCATCAAATACGGTGAGAACATCCTCACCGCCACCGGCAACATTCCTCTCTACGAGCGGAAAGGTGACAAAAACGGGTATATGGGATATAAATACCGCCACAGCATTCGCTACGAATACCGCTATACCGACAATTTCAGACTGGGCATCGTGGGAGCGCAGGATGCCGGCGAACCGTTTTTCTCTGGCCGCAACAGCATGGGCTACGACTTCTATTCATATTATCTCTCTATAAGGAAACTCGGACGCCTCAAGGCTCTCACTCTCGGACGCTACAAGGTGAAGATGGGAATGGGATTGCTCGTGAACAATGATTTCTCGATAGGAAAGACCACCTCAATGGCTTCTTTCAACAAGACGGGGACTGCTATCCGTCCGCATTCCTCACGGTCATCCGGCAACTATATGCAGGGCGGTGCCGCCACGGTGAGGATTTCTCCATGTCTCGATCTCACTGCTTTCGTATCATACCGGTATATCGACGCCACGCTGAACAACGACGACGGTTCTATAGCCACGATACTGAAGACTGGATACCACCGCACGGAGACGGAGATGAAGAAGAAAAACAACGCTTCGCAGTTTGCCGCCGGAGCGAACCTCTCGTTCATGAAGTCGCATTTCGTTGGCGGCGTGTCGGCATACTACACGAGCCTCGACAAGCGCCTCAGCCCGAACACCAATTCGCTTTACCGCAGATATTATCCCCAGGGCGAACGTTTCTATGGCATGAGCGTAGACTATGGCTACCGCAGCGGACTGTTCTCCTTCAGGGGAGAAACAGCAACGGGAAGCAGCCACGCATGGGCTACGATAAACACGATGTCATACCGCCTGGCGTCTAATTTCACCATGCGCCTCGTGCAGAGATATTATTCATACAAGTATTATTCGCTCTTCTCTCAAAGCTACAGCGACGGAGGAAGAGTGCAAAACGAAAGCGGAGTGTATGTGGGGGCTGACTGGAAGCCCTTTGGCGGTCTGCTGCTGAGCTATTACGCCGACGCAGCTTATTTCCCGTGGGCACGGTATCAGGCATCAACGGCATCACGTTCTTTCGACAACCTGTTTTCTGCCGTTTACACCACAGGACGCCTCACGCTGACAGGGCGCTACCGGCTGAAGAAACGGCAGAAAGACAATGCCGACAAGACGGCACTGATTTACAAGACAGACCAGCGTGCTCGCCTGGCGGCACTATACGATGGCGGCAGCTGGAGCATAAAGGCTCAGATAGACGGCACCACAACGGTGTTCAAAGAGCGCAGCAACGGATATATGGCTTCTCTCGGCGGTGGCACCACGGCAATACGCCGCTTCGCCATCTACGCCACATGCGGATATTTCCACACCGACGATTACTACAGCAGCATATACAGCTATGAACGCGGCATGCTTTATGATTTCTCCTTCCCGTCGTATTACGGCGAAGGAATCCGCTATGCGCTCATCGTGAAGTATATGCCCACCAACCGTCTATACGTGATGGCAAAGGCTGGCACGACCACGTATTTCGACCGTTCGCAAGTGGGAACGGCACTGCAACAGGTGGATGCATCATCTCTCACCGACATACAGTTGCAGCTGCGTTGGAAATTCTGAAATAATTTGGAGTTCCACAGATTGGAATCAATACAATAGTCCGAAACTCCATAACGGGAGTATATCACCATTTGCATATTCCATATCATCCCTCACCACAAAAGCATTTTCAACATCCCTTATTTGGCGGTGGCTTTTCTTTGCTCCTCCAATCTCAAAAGTATATTTACCTATGGCGAAGTCTGATACCTTGGAAGATGTAACATCACATGCCAGACGGGTCTGGTTGTAGAAGAACGTTTCCCTGACATTACCTATGTTGGCATTCTCGCCAGATATGGCATATATCAGATTGGTGTTGTCAAGATAAACCTTTTCCACCTTTCCCAAGCCTCTCATTCCGCCTGTCTCATCGCGCAACTGACCTATCATACCTGCCTTTTCCATATATAGCAGATAAGTAGGGATATCATTTCTGCTCACCTTTATTTCATTTGCCAGACCTGTAGCCTCCGGCTTGTAAGGCACATTACCGGCTATGATCGTCAGCATCCTACGTAATTTCTTACCCGTAGCTGGCGACATATTAGCAAACTGTGGTATGTCTACTTCCATAGTAAGGCGAACCACCTGTTGCAGTCTCTGCTGCACATAGCCTTCTTCTGCGAATGGATAATAGCCTTCACGCAAATACTTGTTGAACAATGGTATGGGATGGAGAATGCCTTCGATACGTGTATTGCCATCCAACACATCCTCAAGACTCCTGACTGGTGTCTTGATGCCATGAAACAATTCGAGGTATTCACGGAAAGACAGCCCCTGCATATCAAACAGTAATGCACGCCGACTCAAATCGGCTTCACCCTCAAGAATATCAAGTACTGAAGAACCATTAAAGAATATATGCAGCTCTGGATGGGAATCATAAATCTGCTTCAATTCTCTCGACCAGCCGTCATATTTATGAACTTCGTCTATAAACAGCCATTTACCACCTTCTCTCACAAACTCGTCAGCTGTATCCACAAAGGTATGCGTGGTGAAATAACTGTGATCTGCCGATATGTAGAGAGTTTGTTGCTGATCTGCCTCTGCCATCTCCTTGATTCGCTGCAGTATCATTGTTGACTTACCGACACCACGCGGTCCCATCAACCCTACGAGCCTTGCCTCCCAAGGCAACTTCTCATACATATAGCGTTTGAAGTCTAAACTTACAAGACTTAACTGTTCGTTCATGAAGTTAACAAGTGTAATATCCATATCCGTATTATTTTTATACCGCCGAAGTTGGTTCCATAATAAAGTTTGCACTCTCCAAAGTGCATATAATACTACAAAATGCACCTTCCAAGGTGCACTTAATTACAAGAAATGCACCTTCAAAGGTGCATATTCTGGATTCATCTGCACTTTCCAAGGTGCAAACATAAGATTTAAAAATGGGAAAAGCAAGAAAATCAGGAAAAAATGTTTTTCATCCCAACACGACACGCTCCACATCGATATCCTCGTTGAGGAAGAGCTGTGCTGACTCACGGAACTTCTCAGCACTCTCTGTGGTGAGATAATGGCAGGTGCCGTGCTTGGAGCAGCGCATATCCATCTCAGGATGACGCATGAGATAGTCTTTCAGACTGTTGGCGACATATTCGCCCTGCGGCACGATGCGCACACCGCGCGGTACATACTTCAGAATCTTGTTCAGAAGCAGCGGATAATGGGTGCAGCCGAGGATGATGGAGTCTATCTGCGGGTCGCGGCGCATCAGATTACCGATGCGCTTTTCCACGAAATAGTCGGCACCTGGACTGTCATATTCGTTGTTTTCTATCAGCGGCACCCACATGGGGCATGGCTCTCCCGTCACGGTGATGTCGGGATAGAGCTTGTGTATCTCCATCACATAGCTCTCGCTCTTGATGGTTCCTGCGGTAGCAACAATGCCCACGTGGCGCGACTGCGTGATGCTGCCGATACATTCCGCCGTGGGACGTATCACGCCGAGCACACGGCGGTTGGGGTCTATCTGCGGCAGGTCATTCTGCTGTATCGACCGCAAGGCTTTGGCGGAGGCGGTGTTGCAGGCGAGGATGACGAGATGGCATCCCATGCTGAACAGTTTCTCCACTGCCTCACGAGTGAACTGATATACGATGTCGAACGACCGTGGACCATACGGAGCACGGGCGTTGTCGCCGAGATAGAGATAGTCGTACTGCGGCAGCAGCTGACGCATCTGATGAAGGATGGTCAGTCCGCCATAGCCGGAATCGAACACTCCGATAGGACCTGTTTTACCTGTAGATTCAATCATAGTAGTATGATGTTTATATGATTGCAAACCATAGCTGTTACGCAACTGTTCCCAATCAGTCTTATGGACCGGTTGGGGATTATTTCAGAGCGTCAGCGATTATCACGCTGATGTCATCGCCCTTGGTACTGTCAACATACGGGCAGGCGTCGCCGTCGGTATTCAGCACGAAGGCATAGCCACGCTCCATACCGATTTTCTTTACCGTTGCATTGAGCTTACGCTTGAGAGGAGCGAAGGCATCGTTTTCTGCCTGAGAGAGCAGACGCTTGGCTTCCTCCTTGAACTTCAGGTTCTTCTGCAACAGTTCCTGCAGCTCTGCCTGACGCTTGTCGAGGATGGCTGGAGCGAGGGTGCGCTGGTTCTCGAGAAAGTCCTCATATTTGGCGTTGAACTCGTCTTCTGCCTTCTTCAGTTCGTTGTCATACTGGTTGCGCAGCTTGTTCACATTGGTGGCAGCCAGCTCATAGTCGGGCATCGACTTGAGGGCTTCGCCATAACTGAAATAAGCGAACTTGAAATCCTGTGCCTCAGCAGCAAAACCGAAGATGGCAACGAAGAGAAATAAGAAAATTCTTTTCATAATCTGATAGGTGTTGTTGATTTAAAGCAGAATGTGTCAAAAGCAAGGAGCGTTATAAGGCGCAGTCCTCTACTTTTGACACACTCCGTATGTAATATCTCCACGGTGACTGCCGTCTCCGGCTTCAGACTTCCGTCATCCGCCTCACACACTGTCCACCGTATTTGCGGTCTGTATTACTTCAGCTTGTTGAGCTCAGCCTTCACGTCAGCAGTAACGTCCTTGCTGAGAGTGTCGCTGATGTATGGAATACCGCTTGAGAGGTCCATGATGTAAACATAACCGCCAGCCTTGCCAACGTTCTTGATAGCGTTCTGGAGCTTTGTAACGATAGGCTGGAGCTTCTCGTTCTGGAGCTTCTGGATAGCCTGAGCGTTATCCTGCTGAGCCTGCTGGAACTTCTGGTAGAGGTCCTGCAGAGTAGCCTCTGTCTCCTTGCGCTTGGTATCGTTCATAGTAGCCTGAGTCTTGTCATACTCCTCAGCCTTCTTCTGGATTTCTGTCTGCATCTCCTTGAGCTGGTTGTCATAGACCTTTGCCTGACCCTCAACCTCAGCGCGTGCCTTAATAAACTCTGGCAGGCTCTCCATAACGGCCTGTGCGTTGACATGTCCGAACTTCTGTGCGAATGTTGCGATAGGAGCGAACAACATCAACATTAAAATCAGTTTTTTCATTTTCGTTGTTTATTTGTTTTGTTATTAATATTATTCTTGTCTTTCCACGTTTTCTCTGTGCGGTGCAAATGTAATATGTTTTTTATTACCCACCAAATAATCCATCACTAAATCAGTTGGCTGAATATCCGAGCTTGGTAAGCACCTCATTGCTGATGTCCACCTTTGGCGAAGCGAAGATGATGCCTGTGTCTGAAGCACGGTCGAGCACGAGGGAATATCCGCGCAGCTCGCTGATGTCCTTCACGGCATTGTATATCTCCTCCTGTATAGGGGTCATCAGACTGGTGCGCTTCTTGAACAGTTCGCCTTCCGGTCCGAAATATTTCTTTTTCAGTTCGCTTGCCTCTTTCTCCTTGGCGAGGATGGCTTCCTGACGGGCTTTCTTCTGCTCCTGCGAAAGGAATACCGACTCGTTCTGATAGTTCTTGTAGAGCGTCTGCACCTCTGTGCCCATGGCGTCGACTTCTGCCTGCCATTTCTTTGCCACCTGAGAGAGCTGCTCGTTGGCACGCTCATAGGCAGGGATATTCTTGAGGATATACTCCATATCGACGAGAGCGAACTTCTGTGCGCTCATGCCCAATGCTGAAACCAGCATCACGGCGATAAACAATAGTTTCTTCATTGTGTTAATATTTTCTTTATCCATTATTTAGAACTCCTGACCGAGGATGAAGTGGAACTGCGATCCGCCTCTCTTATACGATGATCCGTTGAGCACCTTGTCGAAACCGTATGCCCAGTCGATACCCATCAGTCCCACCATCGGCAGATAGATACGCACACCGATACCGGCAGAGCGCTTCATGTCGAACGGGTTGAACTTCTTGGTGTCGCTCCAGGCGTTACCTGCCTCCACGAAGGTGAGCCCGTAGATTGTGGTGTTGCCGAGCAGGAACGGATAGCGAAGCTCCATGGTGAAGCGGTCGTAGGCATAGCTGTTGTATCCCACCGTACCGTTCTCGTATCCACGGAGTCCGATGGTCTCTTCTGCATAGCCTGAAGAGTATCCGCTCATACCGTCACCTCCCACATAGTATGTTTCGAATGGTGACTTCTTGTGCTTGTTGTATGATCCCAGGAGTCCCATCTCGGCGCGTGCCATGAGCACGAGGCACTTCTGGCCATTGGTGAGGGCAGTGAAGGTACGTGCCTTGAACTTCCATTTGTGATACTCCACCCAACGGTATTTCTCCTGCTGCTCGTCCTTGTAGTTAGGCGACTGAGGGTCGGTGGCAAGGTTGGCATAGTCTTTCTTCTGGAACTTTGACCATGGCGGAGTGATTGTCACAGAAGCCAGGAACTCTGATCCACGACGTGGGAAGAGCTGGTTGTCGGTAGATGTTCTTGAGAGCGAGAGCGAGAAGTTGAGGTTGTTGCAGTTACCGTCTGTCACGATGAAGTACTGCCAGTTCTTCAACATATATCTCTGGAACGACACCTCTGCCGAGAGGGTGAAGTAGTCGTCAGGCCAACGCAGGCGCTTGCCCCATCCCACTGATATTCCGAACAGCTCCACATATTTGTCTGGGTCGAGATAGTTCTCGTAGTTAAAGTTGTTTGAGCTTCCGTATCCGTAGAAGTTGTAGTAATAGTTGTTCATCAGCGCACTGCTGTAGTAGTTGCTGTTCACGTCGGTCTGCTTTGAGAAGTATGCACCGACGGTGAACTGTATCGGTCGCTTGCCTCCGAACCAGTTTGTGGAGTATGAAGCGTTATACGACTGATAGTATGAACCGTTGGTCTGGGCGCCGAGCGAGAGTGTCTCTCCGTCGCCGATAGGCATGATGCCGCGGTGCTCACGGTTTTTGTTGAACAGGTTGCGCATCGAGAAGTTGTTGAGCTTCAGTCCCACACGACCGATCACACCGGTCTGTCCCCATCCGAGCGAGAACTCCACCTGGTCGTTTGACTTCTGCACAAGGTCGTAGGAGATGTCCACGGTTCCTGTTTCGTAGTTCGGCTTCACGTCTGGCTGTATCTGCTCCGGGTCGAAATGTCCCATCGATGCGAGCTCACGGGCAGAACGCTGCAGGGCATCCTTCGAGAAGAGGTCGCCTGGCTTTGTGCGGAGCTCACGGCGTATCACGTTCTCATAGAGTCTTGTGTTGCCGTTGATGCGCACTCTGCTGATATGTGCCTGCTGTCCCTCGAAGATTCTCATCTCCAGGTCGATGGAGTCGCCCACGATGTTCACCTCTGTCGGCTGCAGGTTATAGAAGAGGTATCCGTCGTTCCAGTAGTTGTTGCCCACGGCGTCCTCATCTTCGCTGAGTCGTTTGCCGAGCAGCTTCTGGTTATACACATCGCCCTTCTTCATGCCGAGCACACGGTTGAGATAGTCGGTGGTGAATACGGTGTTGCCCACCCATGTGATGTTGCGGATATAGTATTTCTTTCCTTCTGTGACTTTCAGATATATGTTCACGTGCTTGGGGTCGTTTTCCCACACGCTGTCTTCCAGTATTGCGGCATCGCGGTATCCCAGCTCGTAGTATTTGTCGAGCAGCGCCTGCTTGCCTTCCTTATATCTCTCCGGCGTGAACTTGGTGGCTTTCAGGAAGCTCGACAGTTTGCCTGCCTCACGGATCTTGCCGAGGGCGCCCTTTGAGAAGAGTCCACCCTTTATCTTCTTGGTAGACAGTTGTTTGTTGCCATCGATGGTGATGTTTCTCACCTTTATCTTCTCCTTCTTGTCCACATCAACATTGAGGATGACCTGGTTCTTGTTGGAGATATCGTCAATCTGGGTTATCGTTATCTCGGCATTGTTGAAGCCCTTGTCCTTGAAGTATTTCTCGGCGAGGGTCTTCGCTCTGTCGAGCATGTTTGGAGTTATCTGGCTGCCTTTGAGCAGTCCGAGTTTCGTCTCCATGTCTTCTCTTTCCGATTTCTTCACTCCCGTGTAGTTGATTACCGACACACGCGGACGGGTGGCAAGATAGAAATGCAGGAATATCTTGTCGCCGATGATGGAGTCGGCGGCTACGGTGACCTTTGAGAAGAGTCCATGGCGCCAGTATCTTTTCACGGCGTCGGTGATTTCCTGTCCCGGCACAGATATCTCCTGTCCCACGGTGAGTCCTGAGATACCTGTCAGCATATAGTCTTCGTATCCGTCCACACCTGATACGGCGATGCCGGCGATGACGCAGTTGCGTGGTGATCCAGCGTATGTTATGTCTGGGTTTACGATCTTCTCCTGTGCACAGGCATCGGATGCCATTATCACCGCTGCTATGCACAACAGCACTTTCTTTAATAACTTATTCATCGTTGTTTATGTCGTATAATCTTTTGTCTTCTTGTTCTCCTGTTGCCTCAGTTTTTCTCCTGTTCCACCTGCTCCTCTGTCTTTCCGAAGCGTCGCTGCCTTGACTGGTAGCTGGCTATCGCCTTGTGAAGGTCTGCCTCGGCGAAGTCGGGCCAGTATGTGTCGCAGAAATAGAGTTCTGAATATGCTATCTGCCATAGCAGGTAGTTTGATATGCGCAGCTCTCCTCCGGTGCGTATCAGCAGGTCGGGGTCTGGCATGAAACTGGTGACGAGATGCTTGCTGATGAAGTCCTCGTTGATGTCGTCGGCCTTGGCTTTTCCTTCTGCCACGAGCGTTGATATCTCCTTCACCGCCTTCGTTATCTCCCATCTTGACGAGTAGCTGAGGGCTATGACCATTGTCATTGCCTTGTTGTCGGCGGTATGGTCTATGGTCTCCTGCAGTTTCTTCTGCACCTCCTCCGGCAGACGGTCGATGTCGCCGATCACCTGAAAGCGCACGTCGTTCTTCATGAACAGCTCGTCTTCCAGTGCCGTGAGCACGAGTCCCATGAGGGCTGCCACCTCGTCGGCAGGTCTGTTCCAGTTTTCTGTGGAGAATGTGTATAGCGTGAGGTATTTCACTCCGAGTCTCGTACACTCCGATGTTATTCTCCTCACCGATTCCACTCCGGCCTGATGTCCGTAGCTTCTTTCCTTTCCTCTTTCCGTAGCCCACCGTCCGTTACCATCCATGATGATGGCGATATGCTGCGGTATGCGCTCCATATCCAGGGGTATAATGTTCTGGTTGTCAGTCATATTTGTCACTGTTGCAAGTTCTACATTTCTGCATGAAGCTGTATGTCAGCGTCAGCTGCAGAGCCGAGTAGCAGTCGGTGTTTTTAAACAGTCCGCTACTCTTTATCATATAGGGGTCCTTCACTCCGTCAAGCTCATCGCTGAGGGAGAAATGGATTGCCCATTCCAGTCCGAGGTTCACCCGCTTTCCCAACTTGTATTTCACTCCCACTCCGAGCGGGAAGTTTCCGGTGAAGACGCTCTTGTCGCTTGTCTTCACGTATGTGGCTCCAAGACCGAGAAACACGAATGGCGTTAGCTTCTGCGCCCCTCTGTAGTCACGTCCCGTGCCATAGGGCCAGAAGTTGTATTCGTATGTCAGCGAGAGGTCCATCAGCGTGTTGCTGAAGCTGTATTTCTCCTGCTGATAGTCGGGATAGTATGTCTTCTCCCCGTCGGAGTCGCCTTTCAGCTTGCCGTAGAGGAGATTAAGTTTCAGTCCCATATATGGATTGAACACGCGGCGCAACACGAGGGATGCTCCGGGCTGTGCGTTCTTTGCCACGCTCCCGTTGAAGTCGCCCTCATAGCTCACCAGTCCCACACCGGCTCCTATCTCCATCTTATACATGTCGTCTTCCTGTGCCTGCATCGTCAGCGGCAGCAGGAGGAGCAGGAGAAGCAAAGCCCATCCTCGTTCCGCGAGCCTCATCACTTCTGCAGAGCGTGCTTCACGGGGCGCAGCATATAGGATATTCTGGATATGCGATGTTGTCATTTTATATGTTTTCTGCCTTCTGGGGCTGTATGTTCTTTACACCTTATTATATATTAGGCATGGCGTTCGGCAAACCGGCCTTTCGCCGGCTGGCGGATACCATATCCGCCCATGCTCTGTGCATTTCTAAAACGGTCACTCGCTGAAAGCCGTCTGTTCGGTCTTCCATCCGAGGCGGTTGATGCGCATTTTCCACACCTGTGCCGTAGAGGCACTGATTATCCACACGTTGTTGTATTTGTCTGTCGTCATGCTCAGCGTGTTGGGGTCCACGTCCTTCGGCATGTCGGCTGGCAGTGTGAAGAGTGTGCTCTTATGCCATGTCAGGCCCTGGTCTTTGCTGAAATAGAGCTGTGCGTATGGCTGTGCGGTGCTGCCGCCGAGTCCTGCGCCTCCGATGGCATAGAGTCTGCCGTCGTATCTCACCACTGATAGTCCTGCCATATTAGGCAGTTCCTTCTTGTAGTTTCCTTCATATAGCGACCACGAGTATGAGTCCTGCTCCTCGCCATAGTCTTCAATCTTTCCCCACACCACGGCGGCGGTGTCTGCCTTGGCGGAATTTCCCACCATCACGAGTCGGTCCACGCCTTTATTCGTCGTCGAAGGCATGGTGCAGAAGCTGATGCTTCCGGTAGGCAGCAGGTTCTTGTCGCCGTCGAGTGCCACGTCGGTCCACACCTCGCCGTCTTTCGACGATGCCATACCGTTCTGTGTGATGGCATAGAGTTTTGTTGCCGACGCTCCCACGAGCTGCTTCAGGTTTTCCACTCCCTGTACATTCACGTTCTGCCATTCCGCTCCGTCTTTCGACTTGAACATAATGCCGTTGGTGAGCATATATATCCACCCGTCGAGTGTCGCCACATTCTTGTAGGCATCCGGCGAGAACACGGTATTCACGTTGGGCGTCACCGTGTTCCAATGGCTGTTGTCGTTGATTCCCTTGCGCATTACGAACGAGGTGGCTCCGTCGTTGACCATCGCAAACACGTTTTCGCCCATGGCGAAGATCTTCACTCCCTTGTATTTGCCGAGGTCTGGAAGGATGTTCGACACATCTTCTCTCTGCCACTCAAAGGAGTCTGCGAGCTCTTTGTGTACGCGGATTTCCACGTTATAGTCTCTGTATGACTGTCCGTCGGTGGAATACACCCTGAACACTCTCTTGTCTTTGAAGTCGATGGAATCGTTTCCGGTGAAATAGTCGAGGGTGTCGCTTGCCATTCTCTTTACATACACCACTCCGGAATTCTTGCTCGCCAACGAGCATACAACCTTGCTCACGGCGGTACCTGCCGGCAGCGAGTCGGCATTGTATATCTCACGCTTCAGCTGGTCGATGGTGAACTTGTATTTGCTTCCGTCTACCGTTGTCGTGCTGTCGGTACCGTCGACGGTGGATTTCAATGCCTCACCTTTGTTGTTGAGGTATGTCCTCGTCAGCGTTCCAACGGAAAACGAGGTGAGGGCGGCATCGCCGTAATATGTGATTTTGATGCTGTCATCTTCGTCGTTGAGACATGAAGCGAGCATCATGACTCCTGCCAGAAGCAGCGTGAACGGGAATAAGTTTCGTTTCATAAGAATCTTTTAGTGTAATTTAGCTGCAAATGTAGTCAGAATAATCGGAAAATCTACCTTATATAATGCTTTATTATATAAAATAACCGTTTTATTGAGTTTTTTTAGTCAATCGACGTACGATTCTTATGACACAAGCCGACTTTTACAGGTCTTTTAACCCAAATCGGCAATCTGAACTTGCTGGGAATTTGATTAGCACCTGATATCCGTTAATCCGTAAACAGCTGATCTCAGTGTATGATTAAAGAAAAAAACCTGGATAAACCACAAGGGTGATGAAGTCCAATCTTAACTCAATACCAAAACCAACTACTCTGAATATTGCCATCAGCCCCCACCTAACCTCCCCCGAAGGATAACCCATTGACCTTCACCAAGACAACCCATCCTGACCTTCACCAAGACAACCCATCCTGACCTTCACCAAGACAACCCATCCTGACCTTCACCAAGACAACCCATCCTAACCTTCCCAAAGGGAAGGAACAGATTACTCCGCCTAATGAACTTTAGCCCCCACCTAGCCTCCCCCGTAGGGGAGGGACAGATACCCTTGACTACATGATAGCCGTTTGTAGTTGTCTGATTATCATTAGATTATCAATAGCAATAGTAACTGTCCCTCCCCTACGGGGGAGGTTAGGTGGGGGCTGATGACAATATTCTGAGTAACAAGTTCCTTCCCTTTGGGAAGGCTAGGATGGGTTATCCTACGGGGGAGGCTAGGTGGGGGCTGATGACAATATTCTGAGTAACAAGTTCCTTCCCTTTGGGAAGGTTAGGATGGGTTATCCTTCGGGGGAGGCTAGGTGGGGGCTGATGCCATAGGACAAGAGAATTCTTCAGGAAAAGGAAGTGCTTCAGTGCTTCCTTTTTGGTATGTCATGTTGTATTGCAAAATAGTAATGTGTCTACTCATTTATTAGCAGCAAAACGAAAAACATAATTGACTCGTGCGAAAAAATGTGTGACCGTGATGATTATTCGTGCGAAAAAATGTATCTTTGCAGCAAATACTCGTGCAAATAAATGTAGATATGAAGAGAAAAATCTTATCAAAGCTCATTGAATGGAAAAACAAGAAAAACCGTAAACCATTGATTGTCAACGGAGCAAGACAAGTGGGCAAAACATATATCTTAAAAGAGTTCGGTTCACATTACTACGAGAAAATGGCGTATGTCAATTGTGACAAGAACAAAACGCTGGACAAGATATTTTCTCAGGACTATAACATCAGCAGAATATTGCTCTCTCTTTCAGCCATTCTGCATGTGAATATTGAACCGGAGAACACTCTTATCATTTTCGACGAGATACAAGAGAATCCGACGGTTCTAAATTCTTTGAAATATTTTTGTGAGGATGCATCCCAATATCATGTAGCTGTGGCTGGTTCGCTACTCGGAATTTCGCTTCACCGTGACACATCGTTCCCAGTAGGTAAGGTTGACATGATAAAGATGTATCCTATGACTTTCGATGAGTTTCTCATGGCTATAGACGAACAGCCTTTGGTGGATGTTCTAGCCTCAAAGGATTTCTCCATTATCGATTCTTTGTCGGTTCGTTTGATTGATCGTCTGCGTCAGTATTATTATGTAGGAGGGATGCCGGCTGCTGTGGCAGAATTTGCCTTGACAAAGAATCTTGAGGAAGTGCGTAACATCCAGAAGCAAATTCTGTTCGATTACCGTAGAGACTTCTCCAAGCATGCACCAATTCAAGAAGTGCCCCGCATCAATATGGTATGGGACTCCATACCTGCGCAACTCGCCAAGGAGAACAAAAAATTCATATTTGGAGTTTTAAAGAAAGGGGCAAGAGCCTCTGAGTTCGAAATAGCCATACAGTGGCTCTTGGATGCGGGGCTAATATATCAAATCAACAGAATTACTACACCTTCGATTCCTTTGAAGTTTTATGAGGAAATGTCCGTATTCAAGCTATTTGTACTTGACATAGGGTTAATGGGGGCAATGTCAGACGCTCCTGCTGAAAGTATCATTGTGGCTGACACCCTGTTCAAGGAATACAAAGGTGCATTTACCGAACTGTTTGTATTGACACAGTTGATGACAGAGGACTTGTCTATATATTATTATAGCAGCAATGATTCGAGGGTTGAAATCGATTTAGTGGTACAAAAAGGTGCTGTTGTTGTTCCGATTGAAGTTAAGGCTGAAGTGAACGTGCATGCCAAATCCTTGAGAACATTCATAGGCAAACACCCTGAACTAAAAGGTCTGCGCCTTTCCATGATGCCATACCAGAATCAGGATTGGATGGAGAACAGACCTCTGTATGCAGTCGGCAATTGGGTATAGATATATAGTGGGTACCGCGAATTACCCCACCACTTAGCCTCCCCGAAGGATAACCCATCCTATGGGTTTATCCTGGTTTTTGTCTAAAATCACATCCCGTTTCTTTGTCTAAATCATATTCTGTTTTGTCTGAAATCATATAAAGAGGAAAAGCACCACGGAATAAATTATATCTACCCGTTGGCGGGATTAATTTATGTTGACAGACATGAGTAAAAGTTGTAAATATCGCTTGATTCTCCGTAAAATCAAGAATTGCCGAAAAAACTGTCAGACCATCTGGTTTTTTGCCGTAATATCCTGACAAACAAGCAATTGACCACCTTACGATTGTCAGCCAATTGTCTGGATGGTTTTGCTGATGGAAGGAATTGTCAGATAGCATGTTAACTTATTGGGCAGACGTCTGACTGCAATTCTGCCCATCCGGAGCAAGCACCGTGCCCATGATGAGAAAGCATCGTACCCCAGTTGGGCAAGCACCGTGCCCAATTTTAACCCCAATCGGTCATTAATAAGCGTGCGCTAATTTAATTCCGCCAACAGGTTATATCTGTGATAATATAGTGTCCATCATCATAAGGCGATGTTCCACCGGTCTAAAAATGAAAACACGGAATGACAATAGGTTTCGGGGCAAGCTGTACGCCATCTCCAATATCCCTTGCCACCATGTCATTTGAACAAAAAAACGGGCAAGGTGCTTGCCCACATGGGGCACGATGCTTTCTCATCATGGGCAAGCACCTTGCCCCGGTTGGGCAGATTTTACGCCAAGCGGTTGCCCAAAACGTCATGATGACCTACCGGGCTTTTGAAATAACACGCCCTGCCCTTCCAGAGGAAGAAAGGCAGGGGAACTTATGTCAGAAGATACGAAGTCTTCTTTAAACCCAAATCGGTCAAAACCTATAATCTATCCTGTAGTATCCTACAGCTTGTCGCCATAACACAAATCGCCGGCATCTCCGAATCCCGGAACGATATACTTATGCTCGTTGAGTCCCGGGTCGATGGCGGCACACCATATCGTGGTGTTCTCCTCCGGCAGGTGTGTCTTGATATAGTCCACACCCTCCGGCGTGGCTATGACGCACGCCACATGCACGTGCTTCGGTCTGCCTTTCGACACGAGAGCCTCCCAGCCCAGCTCCATCGAACCTCCGGTGGCGAGCATCGGGTCGGCGATGATGAGCGTCTTGCCGGTCAGGTCGGGAGTGGCAAGATATTCTATGTGTATGCCCACCTGGGTATGTTCCTCGTCGGTGTATTTGCGGTATGCGCTGACGAAGGCGTTTCCGGCATGGTCGAAGACATTGAGGAATCCGGTATGGAAGGGCAGTCCGGCACGGAAGATCGTTGCCACCACCACATCGTCCACCGGCACGATGACCTCTGCGTCGGCAAGCGGCGTATGCACGGTTTTCTGCTGATAGTCAAGCGTTTTGCTTATCTCGTATGCCATCATCTCGCCCACTCTCTGTATGTTGTTGCGGAAGAGCAGTCGGTTCTGCTGATAGTCCTTGTCGCGCATCTCTGCCAGATACTGGTTGATGATGGAATTCTGATCACTGAAGTTTATTACTTTCATAGGGAATATATTGTTTTGTCGTTATTCTTATCCATGCGGGGCCGCTTCTGAGAGGGCGTCCCGACGGAAGCGGTTTCTGGAATCGTGCAAAAATAAGAAATAAAGAATAATAATTGACACTTGCATTTTACAAATAACTTTCAGTGACATTGCATTTAAACTTCTTTAACCTAAAATTGTTTAGACGAGTGTTATTTTGGCAACCATCGCTTTGTTGAAAAATAGAATTTTACTACCTTTGCCCCGGTTTTAAACAGTAGGTATACAGAGATCGATAGGTATTCTGCAAAGACAGATTCAATAGTTATTCAAGATAAAAAGAAATATTCACACTAAATACATTATTATAAAATGGCAAAGTTTGATAAGTCAGTTTTAGAGAAGTATGGAATCACAGGTACTACTGAGGTTCTGTACAATCCTTCTTATGAGGTGTTGTTCAACGAAGAGACCAAGGAAGGTCTCGAGGGTTTCGAGGTAGGTCAGGAGACTGAGCTCGGCGCCGTAAACGTGATGACTGGTATCTACACCGGCCGTTCGCCTAAGGACAAGTTCATCGTTGACGACGAGAATTCTCACGACACAGTATGGTGGACTTCTGAGGAATACAAGAACGACAACCACCGTGCTTCCAAGGAGGCTTGGACTGCAGTAAAGGAAATTGCAAAGAAGGAGCTGAGCAACAAGAAGCTGTTCGTTGTTGATGGTTTCTGCGGAACTCACAAGGACACCCGCATGAAGGTTCGCTTCATCGTTGAGGTGGCTTGGCAGGCTCACTTCGTTACAAATATGTTCATCCGTCCTCAGAACGAGGCTGAGTTCGACCAGGAGCCGGACTTCATCGTATACAATGCTTCTAAGGCTAAGGTTGAGAACTACAAGGAGCTGGGTCTGAACTCAGAGACTGCTGTAGTGTTCAACGTAACTTCTAAGGAGCAGGTTATCATCAACACATGGTATGGCGGTGAGATGAAGAAGGGTATGTTCTCTATGATGAACTACTTCCTCCCATTGAAGGGCATCGCTTCTATGCACTGCTCTGCAAACACCGACATGAACGGTGAGAACACAGCTATCTTCTTCGGTCTTTCTGGTACTGGTAAGACTACTCTCTCTACCGATCCTAAGCGTAAGCTCATCGGCGACGACGAGCACGGATGGGACGACGAGGGTGTGTTCAACTTCGAGGGTGGCTGCTACGCCAAGGTTATCAACCTCGACAAGGAGTCTGAGCCAGACATCTACGGTGCCATCACACGCGACGCTCTCCTTGAGAACGTTACAGTGGACAAGGACGGCAAGATCGACTTCGCTGACAAGAGCGTAACAGAGAACACACGTGTTTCTTATCCTATCTACCACATCAAGAACATCCAGCGTCCTTACTCTCAGGGCCCGGCTGCAAAGCAGGTTATCTTCCTCTCTGCAGACGCATTCGGAGTTCTTCCTCCAGTATCTATCCTGAGCGCTGAGCAGACAAAGTACTACTTCCTCTCTGGATTCACAGCAAAGCTCGCCGGTACAGAGCGTGGCATCACAGAGCCTACTCCTACATTCTCTGCTTGCTTCGGCCAGGCATTCCTGGAGCTCCACCCAACAAAGTATGCTGAGGAGCTGGTTAAGAAGATGCAGAAGAGCGGTGCAAAGGCTTACTTGGTGAACACTGGTTGGAACGGTACCGGCAAGCGTATCTCTATCCGCGACACTCGTGGTATCATCGACGCTATCCTCGACCACTCTATCGACGCTGCTCCAACAAAGACTATCCCATTCTTCAACTTCGTTGTTCCTACAGAGCTCAACGGCGTAGACACCAACATCCTCGACCCACGCGACACTTATGCTGACGCAGCTCAGTGGGAGGAGAAGGCTAAGGATCTCGCTGCCCGCTTCATCAAGAACTTCAAGAAGTATGAGACTAACGAGGCTGGTAAGGCTCTCGTTGCAGCTGGTCCTCAGCTCTAATCGCTGAACAGACGATACATCGCATGATGTTCCCGCTTGTCGGCTTCTCACGAAGCACTGACTGGTTGGACATCTCACAAGAATAAGAATCCCGTCGGGCTTTGCCTGGCGGGATTTTTTTCGTTTCTGACAGGGTGGGACACAGCGATTAAACCCAAAAATAACCCATCCTAACCTTCCCAAAGGGAAGGAACAAGTTACTCTGCTTTGTCAAGACTTCAGCCAATCAATTCAGCCAATGAACATCAGCCCCCTCTCGTTCTCCCCCGTAGGGGAGATGCAGGTTACTCCTAATCTGATAAGCCATTGACAGTCAAGCAGTCAAGTGTATCTGTCCCTCCCCTACGGGGGAGGTTAGGTGGGGGCTAATATGATTAAGTGGAGGCTGATGTCGTGAATAGGAGTAGGTTTCTCCGGTGAACATCAGCCCCCTCTCGTTCTCCCCCGTAGGGGAGATGCAGGTTACTCTTACTATTGATAGCCTTCTGATAATCAGACAACAAGGGTATCTGTCCCTCCCCTTCGGGGGAGGCTAGGTGGGGGCTGATGACAATATTCTGAGTAACAAGTTCCTTCCCTTTGGGAAGGCTAGGATGGGTTATCCTACGGGGGAGGCTAGGTGGGGGCTGATATTCAACACAGTGACTGACTATAGGTTTATCCTGGTTTTTGTCTAAAATCATATCTTGTTTTGTCTGAAATCATATAAAGAGGAAAAGCGCCACAGAATAAATAAATAATCAGTGATAATAATGTATCCATATTATAATAAAGACGATGTCCACACACCACTACCACGATAATCTCCGTGATAAAAACAACGTCTGCGCAAACGTTTTCGTTAAAAAAAACGCATCCGATAATATAACGTATCATTCATCTGTGTAACTTTGCAACAGATTATCCCACACCGAATTACAAAAACAGACGAAAAAGCGACTCCATTCGTAAGTCAAAACAGACGTATAGAGAATCTACTCGTAAGTCAAAAGGAAACAGGCAAAAACCTGTCGACTAAGGTAAGGGAATCTATCTGACTCTACAACATAAAAAATTCGACATACAAGCACAGCGTCATGACGGCAGTTCCCCAAAAAGGAATTGCCACAATGACACAAGAAGGCGCAAAGCGGAGAAACGATGCCCACCCCGGTGCCCCCAACACGTATATCAGAAGCGAGAACCAGGTACAACAGAAGAACAATAAATTAATATAACAACAAAAAAATGAAGAATCTACAAACAGGGACGACTTGCCTGTCGAGTTCTACCGGCAGCAAGCAGCACAAATGCAGGAGGTCGCTACAGCGACTCGCCACATTCGTAATTCTCTTTCTTTGCTCCATGACAGTATCGTGGGCGGAAGGAACAACAACGACGGAACAGAAATTCGATTTAGTGATAGAAAACAATGCATTCAAGCAATCCATTTCTGGCGACGAAGCTATAGAGGCGACTTTAAGTAACACCAAGTCTTTCCGAGACAACTGCGTCAAGTTCACGGGAGGCAGAAATGAATCCCTTACCATCACCGCCAACGTTGCTACCATCAGCAAGATTGAGCTTAAGATAAGCAAAAAGGAAACAGAAGTGCCAACGGAAGCTACCCCAGTTACAGGAAGTGGAAATATTTCCGTTTCAACTCGCCAAATGACTGTAAATTGGAGCGAAGACAATAAGACCGTGACATTCTCTGGCGCTACTAAAGACCTCTTCGTTTTCGGTGCCACTATCTACTATCAGGATATTCCCGGTGAATTGAGACTTCTCTCCGTAACCGCCCCTACAATCACTCTGAACACCTACGAAACGACGACTTCACAGTTGTCGTTCACCATCACTCAGACTGCAAAGGAGCAAGAAGGAACGACGCTCGAAACTTGGTACACCACAGATGGTTCTGACCCTAACTCGACTGGAAATACAAAAAGAGTGAAGCTGGAAGGGACTTCTCAGACAGTGAAGATGGCATGGAGTAATAATGCCGATGTGACAGTGAATGCCTTCACGAAGCGTGTGAAAACAGGCGACGATACCAAATACAGAGAATGTGATAAGCAGGCATCAGAGTCGTTCAAGAACGATGGTTCTTACGGCCTCGCTACTCCCGATATCACTCCTGGCGACCAGGCAAAAGTGGCAACAAGTCTCATTGTAACTATTTCAGACCAGCAATGGACAACGGATCTCTCCAGCAAACTCAAGGTAAAATACGCAACAGAGGTAAGAAACAATGACGGCACCGTTACCACAAGTACTTGGACTGTAGCTGAATCATTGCCTGTAAAATTGAATCTGACAAAAACTTCTACAGTAAGGGCTTACGCAGAGTATACTAATAGCAATAACGAAGTAATAAAATCTGACATCGTATCACGCACATACTTCCTGCTCGACCCTAACACAACATATCTGAATAAATTGGAATCACAGGCAGTTGGCACTACCGTTGAGGATATTAACGGCATAACAATGACATACGGAGGCATAAAGGGAAGCACTAACTTCAAGGCTCTCTCTAAGAACGACGATGCCAACACCCTCGGTTCTATCCACACCGTATCAGGCAAGGCATTGTATGGAACTGCTGACGTGGAGTCAGAACTCGGCGACGGCAGCATCGGCAAAAACGATAAAGAAGAATATTTCCACTGCAGGGCTTTAAGCCAACTTCACGAGAAGACCTTCGCACTGCCGGCAGTGGGCAGCTTCTTCAAGTTTGAGCCTGAAGCCAACGGAAAACTCACAGTATTCGTGGAGCAGCAGGGAGCTATCCATAACGTCGGCGGAAAGCTATACCCTGAGAAGGTTAGAAAGCGCCCGGTATACTTCCTCGACGAGACAGGCAAGAGCATACGTGCCAATTATGCCTACACATCATCAAAGGTGAACAATGCTTACTGGACAAAGATCCAAAATACAGACAATGCTTCCAATGACAACTTCTATACGAGGGACTACATGGACAAGCTGGAGAAATACTACCAGAATATCATCGACGGCACAAACACTACGTTCACAAACTTCAACTCTGCCGTTGCCGACGCTGACAAGCGCAAGGCACTGACTCTCGGCACGAGCATCCAGCCTATTATCGTGCTCCACGAGGAATACAACGCAGACATACTCACGGGCGACGGCATGAGCGAGACCGGCGACACCAACTACGACCATACCGGATATATGCTGATCAGCGAGGGATACGTGACATACGAGTTCCCTGTACAGGCTGGCAAGACTTACTATCTCTTCGCATCAAGAACAAAGCTCGCCCTCTCTGGTTTCTGCTTCGATAAAGATGCATCATACACTGCTACAGATGTGACTCTCGACGGAAATGCAGACAACACCGATGCGATAAACAAGTTGGAAGTTGACAAGCAGTATAACGTGACTCTCAACCGCTCATTCGGCGCCAACAAGTGGTATGCCGTAGTATTGCCATTCAGCGTGAGCCAGAAGCAGATGAAGAGCGTGTTCGGTAATGGAGTGAAGGTGTTGCACTACAGCGACGTTACAGGTACAGACCTCAACCTCTTCGAACATTTCTATCAGATGATTGTCGGCGGTACTCCTGTGCTCGTGAAGCCAGCTAAGGATGTGACGAATCCGAAATTCGCCAACGTGACTCTGACAAGCAATAAGGTGGTTGACATCGAGGACTCTGGTTTCAAATGCACCGGTTCTTGGAACAACGTGGACTTCCCTGAATATTCATACTTCATCGACGCCAAGACAAACAGCTTCTATCAGTATGACCCAACCAAGGTGGAGACAGGTACTGTCAAGCCTCACGCAGGAGCTTTCCGCGCATGGATTATCTCCACTTCTACCAACCCGGCAGCTGCAGCGCAGCTCACTATGCACATCAACGGCATTGAGGAGCAGGGCGAGACTACTGCCATCTGGAACGCCATCAGCGGAAACGACGATGCTGAGGTTGCCACAAAGGGCATCTACAGTCTGAGCGGACAGAGGATGAACGCCGCCGACACGCGCAGTCTGCCAAAGGGAATATACATCGTGAACGGAAAGAAATTTATCGTAAAGTAAAACTGAGGGAGGACAGATAAAAATGAAAAAGATATATATATCACCAGAGACAACGCTGATTAAGGTGCACACCGAGAACGTGATGAACAACACGAGCATCGGAGTGAAGACCTATAAGGACTTGTCTGCCAAGAAGGATGAAGTGACGATGAAGAATTACAACTTCAGCGACAAAGGCATCAGCATTTGGAACGGTACTTCTCAGCCAGAGACTGCCAAGGACAACAATGGCTTCAACCTTTGGGGCGATGAGGATTAAGCCCAGAACGGCATAATGACAGAATCGGGATAAACCCCAAACGGCATAATGACCGTTTTGGGATAAAACGCCGAACGGCATAATGACCGTTTAGGGTTAAATGAAGCGGTTGAATGACGACTTCCATGTCGTTGTTCAACCGCTTTTCGTTGTTTGTGTCTCTGATTATGACAGCCTATCCTACGGGGGAGGCTAGGTGGGGGCTAATATGATTAAGTGGAGGCTGATGTCGTGAATAGGAGTAGGTCTCTCCGGTGAACATCATCAGCCCCCTCTCGTTCTCCCCCGTAGGGGAGATGCAGGTTACTCCTAATCTGATAAGCCATTGACAATCAAGCAGTCAAGTGTATCTGTCCCTCCCCTACGGGGGAGGTTAGGTGGGGGCTGATGCTGATTTGCAGAGTAACTTGTTCCTTCCCTTGGGGAAGGTCATGATGGGTTGCCTACGGGGAAGGTTAGGTGGGAGCTGATATGATTAAGTGGAGGCTGATGTCGCGAATAGGAGTAGGTTTCTCCGGTGAACATCATCAGCCCCCTCTCGTTCTCCCCCGTAGGGGAGATGCTGGTTACTCCTAATCTGATAAGCCATTGACAGTCAAGCAGTCAAGTGTATCTGTCCCTCCCCTACGGGGGAGGTTAGGTGGGGGCTAATATGATTAAGTGGAGGCTGATGTCGTGAATAGGAGTAGGTCTCTCCGGTGATCATCATCAGCCCCCTCTCGTTCTCCCCCGTAGGGGAGATGCAGGTTACTCCTAATCTGATAAGCCATTGACAGTCAAGTGTATCTGTCCCTCCCCTACGGGGGAGGTTAGGTGGGGGCTGATGCTGATTTGCAGAGTAACTTGTTCCTTCCCTTGGGGAAGGCCAGGATGGGTTGCCTACGGGGGAGGTTAGGTGGGGGCTGATGCCTATGTGCGTAGTCATAATTATTATCCCCCACGGCTCAGAATTACGAATAGAGAACAGTTACTACGCGCAGCCGGTTTATCTTGGTTTATCGCTTGTATGCTTTTGCGAGGTGGCGACATAGTCGCCACCGATTCATGGCGTGCAGGGTGACAGTCGAGAGTTTGCTCTCGTAAGGGCGACCTGTGCGACAGGAATCAAGCCGTGAGGCTCGCAAAAGGATACAGGTGTTTATCCTGGTTTTTGTCTACGAATCCCCCTTTATACACCAAAAAGGAAGTGCCCAAGCACTTGCAAATCCTGCAAGATCCAAACAAAAATCCAAGAATCATTAGCTCAATATCATCAAAAAAATGAATCTGTCTTACTTATGTTCAAAAAGAGAAGTTGTAGCAGACAGCAATAAAAAAAATTACATTGAATGACCTGATGGCCGTTTTGTGTGTATTCCAAAACGGTCATCAGATCGTAAGGGGATTATTTCTTTTCCTTCACCTTCGTAGCCCATACGAAATAGATGATGAGAAGCAGGTAGGCAGCGAGGGCGGCAACCTGCGACCATGAGTTTGCCCACCATCCTTCATAGTCGAACTTCACTCCGAAGAAGCGCAGCAACGCACTGACAACACCCATCAGGGCACCACCGGCGATGAATCCGCTGGCAATAAGAGTACCCTTCTCGTTGCGGTCTTTGTTCACCTTCTCGCTCTTTGAGCGCGAAGAAACATACCAGCTGATGAAACCGCCGATGAGCAGCGGAGTGTTCAGTTCGATAGGGATAAACATACCGAGGGCGAACGGCAATGCCGGCACCTTGCAGAAGGTGAGCACTACGGCGATGGCAGCACCGATGGCATAGAGCATCCAAGGAGCACCCACACCATTCATCAGCGGATCGATTACCGCCGCCATGGCATTTGCCTGAGGAGCGGCAAGCTGACCGCTGTCAAATCCGTAGGTCTCGTTGAGCAACATCATCACACCGCCCACGGTAGCTGCCGACACGAGGGTGCCGAGGAACTTCCATGACTCCTGCTTCTTTGGCGTGGTGCCGAGCCAGTAGCCGATCTTGAGGTCGGTGATGAAAGCGCCGGCCATAGAGAGTGCGGTACATACCACACCACCCATGATGAGCGCCGCCAGCATACCGCCGGTGCCCTTCATTCCCACTGCCACCATCACTACAGAGGCGAGGATGAGAGTCATCAGCGTCATTCCCGACACAGGGTTGCTACCCACAATGGCGATGGCGTTGGCTGCCACGGTGGTGAACAGGAATGCTATCAATGCCACGAGCAGGATGCCGACGATGGCGAAGAGAAGGTTGCCCTCCATCACTCCGAACCAGAAGAAGAGGAAGGTGATGAGGATGGTGGCGATAGAACCGATGGCGATGATCTTGAACGAGATGTCGCGCTGCGTGCGAGGCACGTCGGCTGTGGTGTCACCCTTTCCCTTCATCTCCCTTGCGGCAAGCGACACGGCACTCTTGATGATGCCCCAGCTCTTGATGATGCCGATGATACCCGCCATGGCAATGCCACCGATACCGATGCTCTTGCCATAATACTTGAATATCTCCTCCGGCGACATGGCGCCGACGGCTGTGGTGAGCTCGGGGTTCCAGGCGTTGAGCACCTGGTCGTGGAAGATAACTCCCATTCCCGGCACGAGCACCCACCATACGGCAAGCGAACCGAGGGTGATGATGAAGGCGTATTTCAGACCGATGATATATCCGAGACCGAACACGGCAGCTCCGGTGTTGACCTTGAACACGAGCTTCGCCTTGTCGGCAAGCGTCTCGCCCAGTCCGATGACACGCGTGGTGAACATCTCGTTCCACCATCCGAAGGTGGCGACGATGAAGTCGTAGAGTCCGCCCACGATACCGGCGAGCAGCAGCGGTTTTGCCTGGCTTCCGCCCTTGGCACCGGAAACGAGCACCTGGGTAGTGGCGGTGGCTTCAGGGAAAGGATACTTTCCGTGCATGTCGCTGACGAAATACTTGCGGAACGGGATGAGGAACAGGATTCCTATCACACCGCCGAGCAGCGAACTGAGGAAAATCTTGAAGAACGATACTGCCATGTCGGGATACTTGGCCTGCAGGATATAGATGGCAGGCAGAGTGAAGATGGCTCCTGCCACCACGGCTCCCGAACAGGCTCCGATGCTCTGGATGATGACGTTCTCGCCCAATGCCTTGCTGCGCTTGGCGGCTGTAGACACTCCCACGGCGATGATGGCGATAGGAATGGCTGCCTCAAACACCTGGCCCACCTTGAGTCCGAGGTAGGCGGCAGCGGCTGAGAAGAGCATCGTCATCACGATACCCCAGGTCACAGACCACATGTTTACCTCCGGATACACTTTCTTGGGGCTCATGACGGGTTCATACTGTTCCCCCTCTTTCAGCTCTCGGAACGCATTGTCCGGAAGCTGCACATTGTCTTTCTTGTTTTCTTCCATAGATTTTGGTTATTATTGTTTTGATTTACACTTCTTATCCTTCTTTCTCCAGTATCTGCATGAGTTCTTCCATTCCTGCCGACGCTCCCTTCACTATCTGACGGATGTCGCTACGGGAGTCTGAGACCGAAGGCTTGGGGTCGATGAGATATATCGGAGCTCCGGGACGCACATAGCGCACGAGTCCGGCGGCTGGATATACCACAAGCGACGTGCCGATGATGATCATCATGTCGGCTTTCTCCACCTCTTCAACAGCCGGTTCGATCATCGGCACGCTCTCGCCGAAGAACACGATGAAGGGACGGAGCAGCGAACCGTCGCCTGCCTTCTCGCCATGGGCAACGGTGAGATTGCCGGGAGCAAGGGTCTTGATGAAATGTGGATTGTAGGGGTCCCTCGACGAGCACACCTTCATGAGCTCGCCATGCAGATGTATCACCTTTCTGGAGCCAGCCTGCTCATGCAGATTGTCAACATTCTGGGTCACCACGCTGACATCGTATTTCTCCTGCAGGGCAGCCACCAGCTCATGCCCCCTGTTGGGCTTCGCCTCAAGAAGTTTTCCGCGGAGCATGTTGTAGAAGTCATTCACGTAGTCGGGATCTGTCTCCCAGGCCTCATGGGTTGCCACTCGCGCCACGGGATAGTTCTCCCATAGACCGTCGGCATCACGAAAGGTGCTCAGTCCGCTTTCTGCCGACATGCCGGCACCTGTCAGCACTACAATTTTCTTCATAGTCAGAATTATTATTGAACAACAAGGAACCACACTAAAGGAGGCTCAAAATAAATTAAGAATGCACAAAATTAGCATTTTTTCTTTAATACAACATACTTAGTCAGATAAAAATAGTACCTTTGTGCGCTTTTGATGCTGAAGCGCCGTGATAATCAACGGTGTTTCAGCATCTGGAATGTATTGTGGCGCACAGCGCATACGCATACATATTCAGGAATATAAACAATAAATATTATACATAAGCAAATGGACAAAGTAAGCTACGCCCTCGGTTTGGGCATCGGCCAGCAGTTGGCACAGATGGGTGCGTCGGACCTTAACATCGACGATTTCGCCGACGCTATCAAAGACGTCATCAACGGTAACGTACTGAAGGTTCCACACAAGGACGCACAGACAATCGTTCAGGAGTATTTCCGCCAGCAGGAGGAGCGCATCAACGCCATCCGCGCCGAGCAGGGAAAGGCTGCAAAGGCTGAGGGAGAGAAATTCCTCGCCGAGAACGGCAAGAAGGAGGGTGTGGTGACTCTCAAGAGCGGTCTGCAGTATGAGGTGCTGAGAGAGGGCAACGGCAAAAAGCCTAAGGCTACCGACCAGGTGAAATGCCACTACGAGGGAACTCTCATCAACGGACAGGTGTTTGACAGCAGCTACAAGCGCAACGAACCGGCGGTGTTCCCGCTCAACCAGGTGATTCCGGGATGGACAGAAGGCCTGCAGCTCATGCAGGAGGGCGCGAAGTATCGTTTCTATATCCCTTATATCCTCGCTTACGGCGAGAGCGGAGCAGGCGGTTCTATCCCTCCATTCGCAACGCTCATCTTCGACGTTGAACTGCTCGAGGTGATGTAAGGAAGACCTTATCGCATAAGGAAAAGGACAAGAAAGAAAACTATAACAATTATAATACGACGATGAAAAAAATTACATTGTTTGCTGCGGCAGCTGTAGTAGCCGCAGGTCTGGCCTCTTGTGGAAAGTCAACTCCAAAGGCCGATTTGAAGAACGACGTTGACTCACTGAGCTACGCTATCGGTATGGCTCAGTCTAACGGACTGAAAGACTATCTCGTGAGCAACCTTGGCGTTGACACAGCATATATCGACGAATTCATCAAGGGCCTCAACGAGGGTGCCAATGCCGGCGACGACAAGAAGAAGGCCGCATACTATGCCGGTATACAGATTGGCCAACAGCTCAGCAACCAGCTGGTGAGGGGCATCAACCACGAGCTCTTCGGCGAAGACTCCACAAAGACCATCTCTCTGAAGAACTTCATGGCCGGTTTCATCAGCGGAACAACAGGCAAGGGCGGCATCATGACTATGAACAAGGCACAGGATGTGACACAGAGAAAGATGACCGAGATAAAGAACAAGGCTCTGGAGGAGACATACGGTGCATACAAGAAGCAGAACGAGGCTTTCGCTGCCAAATATGCAAAGGGTGCCGACGTGAAGAAGCTCGGAAAGGGCGTTTGCTACAAGGTGATCAAGGAGGGCAAGGGAGAGATTCCTGGAGCTAACTCTTCTGTAAAGATCATGTATGAAGGAAAGACTATCGACGGAAAGGTGTTCGACGGCAACTTCGGCCAGAAAATTCCTGCTGAATTCTTTGTAAACCAGGTTATACCGGGATTCACAGAGGCTCTTACACACATGCCTGTAGGTAGCGTTTGGGAGGTTATGATTCCTCAAGAGCAGGCTTACGGCACACGTGACACCGGCGGCAAGATAAAGCCATTCTCTACTCTCATCTTCAAAATAGAGCTCATCAGCACAGAGAAGGGAAAGGCACAGCCTGCAGGACAGCAGCTCACACCTGAGCAGCGCGCCCAGATTGAGGCTGCAACGAAAGCACAGCAGAACCGATAAACAAGAATAAAACAAGTGGACAAGTAGACGAGTAAAGGGCAAAGAAAATCTCTTTGTCAACTCGTCAACTTGTCAACTCGTCAACTTGTCAACTCGTCAACTAAAAAATAAAATACAACAATGAAAAAAACATTATTCTTAGCACTCGTCATCCTGGCGGGCAGCCTCACTACAACGGCTTTCGCCGCTAAGAAAAAGGACAAGAAGAAGAAAACTGTTGAAACAGTGGAGGTGGTGAAACTCGCCACTTCTTCTGACTCGCTGAGCTATGCTGCCGGAAAGGCACAGACAAACGGACTGCTGCCATTCCTGAAGCAGAAATACAATGTGGAGGAGAAGGACATCGCCGAAGTGGCTCGCGGTTTCAACGACATGTATAAGAACATCAACGACCCTAAGGTTCAGGCTTACGCTGCAGGACAGCAGATTGCTCTCATGGTGGAGCAGGGAATGCTGCCTTACCGCAAGGAGCAGTTCAAGGAATATAAGGACTCTATCAACTCCGAGCTCTTCAACAAGGGATTCATCGCATCGCTGCTGAAGGACGACAGCTTGCTCTCAGACTCTGTGGCACAGGCTTACATGACTGAGGCTGAGAAGGCAAACAAGGAGTGTATGGAGAAGGCTACAAAGAAGAAGGGTGAGGATTTCCTCGCCGAGAACGCAAAGAAGCAGGGTGTGGTGACTCTGCCCGACGGACTGCAGTATAAGGTCATCACTGAAGGCAAGGGCGAGAAGCCAAAGGCTACAGACCGCGTGACCGTGAAATACGAGGGCAAGAGCATCGACGGAAAGGTGTTTGACAGCAGCTACAAGCGCAACCCACAGACTACCACGTTCGGTCTGAACCAGGTGATCAAGGGCTGGACAGAGGCTCTGCAGCTGATGCCTGTAGGCAGCAAGTGGGAAATCTACATCCCTTACGACCTTGCTTATGGCGAGAGAGGTTCCGGCCGCAACATCAAACCTTATGAAGCTCTCATCTTCACCGTTGAGCTTGTAGACATCGAGAAGCCAAAGGCTGAGGTAAAGGTCGAGGAGAAGACCGCTACTAAGAAGGCTACTGCCAAGAAGGGTATAACTATGAAGGCTACTCCAAAGGCCAAGAAGAAATAAACCCAGACAAACGGTTGGGGATAAATTCCATACACCAATAAAAGAAGTTATGTGAAGAGGGCGTGTCGCAATGACACGCCCTCTTCTATTGTATAATCCCAAATCGGTCATTAGGCCGTTTATTGTATTTTTTAATTACTGCTTGCAGTCTTTTGTTTTTTATAAGGCGTCTTTTGTCTGTTTTTAATTCGCAATAGCTCGCTATTACTCATTAAAAGCCAAACAAAATCCACTCTTCTAAAAGAACAAAATCCAAGCAAGCCCTAACGACCGATTCGGGATAATTTATATGACGAGGGAACAAGGAAGTTTCTCAAGTTATTGTCATCAGCCCCCACCTAACCTCCCCCGTAGGGGAGGGACAGTTACCGCTGTCTTCGATAAACCATTGATACTCTGATAGTTATAGTGGTGCAAACTTACGTTTACAACAGGCAATAATCATACTGCCAATGGTAACTGTCCCTCCCCTACGGGGGAGGTTAGGTGGGGGCTGAAGTTCATTGGCTGAAATGATTGGCATAGTAACTTGTTCCTTCCCTTTGGGAAGGTTAGGATGGGTTTGAGGTTATAATGGGTCTTGGTTTTGAATATCCTCACCAACCTTAGTTTTATCCCGGTTTTTGTCTCAAATCATATCATGGCTCTTGTCTAACCTCCATACGCTCTTGGACATATCCAAACCTGACAATCATTGTTTGCAAGGTTTAAAAGGCGAATCTCATTGTCAACTCATCAACTTGTCTACTCGTCAACTTGTATTACTTGTCCCTCAATATCGTGGCACGGATAATCCTTACATCCTCCAGCGGTCTGTCGTTGGCATCACGCTCAACGTGCTGGATGCGGTCAACCACATCCATACCTTCTACCACCTGACCGAACACCGTATAGGCTCCATCGAGATGTGGCGTGCCGCCCACGGTGGTATACACATCCTCCATCTCCTTCGTCATCCTGATACTGTCGCCGAAGAGTTTTTCCAGATTCTCACGTCCCCGCTGCAGTCCCTTCTCGCCCTGCCGTCTGCCGTAGACGATATAAAACTGCGTACTGCTCGACTCATGCTTCGGATTGACATCATCGGGTTCGCGGGCTGCCGCCAACGCACCGCGCTTATGGAAAATCTGAGGCAAACGGATCTCGGCCGGCAAGGTGTAGCCCAGTGAATGCTCGCCGAGCATTGCCCCCTTGGGAGCATTCTTGCTGGAAGGGTCGCCGCCCTGGATCATGAAATCGGGTATCACACGATGAAACAGTAGCGAGTCATAGAAATGGTCCTCTCTGATGAGTTTCAGAAAATTGTCACGATGAAGCGGTGTCTCGTTATACAGTTCCACCCGTATATTTCCCATCGTAGTCTCGATGAGCACCTCCGGACGCACATCCCCCTTCATTGTCTGCCCCTTCACGCCGACACAAATCGCAAACAGCGAAATAATCAATAGAATATTTTTCATATATCAATAGGTATTATTTAAAGTTTCGAATGTCAATGACCGACTATGAGGGATAAAAACGGTAATTAGACCTTTAACGGAGTCTTATTTAAACCGCTTGCAGTCTTTCGTTTTGATAAGGCGCATTTTGCCGGTTTTTACTTATCCTTCATAATCCGCGACCACAAAGTTACACCTTTTTCCCAAATAGCCGAGGTATTCGTCATTATTTTTGGATTACAAGGCAACGTCGCCTCCTGTATCGACCATAACGTTCACCTTATCATATATCAAGAGAAAAAAAGCGGAGACAAGGCGATATTGGCTAATAATTAGCCGAACCTAAAGGAAAATGAAGGGAAACAACCAATTTGTTGCAAAAAAACTAATTTTAACCGCCAAAATGTTGTGCGGTTTATAAAAAACCACTAATTTTGCTTATTGGCAAATAGCAAATAGCTCAAATGTTGTGAAAAATGCTATAAATGCCATGTAGAAAGCACATTTTTAAGATAAAACATAATATTAGAACCAAATAGTAATTTATTCTTATGGAAAAGATAGACAGACTTGACAAAAAGATACTTAGTATCCTTTCTAAGAATGCAAGAATGCCGTTCAAAGACGTAGCGGCAGAATGTAACGTTTCACGTGCAGCCATCCATCAGCGTGTGCAGCATCTGACAGAGGATGGAGTGATAACGGGCAGCAAATTCGACGTAGACCCGAAGAGCCTCGGTTTCTCTACCTGTACTTATGTGGGCATCACCCTTCAGAAGGGTAGCATGTATAAGGCTGTTGTGGAGCAGCTGGAGCATATTCCGGAAATCGTGGAGTGCCATTTCACCACCGGTCCTTACACAATGCTCGTGAAGCTCTATGCCAAGGACAACGGACAGCTCATGGACCTGCTCAACAACCAGATGCAGGAAATTCCGGGAGTGGTGTCTACAGAGACGCTCATCTCTCTGGAGCAGAGCATCAAGAGAGAGATTCCTATCGCACCGAAAGATCTCGGAGAGGTGGGACCTCGCAGAAGAGCCAAGGCTCAATCTGTTGAGGATGATATTGATTAACGAGTTGACAAGTTAACAAGTTGACAAATTGACGAGGAGATTGGATTGACAAACTGAAGAGTGGTTAACAGACAAGAAGTGGTAATTTCCTTGTCTACTCGTCTACTTGTCTAGTAAAAAGGAGTAATCTACTCGTCTACTTGTCAACTAAAAAAAATACTTTCAAGACGTGGAACCATTTGATTTCCAGTCGCACCTTAATGGGATATACAAGAGATATCCTGAAGGACGAAAAAAACCGGTGATAGGAATCACCGGAAACTTTGCAAACGGAAACGCTACACTCGCCGAGCCATACTATATGGCTGTGGTGAGGGCTGGCGGTGTGCCCGTAATCATACCTCCCGTCGATGACACCGACGTGATAATAAACACCCTTGATTCTATCGACGGACTGCTGCTCTCCGGCGGCGGCGACTTCAATCCGCTCTGGTGTGGAGAGGAGCCGGTGCCGCAACTGCATGGCATAAACTCACACCGCGACCTGCCGGAACTGCTCACCGTGGAACTGGCTTACAACAGACAGATTCCGATGCTCGGCATCTGCCGCGGCATACAGACACTCGCCATGGCACTGGGAGGAAAGGTGAGACAGGACATCGACTCCTGCGGGACCGACAATGCCGAAAGGAAGACCCAGACAAGGGTGAAACACGACCAGGATGCGGAATGGCGCGGCGAACCCACTCACTCGGTGAGGATAGAACCGGGAACCGTGCTCTACGACATATTCCAGAGGGAGCGCATCTACGTGAATTCATTCCACCACCAGGCCGTGGGCAGCTGCGGCAGGAGGATGGAGACGTCGGCATGGGCAGAAGACGGGGTGATAGAGGCTGTGGAGAGCAGCGAACACAAGAGCATCCTCGGTGTGCAATGGCATCCGGAATGGCTCGGCGACGACGGACTGCCGCTCTTCAGATGGCTCGTGGAACGTGCCGCTGAATTCAACGAGGCAAAGAGACTGCACGACAAGGTGATGACAATCGACTCGCATTGCGACACACCGATGTTCTTCCCACAAGGAATACACTTCGACTGGAGAGACAGCCGCATCCTCGTTGACCTGCACAAGATGACAGACGGCAGACAAAGCGCCGTGACAATGGCGGCATATCTGCCACAGCCAAAACCGGGAGAGACATTCGCCGAGATAGCACCGCTGCCGGCACAGACACCAACGGAATATGCCGACCTCATCTTCGACAAGATTGAAGACATAGTGAGGGCAAACGACAAGTTCGTGTCGATAGCAAGGACTCCGGCTGACCTGTATGCCGACAAGCGCAACGGACGCAAATCTATAATGCTCGGCATAGAGAACGGACTGGCGCTGAACGGCGACATACGCAACGTGGAGCATTTCGCAAAGCGAGGAGTGGTGTATATCACCCTGTGTCACAACGGCGACAACGACATCTGCGACAGCGCACGACGCACGGAGAACACTCACGGCGGAGTGAGCCAGCTGGGAGAGCAGGTGATAAGGGAGATGAACCGCTGCGGACTGATGGTGGACCTCAGTCATGCCGGCGAACAGAGTTTCTACGACGCCCTCGACATCAGCGCCACACCGATAGTATGCAGCCACAGCAACTGCAAGTCTCTGTGTGACGTGCCGCGAAACCTCACCGACGACCAGCTCGAAGCACTGGCGAGAAAGGGTGGCGTGGCGCAGATAACTCTATACAACGGATTTCTAAGAAACGACGAACAGGAGGCGAGCATCATCGACGCCATAGACCATCTGGAACATGCCATCGACATAATGGGCATCGACAGCGTGGGAATAGGAACAGACTTCGACGGCGACGGAGGGGTCTGCGGCATCGCCGACTCTTCGGAACTCATAAACTTCACCATCCAACTGCTCAGACGACGCTACTCTCATGCCGACATAGAAAAGATATGGGGCGGCAACTGGCTCAGGGTGATGGCTGAGGTGCAAAAAAGCAGAATACAATGAAACTCAGATTAACACATATCTTGCTGCCCATGGCGGCAATGCTACTCACTATGGCATCATGCAAAAGCAGCAAAAAGGCTGATGCCGAAACGGAGACGATGACCATGGTGGGACCTACATTCAATGCAGACTCGGCTTATGCCTTCTGTGCAAAACAGTGTGAGTTCGGACCACGAACGATGAACAGCGAAGCTCACGACAAGTGCGGCGAATGGATAGCGGCGAAATTCAGGGAATACGGATGCACGGTGACGGAGCAGAAGGCTGACCTGAAGGCTTTCGACGGCACGGTGCTCAAGAGCACCAACATCATAGCGAGCTACAAGCCAGAGCTGACCACAAGAATACTGCTCTGCGCCCACTGGGACTGCAGACCATGGGCCGACAACGACCCCGACAGCACCAACTGGCGCAAACCGGTGATGGGTGCCAACGACGCTGCGAGCGGCGTGGCGGTGATGCTCGAAGTGGCGCGCCTGATACAGAAGGCAGACTCGCTACAGATGGGAGTGGACTTCGTATGCTTCGATGCCGAAGACTGGGGAGTGCCACAGTGGAGCGACAACCAAGACACCAACGGTGACTCCTGGGCTCTCGGTGCACAGTATTGGGCTGAAAATCCGCACAAACCGGGATATGAGGCCCGCTTCGGCATCCTGCTCGACATGGTGGGAGGCACTGGAGCACGCTTCTACCAGGAGGGATTCTCGAAGCAATACGCCCTGAACATAGTGGACAAAGTGTGGAAGGCTGCTGAAGTGGCAGGATATGAGTCGCTGTTCCCAAAGGCGGAAGGCGGATACATCACCGACGACCACGGACCGGTGAACGAAAAGGCGAGAATACCCACCATCGACATCATCGCATATTATCCAAACTGCCAGCAAAGTTCCTTCGGACCCACATGGCACACCGTGACCGACACGATGGACAACATCGACAAGAACTCACTCAAGGCTGTGGGACAGACGGTGATACAGGTGCTGTTCTCAGAGAAATAAAGGGTATAACACACAGGGAACAAAGGGTATCATTGCTCTAAAAGACAAAGAGTTTCCATACTCTGAAGACAAAGGGCATCAAGGCCCTGAAGACAAGGAGTGCAATACCATAAAGGAATAATCGGAATAAAAGAAATAAACAGTATCATAACTAAAAACGAAATAATCATGGACTTACTGAAAAAAGAATTTGCCTCTAAACTCATGAAGGTTAAGGCTATCAAGTTGCAACCAGAGAATCCATTCACTTGGGCTTCTGGCTGGAAATCTCCTTTCTATTGCGACAACCGCAAGACTCTGTCTTATCCGGACCTCCGCAACTACGTGAAACTGGAACTCGTGCACGCCGTGCTCGAGAACTTCCCTGAGGCAGAGGCCGTGGCCGGTGTGGCTACCGGCGCCATCGCACAGGGTGCACTCGTGGCTGACGAGCTCAACCTGCCGTTCGTTTACGTGCGCAGCAAACCAAAGGATCACGGACTGGAGAACCTCATCGAGGGCGAGCTGAAACCTGGCATGAAGGTAGTGGTAGTGGAAGACCTCATCTCTACCGGCGGTTCATCGCTGAAGGCTGTAGAGGCAATACGCAAGGACTGCTGCGAGGTGGTAGGAATGGTAGCTTCTTACACCTACGGCTTCGACGTGGCAAAGAAGGCTTTCGAAGAGGCTGGAGTGAAGCTCATCACACTGACCGACTACGACCACGTGGTGGAGCAGGCAAAGGAGACAGGATATATCAAGCCAGAGCATGTGGAAGTGCTCAACGAATGGCGCAAGGACCCTGCTAACTGGATGAAGTTATGAGCAAGTTTGAAAGCAGCATCAAGCATATCCCCTACCCTCAGACCGCCGTATATGCCATGCTCAGCGACCTGAGCAATCTGGAGAAAGTGCGCGACAAACTGCCTGAGGACAAGATAAAGGACCTCTCCTTCGACCGCGACAGCCTGAGCATCAGTGCTCCGATGGGAAGCGTGGCGATGAAAATCGTGGAGAGGGAAGAGCCCAAATGCATCAAGTTTACCACCACAAACTCTCCGATTGCCGCCAACCTGTGGATACAGGTGGTGCCTGAGGGCGACGAGGCATGCAAGATGCGTCTCACCATAAAGGCCGACATCAACCCCTTTATCAAGGGAATGGTGTCGAAGCCGCTGCAGGAGGGACTGGAAAAGATTGCCGACGTGTTGGCAATGATACCATACAACAGTTGATTTCACACCAATGAACAAGTTCTGGGAAAAGAAAATCATAAGGGGTAAAGTGGCAGAGATGCTCCACGGCATCATCGCCCACTGCCCATGCCACAGACAGCGGCTGACGCTCTATGCCGGAGCGGCAGTCATGCTGCTGTCTGCCTGTGCCGACTCGGAATACAGCAACTATCCGTGTCACCTCGTCATCAACAACTCCACGATGCAGAACATGACTCTTGGCAGCGCGATGAACGCCATGTCGCCGGGTGTGTTCTGCAGGATATCAAAAGACGGCAAGACACGGTTCAAGTTTGAAACCAACCAAAACAGCGAACCGAGCTACGGAATGCTGACGGCGATAGACCAGAAGGCACAATGGACGATAGGCATATACAATGCCATCATCGTGGGATTCGGAAACCAGACGGGAAAATTCTATGCCTACGACAGCCAGTGCCGCAACTGCTATGAGAGTTCGGGACTGACTCGCTATGCCCTGACGATGAATACCGACGGCACGGCGACTTGCCGATACTGCCACAGGGTGTATGACATGAACAGCGGAGGAATTCTCATCAAAGGCGACAAAGGACGCGGAATGATAGAATACCGCGGCAATACCACCGGCACGTTTGGCATTCTGACTGTGAACAACTGACTTGGCCTTAACCCGAATCGGTAATTAGGGCTTTCCCGGAATGACCTCATTGCCGGATCGGGGAAAAAATATTAACCATTAAAAAAAGTATTATATGGCTTACACACGTATGACGGCGGCCGACGCAGCCGCATTAATCAAAAACGGCGACACGCTGGGAATGAGCGGATTCACGCCTGCCGGTTCGGCAAAGGCGGTAACGAGAGAACTGGCTGCAATCGCCACTGCCGAGCATGAAGCCGGCAGGGAGTTCAAGGTTAATATATTCACTGGAGCATCTACAGGAGAGAGCACCGACGGTGTGCTCACCGAGGCACACGCCATAAAATACCGTGCACCATATACCACAAACCCTTCGTTCCGCAAGAGCGTGAACAAGGGAGAGATATCCTACAACGACATACACCTGAGCCAGATGGCACAGGAGCTGCGCTACGGATTCTATGGTGACATAGACTGGGCTATCCTCGAAGTGTGCGACATCGAGGAGGGTGCAGACACCTGCAAGGCGTATCTCACATCGGCAGGTGGCATCAGCCCTACCGTAGCGAGAATGGCAAAGCACGTGATTCTGGAGCTTAACACCTTCCACAGCAAGGACGCCAAGTTCATGCACGACGTATATGAGCCGCTCGATCCGCCAATGCGCCAGCCTATACCTATCATCAATGTGGGCGACCGCATCGGCAAGCCATACGTGGAAATCGACGCCAAGAAGATTGTGGGCGTCGTGGAGTGTAACCTCCCCGATGAGGCACGTGCCTTCAAGGACAGCGACCCTATTACTGACCAGATAGGACACAACGTGGCTGAATTCCTCGTAAACGACATGAAGCGTGGCATCATTCCTTCAACATTCCTCCCGCTGCAGAGCGGTGTGGGAAGCACGGCAAACGCCATCCTCGGCGCACTGGGCAAGCACAAGGAGGTGCCTGACTTCAATGTATACACTGAAGTGATGCAGGACAGCGTGGTGGAGATGATGCTTGAGGGCAGAGTGAAAGACGCATCGTCTTGCTCGCTCACGGTGTCTAACGAGTGTCTGAAGCAGGTTTACGACAACATGAACTATCTGAAAGACCACATCACGCTCCGCCCAAGTGAGATATCAAACTCGCCTGAGGTGATACGCCGACTGGGTGTGATTGCCATCAACACTGCCATCGAGGTGGACATCTACGGCAATGCGAACTCTACACACATCAGCGGAACGAAGATGATGAACGGTATCGGCGGAAGCGGCGACTTCGAACGCAACGCATACATCAGCATCTTCACCTGTCCGTCAACGGCAAAGGGTGGCTTGATAAGCAGCATAGTGCCGATGGTGAGCCATCAGGACCACTCTGAACACGACGTGAACGTGATCGTCACGGAGCAGGGCGTTGCCGACCTGCGTGGCAAGAGTCCGATAGAGCGTGCGCATCTCATAATAGAAAACTGTGCGCATCCTGACTACAGACCTATCCTGCGTGCTTATCTTGAGCATGCACAGATGGGACAGACACGCCACAACCTCGGAAAGGCCTTCGCCATGCATATCGCACTGGCTGAAAAGGGCGACATGCATCTGACGGAGATGTAATGGAAGAAGCTTATTTAACCCAAAACCGGTAGTCAGAGCTTGCTTGGATTTTGCTCTTAAACCCAAATCGGTCATTAGGGCTTGCCTGGATTTTGTTCTTTTAGAAGAGTGGATTTTGTTTGGCTTTTAATGAGTAATAGCGAGCTATTACGAATTAAAAACAAGCAAAAGACGCCTTATAAAAAACAAAAGACTGCAAGCAGTAAATATAAAATACAATAAACGGCCTAATGACCGTTTTGGGTTAAAAGGCAAAAGACTGCAAGCAATTTAAATAAATACCAAAAAACGGTCTAATGACCGATTTGGGTTAAAACAATACTGATGAGTCTGGGTTCGGATATGGACTCAGGCTCATTTGCTTATATCCCCAAATCGGTTATTAGGGCTTGCTTGGATTTTGTATTTTTAGAAGAGTGGATTTTGTTTGGCTTTTAATGAGTAATAGCGAGCTATTGCGAATTAAAAACAGGCAAAAGACACCTTATAAAAAACAAAAGACTGCAAGCAGTATATAAAAAAACAACAAACGGCCTAATGGCCGATTGGGGGGTATCTCCAAATCGGAGACCAAACTGATTGGGGCAAACGAATATCCAAAAACAAATGAATATACTAAATTCTACTCTCACGGCGTTGTTGCTGGCAACGGCTGTGGCCACCACACAAGCAAAGGAAAACGGCGTAGAAACGCCCGGAAACACTTCTGCCGGGATGTTTGTCACGCAATCCACTACAGGAACAAGTTCCTCATGGGGATGCCATCCATGGAAGGGGAAACGGGTGGCATATTTCGGAGATTCCATCACCGACCCTAACCACAAGGCGGCAAACAGGAAATACTGGAGTCTGCTGCAGGAATGGCTCGGCATCACGCCATACGTATATGCCGTGAGCGGACGGCAATGGAACGACATTCCGCGACAGGCTGACAAGCTCAAGGCGGAGCATGGCAACGAGTTCGACGCCATACTGATTTTCATCGGCACCAACGACTTCAATGCCGGGGTACCTGTCGGAGAATGGTTCACCGAGCAGGAAGAGGAGGTGATGGCTGGCATTCACGAGCAGAAACACTTGGTGAAGAGAATGCGCAAGAGGATGTGTATGACGGATTCCACTTATCGCGGAAGGATAAACATAGCGTTGGACAAGGTGAAGAGGATGTTCCCCGGCAAACAGGTGGTCCTGGTGACTCCGATACACCGTGCGGGATTCTATCTGAAAGACACCAACTGGCAGCCTACGGAGGAATATCGCAACAAATGTGGTGAATATGTGAGCAGCTACGTGGAGTCGGTGAAGGAGGCCGGCAACATCTGGAGTGTTCCGGTAATCGACATGAACGCCCTATCCGGACTCTATCCTTTGATGGACGAACAGGCTGAATTTTTCAACAACAGAGATACCGACCGTCTGCATCCCAACAACGAGGGACATCGCCGCATGGCACTAACGCTGATGTATCAGCTCGCCACCCTACCGGTGTTCTGACATAAACCCCAAACGGTCATTAGGCCATTTGGGGTTAAACTACTTGCTAACGACTTTCCACACTACAATCTACGGAACCCTCAATCACAGTCCTCTCTCCGCCCAGTCGCTGCGGTCGAGATTGCGGTAGCTGATGGCTTCGGCGAGATGGTCTGACTGCACGTTTTCACATCCTTCAAGATCGGCGATGGTACGGGCTACTTTCAGAATACGGTTGTATGCACGGGCTGACAAATTCAGACGCTCCATCGCCATACGCAGGAGGTTGATGCCTGTCTCGTCGGGTTCGGCATACTGGTGTATCATGCGCTCGGTCATCTGTGCGTTGCAATATACGCCAGGAATATCCTTGAAACGCTCTTCCTGACGGTGGCGCGCCTTGATGACACGGTCGCGGATGACAGAACTCGGTTCGCCGGGCTGTGCCTTGGAGATATCCTTGAAGGGCACGGGAGTGATTTCCACCTGGATGTCGATGCGGTCGAGAAGCGGACCGCTGATCTTGTTCATATATCGCTGTATCTGACCGGGGGTGCAGACACAATGGTGTGTGGGGTCGTTGAAATATCCGCACGGACAGGGGTTCATGCTCGCCACGAACATGAATGAGCAGGGATATTCTATGGTGTATTTCGAACGGGCTATTGTTATCTTGCGGTCTTCGAGCGGCTGACGCAACACCTCGAGCGTTGCCTTGTTGAACTCCGGCAGCTCGTCGGCAAAGAGCACACCGTTGTGAGCGAGAGATATCTCTCCCGGCTGCGGATTCATGCCGCCGCCAACGAGGGCGACCTGGGATATAGTGTGATGGGGCGACCGGAAGGGGCGCTGCGAGATGAGCGACATCCCTTTGCCGAGCTTTCCTGCCACGGAGTGTATCTGTGTGGTCTCCAAGCTCTCGGCAAGCGAGAGCGGAGGGAGGATAGAGGGCAGACGCTTTGCCATCATCGACTTTCCGCTTCCCGGCGGACCTATCATCACCATGTTGTGACCGCCGGCGGCAGCCACTTCCATGGCACGCTTCACGTTCTCCTGTCCGCGCACGTCGGCGAAATCGAGATCGAAATTAGACTGCTGTTCGTAGAATTCGCGCCTCGTGTCAATCCTCGTTGGTTCAAATTCTGCCGTGCCGTTGATGAAAGCGATTACATCGGCAAGACTGTCCATGCCATACACGTCGATATTGTTCACCACCGCCGCCTCACGGATGTTCTGGCGCGGCACGATGAGAGCCTTGAACTGCTCTTTCCTGGCACGGATGGCTATGGGCAGGGCACCGCGTACGGGCTGCAGCCTGCCGTCGAGACCAAGTTCTCCGACAAACATGTATTTGTCGAGATTCTCCGTCTCCACCTTCTCCATGGCGGCAAGGATACCTATCGCCAATGGCAGGTCGTAGCCACTGCCCTCCTTGCGAAGGTCGGCGGGAGCCATGTTCACCGTGATGTCGGCAACGGGGAATTTGTATCCGTTGTTGAGCAATGCCGCAACGATGCGGTCGTGGCTTTCCTTCACCGCCGTATCGGCGAGTCCTGACAGGTGGAACATGATTCCTCTGGTGAGGCTTATCTCTACCGTCACTGTGGTCACCTCAAGTCCGTTCACGGCGGCGCTGTATGTCTTTACGAGCATTAGTCTTCTGGTTTATGGGTAGTGAGTGTATTTATGTCTATTCTGTTGTATGCCTATCGGGGGCTTTGCATTATCTGAGATAACGTTCTATCTCGTCTATCGGCACGCTGCGTGCCACCACCTTGCCGTCGGCCCCCACGATGATGTTGTCGGGCACGGCATGCAGTCCGAGTTTCGAGAGAAGCTTGCTTTCAAAAAGCTGTTCGTCGCATACCGACGGATAAGTCAGCGATTCGTTCTTCATCACCCTGCTGCATATCTTGGCGCTGGCATCTACATTGATGCCCAGGGCAGCCACGCTGCCGCCGGCGTTGTTGATGACAGTGTTCACACGGCGCATCATGTTCTCGCTCTCGAAGCTCCACGAAGCCCATGTGAATATTATCGTTGTCTTGCCTCTGAATGTGGCATTGCTCACGGAATTGCCGTCGGTCGTAGTGGCATTGAATGCCGGCAGCATGTTTCCCTTGCATGAGGCGAGCAGCATGTCGATGTTGCGCTGCATCCTCACGAGTCCGCCGTTGTCAGGCTGGTTTATCAACGGAAGCAGCTCCTTGGCTTTCTTCACGTATTCGGTGTTTCCGCTGCATACGAAATATTTGTTCATCAGATATATTGCCACCTGCGACTTCGGATTGTCTTTGATGAAGGTCTCTGCCATCTTCACCGTTTCTGGCGGACTTGCAGATGCCACCGCCTGTCTGAAGTCGCTCATCAGCTCGTTGTCCTTTGTGCCGGTGGTTGTCATCTGCTTCAGGTGTGAGGCGTCCGCCTTTATGTCTACGCTCTTGCCGGGTTCGGCAAAGACGGGCTGCTCTGAGAAGTTGGGGAAGACGATCATCAGCGTTCCCTTCCTCTTGCATGGAATGTCGAGGGAGAATCGTCCGCCGTTCACCTTTATGGTGTCGATGCCGTTTGTCAGTCCGTCGTTGCTATACACATAGAGTTCTCCCTGGTTCATGTTTAGGAAGCGACCCTCAATGGTGAAGTATCCCTTTCTGCCGGAACAGGCAGTGAAGGCTATCGCCATGATGGTGATGAAGAAATAGAGTATGCGTTTCATTTTCTTGGAATAAAAAAAAGAGGAGGGTGTAGACAAACGATATGTTGCTTACATCCTCCTCTGTGTATGATCAGTTTATTATATTGTCATAGCGATGACCTTACTTGCTGACATTGATCAGCTCGAGGTCGTTTGCTGCGTATGAAGCCAGGCTTGGATCCTTCTGCAGCGCGCTCTTCAGATATGAAGAAGCAGCATCGTTGTTGCCCTGACGTGCGTTGGCGATAGCGAGCAGGTAGTCTGTCACGCCAGTCTTGTTCTTCACTCCGTTGAGAGTAGAGATAGCGCCAGCATAGTTCTTGTTCAGAATCTGTGCCAAAGCAGCGGTGTTGCTGTTCACTCCGTTGAAGTTCTGCTCAGCCTGTGCATATTTGCCGTTGGCGATGTTGAGAGCACCGAGAGCCTTGTTCAGGTCGTTGGCGCCGGTAGCCTTGGCGATGTGGTTCTGTGCCTCTGCGGTGTTACCCTCGAGCAGAGCTACAAGACCCTTGTTGGCATTAGCCTCGGCAGCGTCGCTCTTTGCGTTTACAGCCTTTTCGAGATATTCCTTGGCAGCGTCGTTGTTACCCTTTGCAAACTCCAGAGCGGCAACGTTGTTGAATGCTCTGTTGTCGTTAGGATAGATCTCTGCTGTCTTCTTGTAGATAGCCTCCTTCTTGTCAGCGTTGTCCTCAAGAGCTGCAGCATAGAGAAGCTCGTCGGCGCTGAGCTTGGTTGGGTCAGCATTGTACTGCTCCTTGATCTGGTCGTCGCTGCGTCCGATTGTCTCGTAGTTGATGATGAGACGTGAACGGCGCAACTCCGGCAGGATACCGTCAGCGAGCTCACGGAAACCGGCAGACATGTTTCTGATCTGCTGCTCGCGCTCCTGTGGGTCCTGATACATAGAGAGCACGCGGAGGATTACGTCCTTGTCCTGGAGGTTAGACGCTGCAACAAGCTTCTGGAATCCGTCCCAGTCCTGTGCTGTATATCTTGCATCCACATCGGTGTTCACCTTTGTCTTCTTCAGAGTCTGCTTGACATACTTCTCTGATGTGTTCTGACGCTTGCTTGCGAGCTTGTCGTTGAACTTCACGCCACCCTCTGGAGAAGCGTAAGCTGCAACTTCCACGTTCTTGATGTTGAGTCCCTCTTTGTCGCGGTTGATCTTCTTGAGCATCTGAACGAACTCCTTCACTGAGTTGTTCTTCATCTCGCTCTTGCGCAGGTTAGCCTGGTTGATGAGGAACTTGATTTCTGCCTCCTGCTTCTGAGCCTTCACTCTCTGGAATGAGTCTGGCGCGATGCAGGCACCGTCGCTGGCGAGTGTCTTCTTGTAGAACTCTGATGTTGAGATAACGCCTGTGGCTACCTTAACTTCAGGCACGTTTACTTTCTTCTTGCCTACGTAAGCGTCGAAGGTGAGATAGAGGTCGCTCTTCTGCATCTCCGGCACGTAGTCGAAGCTGGTGTTCATTGTGTAGTTTCCACCAACCTTATACTGGATTGTCTGGTTGTTGCCTGCCACTTTCTCTCCCTGGAAAGTAGCTCCGTTGCCCTTTGCTGTCTTGCCGTCGGCATAGCGCAGCTCTGGAGTTACGGTAACAACAGCCTTCTTCTTCATATACTTTTCCGGGAATTTGCCGTTGATTGTTGTTGGCACCTTACCTGCTTCTGTTTCGAGCGGGTTGGGATTAACACTAAAATTGTCAGCGCTCAATGCACCTAATTTAGATGAACATGAAGAAAGCGCGAGTAACGCTGCTGCTGACATGAACAATACTACATTCTTTTGCATACTGATAAAGATATAAAGAAAAGTGTTATAATTATAACGCTAAATGTGATATTAAATATGTGCCGCGAGCGGGACTCGAACCCGCACGGCCATTCCTGGCCAAGGGATTTTAAGTCCCTCGTGTCTACCAATTCCACCATTGCGGCATCTTCTGGAGCGGAAAACGGGACTCGGACCCGCGACCCCAACCTTGGCAAGGTTGTGCTCTACCAACTGAGCTATTTCCGCAAAAGCCTTGCAAAGATATAGGTATTTATCGAAATACACAAAAAACTAATCGCATTACCCCTGCTTATTTAGAGATTTTAACCCATTATTCAATAAAGTCACTTAACTTTCGCAAGTTTCAACTCGGAAACCATTGACAATACGATAAATAGACGTGGGCAACGGATTGGACAATTCCCAAACGGTCATTAACCGTCAAATGTAAATGTTTTATGAAGACAAAAAATATGGAGTTGCTCCAACGGCGAACCGCCTTCACAACTCCATATTATCTATAAAGGAGATTTTTATCTCTGCGATATTACTTTACGAGCACCTTCTGTGTTGTGCCGTCAGACATCTTCACGAGGTTGATGCCTTTTACAGGAGCAGAAACCTGACGTCCGTCCATTGTGTAGCGAGCTACCTCAACAGCGTTTACATCATTGGTCTTAACACCCTTCACTGCTGTTACCCATGTCGGGAGCTTAGCCTTGGCACCGTTGACGATCTTCTTTGTAGTTGGATCGATAACGAAAGCGATGATGTTGAGCTGGTCCTTGTCGATAGCCGGCAGGAGAGTCTTGTTTGTAACAGGCATCTGGAGCTGGTATGTACCATCCACTGTACCCTCTGCAGGAACCTTAACGTTAGCACACTTGTTGAGTGTACGAACATAAGAGCTTGCTACGAGCACTTCGTTGAATGCGGGATAGTAGTAGATTGGCTCGTTGTAAAGGAACTGCATATCCTCTGGGAGAGACTCGTATGTGAACTGGCCTGCCTTCTTTGAGAAGCCGTTTGTCTGTGACCAGAGATTGCCCTCGCCCTTCACGTTGTCTGCTGTAACAGCGAATACGAGCTGGTATTCCTTTTCAGTCTGTGCCTCAACAGTGGCTGTTGCGTTGATAGTACCGTCATCTTCAGCACCCCACTCACCCTTTACAGTAAGTGAAGCTGCAGGAATCTTGGTGAGAAGAGCTGCGATATCGTCGCAGATGCTTGTCTCTGAACCATAATATGGGTCTATCTGGCTTCCGTTGCGGTTGAGTTTGCAACCAGGAGCACCCTGCCAACTGAGGTTAGCCCAGTTAGCTGTGTACATTGGGTCTGAGCGGTCATACTGGTGGATACCGATACCGATGAACTGGTCGCCGAAGGTCTTGGCAGCCTTCTCCATACCAACAATACCACGTGGGCAGAACTGACATGTAGAACCTGTGTATTCCTCCATAACTACAACAGGCTTGAAATCCTTTGCCATTGTCTCGTTCTTGCTCTTGATAGAAGTAACGGCAGCAGCGTTCTCAACATTGTTCACCTTTGTGATGTTCAGAGTGAAATCGTATTTGCCAGGAGCGGCAGCGCCTTCAATCGGAACAGGAATCTTCACGATAGTCTCAATAGTGTTTGCTGCGAGATCAACAGTCTGCTCTGCAGATGTGACACCATTCTGAGTATATGTATAAGAGTAGCTGCTCAGAGAGCCGTTGCATACATTCTGGAAGAGAACCTCAACGTTCTTTGTCTTGCCTACTACAGTCTGGAATTCATCCAACTGAACTGGAGAGAGGAAGTTGCCAGCCGGCTGTCCCTCAACGATGAGCTGAATACAGATGTTACCGAAGTCAGCGCCGAAGTTATACCATCCCTCACCGTTACCGCCTTTACTTGCTGGAACGTCGGTATAAATATAAAGAGGATTTCCTGTTACGCCCTCGTTGATGAGAGAGAGAGGATAGCACTCACTTGTGAAATAACCACCCTGCTTATCAGCCTTCTGGTTGTACTGGAATCCTGCGTAGAGAGCGGTGTTGGCAGGAATAGTGTAAGGAGCATCGAACATCACTGTGTTCCAGCCCGCATTTGAAGAAGTAACGTCCTTGCTCAAGAGGACCTCATCGCCGAATCCTACGCCCTGGCTTGTGAACTCACAATCACCGAGCATCACTTTAGATACCAAGTTAGAAGCCAGGACGGCATATCTGATACCTACAACCTTCATACCCACGAAAGGCTTGAGGAAATCAGCACTCATTGCTGTGACTGCCTTACATCTCTCATAAGCTCCTAAATTAGCGATACCCAAACCAGGCTGACCGAAATTGTCTGATGAGTAATAACCGAGATAACGCTGACCGTCAGCAAGGGCTTTTCTTGGCGATGCCTTGACAGCCACCTTTGCAGGTGTAGCGTTGCGCTCCAGCTTCAATGCTCCATTCACCTGTGCAAAAGTGAATGTAGACATGAGAAGAGCAACCATAGAAAGTAAAACTTTTTTCATGTTCTATTAAATTTAATTGTTATTGAATATTTCCGGATGATTATTTTATAACAGTCTTCACTGTCTTGCCGTTAGAATACTTGATGAAGTTCAAGCCCTTCTGCAGGTTGTTGATCTGCTGACCGTTTGCATTGAAGAATGCTACTGCCTTCGCACCGTCGTTGGAAACGCCGTTGATGCTTGCAGGGTCATTGTAGATGAAGTTTACAGTGATCTTAGGACCGTTGGCTCTGAGGACCTTGGTAGGAACGAACTGACCCGGAGCAAGTGTCGCCTCATAAATCTTCAACTGGAAAGAAGCAGTGCAAGAACCATATGCCTCAGCATACCATTCTGTATTGAGACTGTGCTTTGCCTTTGCCTGGATAGGCTCTGAAGGATCGGTTGTAAATTCTTCAAGCTCAAACTTATTATAGCAGTTCGCAGGGAAGCAGCACATCAAAGAACCACTGCTCATTGCAGTAATATTAACCTGTGCAGCTGTATACACCGGCTCGTCTGTAAGATTCTCTACAAAGATTCCCGGCTTGATTTCAAAGCCTCCAGGGGTCTCCTCTGGATCTGTAGGAGCAAAGTTTACGGTTGCGCCGTCAGCGATTACATTGCCGTCAGCGTCAACAAACTGCAGGGTAGTGAGGTCTGTCTCCACCTCCTCTTCCTCCTGCGCATAGACTGTAGTGAAAGCCATGAGGCTCAAACCAGCCAACAAAAGGGTCTTAAATGATTTCATATTTTTCTTTTTTTGATTTTAATCGGTTTTGTATTTGAAGTGCCCTGAGCGACCTGTCGGCTCAAAGCATATATGGAAGTCCGGAATTTCCGGACTCCCTGAGGATAAATTACTTTGTCAACAATGACTGTGGCTTGATTGCCTTCTTGGTCACCTGCTCCACGTTGTGGTTGTCGGCACCGTTGACGAAAGCCACTACACTGACGTTATCGGCATTCCATTCCTCGGGCAGAGTGTAGGTGTAGCTCTTCTCGCTTTTCACGCCCTCTTTCACGGAGATTGCATCACCCCATGCGTCAGCGGTAACGTTGGCACGGAACACGTGGTTGTGGATATAGTCGTAGTTATATCCGCTCTGGTCCTTCTGATAAGCCTTCACACCATCTTCGAGCAGCCATACGGTGAGCTTGCCGTCGGTATTGCCGTCAGTGCCGTAAGCCTCAACGTTGATAGTGAGCTGACGAGAAGCCTCGTCATAAGTATTTGTCAAGTTGAGCGAAAGCTTGGCTTCCTTCTGCAGCTCAATAGCCACTGCTGCTCCCCACTTGGTATAGTCGGAGAGCACTACAGAACGGTTGATAGTAGCAGTAGGCTGTGTTGTCACGCCCCATGCGTTATAGTATGTATCAGCGATGTCGGTCTTGAGACCTACATATTTCTTGCTGCCCTTGAATCCGAGCGGACCGCTGTGCATACCAACAGCGATGATGTGATCCTCGCCATACTGCTTGAGGAGACCTTCGATGATTTCAGTTCCGTTAGGGCAGTAAACACAGTTCTGGCCTGTGAAGTCCTCGATGAGCACGGCACGGTTTACTGATGCAGGCTTAACGTATTCGAAGCGCTCGTTCTCGTCGATGTCAGAACATGCCGTGAAGAGAGCCGCAACGGCAACTACTGCCGAGCTATATAGAATATTCTTTAGTTTCATGAGATTTAGAAGTTATAGTTATACGACAATGTTACGCCCTTGCTTGCTGGCACATAGCGGCAGACGCCACCAGTACAGTTGAATCCGGCGCGTGTACGTCCGTAACCCACCTGCAGGCGATGTGCACCATAGTTGAATGTCACGGATCCCATATAATAGTGGTGCTTTGTCTCACCGGCATTGTAGAGGTCAGATACAGTGAACATCCAGTTTGGAAGTACAGAGAGCTCGAGCAGTCCGCTGATCCAGTCGCCCTGTGCGCCGTTTGAGTTCCACTTGAATATCTGATAGTCCTTGCCGTCAGAAGACTTCATATACTGAGCCTCACCGCGGAGAGTCATCTTGCGAGTCATCTTCCACTTGGCGTCAGCGATGAAGATGTGGTTGAGCACGTCGCCGACGTGTGCACCGTCTTCACGCTCGATTGCCGTGAGCACGTCGTTGTTGTAATACTGGTTCATATACATGAAGTTGAGCTTGAAGTCACGGCTGTACTTCTGCTCATACTGGATGTTGAAGTCGCGGTAGAACGACTTGCCTATCTTCCAGAATGCCGAACCATAACCATTTGAGCCATATCCGTATCCGTCATAGTGAGGACCCTTGCTGAAGTTCTTGTCGATGTCGAACACGTGAGAATAGTTGAGCTTGAAGCTTGGAGCGTATCTGCCCTTGAACTTGTATCCGATTTCTCCCTGGAAAGCCCACTCGCCGTCGGAGCGTGTGGCATAAGGATAGAGAGCTGCGAGGGTGTATGTCTGCTCCATTGTGAATGCAGGCAGGTTGTTGATGTTCGACGAGAGTCCTGTCACGCTGCGTGCGCTGCGGAATCCCATATTGTCAGAGCGCTTTGCCTGAGCCAGCACGCTGAATCCATTGCGTGAGTAAGAAGCAGAGAGCATTCCTACGCGGCCGGTGCGGTAGACATACTTGTTCTCGAATGATGGGTCCTGGGTCTTCCACGCATATTCGGCGAGGAACGAGAAGTCGCCTGTCTGCAGGTTGGCACGCACGTCGAATGCGTTTACCGTTGACGGGAACTTGAGCTTGTATGAAGCTCCGGGCACCATAACGTTGTCTTCGTCTGCCGACTCATACTTGTTCACCCATGATGCACCGAGTGTGAGGTATGTATTGTTTTCCTGGAAGCCACGGAACCACTGGTCGAGGCTGAGCTCCAGGTCACCGCCTGTCACCCATGCGTCGTTCCACTTCCAGTAGTGGCGCTGCTTTCCCGAGAGTGCCTTGATCTGAACTCCCTTTGCAGGGCGCAGCACGAGCTTGCCTCCGAGCAGCGAGTTGTCGATACCGAGACTTCTCTCCTCGTATGTGCGGAGGATGAAGCCCGAACCGAACTGCTCATAAAAAGTACCGAGCGTAAGGTCGAATTTGTCGAAGTGTGTCTTGATATAGAAGTTTGGCACGCCCCATCCCTTGAAGCTCTTGTCTGTGTCGGCATAACCTGGCAGCGGATGCTTTGTGAACTCGAAACGGAGTCCGGCATCGAGGTGGTTGCTACGTGCCGCAATATCGGCATAGGTATTAGTAAGAGCCCACTCGTTGTATTTCTTTGCCCCGATTTCGGTATCCTCCTGAGGAATGATGACATCGCTCTGGATACTACCGCTTACAACGAACTTGTCGTCGTTGTTCTCCTGTGCCGTCGCTGTTGTCGTGGCGGCGAGGGCTGCTGCGAGTGAGAAAAATAGAATTGGTCTCATTTGAGATTTGTCTTTTATAAGTTAATAAGGTATATAGAAGAAGCGCCCAGGCTTCTGCCATTGTCAAAAAAAAGGATTAAAAGCATCATGCCATGGAAATCCCTTCCATAACATAATGCTTATGAAATTTCTTTATTACTTGATGAGTTCTCTCACCTTCTCTATCAGCTCCTGCTCGGCACCCTCGGTGTAGCCGTTGTGCTTGAACACCACCTTGCCTTCACCGTCGCAGATGATAACGAACGGAATCATCTCGCCACCGAACGACTTGCGGAACTCGCTGTTGGAGTCGAGGAGTACCTCGTATGGCCATCCGTGCTGGTTAACGAGAGGCTTCACCTTGTTGGCGTTCTGTGCCTTGTCAATGGAAACGGCATAGAGCTTCACGCCAGTCTCTGCCACCCAGTCCTCGTAAACCTCGCCGATAGCGCTGAGCTCACGGTTGCATGGCTTGCACCATGTGGCAAAGAATGAGATGATAAACGGTTTTCCGTCGTTGCTGAGAGTAGAGGTGTCAACTGTCTTGCCCTCGATGTTCTTCAGCTTGAACGATGGAAGCTGTGCGCTCGCGTTCTCCACAACAGCGAAGAGGAGCATTGCCAAAACGAGCAGACTCTTGCTCATCTTGCTCAGATTCAATATACAATTCTTTCTCATGAGTATGATATTTAATCGATTATTAATAACATGTATTGTGTATTTCGTGGCAAAATTAATTTTTATATTGTTTACTCCCAAATAAAAAACAAGAAAAATAAAGAAAATGGCTCGATTATTTAACAAATGACGCAAATTTGGGGTTTGTTTCATTATTATGTGATATTTATACACTTATTATCATGACAACAAGTGCATCTTCATTGAATGGAAGAAGACACATGGCTAAAGTCGGCATTAACCGCGAAATCGGTCACCTGACGGAAATAGCTGATTGTCGGGAAACATGCTCTTTATATCAATATAAAAGAATACAGGAAATCATACATATAATATATAATGTGAAGGGGATATATAATGTAGAGGTGGGGTATATAATTAATGTGAGGAGGATATATATTGTGAGGGGGATATAAACACTACAATAAATCAAGACGGACTGATCATTACAGACTTGACTGCTTCGTATCCTCAATGGCATATCCATTCGTATTCTCGATGGCATATCCAGTGACTGCTGATGATTTGTAAAATTATATTCAATACTATAAAATTTCCTCCGAAACTGTCAGACCATCTGGTTTTCTTTATATCGGTTTGACATACAGACAGTTAGCGACCTGACAGTTGTTCTGAATTGTCTGGATGGTTTGAAAACTGTCTGACTCGCTATTACTCATTAAACCCAAAACGGTCATTAGGCCGTTTATTGTATTTTATATTTACTGCTTGCAGTCTTTTGTTTTTTATAAGGCGTCTTTTGCTTGTTTTTAATGAGTAATAGCTCGCTATTACTCATTAAAAGCCAAACAAAATCCACTCTTCTAAAAGAACAAAATCCAGGCAAGCCCTAATGACCGATTTGGGTTAAAAGCCAAACAAAATCCACTCTTCTAAAAAGCAAAATCCAGGCAAGCCCTAATGACCGATTGGGGTTAAAAATGGGCAAGGTGCTTGCCCAAGTGGGGCAAGGTGCTTTCACATGTGGGGCAAGCAGCTTGCCCCACTTGGGCAGAATTGATGCCATACGGATGCCCCAAAGTTCATGGTTTAGGAAGAGGCAGAAAACGACAATGGGAGACAAGGGCGATGCGACGATGACTTGTCGTTTTCTGCCCTTGTCCCCCACTGTGGATTATTCTGTCAGCCAGATGTGGCTGTTGTCTGGCGTGATTGTAGTCTGGCGTGTTGCGGTCAGGCGTGTTGCGGTCAGGCGTGGTTATGCCTCGCGCTGCTTTGTTCCCATACGTGCCTCCACCACGTTGATGACGTAGTCGGCAAGTTTCTCACACTCGCTCACGATATCCATATACATCGTACCGATGGCGTAGGTGTAGAGATGGTTGTTCACGTCGTTGATGTTCTGGCTCTTGAGCTGCGTACGGTAGTTGTTTATCTCGTTCTCTATGTTGAACGAACGGTTCACGTCGAGGTCGTAGCGTCTGCTGGAGAGCATCACGTTCATCTGTGTGAGACTGTCGTCGGTGAGCTCAAACATCTGGTGAAGATGGTCATACTGCTGCTCGGTGAAGTCCTCCTTGCCACGCAGTTTGCGGTTCAGCGTGCGTGCTATGTTGTAGCAGCTGTCGCCGATACTCTCTATCTCTGATATCTCACGTAGCATGGCGCGTATTTTCGCCTTCGTCTCGTCGCTGAGGTGTGAGTCGCTCACCTTGTCGAGATAGTTGGCAATCTCTATCTCCATATTGTCGGAGATGCCTTCATATTTCTCGATGCGTGTGAAGAGCTTCACGAAGTCGTTCTCGTTTTTCACTCCGAGCAGTTCTCTCACCATAGAGAACATACGCTGTATGCGCTCTGCAAACGACTGTATCTCCTTGCGTGCCTCGAGCACCGAAAGCTCCGGAGTGGCCATGAGGGTGTTGTCGCCGATGTAGCGCAGGCGGAAGTCGTCTTCGTCCTTCATGGCGTTTGGCTTGATGATGGTGCATACGAGTTTTTCCATCTGTGGTATGAACCATATCAGCACTGCCGTGTTGCACACGTTGAAGGTGGTGTGGAAGGCGGCGAGCACCACAGAGAGGCGTGAGGCGTCGATGTGGCCTGAATGCGGGTCAACGCCCACGAATCCGCATACCATATCTATGAAGGGATAGAATATGCAGAGCACCCACAACACTCCGAACACGTTGAACGAGAGGTGTGCCATGGCGGCACGCCTTGCCTGGGTGTTGGCTCCCATCGCCGCGATGTTTGAGGTGATGGTGGTACCGATGTTCTCACCGAGCACGAGGGCTATACCCATATATATCGGCAGCACACCGCTGGAGCAGAGCACCATGGTGATGGCCATGAGGGCTGCCGACGACTGCATGCAGAATGTGAGTATCGTTCCCAATCCGAGGAACGCGAATATGGTGAGGTAGCTGTCTTTGTCGAACGACGAGAAGAATTCTATTACCGACTGGTTGTGACTGAGGTCCATTTCCTTGCCAGTGGCGCCGAGGGTGGAAATGGCGAAAAACATAAAAGCGACGCCGAACAGGAAGTCACCTACATAACGGTGCTTCTTTCTGTATATCAACAGGAGTGCTATGAAGAACACGGGGAACACCACGTTCGCCATATTGAACGAGAATCCCAGTGTCATGATCCATGCCGTGAACGTGGTACCGATATTGGCTCCCATAATCACCGATATGGCTTGGGCGAGTGTGAGGAGACCGGCGTTGACAAAGGATACTGTCATCACGGTGGTGGCAGTGGACGACTGCACAGACGCTGTTACGAACATACCGGTTATCAGTCCGGTAAAACGGTTTTTGGTCATGGTGCCGAGGATGTGGCGCAACTGCGAACCGGCCATCTTCTGCAAGGCTTCGCTCATGACCTTCATGCCATAGATGAGCAGAGCCAATGATCCAATGATCTTAAAAATAATCCAAATCGACATATTTTAAATTTATTTATGATGCTGACGCGCATTAATGTCGCAGAAAGGGAGTAACTTTACAAACGTGAATCCCTAAAAATGTAACACTTATGAAACAAGTAGTACAAATCCGTTGCAAAAATAATAAAAAAGTTTTAAACTCTGCAATCGGAAGCACACTTTCTGAAATTTATGACGCTTCTGGCCTCGATATGAAATACGGTCCGGTTAGTGCAAAGGTGAACAACAAGGTTGAAGGACTCAACTTCAGGGTGTACCACAACAAGGACGTGGAATATCTCGACCTCACCTCGCCTTCAGGACAGCGGACATATACCCGAACCCTCTTCATGGTGCTCTGCAAGGCGGTGCACGACCTCTATCCCGAAGGCAACGTATGGATAGACATTCCGGTGTCTAACGGCTACTACTGCGACCTCATCATCGGCGAGGAAGTGACGGAGCAGGTGGCAGCAAGAATCAGACAGCGCATGCAGGAAATTATCGACGCCAAACTGCCGCTGCGCCGCCACGAATGCACCACGGAGGAGGCGATAAAGGTATTCGAGGGCAGGGAGTCGAAGGTGAAACTGCTCAGAAGCACCGGTTCGCTATACACCACCTATTATGATATAGACGGATACAAGGACTACTACTACGGTTCGCTGCTCACCAACACGTCGCAGCTGAAACTCTTCGGACTGGAGAAATATTTCGACGGACTGCTGCTGCGCATACCGTCGCTCAAAGACCCGGGACAGCTCGGCGAACTGATACACCAGGACAAGATGTTCGATATCTTCAAGGAGCACCACCACTGGCAGGACATACTCGGTCTGCGCACCATCGGCGACCTGAACGAGGCTGTGGACAAAGGTATGACCACCGACCTCATAAACCTCTCTGAGGCTCTGCAGGAGAAGAAGATAGCGCATATCGCCGACGAGATAGCCGCAAGGAAGAAGGTGAAGATGGTGCTCATCGCCGGACCGTCGTCGAGCGGAAAGACAACATCGTGCAAACGACTCTCAATACAGCTCCTCACCAACGGCATAAAACCTATCGCCATATCACTCGACGACTATTTCGTTGACCGTGAGCACACACCGAAGGACGAGAATGGCGAATACGACTACGAGAGTCTCTACGCCCTCAACATCCCGCTGCTCAACCAACAGATGAACGACCTATTCAACGGCAAGGAGATAGAGCTGCCGAAATACAACTTCCAGACGGGACGCAGCGAGAAGAGCGGCAAGAAACTGAAGATGCACGAGAACGACGTGCTCGTGGTGGAAGGCATACATGCACTGAACCCGGAACTGACGGCACAGATTCCCGACGAACAGATATTCCGTGTCTATGCCTCAGCATTCACCACCATATTGCTCGACAGCCACAACTATGTACCTACCACCGACAACCGTCTGCTCCGACGCATCATCCGCGACTACAAATACCGCGGCGTGAACGCCATGGAGACAATACACCGCTGGCCTTCGGTGAGGGCTGGCGAGAACAAATGGATATTCCCGTTCCAGGAGAATGCCGACGCCATGTTCAACACGGCGATGATCTTTGAGCTGGCGGTGATAAAGCAGCAGGCGGTGCCGCTGCTTGAGCAGGTGCCTGAGAACTGTGACGAATACAGTGAGGCATACAGGCTGCTGAAGTTCCTGAAATACATCAAGCCTATCACAAACCGCCAGGTACCGCCCACTTCGCTGCTCAGGGAGTTCCTCGGCGGAAGCTCTTTCAAATATTGATGAGGGGCAATCCATCCTGACCTCCGAAGAGGGAAGGGAGCGATTTGTCTTTAAACTCAAATCGGTCATAAGGCATTGCTTGGAATTTGATTTAACCCAATCTGTCATCAGGACTTACTTGGATTTTCTTAAAACACCAACTGCCTGATGACCGATTTGGATCAGACTCCAGGCAAAACCGGATGGTCTATTCCACTAAATGCCAGCCAAATATGTTAAAATAGGTTATATATCAAGGCTTTTCTGTAGTAAAATCAGGGTTTAAATCGTATGGTAATTGTAAATTTCCTAATTTTGTGGAGTTATTTCCACCATTACCGGATATTTTACGAAGAAAGACATACAATAATTTTAAACAATAATAAACATGAAAATCAGAAAAATCTTAGTGTTTGCGGCATTGGTTGTCACAGGCGCACTGGGCATCAACGCACAGGAGGCCAACCCAATGATGCAGCCCCTGCCTATCGATCCAGCAATAAGGACAGGCAAACTGGCAAACGGACTGACTTACTACGTGCGCCACAACGGTTATCCAGAGAAGCGTGTGAACTTCTACATCGCCCAGCGTGTGGGTTCTATCCAGGAGGAAGAGAACCAGCGCGGTCTGGCACACTTCCTTGAGCACATGTGCTTCAACGGAACAAAGAATTTCCCTGGCAACGGTGTTATCGACTACACCCGTTCACTCGGCGTGCAGTTCGGCGGCGACCTGAATGCCTACACATCTATCGACCAGACTGTATACAACATCAACAATGTTCCTACAGACCGTGGCATCGCAGCCCTCGACTCTTGTCTGCTCATCCTAAAGGACTGGAGCAACAACCTGACTCTCGATCCTAAAGAAATCGACCAGGAGCGCGGCGTTATCCACGAGGAGTGGCGTATGCGCACATCGGCAAGCAGCCGTATGTTCGAGCGCAACCTCGAGAAGCTCTACCCTGGCAGCAAGTACGGCAAGCGCTACCCTATCGGTCTGATGTCGGTAATCGACAACTTCAAGCCTAAGGCTCTGCGCGACTACTACGAGAAGTGGTATCACCCTACAAACCAGGCTATCATCGTGGTTGGTGACATCGACGTAGACCGCACCGAGGCTAAGATCAAGGAGATGTTCTCTGACATCAAGAACCCGGAAAACCCGGCACCTATCGTTGACGAGCAGGTTCCAGACAATGCTGAGCCAATCATCATCGTTGACAAGGACAAGGAGGAGCAGATGAACTCAGTGGAGCTGATGTTCAAGTATGACTCTACTCCGGAAGACCAGAAAGGCTATCTGCCATACCTCATCGAAGACTTCGTTACCGACATGGCTTCTGCCATGCTGAACGCACGTCTGCAGGAGGAAGCACAGAAGGCTGACGCCCCATTCGTAAGCGCTTACGGATATGCCGGCAACTATATCTTCGCCAAGACAAAGGATGCGTTCACATTCAACGCCACTCCAAAGGACGGAAAGACAGAGGCTGCTCTCGCTGCCCTGACCCGCGAGGCTATGCGTGCTGCCAAGTTCGGCTTCACCGCTACTGAGTATGAGCGTGCCAAGGCAAACTACATGAGCGCCCTTGAGAAGCAGTATACCAACCGCGACAAGATCAACAACGACGTGTTCGGCCGCGCTTGCGCAAGAAACTATCTTGAGAAGGAGCCTCTGCTCTCTATCGAGCAGACTTACCAGATCATGCAGCAGCTCACTCCAATGCTGCCTGTGGACGTGGTAAACGAGGCTATGAAGCAGCTCATCAGCCTCAGCGACTCTAACGTTGTGATCTACAACACCACAACTGAGAAGGAAGGTATGGTATACTCTACAGAGGCAAGCTTGAAGAAGGCTTACGACGATGCCCGCGCAGAGAAGATCGAGGCTTACGTAGACAATGTTAAGCAGGAGCCTCTCATCGCAGAGCAGCCAAAGGCTGGCAAGATCGTTTCTGAGAAGGAGAATGCCAAGTTCGGATACAAGGAGCTGACACTGAGCAACGGTGCACGCGTATTGCTGAAGAAGACTAACCTGAAAGAGGGTGAGGTATTGTTCAACGGTTCTTCAAAGGGTGGTAAGTCTCTCTACGACGCAAAGGAGAGAGTGAACCTCGACCTGTTCAACGACGTGATAAGCTACAGCGGACTCGGAAACTTCAGCAGCACAGAGCTGCAGAAGGTACTCGCCGGCAAGAACGCCAACGTGAACCTGTCTTTATCTAACCTCCACGAGTATGTCAGCGGAAGCTGCACACCGAAGGATATGGAGACAATGTTCCAGATGAACTATCTCTACTTCACTAACATCAAGAAGGACGAGCAGGCTTTCAACTCGCTTATCAACCAGTATCGCGCTGCCCTGAAGAACAAGTCTCTCTCTGCTGAGAGCGCTCTCCAGGACTCTGTAACCTATACTCTCCACGCTCACGACGCCCGTCAGATTTCTCTCGAAGAGAAAGATCTCGACAACGCCAACTACGACCGCATCCTGCAGATCGCCAAGGAGCGCACTGCCAACGCTGCTGACTTCACATTCACTATCGTAGGTAACTTCGACGAGACTCTCGTCCGTCAGTACATCGAGACTTACATCGCTTCTCTGCCTTCAGTGAAGAAGGGCAAGAAGTTCGTTCACGAGAACTTCAACAAGATCTCCAAGTATGCTACAGGCACCGTGGACAACACATTCCACCGCAAGATGGAGACTCCTAAGTCTAACATCTACATGTTCTGGTATAACAACACCGTGCCATTCACTCTCGACAACTCTATCAAGGCCGACGCAGCCGGACAGGTGCTCGACATGGTATATCTGAAGACTATCCGCGAGGAGCAGAGCGCTGCATACTCAGCTAACGCCGGCGGTTTCGCCAACCTCGGCGGCGACGTTCCATTCAACGCTATCTACGGCTACTGCCCTGTTAAGCCTGAGAAGAAGGACATCGCTATCCAGATCATGCGCGAGGAGCTGCAGAAACTCGGTTCTACAATCGACGCTGACATGCTGAACAAGACCAAGGACCTGATGGTAAAGCGCTATGAGGATGGTCTGAAGACCAACGGCTACTGGATGAACGTTATCCAGACATGGGACGAGGAAGGTGTTGACATCAACACTGACTACGAGAAGCTCGTCAACGCCCTCACTCCAGCATCTGTTGCTAAGTATGTGAAGGACAACTTCATCGGCAAGAACAGCGTGAGCGTTATCATGCTCCCACAGGAATAATGATTTCACGCTGACAGAAATATCTAAAAAATCCCAGTCGCAAGATAGCGGCTGGGATTTTTTTGTGGGTTTTCCTGAATACAGGTTTATCCCGTTTTGTCTGAAAATAGAGGACAAGACAAAGGCTTTCCTACTGACTTCAGCCCTCTCTCGGGCTAAAACCCATAATGACATAAACCCATCCTAACCTAAACCCAAAGAACAACCCATCCTAACCTTCCCAAAGGGATAACCCATCCTAACCTTACCTAAGGACAACCCATCCTAGCCTTCCCAAAGGGAAGGAACAGATTACTCCGTCTTATGAACTTCAGCCCCCACCTAACCTCCCCCGAAGGGGAGGGACAGATACCTTTGACTGCATGATAGCCGTTTGTAGTTATCTGATTATCAATAGATTATCAATAGCAACAGTAACTGTCCCTCCCCTACGGGGGAGGCTAGGTGGGGGCTGATGACAGTATTCTGAGTAACTTGTTCCTTCCCTTTGGGAAGGCTAGGATGGGTTATCCTTCGGGGGAGGTTAGGTGGGGGCTGATGACAGTATTCTGAGTAACTTGTTCCTTCCCTTTGGGAAGGCTAGGATGGGTTGTCCTTTGGGAAGGTTAGGATGGGTTGTCCTTTGGGAAGGTCAGGATGGGTTTGAGGTCAGAATGGGTTTATCCAGGTGAGTAATTACCTACTGCTGCCGTTTCAACACGAACTGTGCCGTCTGTATCATCGAGAAGACATAGCGCTGGAGTGGCTTGAAGGCAGAGGTCATAGGAGTCTCATGCAGGGTGCCACGGGCATCCTCCACATAGCAGAAGTTCTTCTGCATCTTAGGATTGTACACATAGACACGCTTGCCGTCGCGGGCGATAATCTGATTGTCGGCAGAATAGAACACCATAGGACGGGACGTATGCAGGAGGTCCTGTCCGAAACCGTCATACTCATACCCCATATTGAGCAGAGAGAGCAGCGTAGGCATCACATCCACCTGCTGGGCAAGTCCGTCGTAGCGCATCGTGGGCACACCGGGACCGAACATGATGAGCGGTATGTGGTTGTAGGATTCCGGAGCCTCGGTGGTAGCCTTGCCCACGAGTTTGCCGTGGTCTGCCATTATCACGAAGATAGTGTTCTTATACCATGGTTCGTGCGACGCCTTGCGCAGGAAGTCGCCCACCGCCCAGTCGGCATATTCCACAATCTGCGTCTCCGGGTCATGCGTCTTGGGTTTGAAGAACGAAGGTATCACGTATGGCGGATGGTTGCTGATGGTGAGGAGAGTGGCAAGAAACGGTTTGCCGCTCTTGGCACGGCTGTTGATGGTGCCCAGGGCATAGTCGAAGAGGAAATGGTCTGACACTCCGAAGCTGTTCACAATTTCCTCCTTAGGATAATTCTCCTGCGAGTAAATCTCATCGTAGCCGTTGGTGGTGAAAAACGCCTTCATGTTGTCATACTGTGCCTCGTGGGTCATGAAGAACATATTGTGGTAGCCATACTTCTTGAGCACTGTTGGCACTCCCTTGCGGTGTGGCGTCACCGTGCCCTTCATCAGATTGCGGAACATGAGCGCCGGAAAGGAGTATAAGGATGCTGTCATACCGTGGTTGGTATGTATTCCGGCACTATAGCAACGGGTGAAGGCGAGGGAATGGTTGTAGAGCGAATCGAGATTCGGCGTGAGGCGCTGCTGCTGTCCGAAGGTCTGCATCAGGCTCGCCGACATCGACTCCATGAGTATCACCACCACGTTGCAACGACGCGGTTCGCCCACGGCAGCCACCTCACGGTGCATCACGCAGCTGCTGTCCACCGCTCCCGTTATGCCCAGCGACTGGCGGGCAAGACCCACTGCCTCGGCATATGGCATGAGATGCAGGTCGCGGTTCTCCTTGCGCATGTCGTCGAGAGCACTGGTAAGGAGGTTGAAGGCGGGGTTGATGCCGAGCTGGTTGAGAAACGGGTCGTCGCAATAGTATGCCTGGCTGATTTTAATGGGGTTGTAGCCCATACGGCCCCTGATGCCGAAGAGGCAGAGAAGCACCACACATACTGAAACGATGAAGCGCAGCGCCACCGGCAACACGAAGCGGTCGTCCCTGCGGCAGCGGTCTATCCGTCTGTCGAAATAGCGGCGCATATATATCATCGCCACGATATATGCGGCGAGGAAGACGAAATAGAGGAAGATATGGAGTATATACGATTTCTCCTGAAACACCATGCCTGCTGTGGTGGCGGCATAGCCGAACCATTCGAAGATGGAGGAGTTGATATTCTTGAAGAAATACTCGAAATAGGGTGTGTTTGCCGCCGATGCCATGAACACGATGGCTGAGAACACGAAATACCAATAGCACACCCCCTTGCGCAGCTTCTTGCCGGCATATCCGAAGGCGGCGGCAAGGAGGGTCACGGCGAGAGGAAGCACCGAAATGTAGCATGCCACCACATTGTCAAACCACACGCCCTTGACGAATGCCGTGACGACACTCGCCCCATGGTCGGTTATCATCCCGTGGAGACACGTCAGCTCCACTAATCTGAATACTGTCAGAACTACCAACATCAAGGCATGGACACTGACCAGCCATGCCAACGACAAGAAAAACTGCTTGCTTCTATTCATTTTCATTCTTATGATTATCCCCCTTCTTCTTGGGGCGCATTTGTATCGGTTGACACCATGATACTCAGGTATTTATGCCTGTAGCCCGCGGCAGACAGCCCCAATATCGTCAATTACGCTGCAAAATTAGTTATTTCAGAACAATTTAAGCGGCATAAGTATAAAAATATGTACCTTTGCAGCGTATGTACCCATCTGCAAGCCCGGAAAAGGCAGCAGACGTTCCACCACTAAAAGATAGCATGAAGACAGTAATAGCCGAACGATACAAGAAATATTCTGATTACATCAACAGCATACCGTCGCTGTTCAGCACAAACACGGGAGAGGTGCTGAAAGACAAGCGAAACAGTGTGAGACGTCTCGAACACGACGGTCTGACATTCATTGCCAAGCGATACAAACGGGTGAATTGGATCCAGAGCATCATATACACACATTTCCGCAGGACAAAGGCGAAGAGGGCATTCCTGTTTGCCGACGAGTTCAGAAAGCGTGGAGTCAGTTCGCCACGCGCCGTGGCTTACATGGAGGAATATGAGCACGGCAGATTCACCGTGGGATATTTCGTATACGAGGAGAGCAAGGGCAAGGAGGTGTTCCAGGAACTGGTGAACAAGGAGGACTTCGACCGCAAGCTCACCGATGCCGTGATTGACTATATCGTGCTGATGCACAGTCACGGAGTGTTGCACGGCGACCTGAACTCGGCAAACTTCCTCTATACTACCGATGCCGACGGCAATTACCACTTCGACATGATAGACACCAACCGGTCGCATTTCTGCGACGGATGGCCCAGCGACAAGCAATGTCTTGAAAACCTGAAGCGCTTCACTCACCGGCGCGACCTCTACGAATATGTGGTGCGCGGATATGCCAGGCGCAGGGGATGGGACGAAGAAGAGACTGTAAGAAAGGCTGTGGCACTGCTCGACAAGTTTGAGAACAGAAAGAAGCTGCGCCTCTGAAAGAACATAATATCTTTTGCGCAATGATGAGGAACAGACCATACTTCATATTATTGGCTATAATGGTCATGATGCTCACGCTGACAACGGCGAGGGCGCAGAACCCCGTGTTCGGCAACGACACGAAACCGGAGGACCGCGAGGTGGATATGGACAACCCTACCTTCGTGCCGATGGTGAAGGTGGGAAAGGTGCTACACGGAAAGGACAGCATACAATATGTGGAACTGAACAACGTGTACGTGTATCCGCCACAGGTGTTCAAGACTCCAAAGCAACGGCAGAGATACAACCGCCTGGTTTACAACGTGAAGAAGGTGCTGCCGATAGCCAAGGAGGTGAACCATATCATCATAGAGACATACGAATATCTGCAGACGCTGCCCAACAAGAAGGCGAAGGACCAGCACATGAAGCTCGTGGAGGCATGTATCAAGAAGGAATACACGCCGAGGATGAAGAAGCTGACGCTGACGCAGGGAAAGCTGCTCATAAAACTGGTATACAGAGAGTGCAACTCGTCGTCGTACCAGCTGGTAAAGGCATTCCTCGGTCCGATAAGGGCAGGATTCTATCAGGCTTTCGCATGGACATTCGGTGCGAGCCTCACGAAGAAATACGACCCTGAGGGCGACGACAAGGAGACGGAACGGGTGGCGAGACTCGTGGAGAGCGGACAGCTGTAACGCTGAGACAGAGAGACAACTGGGTAGAAGCCCCACCTACAATATAACACGCAAAGGACAAAAACGCAAAATGCAGCAAGCATCAAAGACAGAAAACAACTTGCCGAAGGTGTCGATAGTGACCGTTACATTCAACGCCGGACCACTGCTGGAGAAGACTCTCGGCAACCTGCAGATGCAGGACTATCCCAACAAGGAGATTGTGGTGGTGGACGGAAAGTCTACCGACGACACCATCATCACGATAAAGCGATACGCCCATTCGGGAACGATAACGACATGGGTGAGCGAACCTGACCGCGGCATCTACGACGCCATGAACAAGGGCGTGGGGATGGCAACGGGAGAATGGGTGATATTCATGAACGCCGGCGACGTGTTCGCCGCCGATGATGTGTTGCGACGCGTATTCTGCCAGCCTCTTGCCGACGCCGACGTGGTGTATGGCGACGTGGTGAAAGACGGCAACGTGAAGAAAGCTCCCGAGAGCTATTATCTCTACCACCGCATGATATTCTGCCACCAGTGCGTGTTCACACGCCGCGACAGCCTCATCAGCAATCCTTTCGACATCAAGCACAGGTTGTCTGCCGACTTCAAATCCTTCATAGAACTCTATCAGAAGGGGGCGCGCTTCAGATACGTGAACCTGCCGATAGCGATATTCGACACGGGAGGTGTGTCGAACAGCCACCGGTCGAAGGGACTGCGCGACAACATCAGCGTGGTGTGGGAGACGATTCCCATGCCGCAGCGACTGAAATTCATCATGCGGCTCGGAGTGCCCTATCTGATGTGCAGGCTGAGAGGGAAATGAAGTATTACGAGTTGACAAGTTGACGAGGAGACGAGGAGACGAGGAGATTAGTTAGACGAGTTGACGAGCGGCATATCGGAGACATGCAAAACAAACAATAAACGAAATTCTACCATTCTTATGCTTAACGACCCTACATATCTGAAAATATTTATGGCATTCATCGGAATGATCATCACCTTCGCCATCTGCTGCGGCATATACTACGGATGCAACGCCGGAATGAGCCACAGCGCACGCGGACAGCAGACAAGGCGTTTCGCCCTGTCGTCGCTGATGGTATGGATTCCGCTCGCCATAATAGGCATCAGACCGAATCTGCCCGTCGCCATGGCGGCTGTCACTGGCGTGGCATGGGCTGCAACATACCCTCTGCTCTATCATCTGACAAACCGCAGGAAATCGCCTGACTATGAGAACTACGGTGAGATAGCTTGCGGTATTTATATCTTCGGACTGGCTGCCGCAGTGGGCATGATGGGCGGAGGAATGATTGTGGCTGTAGCTGAATGGGCACTGCTGATGGTGAGTCTGTCGCTGGCAGTATACTACAGGCTCTATGGCACCTGTATCGACGCCAACGGCATGAAAATACTGCAAGACTCCCACCCCAACGAGATAATAGAATTCGCACGGTCGTACTCCTGGTGGAAGGTGGCGCTGCTGCTGGTGGCTATAGTGGCGCTGCTGGCTGGTGTGGTGATGATGAACATTCGGTCTGGCGTGGCTCTGGAACCATGGCGCATCGCTGTGGCTGCCCTGGCGGCTCTGGTGTTCACATGGTATATGTTCAAACCGCGGCGCGGAATGTTCCAGAGGTCGGGGATTGTAAGGCTATGGCTGGACATAAAGGAGTATTCCGCCAACGACAAACGCTACGTCACCGAGATGGAACGCCGCTTGAAAGACCTCAACGTGAGACCACTGGGAAAGCCCTTCGGCAAGCCTTCCACTATAATGATGGTGATTGGAGAGTCGGCATCGCGCGACTATATGAGTGCGTTCACGAAGATGGACCACGACACCACGCCTTGGATGCGCGGCATGGCGGAAGACAAGGAGCACTGCGTGCTGTTTCCCAACTCTTACAGCTGTGCCATGCACACCGTGCAGTCGCTCGAAAAGGCACTGACGGAATACAACCAATACAACGGCAGACAGTTTTATGACTCCTGCTCCGTTATCGACATCGCACACAAACTGGGATACCGCGTTCACTGGTATAGCAACCAGGGACATCTCGGAGCCAACGACACACCGATAACGCTGGTGGCAAACACGGCGGAGGTGGCGAAATGGACGAAGCAGGACTTGGGAAAGGTGCAATACGATGAGTCGCTGGTGGATTTCCTCGACGAGCTGGACCCGGCGGAGAACAACTTCCTCGTGCTGCATCTCAAGGGAAGCCACTTCAACTTCCTCAACCGCTACCCTGCCGACCGCACGGTATGGGGAGAACAGGGGGTGCAGGACAATGTCTTGAACTTCGAGAATTCTCTGAGATATACCGACGACGTGCTCCGGCAGTTTTATGAATATGCCAGCAAGCGCCTGAACCTGCAGGCGATGGTATATTTCAGCGACCACGCCACGATTCCCGACAGACACCGTTCGCCAAACTTCGCCGGCTTCGGCGATGTGCGCATACCGCTTTTCGTTTGCTTCACCGATGAATATATGGCGTGTCATCCCGACCGCATAGAGGCTCTGAAGGCTAACAAGGACGCATTCTTCACCAACGACCTTGCCTACGAACTGATGTGCGGCATCTTCGATGTGGAATCCAACCATTTCGACGAGTCCTCGTCATTGGCAAGCAAAACATACAGATATACTCGCGACGACCTCACCACTTACGAGGGAAAGGCTCGCATTGCGGATGACAAATGATGCGGGTACACAGATAATGTGGGCACCCAAATGAATGCAGGTACACACGGATGATGCGTCTACACGGAATTAATTCAGATACACAGAAATAAATTTGTGTGGATAAGATTTGGGGAGGTAATCCCAAACCGGTCGTATGGAATTCCCGAACTCTGGTTGAGGGGTATATATAAAAAAATAGAGGACGACTTGATCACTCAAACCGGCCTCCTGAAAACAATTCTTTTTAACGATATCAGTTGTGGTTGTAACCAGTAAAACTAATCAGTGTTACTAAGACTACTGCCATCAACATCATAGTCGTCTTAAAATCTAATAACATAATCTTTACCTTAAATCTATCAAACTACTAACCTATGAAAAATGTATTCTCCCGAACACGTTGCAAAGATACAACCTTTTGTGTCCGCACACAATAGTTTGGGCAAGTTTTTTAATGTACTTATTGATTTCTTTGACATACATCAAGGAATATAACATAAAAAGCTTCACTTTTCACTTTATCCTTACATTTTGTAACATTTGTTTCGATATGCGAGACAAAACGACAAAGATAAAGAAAAGAGTGAAGCATTGAATACTCGGTATTACATAAAAACAGCCTGATGACCGTTTTTTGCTAAAGTTTCTCCTCTGCCAAAAGGCGCGCCACCTCCTTACAAGCATCCTCTATAAGGTCGAGAGCAATTTCAAAATCCTTTTGCGTCCCATAATATGGGTCTGGCACGGTGTGGTAATCCCTGTGGTCGGTGAGATAATCTGCAAGACAAAGGATTTTCTTCCTGTCGGTAGCATTGCGCGCCACACCATTGAGGTCGGCAACATTCTCATGATCCATAGCGAAGACATAATCGAAGCGGTCGAAATCCTGAGGCTTCACCTGTCGTGCCCTGCTGCTGAAGTCATATCCCCGGCTGGCGCCACATTTCCTCATCCTACTGTCGGGCAACTGTCCCGTATGCCAGGCTCCTATGCCGGCGGAGTCTATTTCCACAAAACCGTCGAGTCTGGGGTCGTCAGCCACAATACTCTTCATCACTCCCTCGGCAGCCGGCGACCGGCAGATATTGCCAAGACATACAAACAGAAGATATTTCTTCAGCGGGTTCTTTCTTTCTTCTCCAAACATAATATCATATATAATAATGTGTCGCCAGCGTCTCCGCTCAGCAACGGTTAATAATCCAGTGCAAAGATAATGCAAGGCGAGAGCAGAACGAAATAAATGCATTTATTTCTTATGCCGAGCCGCAGCTTATCTTATCTAAAGATAATGCAAGGCGAGAGCAGAACGAAATAAATGTATTTATTTCTTATGCCGAGCCGCAGCTTATCTTATCTAAAGATAATGCAAGGCGAGAGTAGAACGAAATAAATGTATTTATTTCTTATGCCGAGCCGCAGCTTATCTTATCTAAAGATAATGCAAGGCGAGAGCAGAACGAAATGAATCCATTCATTTCTTATCCCGAGCCGCAGCTTATCTTATGGTTTGTATTAAATTGGGCACGCTGCTTGCCCAACTGGGGCAACGTGCTTGCCCATCATGGGCAACGTGCTTGCCCCTGTTGGGCAGATTTGCTGTCTGACGTCTGCCCAATAAGTTAATGTTGTAACACCCATATTCCTGTTTCCAGGATTCTGCCAGCGCATACTATTCCTGTCGTCTTAATTCCTTTCATCTGATAATTCTTTTCATCTGACAATTCTCTTTTCATCAGCAAACCATCCAGACAATAGGCTGACAATTGCCTGGCAGCCAACGGTCTGATTGCCAGAATATTACGATAAAAAACCAGACAATCTGACAGTTTTTCAGAAATTCTCGTTTTTACTGAGAATCAGCGATATGGGAAACTTTTGCTCATATCGATCAAATTAATTCCACCAACGGGTTATCTAAAGATAATGCAAAATCCGGATAAATGAGAGAAATGTGAATGCATTCACATTTCCGAACGGGAGGATTTTATCTAAAACCGAAGACAGAACAACAAGCTTGCTTGAAAATATACCGGACAAATTGTTTTACTAAAAAATATTGTTCTCGCACACAATTCTATTGACATACATCAATAACGATTAGGGAAAATGCAAAAATTATCCGTTTGGTATTGCAACTTTACAAAAAATCCATACCTTTGCATCGTGTTTTTCATAGTATTAGATTTAAGGTTAACAAAGATTGGGACTCAGCGGAGCCCCTTTTTTTTTGCCCATAAGTCTGACACCTCGAAAAACAAGGATTAACCCCAATCGGTCATTAGGACGTTTACATTATTTTTTTATGACTTCTTGCAGTCTTTCACTTTCAATGCAAGTACGACAAACTTGTCAGATAGTAAAACGGCAGTTATAAAATATAGCAAATAAGAAAGTGTGCCAAAACTCGCTGTCACGAGCCTTGACACGCCCTATATCCTCTACATGCCACTATCACGGCATGTGCTACAAACTAAGATATCAATAATATCTTGCAGTGAAAGTGCTTACACCCAGAACGCGGAACTTGACACCGTCATCCTTGTCCATATAGTCCTGGTATAGATGCATCTGATTGCCGTCGAAGCGCACTGTCACATCAGCCCAGTCATCATCGTCATCATCGTCGTCGTCAAGGTCAACAGGCTCCCACAGGCGCAACACACCGTTCTTAATGTCTTTCCATTCCCAGCGACCCACTTCGATATCGTGGTCAGCAAAGAAGCAGATGTATCTACCGCAAGGCGAGAATACAATGCGTTTGCAGCAGTCGTCAGTTTCGAGAACGTCATCCTCATCAAATCCCCACTTCTTAGCCTCAGGCGCGAGAGTGATTTCCTGCTGCACTCTGCCGAATGTCATCCACTGCTTGCCGTATCCGAAGCAGAAGTCGTCAGCATAGAGCCAAACCTCAGATTCGTCGAATTTCCACGAACGGCAGAGCTGGCGCATGGCAGCATCCTGCTGGTAGTTGTAGTCGATAGACACGACAATAGTGATGCTCACGCCATAGCGGTTGGTGTAGGTAACGGTTGCCGTACCCTTGACAGCACCGTCCTTGATTTCAATCATAGTGTTGTTGCTCAACTTATACACTCCGTCTTTCACGCGTGTGTATGTACCATATATATACAGACCGTTGTCGATGTCGTCGGTACCGTTGTTTTCACCAACACGCGCCAGCAGCGGCGACTTGTTGCTCCTGTTCAGAATAGAGCCCGCCTTGCGTGGACCGTCGGCAGCACGCTTCTGAGCGGTGAGGGCATTAGGAGTGGTGATAAGGAAATGGCCGTCGCCAAACAGTTCGACAGACACGAACTCCTTGTCGGTCTTTCCGTCACCCCATGTCTTCACATCCAACTTTATGGCGTCCTTTGCATTCTGCTCATCCTCGCAGTTGCCTACAGTGAACTTTGTAGAAGGCTTAGATCCTTCAGGCAAATTCTTGGTCTGGTCGTTGTCATCGCTGTCGCAGGCCACGAAGCCCAAACAAGCGAGTGCGATGAAAAATGAATAAATGAAGTTTCTTTTCATAGTGTTTTGTTTTTTCGTTATTGATAATAGGTAAGTTAATTATGTGGCATCATGTCACTCATTTTGCCGTTTTTTGTTCTCATCTGAAAGGTTAACATTTTAATTACCCTTCGGCTGCAAAGATATGTATTAAACATTGAATCCACAATAGTTCAAAAATAGAATAATTTTTAGGAAAATCTAACGAAACCTAAATATCGCAACATATATGACGGAATTTATTAAACCCAAAACGGTCATTAGGCCGTTCAATGGTAGTATTTTATAACTGCTTGCAGTCTTTTGTCTTTTATAAGGCGTCTTTTGCTTGTTTTTAATTCGCAATAGCTTGCTATTACTCATTAAAAGCCAGACAAAATCCATCCTTCTAAAAAGACAAAATCCAGGCAAGCCCTAATGACCGATTTGGGTTAAAAATAATAGAGTATATAGACAATACCCATGCTTTTTTCAGATGAAAATGCAGAATAAATATATCAGTGAGAATAATGCGTCCATCCACCTGCGGCGATGGACAAAAATTTAAACACATCAGCCCCCACCTAGCCTCCCCCGAAAGATAACCCATCCTAACCTTCCCAAAGGGAAGGGATAAGTTACTCAGAATACTGACATCAGCCCCCACCTAGCCTCCCCCGTAGGGGAGGGACAGATACCATTGGCTGCATGATTATCGTTTGTAGTTATCAGATTATCAAAGGGTTATCAATAGTAATAGTAACTGTCCCTCCCCTTCGGGGGAGGCTAGGTGGGGGGCTGATGGTAATATACTGAGTAACTTGTTCCTTCCCTTTGGGAAGGCTAGGATGGGTTGTCCAACGGGGGAGAACGAGAGGGGGCTAATGACAATAACCGAAGAAACACTGCCTATGACATCAGCAAGGTATAGACTGTCTACTTTGTCTATAACTTCAGCCCCCACCTAACCTCCCCCGTAGGGGAGGGACGATTACTCTTAGCTGTCTGATTATCGCCTGTATGTCAGTACAAGGCATCTTCAGCCTGTCATTTCACAAGCGAAGAGATGGGGTTTCTCACACCCTTCATGCTGGTGAGGAATGCTTTCGCACTGCCGAACTTGAGGAACATGTCGAGACGGATAGGCACGTGGTTCTGGTCGTCGGTGACGTAGAAGCGCACTATCTCCTTCCATTTCCTGTCCTCATACTCCAGATACGAGAGCTCCACGCAGCGGTATTTCTTGCCGTTGTCTGCCTTCACCTTTGTAGTACCGTTGAAACGCAGACGAGCCGGTGTGGTGCCCTTGCCGTCGGCAATAGGGAAGTCTACGACATGACCCTTCTTCCAATTTGCCGAACTGAAGGAGCGTGCCCTCATGAAGATGTTCATCATGTCGAACACACAATTGCCGGGAGTGAGGTTCTTCCATAAGTGAGAACCGTCGTTGCGCTGACGATGGCAGCGCAGATGCGGTTTGCCGCCGGGATAGGAGTAGAACACCTCGTCCACGGTATACCGCTTTCCTTCACGTGCTCCCTTTCTGAAATACAGCGGTTCGAGTTCCTTTGAAGAGTAGCAGAGCAGCGTGTCGCGAAGCACGAACATATTGTCTACCTTGTTGTTGCCCCTTGTGGTGAGGCTCGACCTATAGGCACTCTTTCCCTTGTATGTGCTCTCTACGGTATACATACTGGCGGTGCCGGCCTTTACCCATACGAATTTCCAGTTGTAGTAGAGGTTGTATGACAGGAACTCGCCCGACTTGAATGCTGTGTTGCGAAACGAGCACTGCGCCGATGCCATTGTGCATGATGCCATGACCATTGCCACGACTATCATTATTCGACGAAATCTTTTCATGATGATAATGTTGTTAATAAGTTGTGTCTATCAAGATTCCACTCACTGTCTGCCGTCGTAGCTGATGCCGAGCTTCTTAGCCCTTTCAGCGTTGCGGCGCTTGATGGTCTTGTCCTGTTCCGGCTTCTGCTTGGTGATGGCATACGGTTTCTGGTGGGCAGCATCACGGGAGTCGGGAGTCCACGACAGCGTGATGTCCCATTTCGCCTTGCATTCTATACTCTCCGGATAATAGTATGTAGCCTCAGCCTGCCTGCCGTCGACATAAGACCCCGTGTCCCATTCGCCGTTGCCGTTGGTGTCTGTGAACATCCTCAGATAATACGTGCCGGGGTTGACATAGAAGAATTCAGCCACTCCGCCACTCACAGCCACCGCCTTCACCGGTTTGTCGTTGGCGTCGAGCAGCTGTGCCACCATTGGCAGCGTGTCGTCAGGAGCGCTGATATTGACGAGCAGCGTGCCGTATTCGTCTTCCGGCTTCACCTTGAATCCCTGTTTGTATTCCGGCGAAGGCGCTCCGTAGATGTCAACGAATGCAGTGGAGTCGATTTCCAGACTGTATTCCACGCCTGGTCTCCACTCCCCTATCAGCTCATACGAGCGCGCCACCTTCTTCCGCTCTCTGAAAATGAACTTGGAGCGATACCACAGCGTGTCGTGACGGGCATAGAGATGAATCATCGAGGTGTCGATGCGTGCCAACGGCGTAGGCATCTCCACGGTGATGTTCCTGTCCGGGTCGAGATATGTGGCAACATTGTATTTAGGTTCCAGCAGTTCGATAGGCATCTGCTCCTGATATTCCTTGCCACGCTTCTTCGCCTTGTCCTGCTGCTTTTTCCATTCCTCATATTTCCGCTCACGGTCTTTCTGCCGCTTTTCATACGACACCTTGGAGAGCACATCCAGCGTGTCGGTGGTGAGGGAGAGATTTCCGAGCGTATCAGTAGCCATATACGATAGTTGCAGAGTCAGCGTGTCCTGGTTTACGAGCGCCGTGTCGCGCAGCCAATAGCTCACGGTATCGTTCAGCAGCGAATGTTCCACTATGAAAGCATCGTCGCTGTTGAAGTTCAGTCCCTTCACCACAGGCAGGTTTGCATCACCGCCGCTGAAGAATACGGTGAAGAGACGAGGGTCCTTGCGCTCCACCTTTAGGAAGAAGCGGTCGGTCTGTGTCTCTGTGAATGCCCTCAGCACGATGTCGTCGGGGATGAACCGCGTATATCCCACGGAACGGATGGAGTCGATATGCAGGGAGTCGCGCCAGATGGTGTCCTGGCGTACCGCCCCAGTGAATTTCGGTTCTATCACATCATCCGAGAAGGCTATCATCTCGCTCTTCTGACTGAAGAAGTAGTTGCCGTCGGCATCCTGCAGCGCCACCACCCGGTATCTGCCGGGAGCCACGCCACGCACCACGAAACGTCCGCGACTGTCGGTGCGCGAAACGCGGAGCAGAGGCTGCGAGAGAAAGGGGTCGAGCGACTTTCCGTCGGCGGCGGCATTATAGCCCTTCAGCAAGTTGCCCTCGGTGAGAGCCTCATCGCCAACGGCATAGAGTCCCACGAGGATACCCTTCACCGGTTCCAGATTCTGGGCGTTGACCACGTTTCCTGCCACCTCAAGCGTGTCGATGTGGTCGCTGGTGGAGAAACTGTAGGTGTAGTTGCCCAGAGGATTGCCCTCGTTCATGTCGGAGATGGCATCAGAGAAGTCGATGGTATAGGTGGTGTTGGGCTTCAGCGAGTCTTTCAGTTCCACCACAATCTTCTTTCCGGCACCCTTTATCTCCGGCGTTTCGAGCTGTGGCGGCGACACCACCACCTTCTCCGTGGGATTGTCCACCTGGATGAACTCATCGAAGAGGATGGATATTTTCTTCGCCTTCACCCCCACTCCCTTGTCGGCCGGAGTGCAGCCGATGATGCGTGGAGGCATCTCGTCGAACCATCCTCCGTCGGGCTGTCCCATCTTTGCACAAGACGAGAGCAGCGAAGTGATGGTCAGCAAGACCAGGCATGCCGGCAGCCATCCCTGTTTCTCAAGAGAGAAGGAATGCAGAATGGTATTTCTCAAAAAGTCGTTTGCTCTTCTGTATATCATATATATAATATGTGTCATTGTTTGTGCTCATTGCGCCGCTGCCACATAGGTCTTGTCTTCATCCCGAAGATGCCATGCCTGTGGAAGGCGGAGCATGCGTCAGCCGTTCATCTTCAGCAGTTCGTCGATGTGCTTGCGGCTGTTGCTCAGGCGCGGCACCTTATGCTGTCCGCCGAGCTTTCCCTTCGACTTGAGCCAGTCGTTGAAAAGGTCTTTGCGCGCCTTCACTATCTCCAGATGCTGCAGCGTGATGTTCTTGTAGCGTTTCGCCTCGTAGTCGCTGTTTATCTCCTGCAGCTTCTTGTCGAGCAGCTCCGTGAACTTGTCGAGGTCGGCAGGCTCCTTGGAGAATTCTATCAGCCACTGATGGCGGCATTTGGCATTGTCGTCCATAAATACCGGAGCGGCGGTATATTCCAGCACCTCGGCTCCTGTCTGCTCACAGGCGTATGCGAGTCCCTTCTCCGCATTGTCAACGATGAGCTCCTCACCGAAGGCATTGATGAAATGCTTGGTGCGGCCGGTGATGACAAACTTGTATGGATTTGTGGACGTGAAGCTCACGGTGTCGCCGATGACATATCTCCACAGTCCGCACGAGGTGGAGATGAGCATCGCATAGTTCTTGTTTGTCTCCACTCCCCAGAGCGGCACGACGGTAGGATTATCCTTGTCGAACTCGTCCATAGGGATGAATTCATAGAACACACCATAGTCTATCATCAGGAGCATCGACTTGTCGGCAGGGTCGTCTTGCAGTCCGAAGAATCCCTCGCTGGCATTGTATGTCTCCATATAGTGCATGTTTGGCGAGGTGATGAGCTGTTCATACTGCTTGCGGTATGGAGTGAACGCCACACCGCCATGGAAGAACACCTCAAGATTCGGCCACACCTCCTCAAGATGCTTCTTGCCGGTGAGCTCCATCACTCTGGTGAGTACGGAGAGCATCCACGACGGCACACCGCTGATGTTCGTCACATTCTTGTTTATCGTCTCCCTGGCTATTCGGTCACGCTTTATCTCGAAGTCAGAAAGGAGAGCCGTGGCTTTCTTGGGCACACGTACGAGGTTGGCAAGCGGATTGATGTTCTCTATGAGGATAGCACTGAGGTCGCCCACAAGCGAGTCTGCCACGCCATAGTTGGGCGAGTGGCTTCCGCCAAGGATAAGGCTCTTGCCGTCGAAGAGGCGGCTGTCGGGATTGTTGCGCAGATACAGAGCCACGGCATCCTTGCCTCCGGCATAATGCACATGCTGCAGACCGTCGTGGCTAACGGGTATGAACTTGCTCTTGTCGTTGGTGGTGCCAGAGGATTTGGCATACCATTTCACGCTTCCTTTCCACAACAGGTCGCACTCGCCGTGGCGCATACGGTCGATGTAACCCTTGAGTTCCTCGTAGGTGTTCACCGGAACATGACTGGCGTAATCAGAGTATGAGCCTACGGCTCCGAAGGAATACTTGCGTCCATACTCGGTGTGCTTGGCATTGCTCATGAGATAGTGGAGCACTTCCATCTGCAGTGCCTCTGCCTCCTTGTCGTATCGCTCTATCTCCTTCTGACGGGAGACGAACGCTCCTCGTATTATCTTTGTTAAACTCATTATAATCTGTATATAGTTGTCGTTTGAGGCATGCGGGAAGAGTTGTCGCCCTCCCGCAAAAAGGAAAGCATCATCGCATTATTCCTTTATGTCGCTTCTGATAAGCTGCAGGAGCTTCTCCACTGCCTCTTCTTCGGGTATATTCTTCTCCACACACTCCTTGCGGCGATACAGGGAAATCTTGCCCCTGCCGGCTCCCACATAACCGTAGTCGGCATCTGCCATCTCGCCGGGACCGTTCACGATGCATCCCATGATGCCGATCTTCAGTCCCTTCATGTCTTTTGTAGCCTCCTTGATGCGGGCGATGGTGGCACGAAGGTCGTAGAGAGTCCTTCCGCAACCGGGACAAGAGATATACTCCGTCTTGGTGGTGCGCAGGCGGGCTGCCTGGAGAATTCCGAATGCCGTGGCGTCGATGTCGGCATCAGAGAGAGTACCGTTGTTCATGAGCCACACACCGTCGGTGAGTCCGTCGAACATCAGAGCGCCCATGTCGGCTGCAGCCTCAAGCTGGAAGTCGCCTTTCTCCTCCTGACTGTGGGAATACATCTGGCAGAACACCACTGGATTTGCTACGCCCTCAGTCATAAGTTCATGCACGAGAGCACGCTGCTCGCCAAGGCGGTTCACATTGTTGCTCACGCTGATGACGACAATCTCCGGATGCGCCTTCAGGCATGGGATATATTCGGCGCTCGGCGCTCCGTATGGCAACACAAGGAACTTGAGCGGCGCTTCCACTCCGCTCAGGAACGGGATGGCATTGTATGGGAATATCGGGAACACGTTGTGGCGCTGCTCCTCTGAAATCTGTGCGTAGACATTGAAGTCAACGATATACTTCTGACCTTCCACCTTGTTCTCCGGGAGTTTCGCTCCCATATATAGATAGTCGGGGGTGAGGTCGGGGTTGGCATTTGCAGCCGGAGCCTCATCGCCATGGATTCTGCTGCTTATCACCACAGGCAGGTTGTCGCCGCCGATATTCTCCACGGGAACCGTGGTGCGGCGCTCAGGAGATACCCAGTTGAACTTGTCGTATACCCGGCCTGGGATGAGAGTATGGCCGGCACGCTTCGTGATATAGTCCACGAGATGACGGGCTACAGGAATCTCAGCCTCCGGCTCCTCGCTGAGCGATACACGTATGGTGTCGCCGATACCGTCGGCGAGCAGCGCTCCGATACCCACGGCACTCTTTATCCTTCCATCCTCGCCTTCGCCAGCCTCTGTCACTCCCAGATGCAGCGGATAGTCCATCTGCTCACGGCGCATGGTGTCAACCAACAAGCGTACAGACTCCACCATTACCACCGTGTTGCTCGCCTTGATGGAGATCACTACATCCTTGAAGTCTTCACGCTTGCAGATGCGCAGAAACTCCATGCAGCTCTCCACGATGCCTGCCGGTGTGTCGCCATAGCGAGACATGATGCGGTCGGAGAGCGAACCGTGGTTCACTCCGATGCGCACGGCAGTGTGGTGCTCACGGCAGATATTGAGAAACGGCACGAACTGCTTCTCTATCTTCTTCAGTTCCTCGGCATATTCCTCGTCGGTATATTCCAGTTTCTTGAATGTGCGCGCCGGGTCAACATAGTTTCCGGGATTTACACGCACCTTCTCTGCATACAGCGCCGCTACATCGGCTACATGAGGATTGAAATGCACGTCGGCAACGAGCGGCGTAGTGATGCCCTCCTCACGGAGACGGGCGTTGATGTTCTTGAGATTCTCTGCCTCTCTCACTCCCTGAGTGGTGAGACGCACGTATTCTCCGCCAGCCTCAATGATACGTTTTGCCTGATCCACACATGCCTCGGTGTCGGCAGTGGGAGTGGTGGTCATAGACTGCACACGGATGGGATTGTCGCCACCAAGCGGTGTGTCGCCGACATTCACCTCATGGGCTTCACGGCGGGAGTAGTTGAAAAGACCGCTCCATCCGTCAGTGTCACATCCTACTCCTGCACATGCATGGGGATTATGGCTATGATTATTCTTTATATCCATTGGGATTATGAATTTTAACGATTCGGAGTTAGACCCGAAACGGGAAAATCAATTAGTCTTGAAGTTATATTTCACCTCGGCAAGATCCTTGTTTGCCTTCTCTATCTTGGCACCCAGACCATCCTTGTAGTTCTTCATCTTCTCTGCGAGAGAAGCGTCGGCAAGAGCCATTATCTCTACGGCAAGGATGGCGGCATTCATCGCACCATTCACTCCCACCGTGGCAACAGGTATGCCAGGAGGCATCTGTATGATGCTGAGCATGGCGTCCATACCGTCGAAGGCACTACCCTTGATAGGCACTCCGATAACCGGAAGTGTGGTTGATGCTGCGATGACTCCCGGCAGTGCGGCAGCCATTCCGGCACCGGCGATGATGACCTTCAGTCCGCGTCCTGCCGCTTCCTTGGCAAATTTCTCCACGGCATCCGGAGTGCGGTGTGCAGAGAGGGCATTGACCTCGAAAGGCACTTCCATATCATCCAGGAACTTCATCGCTTTTTCCATCACAGGCAGATCGCTGGTGCTGCCCATTATAATACTTACTAATGGTTTCATATCTTTATGTTTTTATCGTTGTCCTTATCAAATTTATTTTCCAGACATCCCCATGAGAACAGCGTCGGATGAGAAATGCTGCTGGTGCATCAAAGACTCTGCCTCAGAAAGAGACTGAGGCGTGTCATACGAATATCACCGTGAAGAATCCCACCAACACTCCCACTATGAAGCCGATGTAGAGCTGGCGGAGATTGTGCTGGCGGAGAATCATCCTCGCACTGCCCACCATGCCCGAGAGCAGGAACTGTCCGCAGAGCCACCACACGGGATTGAACATGAACTTGAATCCGAATGCCGCCAAGGCTCCTGCCATTGCCCCCATCGCCGCCATGTGTACGGAAATCTTCCACCACATGTTCACTATGGCACATACTATCTGCACCACAAGCGCCGCCACCACAATGCTGCCCATCAGATGCGGCACATGATAGAAAATCATGACGTAATAGCACAAGAAATAGCAGAGTATCGACACGAGATAGGGTATCACACGCTGCTCCCTGGCACCAAGTTCGAAGAGTGTCCATCCGTGGTAGCGATGGTATAGCTTGATGAGCGATACCGGCAACAGTATCGTGAAGATGTAGGCTATGAAAAGCACGAAGAGCTTGTATCCCAAGGGCATGCGGTTGAGATAGCTGAACGTGAACAGAACAGCCAACCCTATGACGGGCAGATAGAACGGCGAGGAAAAGAGGCTCACCCCTTTTGCCAGCCTTATGATGTTTCTTACATTCATTTCTTTCTGAGTCTTGCTACCGGTATTCCCAATTGTTCCCTGTATTTCGCTATCGTTCGCCGTGCTACCGGACAGCCTTTTTGGGCGAGTACCTTCGTGAGGGCGTCGTCTGAATAGGGTTTCGACTTGTCTTCCCCGTCGATTACCTCCCTCAATGCCAATTTTATCTTGCGTGTGGACAGCTCCTCGCCGTCCTCTGTCTTTATTCCGTCGCTGAAGAAATGGCGGAGCTTGAACGTACCCCAGCGTGTCTGAGCATACTTCATGTTGCTCACTCTCGATATCGTGGATATGTCGAGACCCGTGCGGTCTGCCACATCCTTGAGTATCATGGGTTTCATGTCGCTCTCGTCGCCGTCCTGGAAGTATTTGCGCTGTATGTCGATTATCGCCTTCATGGTGACATACATGGTGTGCTGCCTCTGCTTCACGGCGTCGATGAATCCCTGTGCGCGTTCCACTTTCTCCTTGGCATAGAGCAGCGCCTCCTTGTCGCGTCGCGACATCGACGCCTTGTTTGCCTTGTAGCCCTTGAGCAGTTCGGTGAACGAGGGCGAGACATACAGGTTTGGCACATGGCCGCTGTTGATGGAGAATGTCACGGTGCCGTCGTCGGCGGTATCCACTATGAAGTCTGGCGTTATCTGCTGCATGTTTCTGCCTTCGGTCTCGCCGAGCGATGCCCCCGGCTTGGGATTCAAGCGGAGGAGTTCTGAATACACCGTGTCGGCGGTAGTGGGGGGAATGTTCAGCTGCTTCACAATCTTGTCCCAATGCTTGTTCATGAACTCATCGAAATACTTGTCAATGACCTTTAGCATCAGTCGTGTGATTTCAGTGTCGGGCCGCCTTCTGATCTGCAGCAGCAGGCATTCGCGCAGGTCGGAAGCTCCTATGCCGGCAGGATCGAAAGTCTGCAGCAGGGTGATGACGTTCTTAACATCCTCCTCCGTGCAGTATATGTTATGATAGATGGCAAGCTCGTCTGAAATGCTGTCGGCAGACTTCCTCAGCAGTCCGTCACCATCGAGCGACCCTATCACATATTCCATTATCTCCCTCTGACGGTCGTCGAGGTCTACGTCAACCATCTGCTCCTTCAGTTTGTCGTAGAAAGAAGCCTGCTCGCCATATACCATCTCCTCATAGTCGGCAGAGTCGGCATTGCCGTAGTATGACGGATAGTCGGCATCTGGCATACGGTCGTCCATACCGATGTTCGACAGTGCGTCGTCGAGTGCCGAAGCCCTCTCCTCCCTTTCTGTCGCCGCATCGAAAGCCGCGGATGCCTCGTCTACGGTGTCGTCGCTGTCGCCGGCGGATGCTGACGCTTCATTACCGGCAGACGGGGTTTCATTGGTGGCAAACGCCGAAGTGTCGGCAGACTCCATTTCAGAATCTCCGGCAAATGCCGCATCATCCGGCGAAGAGCTTTCCATGGCGGGATTATCGTCAATCTCTGCCTGTATGCTCTGCTCCAGTTCGGTAAGCGGCATCTCCAGCATCTTCACCGCAAGCATCTGCTGCTGCGTGAGTCGCTGCACCTGAACAGTCTTCTGCTCCTGACTTTGAATTAGCTTCTGTGACATAACGGTGCAAAATTAAGTATTTTATTCGTTATTATCATCAGTCTATCTTTAAAATTGCGTTATAGAGTGTTTTAATTATCCGAAATGGAATAACCCGGTTTACTTTTATGCACAAATAAGCGGCAAATGGTCATAATATCCAGACATTCTACCAGACATGTGAAAAAAGGCGAAGGGATGCGCCATTCACATGGAACATCCCCTCTTCGTTTTTAATCATCTATGAAAAATGTATTTATTATTGCAGTGTGTATGTGTTATTCATGCACATAAAGGTCCCAGCCGAGATAGCTGTCGAGAGCCTCCTCGATGACACCTGCCACATCAGCACGCACGAGTGCCACATGGTGTTCGAAACCGTTCTTGCAGATATACTTCATCAGCTTCTGCAGTTCAGGCACCTCGGTGACAACGATGCAGCCATCCATGCCGTATGGATCGTCGGTCATCTTTCCCTCTCCCACGTATGCCTTTATCATTCCCTTTGTATCGTCGGTAGAGATACGGAAGAAGGTGAAGTCGCCGGCGCTCACCTTGGCGTAAACGGCACCGAAAGTGTTAATCTTGCCGAGCGTGCGGCCGAGCACGCCAAGCGGGCCAAGGCGCAGGTTGTCGTTGCCGATGAACGATTTAGGGAAGTTTCCGCAATGGGTGCATACACACTTGTTGCGGTTTTCTGCAAAGTTGTTGTTCCAGTCGGCGATTGCCGACGGTTCTTTGGATGCCAGCGTCAATGCGAGCATAGACACGGCACCGGCAATGTCGGTCTCACAGGCTGCCGGTATGCCAGCCTCGCTGAGCATACTCATGGTGACGCAGGCAGCACAACCGAAGTTCTGCTCCAGCGAGTCCCAACACTGTATCGCCACGGCATCCACCTGGTTTGCCTCTACCCAACGGTTTACGGCAACGCCGAACTTGCACTGCAGACGCAGTTTCTCCCTGTATGATTCAGGCACCTCGGCATATCCTGCCACCTTCTCCATCTGGCGGAGCAGGTCGGTGTCGCTGTCTTCTATCGCCTCTGCGGCATATAGAATCTCGCTCAAGTCTGCCGGCACCACAGTGATGCCCGATGCCTGCAGCAGTTTCTCACTCGCACGACAGGTGTTGAAGCCCAGCGGACGAGTTCCTATCTGACCGATGCGGGCATGCTTCAGTCCGTTCACCACGCGGCATACGGCAGCGAAGCGGTTGATATCTTTTGCCAACAGGTCGGAATATATTGAGTATGTATGCAGAGTGGTGTCTGTGAATGGGATGCCATACTGGTAGAGGTTGTTGCATACTGAAATTTTTCCGCAGAATGCGTCTCTACGGCTGTCGAGGTCCACCTTGTCGTTCTCGTCGTCGCAAGCCTGCACAAGAACCGGCACATGCAGGTCGGCAACACTGATTGCGTTTATGATGCCGATCTCGAAACCGAAGTTAGGCAACGACACGATGATGCCGTCGATGCGGTCACGGTTCTGGCGGAACAGCTCCGCACATTTCAGTCCGTCCTCTCTTGTCTCTATGCTGCTGCTTCCCGTAGGAGTGGCATCTTCAGGGAGTATCACATAGTCGTAGCCCTCGGCGTCCAAAGTCTTCAGCAACTGCTTGCGCACGTCTCTGGCAAGCTCAGAGTTGAAATATGCACGTGTGCCGATGATGACACCGAAACACTGTTTTTTGTTCTTCTTCATAATGTTCTTGTCTTTTGTTTCTTATTTTTTACATGTAGAAGGTTTATTTCATTCGGGAGAATTGATGAGCTGTCTCACAGCCTTGTGCCATCCCTCTATGTTCTTCTCCATCCAAGCTTCGTTGTCCTGCGAACATACGGTCCATCGGCTGCGGCGCAACCGTGCCACCTCATCGAAACTCTTCCATACGCCGCGAGAGAGTCCGTTCATGACAACGGCTCCCAATGCCGATGCCTCTTCAACGTCGGAACAGTTTACCGGCACTCTCAGACAGTCTGCCTGAAACTGCATCAGGAACCTGTTCTTGGTCGGTCCTCCGTCCACACGAATCTCCTTCAGGTCTATGCCAGCCTTCACCGTCATCGCCTTCACGAGGTCGTTCACCTGATATGCTATTGACTCCAGGGCAGCACGCAGGAAATGCGCTCTCGTAGTGGCGAGCGTCATACCCATCACAGCAGCCCTCACCTTGTCGTTCCACCATGGTGCGCCGAGTCCGGCAAACGCCGGCACGAAATACACGCCGCCATTGTCTGCCACCGACAGCGCCTCAGGCTCCACGTCGGCTGGCGAGTCAATCATCTTGAGCTGTTCCTGCAGCCATTTCAGTGTGGCTCCCGTACTGTGTATGTTTCCCTCAAAGGCATAGAACACCTTTCCGAGGGCGGCAAATCCGATAGAGGTGACGAGTCCGTCGGGGGCTGGCGCCGCCTTCTCGCCGATGTTCACCATCACCGACGACCCAGTGCCGTAGGTTGCCTTTCCGAGTCCTGCCTCGAAACACATCTGTCCTGCCAGCGCTCCATGGGAGTCGCCGAGCACTCCGGCAATGGCAACAGGCTGCAGGAAGAATCCTTCCACCACAGTATCGCCGAACACGCCGTCGCATGGCAACAGTTCCGGCATCATGCTGCGAGGGATACCGAAGAGTCTTAGCAGGTCGTCGTCCCACTGCAGCGTATGTATATTCATCAGCATCGTGCGTGATGCGTTGGTATAGTCGGTGACATGGCGTTTCCCGCCGGTGAGTTTCCATATCAGCCAGGAGTCCATCGTTCCCATGAGCAGTTCGCCACGGTCTGCCTTTTCTCTCGCACCTTCCACATTGTCGAGAATCCATTTCACTCCGCTCGCCGAGAAATAGGGGTCGATGAGCAGTCCGCTCTTCTCCATCACCATCGGTCCGTAGCCCTGCGCCTTCAGTTCGTTGCAGATGTCCACGCCACGCATGCACTGCCAGACCACGGCATTGCATACTGGATGTCCGGTGGTCTTGTCCCACACCACCACGGTCTCCCTCTGGTTGGTGATTGCCATGGAGTAGCTTGCCTCCATGTCGGCATCCTTCATCAGCTGCTTCACGGCAGCTATCACATTGGCGTAAATCTCTTCGGCGTCGTGTTCCACCCATCCAGCCTTGGGATAATACTGGTGGTGCTCCACGTTGACACGCTGAAGCATCTCGCATCTGTCATTGAAGAGCATCGCCTTTGTTGCCGATGTGCTCTGGTCTATGGCTATGATATAATCACCCATTTGTCTTGTCATTTCTTGAGAAAGTCGTTGGCTGCCTTCACTATGCCGTCGGCATCGAGTCCGTAGTGGGCGAAAATCTCCTTGTTGGTACCGTGAACCACATTCTCGTCTGGTATGCCGAGGATGCGCACGGGCACCGGATTCTCCGAAAGCGTCTCTGTGACGATGGCTCCGAGGCCGCCGAACTGGCTGTGCTCCTCCACTGTTATGATGCGTCCTGTCTCCTCTGCCGCCTTGCGGATGGCTTCGGCATCAAAAGGTTTCAGCGACGACATGTCGAGCACACGGGCACTGATGCCCTGCTCCTTCAGCATCTTTCCTGCCTGAAGGGCGTGGTATACGGTCTCGCCGCATCCTATGATGGTGAGGTCTTTACCGTCGAGCAGCATGTTTGCCTTGCCGAGCTGGAAGTCGAAGTCGTCGTTCTCATATACGTCGGGCACTGCCGCACGTCCCACTCTCACGTATACAGGATGTGGGAAATCCACGAGCAGCTTCACCAGCTTGCGTGTCTGGCGCGCGTCGCATGGCAACACGATGTTCATTCCCGGGAATGTGCGCAATGCCGCGATGTCGTGCAGACTGTGGTGTGTGGCTCCGAGTGCTCCGTATGCCACTCCTCCGCTCACGCCAAGTATCTTCACCGGATTCTCACTGTATGCAAGGTCTACTTTCACCTGTTCCAGACTGCGTGCCACATAGAAGCATGCCGGACCGCAGGCAAATACCTTCTTTCCGCTGTGTGCCAGACCGGCTGCTATTCCCACGGCGTCTTGCTCAGCGATACCACATTCAACGAACTGCTCCGGCAGCTGGTCGGCGAAGTCGTTGAGCGTCACCGAACCGCGTGCGTCTGTCGTTACAGCAATAATATCCTTGTCCTGCTTTGCCAATTCAAGCAAAGTGTCAGTAAAACTCTTTCTACAAGCTATCATAGTTCTATATCAATGTGTGTATTAAAGGTTCTTTATTCTTTCGTCTATCTCGCTGAGTGCCTGGCGATACTGTTCCTCGCTCGGCATACCGTGATGCCATTTTGCCACATTCTCCATATACGACACTCCCTTTCCCTTAGTGGTGTTTGATATCAGGAGATGTGGCTTGTGGTTGGTATAGTCGATGGCGGCAAAAGTCTTCATGATGTCTTCCATGTCGTCACCGTCCATGCGTTTCACGTCCCATCCGAAGGCTGTCCAGCGTGCCGCGATGTCTTCTATAGCCATCACGTCTTCGGTGTTGCCGCTTATCTGCAGATGGTTGCGGTCGATGATAGCCACCAGGTTGTCGAGCTTATACTGATGTCCTGCCATGGCAGCCTCATAGATAGAGCCTTCGCCCTGCTCGCCGTCGCCCATCATCACAAAGGTCTTGTAGTCTCTCTTGTCCATCTTGGCAGCCAGTGCCATACCCACTCCGATAGAGAGTCCGTGACCCAGCGCTCCTGTGTTCACTTCGATGCCCGGCACTTCAATGGTGGGGTGTCCGCTGAGTATGGAACCGAACTTTCCGAGCGTGTCGGTGATTTCCTTCTTCAGGAATCCCTTTGCCTCAAGGGTGACATAGAGTGCTTCCACGCAATGTCCTTTACTGAGAACGAAACGGTCGCGGTCGGGATTCTTCACGTCGGCTGGACTGACGTTCATGATATCGAAATAGAGTGCTGTCATAACATTGAGACATGACAGGTCGCCGCCGATGTGTCCGGCCTTGGCATTGTAGACCACTTCGATAAGCCTTCTGCGGTTTATCTCGGCTTGTTTTATGAGTTCTTTTGTTTCCATCTTCTTCTTTTTGTTCTTTTTATATACAAGACGCGGATGGGACTCTTTTGTAATGCCTTAGTGACGGTGAAAAAATAACTTGGTATGATTTGAGCCTCATATTTTTTGAGATATTTTGTTTGATACTGCCGGCTGATATCGGTTGGGAATGATGCGGAGGCAACGGTATCTGCCTCATTATGATACAGTAATTGGCAACCTGTACTCTCTCATGACGGAAGAGTACCGGTTGCCAATGACGATATGATTATCAATAGTTTATCCTGAGCGTAGCAGCTGTCTACTCGTCAGCGATTCCGAAGTCGAGCTGTTTCTTCTCCAGGTTTGCCTTTGCCACCTGCACACGTATCGGGTCGCCAAGCTGATACCTGTTGTGGTGGCGACGGCCTATGAGACAGTAGTTGCGCTCGTCGAAATCGTAGTAGTCGTCCTTCAGGTCTCTCAGCGACACCATTCCCTCGCAGTGGTTCTCGTCGATTTCGCAATAGATGCCATAGGAGGTGAGTCCGCTGATGTGGGCATCGTAGGTGTTGCCTATCTTGTCTGACATAAACTCCACCATCTTGTATTTTATACTGTCGCGCTCGGCGTTCTGTGCTATCTGCTCCATGTCGCTGGAGTGTTCACACAGTTCCTCGTAGTGCTCCTTGTTGGCACTGCGTCCTCCTGCCTGATAGCGTGTGAGCAGGCGATGCACCATAGTGTCGGGATAGCGGCGGATAGGACTGGTGAAGTGGGTGTAATACTCGAAGGCGAGTCCGTAGTGGCCGATGTTGTGGATGCTGTATTTTGCCTTCATCATGGCTCTCAGCGCCACGGTTTCTATCACCTTCTGCTCCTTCTTGCCGGCGCATTCGTCGAGCAGAGTGTTGAGACTCTTTGTGATGGCACCCTTCGTGCCGTCGGTCTTCACCTTATAGCCGAACTTCACCACAAACTGTCTCAAAGTCTCCAGCTTCGTTGGGTCGGGCTGGTCGTGGATACGGTATGGCAATGTCTTCGGCTTCTTTCCCTTCGCCACCTTTCCTACGCTCTCTGCCACGGTGCGGTTGGCGAGGAGCATGAACTCCTCCACGAGTTTGTTGGCGTCTTTGGCTATCTTGAAGTAGCAGCGTGTCGGCTTGCCCTTTTCGTCGATGTCGAAGCGCAGCTCCTCACGGTCGAACTTCACCGAACCGTGTTTGAACCTTGCGGCACGCAGCTTCTTGGCTATGCGGTCGAGCATTATGAGCTCCGTGGCATACTCTCCCTGATATGTCTTTCCCTTGGCTGGTGGCGGTGCTGGCTGTCCTGTTCCGTCCACCACTCCATTGTCTTCAAGGATTTTCTGCACTTCCTCGTAGCAGAAGCGGCGGTTGCTCTTTATCACGCAGTGATGGAGCCGCCAGCGCAACACCTCTCCCTCTTCGTTCATGTCGAATATCACGCTGTATGTGAGCTTCTCCTCGTCGGGGCGCAGCGAACAGATGAAGTTGCAGAGTCGCTCCGGCAGCATAGGTATGGTGCGGTCTACGAGGTATATACTTGTGGCTCGCTTCACTGCCTCCTTGTCGATTATAGACCCCTCGGTGACGTAATGCGACACGTCAGCGATATGTACTCCTACTTCCCATAAGCCTTTCGACAGTTCGCGGATAGAGAGGGCGTCGTCGAAGTCCTTGGCGTCGTGTGGGTCGATGGTGAAGGTGGTGACGTCGCGGAAGTCTTCTCTCTCCTTGTAGTCCTGCTCGGTTATCGTAGGGTCTATCTTGTTGGCAGCGTCTTCCACTGCCTTCGGATATTTGTATGGCAGACCGTATTGAGCGAGTATGGAGTTCATCTCCACATCGTTGTCGCCGGTCTCGCCGAGCACGTCAACCACTTCGCCTATCATGCTCTTGTTCTCCTTGGATGGCCACTGGGTGATCTTCACCACTGCCTTGTCGTTGGTCTTTCCGCCCTTCAGCTTGCGCTTGGGGATTATGACGTCGTTTACGAAGATATTGCCGTCTGACACGAGGAAGGCGAAGTCTCTCTCCACTCTGAGCTTGCCCACGAAGGTATCTTTGGCTCTCTGCAGTATCTTTGTCACCATTGCTTCGCGGATGTGGTTCTTGCGGCGCGCCATGATGGTGAACTGCACCTTGTCGCCGGTGAGGGCGAACATGGAGTTGCGCTCTGCCACGAATATCGGGGCTGCACCGTCGTCGGGAACGATGGTGTTCTTGCCGTTCGCCTTGCGCTGGAAGGTGCCTTCCTGCACCTGTCCGTTCTGGTTGAGCTGATAGGCGCTTTCGCCTTTCCTGACGAGGAAGTCGTCCCATGCCATTTCCTCCATCACGTCAACGGCGAGCATCTTTGCGGGATGCGTGTCGAGACGGAGCGCACGGAATATTTCCTTGAAACTATATTGCTTTTCGGGATTCTCCAAGAAGAAGTCCTGGAGCTTATCTATAATCTGCTTCTTGTTAAGTCGTTTTCTTCCTTTTCCACCTTTTGCCATAATAGTAAAGTTTTATATTACAAATATCATCAAAAAAAACAATCCGACACGCTTTCATCCATCCTCCCTGACAATCATCAAGCGGCAAATATTGTTTTCATCACTGCTTCCTGCATTTCGGGGAGTGACGCGTATCATTGGGGTATGCATTGTTCTTTTTGCGAAGTTACAAAAAATATTCTTTCGATGTCTATAAAACCGGATAATTGTAAAGCCTTTGTTACGTTTTTTTAGTAATCGGTAACGGGGAGGGGAAACTTTTCTGGTATAGATTCTTGATATAGATACAACTTGTCGTGTAACCCAAATCAGTCATTAGTCCGTTCAATGTAATGTTTTACAACTACTTGCAGTCTTTTGTCTTTTCAAGGCGTCTTTTGCTTGCTTTTAATTCGCAATAGCTCGCTATTACTAATCAAGAACCAAACAAAATCCACTCTTCTAAAAAACAAAATTCAAGCAAGCCCTAATGACCGATTTGGGGACAATGAGTAATGGTGAGCTATTGCGAATTGAATACAGGTAAAAGAGGCTCATAAAAGACAAGAGATTACTCTTGCCAAAAGCATACAAAAACGGCGACCGAATCACTTCGCTCGCCGCTCCCCGTTGTCCCAGGCGGACTCGAACCACCACTGACAGAACCAAAAACTGTAGTGCTACCATTACACCATAGGACAATCAAATCATCTTTTTGTTTTGAGAAACCACCGTTTCCCAAGTCTAATGCGTTGCAAAGGTAATGTTTTTTTATACCATTACCAAATTTTGCTATCTATATTTTTTTGCCTATTCCAAAAATTATCACCGAGGAATTTTATCCCCATGCCAAGCGCCTTGTTGAAAGAACGTTGTAATCCTTATTTGAGGATGAGGAGATAATAATTCTTCTTGCCGCGCTGCACGAGCAGATACTTACCGTCGATAAGGTCGTCTTCTGTCACAGGACGGTCGAAAGCCGCAAGTTTCTCCTTGTTGAGAGATACTCCTCCACCCTGCACGAGCTTACGCATCTCGCCCTTGCTGGCGAATACTGGAGCTGCCTGTGTGAAAATCTCTACTGCCGGCTGTCCGAGCACGTCGCGGTTTACCTCAAACTGTGGCACACCCTCGAAGATGTCGAGGAATGTCTGCTCGTCGAGCTTCAGCAGCGACTCCTTTGTAGACTTTCCGAAGAGGATGTTTGACGCCTCGATGGCAGCGTCGAGAGCCTCTTTGGAGTGTACCATCACCGTGGTCTCCTCAGCAAGGCGCTTCTGGAGGATGCGTCTGCCCGGATCCTGCTTGTGCTCCTCTACGAGAGCGTCGATGGTCTCCTTATCGAGACTTGTGAATATCTTGATGTAGCGCTCCGCATCGTCGTCGCTGACATTGAGCCAGAACTGATAGAACTTGTATGGAGAAGTGCGCTTAGGGTCGAGCCAGATATTTCCGCTCTCTGTCTTTCCGAACTTCTTGCCGTCGGCCTTGGTGATGAGCGGACAGGTGAGGGCATAAGTCTCCACATCGTTGCCGAGAGTGCGGCGGATAAGCTCCGTACCGGTGGTCATGTTGCCCCACTGGTCGTTGCCGCCGAGCTGCATCTTGCAGTTGTAGTGCTGGTAGAGATACAGGAAGTCGTATCCCTGAAGCAGCTGGTATGTGAACTCTGTGAACGAGAGACCGTCGCGGGCCGTACCGTTGAGACGCTGCTGCACGCTCTCCTTTGCCATCATATAGTTCACGGTGATATGCTTGCCCACCTCACGGGCAAAGTCGAGGAAGGTGAAGTTCTTCATCCAGTCGTAGTTGTTCACCAGCTCTGCCTTGTTAGGCTCGGTGCCCTCAAAGTCGAGGAACTTGCTCACCTGCTTCTTGATTGCCTCCTGGTTATGGTAGAGAGTCTTGTCGTCGAGCAGGTTGCGCTCCTGGCTCTTGCCAGATGGGTCACCGATCATTCCTGTGGCACCGCCGACGAGGATGATAGGCTTGTGTCCGCAACGCTGAAGGTGGCGGAGCATCATGATTCCACAAAGGTGTCCGATGTGCAGTGAGTCAGCCGTAGGGTCGGTACCGAGATATGCGGTTACCATCTCCTTCTGCAGCAACTCCTCGGCGCCTGGCATCATCTGAGCCAGCATACCGCGCCATTTAAGTTCTTCAACAAAGTTCTTTTTCATATCGTTAATGTTTTATTTCTTTAAGTACCAGACTTTCCCATCCCCCCCCTACGGCACGGGGTCGTAACCGCTGCCTCCCCAGGGATGACATCTCAGAATGCGCCGGATGGCGAGATACAGTCCTTTTATCGGTCCGTGTTTCACTATTGCCTCACGGGCATATTCGGAGCATGTGGGTGTGAAGCGGCATGATGGCGGCGTAAACGGGGATATGCACCGCTGATAGAACAGTATCGGCAGGCACAGCAGCCATACGAGGGCTTTGGAGATAAACTTCACTATCTTGCCCATAGAGCCTTACGGTTGTTCCTGATCCGTGAGATTGTGGGTCTCCGCTTTCCTGCTGTTGTCGTAGATGCGATGCGCCTTCTCCCCTATCCTGCTGAGCAACGCTACCATAGATGCCTCCACTTCGCCAGACGGCTGCGGCTCATCCGAGAGCCACACGAAGGCGATGGAGAGTCCTGTGCCCGGCATACCGGCGATGATGTCGGCGAGAGCATGCTTGTTCTTGCGGTAAGCCTCGCGCACCTGCCTCTTGGCGCGATTGCGCTTCACGGCTCTCTTGAAATGCTTCTTCGAAACACTGACAAGCACTCTCACTGCAGCTTCGCCCTGCTGTTCCTCTTCTGTGGTGAGGGTATATACCGCCCTAAGCGGAAAGACAACCATAGAGCTTCTTTTCGCTTTCTGGAACAGCTGCTCCACGGCATTCCTGCCGTGCAGGCGCTCACTCTTGCTTAGGGTGTTCCTGGTCGGGAGAGTCATCAAGGGGTGTTATATTAGTCTTCCTGGTCGATGAGGAATCGGCGCAGAGCGCTCGTCATCGAAGGATATTTCTCTGATGGTGCTTCCACCTGCACGTCGAGTCCGGCGTCGTGGGCTGCCTTGGCAGTTGCAGGACCGAAGGTGGCTGCCTTCATAGGTGCCGCTCCGCATCCATCCGGGAATGCCTTCTTGTATGCTGCCACACCTGACGGGCTGAAGAATACACACATGTCGTAGTCGAAGTTCTTCACTTCCTCTTCGGTGAGGTCGTTGCACACCGTGCGGTACATCACGCATTCGGTATGCTGGAGTCCCTTTGTGTCGAGGAGCTTCTTCACGGAGTTGTCGTGAACGTCGCTCAGCGGCACGAGGTATTTCTCCTGCTTGTGCTTCATCATCAGCGGCACGAGGTCGTCGATCTTGCCGGTGCTGCCGAAGAACACCTTACGCTTGCGGTACTGCACGTATTTCTGGATATATAATGAAATGGTCTCAGTGACACAGAAATATTTCATCGTGTCAGGGATTTCAAAACGCATCTCCTGAGCAATCTTGAAGAAGTTGTCTATCGCATGGCGAGACGTGAATACCACGGCAGTGAAGCTCGTGATGCTTATCTTCTGCTGGCGGAATTCTTTCGAAGAGAGTCCTTCCACCTTTATGAATGGTCTAAATACCAGCTCTACTCCAAAATCTTCTGCAATCCTATAATAAGGTGACTTGTCGCTAGTAGGTTTGGGTTGAGAAACTAAAATCTTCTTAATCATCGATGCCTTAAAAATTTACATTCAAATAACTTATCAAAACCGACAACGTGCCGCAGAGCGCAAGAAGCGGTATTATTTCAAGGGCGCAAAAGTACAAAATTATTTGCAGATAAACGCCTTTCTGTCTGAAAAAGATTAAAAAGCACTTGTATAATGACAGTAATCGCGACAACACCACAACGGCTCCCACATAGAGGATGGTGTGTTTCATCGACAGTCCGAAATATGCCTGCGACACTACCACGGGGAACATCACCACTCCCTCGACGGAGGTGGTGAAAAGGAACGACTTCATCCATGACGCATTCTGCCGGGCGGTGAAGAACACCCAGTTGACCATAGTATACAGTATGGACTTGAGCATGAAATACCCGGCGAAGACGCCGAAGAACATCGCTATCAACTGATACTGCGACGAGACGAGGAAGGTGTCGGAATTGCGCTCCTGGGCATAGAAGAAGGCAACGAGCGACAGCAGCAGACTGGTCTGCGCAGCGAGGAAGAACTGGAAACGGAATTCGTTTGTCGTCTCCGTCATCACCGTAGTGCCGCTGCGCTCTGTTCTGAAGAACTGCTTGGTCTGCCTCATTATGAACCATCTCGACTTTGAGAATGCCACGAAGGCGAGGATGAAGCAGCAGAGCAACAGTGCCGTAATCATGTTGTCGCCGCGTATGGTATAGGGCACGGGGTCGCCGGCAATGCCGTAGCGGCCGCCGTTGAGCTCCGGATGCCACAGTGAATCGGTGGAGAAGAAGTTCTGCTTGTAGTATTGCGGCAGTTCCACGTTCTCCAGCTTGCCGATGGCATTGGCACGGTTGAGCAGACTGGTGGAGTCGAGCGGCACCGCCTCCTGAACACGTGGCTGTGCGCCATACACCGTCTGCAAAGCTGAGTCCTGCTGTGCCGGAGTGGCATCGCGGGGCAGCTCATGCAACACCTGATATGGCTGGCGCATCTCCTCATGATGCTGCTCAATGAGCTGCACACCATGTTGCTGACTATGTTTCGTTTCTGTTGAGTCTGTCTGTAGCATTGTCTATTACTCTCTTTTTTTCTCCCTGCCGAATTGACAAGGAAACGAGTTGACAAGGTGTTTTCCTGTGACTTGACAGTCTCTCCCTTCAAAGGGAGGTCAGGAGAGGATCTTGCCAACTCGTCTGCTGTTCGGCAAGCTTTCCACTTGCCACGTTTTTTCAATCTAAGACTCCCGAACGGTCATCTTGCCGTTTTGTGGTTAAACCCTAACGGTCATTCTGCCACCTTTGGGATTAAAGACCGAATTCTTTCTTTATCTTGTCCACGAGGTCGAGCTTCTCCCATGTGAAGAGCTCCACGTCGATAGTCTTCGTTTCATGATAGCGGCTGGTGAAGGTCTTCTTCACTGTCTCCGGCTTGCGTCCCATGTGTCCGTAGGCTGCCGTCTCAAGATACATAGGCTGACGGAGCTTCAGCTGCTGCTCTATAGCCTTCGGCCGCAGGTCGAACATCTCGCTGATTTTCTTTGCTATCTCTCCGTCGCTCATCTCCACATGGCCTCTGCCGTAGGTGTTCACGTATACGCTTACCGGCTCTGCCACACCGATGGCGTAGCTCACCTGCACGAGCATCTCGTCGGCAACTCCCGCTGCCACCATGTTCTTGGCGATATGACGTGTGGCATAGGCAGCCGAACGGTCCACCTTGCTGGAGTCTTTTCCTGAGAAGGCGCCTCCGCCGTGTGCTCCCTTTCCGCCGTATGTGTCAACGATTATCTTGCGGCCGGTCAGTCCGGTGTCGCCGTGAGGTCCACCGATCACGAACTTTCCTGTCGGGTTTACGAAATACTTGATGTCGCCGTTGAAGAGCCTGAGCACTTTCTCTCCAATCTGCTCCTTCACTCTCGGTATGAGGATGTTTATCACGTCCTCGCGGATTTTCTGGAGCATAGCCTCGTCGTTGTCGGTACCGTCGGCATTCTTGATGAAGTCGTCGTGCTGTGTAGACACCACGATGGTATCAATGCGCTGAGGTATGTTGTCATCGGAATATTCCACTGTCACCTGGCTCTTTGAGTCGGGTCTGAGATAGGTCATCACCTTTCCCTCTCTGCGGATGTCGGCAAGTGTTCGCATGATGAGCTGTGCCAGGTCGAGCGATACAGGCATGTAGTTGTCGGTCTCGTTTGTGGCGTAGCCGAACATCATTCCCTGGTCGCCGGCACCCTGGTCGAAGTCCTCCTCACGGCTCACTCCGCGGTTGATGTCGTCGCTCTGCTCGTGTATGGCAGTGAGCACACCGCATGAGTCACCGTCGAACTGGTATTCCGACTTGGTGTATCCAATTTTCTTTATCGTCTTGCGGGCGATTGTTTGCAGGTCAACGTATTCTTCGGAGCGAACCTCTCCCATGATTACCACCTGACCTGTAGTACAGAATGTCTCTATCGCGCAATGCGCTTTGGTGTCGTATGCGAGGAACTGATCGAGCAATGCGTCTGAAATCTGGTCAGACACTTTGTCTGGGTGTCCCTCAGAAACTGATTCGGATGTAAATAGATATGACATAATGATTTAAATTAAAAAAATAGTTGAATATATTGCCTATATGCAATGAATTTGCAAAGGTAATGCAAAAAACTGATTAAACGAGAGAAATGGGAATTTATTCACATTTCCGAGTGCAAAGTTTTTATTTAAATTGAGAGTAATGCAAAATAAATTTATTTATTTTAATTACCGAGATGCAGCTTACCTTATTAAAAGGTAATGCAAAAAACTGATTAAAGCCAAACAAAATACACTTTTCTAATTTCTAAAAAAAACAAAATCCAAGCAAGCCCTAATGACCTCTAAGTTTGCAGAAGATTGCGACGAAGTCGCATAAACTCCAAAATAATCAAGGTAAAACTATGATTGCTAAAGACAGTTTCGTACCTTTGTTGTAAAAAGGTAGAATCGGTCTGTC
>NZ_JXQI01000020.1 GCF_000834015.1 Prevotella pectinovora | reverse complement strand
CCGGATGTACTGTCAATGAAACTTATACCCGTGCATCTGCCAAAGCAAAACAGTTGGAGGAACAGCATCATCTCAACCGCGACTCTGGACTCGAGTTCAACAAAGCGGTTATATGAGAGCTGCTTTGAGAACAAGTCGTGCAGGTGCGCCTTGACATAAAAGAAGTAATAATGCTTGAAGTTGCAGAAAGTATTGAAATGAAAGCAGATGAGTATTGTCATGATTTCCGACCGGCTCATAGTACATTTCCGATTGCGGTGCTTACGCCCGTCAGGCTCACAAATGGACATCAAGTAGACAACTTGACGAGGAAAGTGGTTTTATCGACTTGTTATTTTACATAATTGTGATTATCAATAATAGATACGGAGGAATAAATAAAATGTCTAAACTCCTGTCTAAGGAATTCTACGGCAATCATTATTATCTGAATATCGACTCCGATATTGGGTCGGTCTCTCGGTTGGCAGCAAATCCGTGGCAATACCATCAGCCAAGCTCCTCTTCCAAGTCGACAAGCAGCTGTTCGGCAACCTGTCAGACCGCCTCGGCACAACCTTCCACATCTATGATCATCTATCAAAACCAAGGCAACATGAGAAAATTCAGAATCAAAACATAAAAGCAAATGAATAAATAAAGGCAAGCATCTGATTTTCAAGTGTTTGCCTCGTATTGGTACGCTCGGCATGAGCATTGTCTAACGGGTGAAAGTCCCGAGCAAGCCCTAATAGCGGGAATTGCATAGTCAAAGGCAAGGGTGTCCATCGCGAGGTGGAATCTGAAGCCCAAGACAAACATCTGACCTAACGAACAGCAACTTCATATAAGGCATATGACCGTGGATAAGATTGCCAAACAAATCAAAGTCCCATAGCTATTCGGAACGGTTGGTGTAAATGAAGTAGGTATAAGATGGAAAGACAATGCCCTTATCCGAGGAGGTCTTGCGGACGCATGGTGAAGATGATGTATTCGATGTACCATGACGGAGTATAGCTTGTCGCGAGAAGTCAGCAGAGGTCATAGTACCCAAGGCACGGGTTTGCCTAAAGGGAAGGACAGAATCGTGCAGTACAATAGTAAATGACTGCTACCTTGAGAGTCTTTTGTAGTCAGATGTCCGAAAAGGAACTCTCTATTCACACGATAGGACGGAATCCGACAATAGAATAGAAGTGACGTATCTCGAAGGGATGGCTGAAAACAACTTGTCACACACCGTGAGGTGTAAAAGCACGAAACCGCCGTATGCAGAACCGCATGTACGGTGGTGTGAGAGGTCGGTAAACATGAAAGTAGGAGATAAACACCTATGATTAGTGTTTACCTCCTACTCGATTCGCTAATTTCCAGCATTCTAGGATTATTCCTCCACAGCAGCCTGCGCGGCGGCTAATATTTTTACTATCACGCTGATTATCAGATACTTACGTTTAGACTGGTCAACATTTGAGCTGCATTTTTCGTGCATTCTGCACGTTCTGCACGTTGATGTCTCGAATTCTCTTGCAAGAATATTCACTTACGTAATAAAGTACATCATCTAATCTTAATCTTTAAGGGTTTAACTTAATTTGGTCAACATTATGTCGAACCATTTTTACTATAGTCGCATCAGATACTCTGAAGGGAAAATAATCCCGAAAAGCACATTCTGCAAACTTTGTTTACAAAGGTAATGTTTTCTTTTGAAATTACGTTCATTCTGCACGTTTTTCTGGTTCTTCCGTTAAATGCATAGATAGAAAAAAATATTTATATTATGATAAAAATAAAGCTGGCATCATCTATCTTTGTAGTGACCAAACTCAATGATAAATGAATGCCAGCATAATGCATAAAGCT
>NZ_JXQI01000002.1 GCF_000834015.1 Prevotella pectinovora | reverse complement strand
TCCGTGACCGCAAGGGTCGGCCTAGGGCGAAACCGGTGATTGGGGCTAAGTCGTAACAAGGTAGCCGTACCGGAAGGTGCGGCTGGAACACCTCCTTTCTGGAGATGCCTTCTGAAAAGGTGCACCTATGATCAGAAGATATGGAATCAGGTCTTTCCAAAAATCTTCTTGTACTCACGAACTCCTGTTTTTAAAATAGAGAAAAATGAAACCGGGCAAAACCCTTGAAAGAGTTTGAGCCGCAGGTTTGACTTGACGGTAGCGTCCGACACAGTCCTATAGCTCAGTTGGTTAGAGCGCCACACTGATAATGTGGAGGTCGGCAGTTCAAGTCTGCCTGGGACTACAAGGAAAACTATTTCTTAAGCATGGGGGATTAGCTCAGTTGGCTAGAGCGCTTGCATGGCATGCAAGAGGTCAACGGTTCGACCCCGTTATTCTCCACGCAGTCGACAACCGTATTCGTATGGTTATGAATCGACAGACGATCTTTGACATGTTGTTACAGACAAAACTGTAGAAAAGAAAATTTCAATACAGCTGAAAGTATGGGCTAGGTCCCTTGTGAGTATTCATATTCACATGTGGACATAGGCGAAAGTAAGAAAGGGCGTATGGCGGATGCCTAGGCTCACGGAGGCGATGAAGGACGTGATAAGCTGCGACAAGCCCTGGGGAGGTGCAAATGACCTTTGATCCAGGGATTTCCGAAT
>NZ_JXQI01000019.1 GCF_000834015.1 Prevotella pectinovora | reverse complement strand
TGAGAATTCTGAATATTCTCAACGAAAACGATCTTTGACATGTTGTTACAGACAAAACTGTAGAAAAGAAAATTTCAATACAGCTGAAAGTATGGGCTAGGTCCCTTGTGAGTATTCATATTCACATTGGGACACAGGCGAAAGTAAGAAAGGGCGTATGGCGGATGCCTAGGCTCACGGAGGCGATGAAGGACGTGATAAGCTGCGACAAGCCCTGGGGAGGTGCAAATGACCTTTGATCCAGGGATTTCCGAATGGGACA
>NZ_JXQI01000018.1 GCF_000834015.1 Prevotella pectinovora | reverse complement strand
GATTCTACCCATACCCATTCATACTGACCTGTCGCTTCATTTAGGACACGATCTCTTTCACGTTTTACTTTTGTTCTCATACACTTTTGTTTTAGGCATCCAAAAGTGTCAAGTTTTTTTAGGGTAAGTCACCTACTTCAGGAGAGGCAAACACGGAACGATTTGCTTCAGTTGCCAAGGATGATCGCATAGCGCACATGCTCGGCATCTGAAGCAAGTCCATCCGTTTAGATGTCTGCCATTTATATGGCTTTATACATTTCATCTTGACCTCTTATATTCCAAGACAACCTAGATGTTCCATCTCATCTAAACTTCTACATTGTGTCTTAATGCTTCGCCCACCCCGGCATGAAGCTAAGTTCTGTCCCTTTAACAGAGACTTTATTTTCAGTCAGCAGAGCATGACATGAAAGAAAAGACACTGTTATAGGGAGTGGCAATCACGAAAAGGCGGCCAGTCTTCTTCAAACAGGGTCGGTGAGATCGCAAGGCGAAACTACACTGACGCTGTTCTTGCTGGCTGTTCGTCACTTCGTCGAGAAGATTGCCCTTGCAGAACTTTTGCTTCATTCCCAACCCATACCAGTTTTAATCTGACGAAATTCTTTATCCTACCCTAACGTACAGTCCACTTATAATCTACGCCCTCACCATTGCCTAAACAGCATTCTCAGTTTGTCATAGAGGGAAAACTCTTGTGGTCAAGCGAGTTGATCATAAGAGTTTCCTCACTCTGCCAAAGGTATGTCAAGGAGACTCTATCAAGCCTTGCCAGAAGGTATTTGGCAAAACTAAACACTTTGCCAGATACGTTCTGTCTTTTCGGCTGTGATGGAGACTCCTCTTATTGACATACTGGCTGAGGATGCCTGTTTGGACAAGCCCGCCCCACCTTTTATTGTTATACATGACATTTTCTGTCATATCCTTTATAGCCCGTGAAAAAGAATTCTTCTGCAAAGGTAGTTTCGCCATTCAAACCGTCAAGAATAGCAGGGCTTCGCTTTCAACAATCTTCCTTTTCGCTGAAAAGAGTATTCTTGAAACTTTTCTTGCCTTATTGTCTTGCTATCACCTTGAAAAGCAGAAAAATTCCCGATCACAGGCTGAAATGCTTGAAAGAAAGGGAAAATAAAAATTCAAGAGTATGGCAACAACAAATTTCAACAACCGACTGATAACGCCAGAGCTGACCGAGGCACTGAGCAGTTATCCCCTGTATTCTCAGGACGCGAAGAAGAAGGATGCACTTTGCATCGCAGTGTTTTACCTTGGCAATATCCGCTGGTACATCATGGAAGGACAGCAGGAAGGCAATGACTTCACACTCTATGGCATTGTTACTGGACTGCAAGAAACGGAGTACGGCTACCAGTCCGCAACCGAAATGGCAGGTATCACCTATGATGCAAGTGAGTATGGACTTGGCACATTGAGGATTGAGCAAGACAAGGATTTCAAGCCTTGCACCCTTGCAGAGATTGAGGACGCAGAACTGCAAGCGTTTCTCTCACGGCTCTATGACAAAGACTAATGCATAACCCTATAAACGCATCAGATTATGAAGATTATCGTTATGGACAGCGCAAACGTGCGCATCGAGGTTTTGAATGTTCCCGACCACATGATTGAAGAGGACATCGAGCAGTTCTTGGCAGAGCATGACTATTCGCTCAACAACATTTCTTGGATGGCAGCACCCATCGACTTCGTGCCGGTGCAGTTCCATGAATACGGCATTTGTCATTCGGATGGCGAAGAGTTGCACTTTGAACGTCAAGGGAAACTCAAAGACTTTTCCATCTATGACAGTGTGCAGGAGGTCAAGCACCGTGAGCAGGAGGAACTTGCCGCAAAGCTCAGACTTCGTGGCGAAAAGGTGGATGATGGCTATGAATGGCACTTCGAGGGTGAATGTCCTATCGTAGCAGCATACGACTATGACGAGCCTTGCGATGTGGTCATCCTTTCGGTCAGAGTGGACAAAGACGGTTATTTCACCATCATTGGTGATGAGAAGAACGACCGAGGCAACGAGCATGAGATTGAGGTGGATGATGTCTTCGCTGGACATCTTGACTACATAATCAGTGAGATAGGAAAATAATCAATAAACATGGGATAGGTGGCAACTCCGCTGCCTATCCCTACAACTCCAGAGTATTATGAGACAGATATTTGTCGTGTACGAAACTGACGCATGGCACAGCACAAACCATCGGGATTGTGCCGGAGTATTCACCAGCAAATGGGCTGCCGTGAATGCCATCGTGAAGAACCACCGCATAGAACTGGACGAGTTCTTCAGCGAGGAAGAGATAGAAAAGACCTCAAAGCGTGTACTGGAAGCCGAGGCAAGGCGCAGACTCCGCAAGGAGTTGGAGTTTGCTTACCAGACGCAAGGCTATGAGACCAACTATGACATCGAGGTCTGGAATATCAATGAATGGTATCTAACTAAATATTGAGCGATATGACCAACAAGCAGAGAAAAACCATGATTGAGCAATGGGTCACTCAGATGAACCCTAAAGCCATCCTCCGTGCTGCCGATGCCCGTTGTGGGGCAAGGTATGCTGTCTATGTAGTTCCGTCTCCTGGAGAGTTCGGGACAAGATGCACTGACTATCTGCCTTTGGAGCAGCTGGAGCAATACCTTTTGGGAGTGTTCTATGCCAATGAGTTCAACGAACGGATAGGAAGAAAGGCATGATGCCTTCTCTGGCGGCTTCGCCCTTCGGGTTCACGGATCCGAAGGGCGAAACGGCTTCTTTTAATCTCCTTGACAGGTCAATACCCTTGTATTATACATGAACCGAAGTTCATCAGATGGTTTCACCTATCTCCATGTCGGACAAGTGACAGCGGAAAGTTTTTTCTGCGAAGTTAATGCGTCCACGTCAAATAGCAAGTCGTGCTTCGTGAACAATCTTCCTTTTTGCTGAAAAGAGTATTCTTCACGGCAGACTTGCCTCATTGCCGCTCCCGCACTTCTGGGTGCAGAAAAAATCTTCCCTGGTCACAGTCCGAAAGGATTTAATGAAAGGGAAATAAAAAATTCGAGCGACAATGAACATGGTCAAGGTTTTCATCAAGGGTCAAGAGGACAAGGAACTCAGCAGTTTCCTCCGTTACTATCCAACTCGCATCAAGAATGTGGGCATAGATGCTTTGTTCGACAGGCAGACCATCTTTGATTTCAAGGACGGATGCAACCAGCCCCAAGTAGCTCAGTTCGTGGCAAAGGAACTTGTAAGGAAGTTCGGGCGCAAGATTGGAAAGGTGGTTTTCTCATGCGTCCCTGCCAGCAGCCAAGAGCGTAACGAGGAACGGAACAAGGCATTTTCCGCACTTGTATGTAAGTTGTCGGGTGCCATCGATGGCTTTTCTCATGTCAAGGTGTCTGGAGAGCGGTCTGCCGTTCATGGAACCAAGATGAAGAAAGAGGTCAGAGCCAAGCGACTTGAAGAAAGCAACACCATTGAGGTTGATGCAAGTTTCTTTCGCAACAAGATAGTGTGTGTATGGGATGATGTGGTTACTACAGGAACATCTTTCTGTGCCTATACAGCGCAGTTGGAGAGAGTCGGAGCACATGTGACCAATGGCATCTTCCTCGGAAAGACTTCATATAGATATGTACCAACTTATTGATGATTATATGGAACAGAGAAAATTTAGCCGGGCGGCAACAGCCGCCTTTACGGGGCATCGCTTCGTCGATGCTTCATTGAGAGAGCACGTCAAGAAGAGGTTGACAAGAGCTGTTCTTGATGCTTATGGGAATGGCATCCGAAACTTCATATCCGGCTTTGCCATTGGATTTGACATGATGGCGGCTGAGGTGGTAGTGTCATTGAAGCAGATCTATCCAGACATCATATTGACAGCTGCTGTCCCCTTCAAGGGACAAGCCGCTCGTTTCGGCTTCTATGACCGAAAACGATATGACAGGTTGCTGGAGGTGGCTGATGAGGTGATTGTGCTCAGTGAGAGATATTATCCAAGGTGTTTCCTGGACAGGGATGAGTTCATGGTGAACAATTCCTCACTGCTCATAGGCTATTATGATGGCCGTGAGAAAGGAGGAACATTCTACACCATCCGTAAGGCAATGGCTCAGAACATCCCTATAGTGAATGTGTTTTGATAACTAAATGTATGATTTATGAGTGATATTGGAAGCATTATCATCATCGTCATAGTCTTCCGCATCATCTTCCTCGTGCTTGGCGCATGGTGGAGAGGTGATAGCCGGAATGACTTTAGACGTGACAGATAGCAGTCTGGCTAAGAGCCACACTACTCTTCTTTGATGTCATCAGGCCACCAGAACTGTTGCAGTTCGTGGGTGATGTCATCCCAATCCTTCATGGTGAACGTACCTTCGCCCATCATCATAATGGTCATGGTGATGTCGTCGTAGGTACGATAGACATTTGTGTCCCTAAACCCGTTACGCAGGTAGAAAGCATGGCGACGTTTACGCTGCTCTATGTTCTCACAGACTTGCATAGGACTTTCCATATCCAAGAAACAAGTCAGATTTTTTTCAATCAGTATTCTTCTAACTTTATTACATTAAAATAATCCCAAATGCACGGAATGTCTTTTGAAAGAAAGTTTAAAAACGATTCTATTTCATCAGGATCTTTACAGGGTATGTTAAAACCTTGTTGATGGATAAAATCACATAGTTTTCCATTTATATATCTAGTCTGCATTTGATGGTGACCTGCCAAGTTGTAATCGAGCATTAGATCTTTCATGGCAACTTCCAACATTATACTACTGACATTGAAAGCTGTCACATGTTTTCCTGTCTTTGGATGCTTAGTATATTCCTCCTCCAACACGACAAAAAATTTAATACGTCTTTCCGCAAGGTCTTCGTCATTGACTTTTTGACGCATTATCTCTCTGAAAGGATGACCATCGCCCCATAGAGCTTTGGTTAGTAGTGAAGAGGTTTCATTAATGGCTTCTTCCATTGACGGAGCCTGCCAATTGTCAAACACAGATTTTGTCATTACTATTCTTTTTATCATAGCTCTTTTAACTTTTATTTTTCTTGATGTAAATGGCCTGATAGCTTGTCTTATAACTTGCAATCTTCATGAAACCTATGCCATGAATGGTTTTACACTGATGTCAAGTAATTTCCAATGATCCCAACAGAACCGGGGAGTGCTAGTTCAAGATAGTATCTACAAATGTTAAATTATCAATTTCCTCAACTTCGTCAGCTATGTAAAAACATGATGGGCAGAAGGAATTCGGTACATAAAGAAGTTTCTTCCAGTCTTTGCTATAACGCACATGATGTTCATCTTCAAAAAGTTCATCCTCATCCTTGTCTGTCTCTTGGGTCCCATCATAACGAGTTTCCCACACCTTGTACTTTAAAGGATAGTTGTATGTATTAAGAAGATCATGATGATTAATCATGCTACAAGGTATATCTAAATATCTAAGTCGGTAGCAGTTTTTGAAAGCGCCAGGTGCAATCCACAAAGTATCTTCTTTTATTTAATATCGAGGAACATCAGGGATTTGTATGATCGTACTACCTGATGGGGTATATATGGCATCTTTAGAGGTTAATTTCGCATCAATAGCACACATTATGCTTTCTAAACTAACAGACATAATATCAAGAGCATGAATTAGAGATGCCATTTCAAACATATCGGTGGCAAAATAATATACATGTGGATCTTTCTGGTCAAGAGCATCGACAATGAAATGATTCAGGGCAAAGAAATTATCGCAATGTTCCCGAAACCATTCAAGTCTAATAGAAGTCGGATTGTCAATTGTGTAATCAAGTACTATTTGGGTAATTTCGCCAGCAATTACATTATATGAAAGGTTGAATGATGTATGAACAGCTTCTCCATAATTTTGAAAAAAAGAATGCTCCAAGCGGTTATTGATACGCTCTGATATCGCGATACTCAAAGATTTTTCGCGAAATTCGCCATAAGTGAGCCCTTGTGTACTTACAATTTTCTTCATCTTAAACAGTTATAATATGACTAAGCCGATTCTTTATTTATAGAATTAGGATTCAGTATAAATATTTTCTTCCATTACTATATAGTATTCATGAACAAGACTTCTATAACCTAAGTCCTTTATCATATCATATTTAAAACTGTATCTTTTGTTTGTTCTTTTCTCTGTCGCAATGTACCTTATGCATTCTTGCATATAATGGTCAAGCATACTAATTGTTTCGGTCGTATTTATTATTGGGAAAAACCATCGTGTCCAAGTTAGTTCAGAGGTTATGGGGTTATCATACAATTTTTTATTAAATGCTTTAACAAAAGCTTTTGCAGCATAAATATTTTCTATATGTTTCCGGTTCTTCCATCTTAGTAATGCCCTGCTTTTGCGCCACATCTTTTTCTTCAGCTTCTTGGCTGAGATAGGAGAAATGTCAAATATCCCATCATGATATGATACACCAAGGAAGTCCCACTGCTCATGAGGATTTGAAAAAGACTCTTTTTCACAGTTAACAGACAAATGCATATCCGCAAGGTAGGAATGAATATATGTAACGTAATTTTGCCTTTCTAAATCACTATTTGCAAAAACAATCATATCATCTGAATAACGTGCATACCGATTCCCATTATTATAGAAATACCAGTCTAACTGACATAAATAGACATTGGCCAGAAATGAGGAGAGTGGAACTCCAGCCATAATGCCTTTTTTTTCATATATGATATCGCCATTAGGCGTCACTGCTCGCGAATCTGTTAATAATCTTTCAATAAAAGAATAAGCATCAATATCATCTTTCATAATCTCCTTCAGATTAGGCAGCAAGATATTTATGTCTACAGAATTAAAGTAGTCGTGAATATCTACTTTATAGACATATTTATTAGAGAGATGACGATCTCTTCTTAAATAATCAATTGCTTTCTTGACTCCATGTTTAGCACGAAAAGAATAAAGATTCTTTGCAAAAATGTAGTCATATTGCCTTATCAATAGGTATGTTAATAGCTTTAGTACATAGTTCTCTTCTCTAGAAAAAGAATAAACAATTCTCTTTTTTGAACTATATTGCTTACTGACCATCTTTTTTACCGGTGGCTGAAAATTTTCTTTATTTTTAATTATATCAATTACTCCAAGATATTCCCTATTATGGATAAAGGAAGACAAATCCTCAATTTGTCCTTTATCCATATTCTTCGTTGACATCTTCTCATCGAGAAAAGATATCCATATTTCATGACTAGATAACTTATCAATAACACTCATATCTGAAGAAAAACCCGGCACCTCAAAGTGAGAGGCACATGAGGTGCCGGGAAACTCAAGGAATTATTAAATCCCGATCGTTCGGGATACGAGACCGTACATGAAGAGTTCACCTGCAAGAACATTCTTTTCTACATGCTGGGCCCATCGCAGGTACCATAGGTATCCTTAAGCTTTTATTATAAGTATTCACTTATTCTATCAACCAACCAACCTTTGCAGAAATCAATAGTTTCTTGAGATACTGGTTCCTTGACAAACCAAGGCGACTTGGATAAAGACTTCAATTTCCATCCTTGAATCCAATCAGCGTAATAGCCGTCAGCAAACACTCTCACGTATCCTATTCCATTTTTTTTACATGCATCAGCAGTTTCTATAACATGAGTAGCGTTGTATCCATTTGACGTAACCGCTACAACTGCTACAACGGGAGTTCCATCTTTCTTAAAAAGGAAATGAATAGGCAATGCTTCTTTATTGACGCTGGAGTCAAACTCTGATGGATGAACCATATAAGACACATCTGCATTTGGAAGTCTCTCTTCAATTACTTCTGCAATCTTCAGTGTCGCAACAGCAAGAGACTTCAATGACTCTTTCGGATATGATGCATTTGCCGCTTTTTTAATTTCATTCAAGGGAAGTTTGGCTATTTCACTTTGTTCTCTTTTTTGGGGGGGAGTAGTTGTAACTATAGAAAATGTCTTCTTGGGAACTGTCACCAACCTTTTTTTTGACTTCGGACTAAGTAACGTAAAATCCCACTCATTGGAACGGAACGTATGTGTAGTGCATGAGATAGAAAATGGAATTTCTTCACACGCGAGCAACTCAGGTTTCTTATTAGTTTGATCCCACGCTATTAAGACCAATGTCTCTTCCCATTTGGCCTTATGGTTTAATATGTCAGCGTAAGGAATAAAGAATTTATAATCAGCCCATACTGTTGAAGATAAGCGAGGCTTACAGATTTCAGAATAGAGACAATTTTGTGGAGACCTAGTCACTTCTTTTGTAGCAGGATTCATATATTTCCTACCTCCAGGTGTTTTTAAACAACTGGTATCTCCATTTTTAGGAATACAATACGCAGAAAGGTTCAGTTTACGTCCTATCATTCTACTTGCCACCATTTTTAATACTACTTCAAAGCCTAAGACACTTTTTTCTTTTACGTTCTTATTAATTTGAATATTAGATAATTCAACAGAAGGAACTGTCATCAATGCCAAATGATTAACTTCTTCCGGATCAGCTCCCAATGACAAAGCTTTACTAAGGCATTCTTTTGCTTTTTCGGCATCATATTGGAGGCTTTTGCCCCTATAGTCCCATCCAAGATATGCTTCTGCCAATCGCAAACACGCCCATTCATTATCTTGATTGGCGGATTTTTCAAGCCAGACAATTCCTTCTTTTAGATTTTGTTTTACACCCCATGCATTTAATAAACAATTACCATAATTGCCTTGAGCGCGTGCATTACCTTTTTTTGCAAGTTCTTTATATATTGCGACCGCTTCTTTCTGTTTTCCTTCGTCAAGAAGAGAATTTGCCATGTTTATATCTTCGTCTTCTTGAGAAGAAATCATGTCTTCTTTTATGTCAATTGCATCCTCAATGCCAAGTTCTGAAGCTTTTGAAAATAGTTCCTCCGCTTTCTTTAAGTTTTTCTTAACTCCATTTCCTTCGCGATAGCAAATTCCAAGATTTCGATATGCCCATGGATTATCCTGCTCCATGGCTTTCTTATACCATTTGATTGCCTCTTTGTAGTCATTCTCTATATCGGCATAAAGTACTCCTAATTTGTTTTGTGCTTCAGCATTACCTAATTCAGCAGCTTTAAGATACCACATTTTTGCCTTGTTAAAATCAACTAGGTTTTCTTGGTAATATTCGCCCAAATCGCACATGGCATCTACATAGCCCTGTTCTGCAGCTTTTTTGAACCATTCAGCAGCTTGCTCTATATCGGTCTCTGTCCCGTAACCATTCTTGTAGCAATAGCCCAGGTTATACATACCAACAGCAGAATTCTTCTTAGATGCCTCATTGAACCAATAGAATGACTGTTCTGGGTTCTCATCAATTCCCTCATTGCCCATGTAGATAATACCGATTTGATTCATGGCCGTTTCATCTCCGAGAGCAGCTGCCATTTTATAGTTTTCAAGTGCTTTGTTGACATCCTTTTCAATTCCCCACCCATTTAAATATAATGATCCTAAAACAAGGTAGCCACCACATTCATCATCTTCAGCCGCTATAGTTGCATAATCAAAAGCTTTCTTGTAATCACATTTCTCTGTGCTAAATGCATACAGCTCCGCAAGTAGTTGTGCTGCGTCACCATTTTCATATTCTTTGTAATACTCTAGCATACGCTTCTCTGCTTCGCTATGGTCCTGTTCAAGTAGAGGTTCTGCACCCATATAATAAAAATATCCTATTAGATAGTAGGCAAATTTATCTCCTGCTTCTTCGGCTTCTTTTAATAAATTGAATGCTTTGAAAGCAGTATCCTCATTCTTGGCATTACTCATGAGGATATATCCCAAAAGCATCTTTGCTTCTGCAATATCCTGATTGGCAAATAACGTTAGTTCCTCTATTGTCACATTACGTTCTTCTTGTGGAATAGTACGAGGGAAACCTTTCTTGTCGTAATATTTAGCAAAACGAGGATCTTTTTCATTAAAAGTGTGTTCTACTGATTTCGGATTTGATGTTTCCTCCACTGTAGCTATTTGTTCTGTAAGTTTAGTCCCGCATTCTGGACAAAACTTACCAGATTTTGCTTTGTATCCACAAGACGGACACACTAGTTCCGGAGTAACTTCTTTAAGTTTACCTCCACACTCTAGGCAAAATTTGCCAGATTCATACTGTCTTCCGCAGTCTGGACATACTAATTTCATAATTATATCTGATTATAATTTGTTTATTTAAACTTCTTTAATTTCGATTTCCATACATCAGCCAACATGGCATTGCCTTTTTGGACATATAAATCAACCATCATCTGCACAAAAATTGGATTCTTTTTGAAATCGTCATCAATTTTAATGCGACGTTCTGCCTCGTCTAAGTCCTGGGGGACAACTTTACCATAGAGGTAAAAGTAAGCCATAAATGCTCCTGCTTCGTAGATACCATGCTCTGAGGCTGATTTTATTGCATCATATGCCAACCTGAGATTTGAAGCGCTTGTATTTTCCTGTATATAGAGTTGTCCTAGAAGAAATTTCGCTTGATAGTTGTTTTTGGGTACGGTTAATAAGACAGATTTCAATTCGGCTAATCCTGAAGCGTCAAGTTTACGCAAATATCCAAATTCGTCGATATAAGGCAGCATTAACTGTGTGTCAAATTTCGTTACAGCAGAAGCTTTTTTAGTGCTTTCTTCTGCAATACGTTCTGCTTCTGCCTTCCGATTCTTCTCTTCAGCAACACGTAGGGCTTCTGCTTCTTCTTGCTTTTTCTTTTCCTTAGCTAATCGTTCAGTTTCTTCTTGTAACTTTTTCTCTTTTGCAACACGTTTGGCTTCGGCTTCTGCCTCTAAACGTTTCTTCTCAGAGTGATATTCGTTAATTTCAGCAAATAGATTTTTTGTATAGAATACGCTGTCTTTTTTCATTTGCTTCAATTCCTCAGGAGATAACATGTCCCCATATATTAATGTATACAAGCATGTTGCAAGATTCGAAAGATATGGTGAATGTTCACCGCCAATGTTGTCAAAAAGAGATTTTGCAGTATCCATATCCTTGTCTATGAGAGCATTTACGGTCGCAAGTACAAAGACATTCTCTTGGGGAATTGTATCCGTCCATTTGTCACCGACATCAGCAACTAAAAGTTCTGACTTTTCTATGTTACCCAATCGGCGATAAGCTATGGAAGACCAGAATGTCTGCCAGTATTTGTCTTCATAATGGCTTTCATATTCTTCTGTGCATTCCTTCGGATGAAGGACAGCCTGGAGCATATAATACGTAAACTGTATCTCCTCTGCGGAATAGCGTTGAACCATTGCTTTCAGTTGAGCCATCAAACGATCAACCAAATCAAGACGGTTTGCAATGATGGCAGTCTTAATATTGTAATAAGTAATCTGATGAACAGGTGACAAAGAGGAAGACTTGCGCTCTGACCGTTTTGTAACCTCGGACAGAATCTTATTGGCAGTGTTCTCGTCTAGACCTAATCGGTATCGCAAGTCATCCAACTTGCGCTTTCCCTCGGAGGTCATTATGCCATTGCTATATACTTTGAGACATTCTTCACGGAAAGCAAGCTCTTTTTCATGTTTCAATTCTTCAGCAGTCTTTTCACGCTCAACCTGTGTGATGTTATTCGTAATAACATTATGTGAGTCAACATTACTTGTGGTAGTATTGACTGTGTTATTACTTACTGAGTGGTTATCAGACATGTTGACACCACCAGAGATGGCGTTGGCATCACCCAGATTTAGACTAAAACCTGCAGGTTGCTGTGGTTTAGTAATCAAGGCTGTTCCATCTAATGGACAAGCCATGAACTCATCAGGCCACTCTTTGTTACATTTAGGACATATTTTCATTGTTGACTAATAATTCTATGTTATCTTCTGATAAAATGTTCAAATGGGCAGGATGTCCCTCGTAAGAGCCAAAATATCCTTCATATGTGCCGAGAGTATCCTTGATTTTACAATCACCAATTATGTATTCTTTACCACTTGAGTCCATGACTTTAAAGCATAAAGAATCGCCTTCTATTCCTTTGTTAATGATTTTTACTTTCATTGAAATATATGATTTACCTAGATTCTAATACTTCTATAATATTACCATTTTTATCCGTCTGAACAATATAGAACTCAGGATACATTTGATTCTTTTTTGAATATGTCAAGTTGTACGATTGCTGACCATTATACTCAACGGATTCTATTCGAGTAAGATTATCTTCATCAAGCCCAAGCTTGTCATAAAGCAGAGTGCGAACCTTTTCATCTAACAACTTTAAATTATTATCTACGAGTAATCTTGCTCGATTGAGCACGCCATCAATTCCCTGCTCAAATCTATCAAACTCCGTTTTATAGTTCACATCAGGAAGTTCTTTAGGTTCTACTGAGAATGACTTAAACGACTCCTTTAATTGACGAGTAACATCCTGAGGGGAAAGGAAAAGTGTCGGACATCCAAATAGATTGAACTGGTTAAGTGTAAGAAACACTAAATCCTTGTTCTCGTATTTAGCACGATAATTCAGGTAATCAATCTTAGCATGCAAAAGAGCATAACCAGCTGGCTCTCCTTGAATAAGATAGCAAGCATAAAGTTTTAACATTGCTTCAGCATATCCCGCTGGCATCAAGAGGTCAACGGCACTAACACTTTCGTTGATATGATCTGTTGCAGAGCCACTTCCTATTACATTGCTGCACATGCTGCAAGTGCATGAGCCTGTAAATAGAAGAACATTACTTTCGTAGAAAGCAGTAAGGAGCATAGAATCTTCGCGGTCATACACTTCATAATCAGATACGGAACCATCATTGTTGTCAAAATAATATTGGCCATATCGAGCACCATAGCATGGGAATGCATTTATTATGGGAACTTGTAATAGTTTCATAAGTTCTGTTGTCATTCCCCAGTATGCAGTTTGATTCTCCGCTCCAAGATAACCAGACATGCTCTTGTTAGGTGAACCATGCAAGTTTATAAAGAGCATATCTGTTTTTTCGAGATGATGTTTGTATTGCTCTACATTTTCATTGCTGAGATATTCTTCACCCAGCACATCTAATGTGGGACAAAGAAACATATTGTCCTTAGTGAGTACACCATCATTCTCTAATTGCTGTTGTGGCAACTTAGCCATTACATCAGCGGATGTCCAGGTCCAGTCATTTCTATCCGTTTTCCCTGAATTAGAGGTCATCATGGCATAGGTAAACGGGATTCCGTATTCTAATGAATCAAGTGCACGTTGGAAATATGCGCCCAGATCTTGCTCAATTGTAGAATCAAGAGTTCCTTTACCAACATAATCAAGTGGAAGACGTGCGACATTGAAAATGGCATCTTTTATTGATACCCTCTTCCATGCGTAATCTATAGGGAAACAATATAGCAAATCGGAGTCTTCAATGGTTTTAATATCATGTCCGATAGAAGCATAAAAGTCAGGCATCGGAATGACATCACTACCTCCAATTATAAATAGAGGTGTGTTTGCAGATTTTTCCATGCCAACTCCATCTGCATAGTCTGAAAGTAATTGGGCATAATCTATCCACGACGCATCTTGCTCTAATGCTCCATCCATGTCCTTTGCTCCCAAGTCGATTAATTCCCATTGAAAGCCTTGAATGTCAAAAGACTTAGCTGCAAACTCTTGAATTAAACCGAGTACATCTTGGGACGTGGTATTCTTGTATTTGTTGGCAATTAGGCGGGTATTAGTCAAGATGATACCATCAGCTACTTTGTTTGAAGAACGGTGCGGAGAAAACTCATCGTGATTAACTAGGACTCCTATTGATGCTTTTTCTTCTGTAGGGCTTATTGGTGTTTGTTTCTGACCACGGGCACGCAAAAGATACTCGTCAAGTTTGCTGGTAGGACGAGAATTATCAACATCAGAACGAATTCCATGTTGTAAATGTAGCCAGCCTGTTTGACACTGGCTACATTTACTACCACCCATGTTATAACCATTGCCAGGCCCAGAATGACTGCCAAAGCAATTCATACAGATACGATATCCACATGTATCACAGACATACCAGGTCCAATCCTCGACGTATTGATGCCCACATTTCTGGCATGGAATAAACATTGACATAATTATCTCTTTTTATGAACCACCATATTTTTTCTCCAAGAATGGAAGGAGTTCGTCAACTTCTGCAACTGTTAGTGACTCTCCGTTAACTTCCAATTCTGTTTCTGGATCAATAGTGCCATTAAGTATAAGGTTTCCTATTTCCTTTAAAGTGTAATCTGCCCCAAAGTCTGGTAAATAGTAAGGAGCTTTTTCTTTGGATTCTTTTTCCACCTTCCCCGTTTTTGCAGCTGCTTTTATTTCTTCTTGGGTTATCTTGGTGGTGTAGTTAAGCGCCTTGTCCTGAGCAGTATCTGTACGCTTTTGCTCATGTTCCATTTGCTTGTGATACTCATCCTTCATAGCTTCTGTTTGAGCAAGACGTGCTCCTGCAACATTCTGAAGTGCATCAAGACTTGCTTGCTGCTGGGCTGCTTGACCTGCTGCCATGTTAGTTGCCATAGTTGCATTGGTCTGCATAGCTCCTTGCATCATTTCCATCATCTGCTTCATCATTGCAGCTTGCTGAGCCTGATTAGAAGAACTGCTTTCTGCTTGCATCTGAAGCATACGCTCATACATCTCGCGTTCTTTTTCAGTACCTTTACCTGCAGCTAAGGATTCTGCAAATGCCTTTTGAGCTGCAGCGTCCATGCCAGATATACCAGTAGCCATCAGTTGTTCTGCAGTCATATTTTGCTGAGCTGCAATACGAGCCATCTCCTCTTGGTGCTTTTTCTCAGCCATTTCTTGCTCATGCTGTTGCATTGATTGCATATTTTGACGAGCAATCTCTGCTTTTTGGCGTAAGATATCCATCTCGATCTGGCTTCGCTCCTTCTCTATACCAAGACCATCTTTTGCCGCTCTATGTGTACGTTCATATTCTGCATCCTTCTGACGCTGTTCGAAGTCAAAATCTTTTTCGCGACGAGTGTCTGAAAAATCTGCATCTTTCTCACGACGAACATCTTGGTATTCGTCCTGTCGACGTGCCGATGCCAAATCATGTTCTTGTTCTGCGTCTTCAAGTTGGAATTGACGAGCTTGGTCTTTACGTAGTTCGTCAAACCGAACGTCATTCAACTCTGCTTCTGCAAGAAGTTTACTCTTGTGTAACTGTAAATCAAGTTGAACACGAGACATTTCTGTTCGATTAGCAGCTCTTAACTGGAACTCAGCAGACACTTGGTCTCGATCGAACTTTTTGTCACGAATGCTTGTTTCAAGAGCGTCTAATTCATCTTCACTAATAAGCCGATTGCCTTTAAGTTTCAGAAGTGCAGCAAGTTCTTCATTTTCGGTCTGAGCTTCACGAATGCGTTTCTGGCTTTGAAGAAGTTCAACAAAGGCTTCCATCTCATCCTCATGGATAAGTTGATCATTATTGATCTTATCAAGCTCTTTGCGAAGATCAAGTTCATTCTTTGCTTCTGTGATTCTCTGTTGATTTTCGACTGATTGCAGGCGATTCTTAAATTCATTGGTTCGGCTCAGATAGTCTATTTCCTTATCAGTGCAAAACAGTTTCTCCTCAATAGCGCGAAAACGTTCAAATGCTTCGTTCTGAGTAGTTATATCCAGGACATTACTAATTGCAATGCCGTGAAGCAAATCCTTACTTTGTGCAATCAACTCATAGCTAATGGATGCCATCAACTCCTGAGGAAGCAAATCTCCATCTGCGTTATAATTCTGCATTAAACGCTGGAGAGTTGTTCGCATAAACGTATTGAGGGCAATCCTCAAGTCGTTTACTGAATACGAATTACGATCCATCAGGTAGGTTGTACGGAACTCATGGAAATCATAAATACGAGCTTCCATAGCCACTGCCACATCAACAGTCAACGATTGCGTACGAATTTTAAAAGGAGCAAACTCCATGGTGTTGCTTCCATCTTCAGCGGCTACGGGGCGTATGCCCATGGTGAAATTAACAACACCATCTCGCTTAAGTACTACAGAAACTACAGAAGTTGAAGTGATACGGCGAATATGTTCCCGCATTCGTTCTTTGTCTTTCTTCCGCTCCTCTCGAATCGCGTCATGACTATGATAGAAGAAATGAGCTACGCTTCTGCCGATGCGGCCAAGTTTCTGAACAAGTCCTTCTTTCGCACGGATATCTGCATCTTCTTCAATTTTTTCTTTATGAGCACTATTATGTACTTTTTCTGTTGCAAACGTATAAACGCCACCTTCCATTTCGGCAGCTTGAACGCCATCAATGAACAAGACAGCTGTTACGCCTTCCTGTACGTATACACCGTCCGCATCAGACATCTCAATAAATTCTTGAGCTGGGATGTTACGGGCAATCTGACCGGGAGCAATAGTCCATGAAACATAGTGTTTCTTATGATCCTTACCAACTGACAAAACATTCACATCTGCTTTTCCTTTTGTCGAAACAGATGCTTGAGTCGAGGTTGCAGAAGGCGTTGTTGCTTGTGAAGGCTTTTCTTGTTGGTGTGAAGAAGTTGGAATAGCAACGTGCGATGAAGTATTCATAGGATGAGCATCGGCTAATATACTGACATCGTTCCCTTGCTCTCTCCACTTGTTAATCAAACGAGCACTATCATTCGGATTCTTTTTGGCGTATTCTTTAAACTTTTCCGGGTCTTTCATCGCTTTAGGATAAGACCAGAAAATACCCGTAAACAACTTGGTGTCTGGAGTCTGCTGTGGTTCATCACTTTTTGATGTTTCTGCGGTGGAAACATTCAATGGTTGTTTGCACTTCGGACAAACTTTGTACATTGGAAGGATTCTGTCGAATCCGCACTTCGGACATTTCATATTATAGATAATTTAATATTATTTTTGATTAGTAGGTAATAGAAGATCTTGAATATTCATTTCTAAAGCATTGGCAATATCCAACAATGTATCCATACTAGGTTGAATAGTGTTAGTACACCATTTGGACACTGTTGCAGGATTTTTGCCAATTTGTTCTGCCAACCATTTTGAAGTACGTTTTTTCTCTGCCAATACTACTTTTATTCGATTAACTTCTTTCATTCTTAAGTAAATTTAATTGCTTTTTGTGCAAAGATACAACATCTATTTGAATAAACAAAATATTGGGCTGGAAAATAATAAATTTTTATATTTATCTTTAAAACGAGATGTGTTTTAATTAATCACTTTCAAACAAGATCAATAATCACGTAAACATTACTATGCAAATCTGTTTTGGGATTTGTCATTTCACTTGCTTATCGAATATACTTATCGAATATAGTTGTATAAGCGTAGTCGGGTATATCTCCATTTGCCAAACAGCTTTTTTCATTGTTCAGGTTCCATAACTCAGTAGCATATTGGTAATTGTTTTCGAAACGAGGACTTCTGCATGGTTCTGCCATAAAACATGCCAACTGCTGTAGCTCCGTATCAGATAAAACCTTACAGTCCTTATGAGAATGGAGACAATAATGGTTCGACTGTAACAGAATCGGGGTGTCCGTCTCTGTATAAATGTTCCTTATATGGAAATGGGGAACTTGGCATTCGTCATCAGTCCTGATATATGCTTCGTACATCCTTCCCTTTCCGAAGAATCCAATGCGAGCCATATCACGGCGTTCACATAGTGGCAAATATGTAGCTTGTTCTTGTGACATGTTCTTCCCTTATCCTTTTTTACCGAAATATTTCTCAATCATATTGAAGTTGATGTCTTTCTCGTCAGGGAAAGTGTCTTGTATTTTCTCATGTGTGTAACGACTGATTTGGAAAAACAAGTCGCTGATACGCTTTTTCAGCGGTGTCAGTTGCCGCTGGTATGAGACGTTGTCTATGCGCCCACGCTTCAAGTTTGCCTTCAGTTCTTTTTTTTGCGCTTTCAGTGCGTCAATTTTCTTGGTGACATTGGCTTCAAAAGCCTCGCAGTCGGCATACACTTGACGCATTTCCTCCTCATTGTACCTTGTCAGTGCGTCTTCGTACTTGTCGTGCCACCTGTTGCATTCTTCTTTTATCGCCTCTATACGTTGGTTGAGGCGTTCAATCTCGTGTTTCATGAACTGCACGTCAATCATGACCGAGAAGTCAGCCTTGCTGTTGTCGTCTTCTTGATGCAAGATGTCGAGCACTTCCTGAAGCGTGTAGGCTTGATAGAGTTGTTTGGCCTCGGTATAACGTTGGTTGAGTTGCATAAACGGGCCCCAATGGCGGCCGAACGACGACAGACTTACGGTTTCAGTCTTTCCGTCCTCACGCACGGCACTGCAACAGTTGCGCCCGCTCAGCGGACTTCCTGCCAATTGATAGACAAGGCTTCGACAACCTTTCTTGTCTGTGCGCATGGCTTCTTTTACCAGTCCCCACCATTCAAGATATACGCCTAAAGTGGGTTTGCGGAATCCCGATGTGCCCGTATAGGCAATGCCGTTCTGAATGGCCACGGGACAAAGGAACATACGGCTGTCGCTCAGGATGCGCTCTTTGTGTGCCAACAGATAGAAGGCATTGCTGACGAAGAGTTGCCTTTGCTCCACGACAGTCGCCGAGGGTTTCGGTACAGGGGTAGGCTTATGTCTGCCAATGATGAGATATTGCCCCGTTCGGTCCAACTCAAGAGAGTCGGATTCTATCTTCTCAGGTTTCTGTTCCGCAAGCGGATAACAGTCGAGCACGCGACCGTCGGTAAGGATGATTTTGCCTTCAGGGAATAGTCCCTTAACTTCTTTGAAAGGTTCTGCTACTATACTCATAACTATTATATATTTCTCTGCTTCAACAGCAGACTTAAAAGTTTCTCCATCAGTTCATTCACACTCCTTTTATGTCTTTTGTCACGACTCAGCTGTAGGGTGCCTGCTTTCATATAAGCCTTCTTGTTGACCTCCAGCATCATCGACTGATACAGGAACGGGCTCGCTGGCGTCTCAGAGTTGCTATACGGCTCATTGATGCCTACTCGATAGCCACTGTCCTCGAATAGGTTGACAGCCAATTCTATCGTAGTCTTGTCGGCCTTAGACCAGTCTTCGTTAAAACCGATGCATATATCCACATCGCTCATTTCGTGGGGAAATGAATGGCAATCCAATAATAAGGCTCCCTCGCAGAGATGCCCACTTAGGCGTTGCTGGTGCCAATGCCATAAGTCAAGAAGCTGGGCTTCGGCTTCTTCGGGAACAAGGCGGGTGTAACCGCCAAAACATTTATATACGATGCCTTGACCACTCTGCTCCAATGGGTCATTCCATAGTCGCTCGGCATCCACGATGAACCTGGAATACGGAAACCTGACGGTTCTGACATTCTCGTCCCTAAAACCATGAAAGAGATAATCGGTGTGCCAGTCAGTCCACTTCAGCACAATGTCATTGATAAAACGGTCGTCAATATTCCAGAAACTCAGTCGTTCGTCGTAAAGCCCCTCGACAGAGGCGTGGGGCTCGTTAAGTACAATTCGTTCGTATTGCATGTCGTTTGCGTTTTTATTGTTTGAATCCTTTTTTATGCTGATGGCTGTGCTATCATTGCAAGAGCGTCAGCCTGTTCCCCCTTTGCTATAAGGGGAGGGCTCTTATCGTTATTCTTCGACTAATTTCAGATTGTCCAACCTGTTGTTTTGCTTGTCGCCGTCGATATGGCACACTCGATGGCCCTGTGGGATTTCGCCCTGAAAAGCCTCCCACACCAATTCGCATACTCGACGCTCGGTGTTGTAGACAATGGTGTACACCTCACCGTCAGCCTTTACATAGAGCTCTCCTTCCTCGTGTCTGTTCTGTTGTTTGTTACGTTTCTTGGGACTCATTACTTTATAGTGAGGTATATGACTGTTGTCAAGTGTCTCGTCCAACGCCAATATGCCGTTATCAAATACCGGGTTCTTGTCGAGCCAAGGAGTCAGCCATGCATAGGTCTTTTCTATCAAGTGATGAATCTGTACAATGCGTTCTATGCCGCATAATGATTTCTTTATCTCAAGATAGTCTCCATTGTCTTCTCCTTGGATATGAACTCGTCTGATGTCCATGATGTCGTTTTTCAAGAGGTTCTTTAACTCGCTGAATCGCTCTTCGCGTGGACGTTCCATATAGTCGCAGTCATAGATGTCAATGACTAAATCATAGCAATTCTTCCTTTTGTAGAAAATCCAATAATCGTTTGTCATATTTGCTGTTTGAATATATTTAAAAAGTTAATCGTTCACCAAGCAGGTAGATATTCGACCGATTCAGCAGGTCGTAGTCGATAGGAGGTTTGTTACCCCCTATAAGGCAATCACGGCAAATCATAAGAATCTTACCCATATTGTTCTGCCCCCTCCACTCGCCGACATTTTTCAGCAGCTCACGTTCACGCTTCAGTTTTTGCCTCCATTCTTTCGGGTCTTGCCCTTCACGACGGCGGATAAAGTCTTCCCGAAGTTTCTTTTCTCGGTTACATCGCTCTACATTTAGACACCCCCAAAAAGTGGCATTTTGGTAATCGTCTCCTGTCTTGTCCCGGACCAGTGTAACACATTGTGGAACGCTGCACAGCATACGGCGGAAGTCGGCGTTACACATGCATTTCTGCCACGTCACAAACAACATCCACTGAAGCTGGAAAGCTGGGAAGTCGTTCCGTATTTTTCTGCAATTCAATGCGGTGACGAACCTATAACAAGCCCAACTGCTTCGCTCTTGCAGAATGGAGTTTTGAATGCGAAGGTGATCTTCAGTGTTGTTTGACCATTCGCCACACATAAAAAGACGTATGCTTTCGGTAAAGGTATGCCCGTTGAAGTCGAAAGGGAATCCCTCTGCAGTGTTGCAGAAATTAAGATGAATGCCATTTACAATGGTTCGCAGGATATCATACGTCCAAATTTGTGGAGAGATTCCATACTTCTCCTCACGACCTAATACAATATTATTCATGCTGCTATAATGTATTGGTTAAAAGAAAGTTCCTTACCTAAGACGTTGATGTGCTTACTGTTCAACAAGGCATAGTCGATGCTTGGTTCACGGCCATATTCAAAAGCCTCCTTGCAAGCCATGAGTTTTTTCCACATGAAATCCAGCATAGAAACATTGTAAGTCTCTACGCCACTAAAAGCCGAAATGTAATTTTGAATGTTCATATTCTATTTTAATTAAGTATAAATAACCATGTTAATTCACATCATTTTCCCACCGTGGCGAATATGTTGCTCGGTTGGGGCAGCTCAAAGGCTGTCTCTTGATGCTGTCAAATTCTCAAAGAGCTAATGCTAATCTCCCGAAAAGCGTTGCAAAGGTATATAAAATATTTGAGATATCAAAATAATCGGCGTTAACAATTGTTTATTCGGCAAAAGTTTTTAGATACAGCCCTATATCTCAAATTGGTTATTTTTGAACATAATGGCTACATCATATAGTATAATTTGAAGAACTTATCTAAGTGTCCATGTTGGTAAACATCTATCCGTATAATATTCCCTTTGTTTTCGTCTTTATCTGAGTTACCACGTTTGTTGTCATAAATATAACTAAATGTATAATATCTCTTTTCTACTAAATGTTTTGAGTGACAACTGACCCATTCCGTCAACAATACGAAGTCATTGATGTCTCTTAAACTTTCATCAATAAGGGCCAAATTAAGGTTTGTGTCGTTCAAAAGTTCATCGTAATACTTAAACGCATTCCATTCTATCGGCAAATTGCTTTCTTTTTGACCTCTTTTCCATTGGTATGAATCTAAATTTGATTTGAACATATTATCATTGGAGTCCCAACCATAATAAGTCTTATCACGGTCGGATAACTCTACAAATTTTCCATTCCGCTCCTTGAAAAAAGTTCGTTCATAAATCATGGACAACTTAGTGCCTTTTGCATCATAGTGGTATTCATATAAGTGTCTTAGAACACTTCCATCTATGCCTAAATCATCTATGGTTTTGGTATGGATATATCCATCAGGAGTGAGGGCGTAGGTGTACTTGGAGGGCTTGTATATAGTTTGATAGTCCCATACTACCTTTTGTGTTAAGGCATTCCCTTGTTTCTTCCAATATACAGTCTGTTTGCTTGCAGGTGCTTGTTGAACGACTTCTTGTAACTCAAGGTTTGAATTATATTTAAAGTCAATGATAATATAAGGTTTGTCTCCCCTTTGTGAATATGCTTCAATCTTGCTTATTATCTTTTGGCCCTTACTATTTCTTTGCTGACCAATTGCAGGAAAAGTTAAAAGGGAAAAGAAAAATATGCAACAGATTTTTTTCATGTATTTATTTTTTCTCATTATAGTCAATAATAATATGTAAAAATTGTTTTATTTATTGTAAGAGAGCATAATTATGTCGTTTTATATCTCAAATTGCCTTATCCAATTTTTGGCGTAAATATGTTTGTTCGCTTTGCTTGGAAAGCAATACCTATCATCTTTCCACAGTAGTATATTCTATCTTTGCGTCCTCATCCGTTGCCTCCAACTTCATAATAACTGGTCGGAGACCATCATTGCAACTGACGATGGTCACCCCAGGTTCCTTGATCCAGTCACCATAATAGAAAAGTCCTTTGTCTGCACCGTGTGCCAGGGCAAACACATACTGGTAGAGGGCTTTCCACGCCTCGTCACAAAAGCCTTTCGGCTTAGCGTAGTCAGCGTAAAACACATCGCTTTCTTTCATCATGGAACAGGCTTTTAGCCCACAGATACCATATTCTTTAGCCAAGCCCTCATACAGCATCGTTTTGAGGATGGTAATCTTTACTTTCTTCATAGATATATGTTTCTTTTTATTTTTCTTTAGTGAATTTGTAAACAGCCCATGTAGGCAGAATGACCAATAACAGCAGTGACACCTCCACCAATGCGTAGGAGCCGAAATAGTCAACCAATGTATGGATTTTCAAAACTCCATCTACGAGGAATACCAGGAGGGCCAACCAGCAGAGAAAGAAGATGGTTGCGTACTTGATTTTACGTTTCTTAATTTTCATTTTCCACATCTAAATCAATCACATTCAGACAAATACTTTAAGCGAATTGCCTTTGGAAGTTTCGATGCAATGAGTTGGTGTGACTCTTTAATCACCCCCTTTACTATTGCTTCGTCCATTTCTTCGTAATATACATCGCTCCAGTGCGTCTTGTTCCAATGATAGGCTGGTGTCACGGCTGAGAATCGTTCTCTAAGCTCGATATTCCTGTCTGGTGACAGTTTCAAAGCAATTCTTGAAACTCCGTCCTTCATATCATATCTGCCACCGCCTAACCATAGGCAGACGAATATCTTTCCTTCCAAGCGGAAATTAAGGATGTCTTCACCAAACGCCTGGTCTTCGGTCACTCCTGGAAGTGACAACGTGTACTCTCTGACCTCTTCTATATTCATACCCAATCAAAGTTGACTTCTCCAGCACCAATCTCAAAGTGGTATCTGGCAATCCCTAAATCCATCTTGGTATAACCAATCATGGAAAAACCCTTCTTTGCTCTTATTTGATGGCGATTGTTTTTCACTCCAACGTGTTCAAACGAAAATTTCTGTTGGTTTACGGCTGTAGGAGCAAGCAATGCTGCTTCAACGCCTTTCTTAAACCATGATGGAGTGATGTCACTGGCATTGCTGACTTGCTCGACGGTTTTGATTTTGTGAGGGACACCCTGTGTCTCTCCATAGCCAAGGGCAATCATGCAGACGAGCTTTTCGTCTTTGCCGACATTGTAAGCCTCTGGAACCTTGCGGTACGAGAGTCCTACCCAGCAGGTGTTGAGTCCCAATGTCTGGGCAAGAAGGACGATTTGCTCTCCATAGTAGCCCACTCGCTCATCAAGGTCTTTGGCCTTCTTACCAACCATCACAAGATAGTTCTTTACTCCGCTGAAAGAACCATACGACAGCATTCCTGTGAATGCCTTCGTCTCGTTCTGTACCAGCTGAATGCTTAGATTGCCAACCTTGTTGCACTCCGCGATTTTATCTTGGAGAGCAGCAATGATGTCGGCAGGGATTTCCTTGTCAAGATACTTCCGTACACTATGACGGGCAGATATAGCTTCAAGTAGGGTCATTTCTTCTTTTACTGATTGTCTTCAACTTTTTTGTCTTGGCTATTCTTTCTTTCACCTTTCTTTTTGATCGGGCCGGAATGTTTGCCACGGTTCAACTTGATACCATATTTGTTCAATATGCGGAATACCGAGCTTCGGCTATGGAAACCGCTGGCTTTCCAGATGTCATCAATAGGATGCCCGGCTGCATAAAGGTTGATAACCGTCTTTTCCCTGTCCATGCGTCTCTCCTTGGCCGTAGAGACAGGAGGTAGCTGAACAATCATACGTTCCTGAAGTTTGGAAACGTGTTCGGATGCCTTGCGAAGGACAAGTGCTTCGTCCGGCAGGGAGCCTATCATCAGCAGCACATCCGACGGCTTTGTCTCTGGGAACAGCTCATTATTGGAATCTATACGGTCATGAATGCTGATAACCCTTATGACCTTTACTCGGCAAAATTCCAGAAACATTGCCAGTTCCCGTGCGCCACGAAGGGCATTGCTGAATTTGCTGATGACAAGCTCATCGCCGCGTTCAAGGGCAATCATCAGCTGTTTCCACAGCGGACGGCTCTTCTCGTCAGCATCATTCTCTTCGACGATCTTTACACAGCCGTATTCTTGCATCCACTGACGGTCTTCCTCCAGTTTGTCATAGTGGGCGGCTGCCATGATGTAACCTATCTTTGCCATAATCAATATGTTGTTGGTTCTTAGATGTATGGTCAGACGACCATTATTTCTATCTTTCAACTGCAAAGGTATGAAAATTTCTTGGATTGCAAATCATACTAATCATACTATTATACTTTTTTATAAAACCAATGATTACAGGCTAAATCATATAATTAATAAATAATCATACTTTTTTGAGTATGATGTATAAAATACCATAAAGTTTAAATCAGACTGGCACAACTTATGATTTTTATTCGTATCTTTGCACCGCAATTTAATCATATACGCCCATGAAAGAAAGACCGAAAACGGGGTTTACCCTACATTCAACATCAATTTCTGCACAGCACAAGAACGGCTCGAAAATGCAGATGAAAAAAAGTCAAACAAGTGAAAGAAAAAATACTCAAATGAGTTTAATCTTTCACTTGTTTTTTTTGTGTCTTATTCTAAGCATGACCTCATGCACTGGAAAGTCTGATTATCAATTCAAGGATTCTGCTGATGCCCTAAAGCAATACAGAGATTTTCATCACAGTATTGCTGAAGAACATCAGGCTAATGCCGAGAAGCTTTCTGATTTCATCTGCCGTTGGCAGGAACTTTCAGACACCGTTTACAACTACATCAAGAAAGATCCTGCCTTCAACGCCCATGCTTCTCTGTCCATGTCCTTCTTTGGCACATCGGACTCTGTCCGCATAGAACTGCTCCGTCTGGCTTCAGACTGTAGCCTGTCAGATGTAGCCTATATCAAGATGCACACATCTCCCTACAGGAGTGATACTGAACTTGACCCCACCAAGAAGAAGGCAATCACCTTCTTTGCCGCATTAGACAAGCAGCCTCTATCTAATAAAGGTAATGCGCGTGAGAAGATTGCCCTTTATCGAGACTTCCTCGCCACAACCAAAGAACATGGCATCAAGAATCAAAAAGAACTCCTTTCTTTTCTTGAAACGGAAGACCGTCATTTCCGCACCTTCCTCTCAAATATCGGTGACTACACTGATGTTGGACTGCAAGATGTCACGAAAATGACGGAGCAAATCTGCACCAACATATTCCGTGCAGCCTCGGAGAAGCGGTTGACAAGTGAAGATGCGATGGTTTACATGGGTATGCGCACTTGCCGCCGACTGCTTCTCAACGCAAAAGTCTGTGAGGATCTGATAAAGGCAGGGAAAATAAAATCCGAGAGCCAAGCCAATGCTTACCTCTGGATGACGCTGCAGCCCTTCCTCTCAATGGATGCCTTTGCCATCAGTATGCTGACAGAGGCACAGCAAAAGCAAATGACGGAACTTGCCGCTGCATACCCAGTGATTTCAGAACGGCTTGCTGCCAAGGGATATGCAGCCCAAGAGGAGCTTGCACTCATCCCGACACAACTCATGCGGCTCTACATAGCCACACTCTGATAATGGAATCTAAACAATCAAACTTTGCAAACGATGCAAGATACTATGTTAGAAGAAGCAATCTACAAGTTTAAGGTCAGTGGCCCGACCATCATGCCGTCGCTGTTCGACAACTTCTTCCTGAAGGAAACCGAAGCGTATAACGGCTACGCCATACTGACCTACGAGGTTCACCAGCCTTTGCCCATCGACGAGGTGCTGAACATCATGGACAGCGATGCCTACATGCGCATCCTTTACTACACCCACCCCAACCCGAAGGCTATCAAGACAAAATTCGGTCAGCGGGCATGTACCTACTTCATGCCGGAAGAGCAGCGTAATATCAAGATGAACTTCTCTACCGACGAGAAGGGCCTGGTGAACACGATACTCGTCACGGTCTATGGCTCCATCGACATCATGTACCCCGACCTGCTGAATGACCTGCGCCTCAATACCAACGGCTCCATGCTGGTCAAGGAACGCCGTAGCGAAGCTGAGGTGATGAACGATTTCAACAACAATCCATAGACTCGTATTCCTATGCATGGACAAGGCTTTATTCTACCACATTGCAGATGTAATCCAGGAAAACCGCAGTTGGATTGAGGTCATTGACACCCACGACACCATCCAGTGGAACTACTATCTCGATGGGGAGTTCCACCACATCGACTACCAGGTGATAACGCTACGCAATTACAGAAGCCGATACTGCTGGCAGAAGCCGCACATCTGGAAAGTAAACGAGCATGACCTGGCTGATGGTGTGAGAAGGCTCATAGAGCGAGACCCGACTGCGAAGACCCGTGCCGACACGCTCTCGCTGACAACCAGAGACGTGGAATATATCATCCAAAAAGCAACATTTGACATCTTAAAACTCGAACTATATGATTTTGAATACTGACAAACAAAAGACCTCCCTAAAGAGTGTGTACGCATTCTACAGCGTCATCATCGCGCTCAGCATCCTTGCGCTGTTCGTGTTTAACCTCAATATCTACGCCAAGGCGGTGCTTTGCACGTTGGTATTGCTCTGCGTATTGGTCATGCGCAGTCTCAAACATGCGGTGCCGATGCCTCCCGACATCGACACTGAAACGATGACAGAAACCGAGGAAACAGCCTCGGAGGAAACCGTCTCTACCGTAGAACACGGTGGAGCCATTGACACGTATCTTACACTTCTCATTGAGACGGATGAGGAACTGAAAAACGACCCAAGCGTTGACACTTCCTCACCCAGCTACACTAATCTGCTTAACGAGCGCATCGGCAGGAAACTCGATGCCATATCGAAGCGCAATAACCATCCAGATAACGACTGACGTATGATACAGACCATCCAATTAATCAAGTTCTTCTATCCCTTCATTATTCTGGCAGTATTCTTCTGCCTGTATAAGAAGGAATACAGCATCAATAGACGTTTCTGCTGGTGCATGACGATGTACTTCAATGCACGAAGGCTGTTCGCATTCCTTACGGTCGGCCTGCTCATCTTCATGAACTGGTGCTGCTACGTGACAAATCCCAACTATGCGGTCTTATTATCCGCTGTTATCACTTGCTGCCTTTTCTCTTACCGAGTGGCAGATGCCGTTCTTCACCGGCTGCATGAGAGAACGCGCCTTTGGGCTCTAACACTCATGCTCGCCCTGATATGCTACTCCATACCTTACATGTACAGCATATTCCTTGTGCTATACACAGTCGGTGTGGCATCGGTATTCTATCCGTCTGAACGTGTGCTTCGCATCAGAAACGAGGCAAACAGTATCTGCAATCCGCCCGGACTGCTTCAGCGAATCATCCGCAACTACTATTAAGCTGCCACTTGTTTGTGGCATACTGTCTGAACACACTTGCTCGAAAAATTCAGAACGTTAAACTTAAAATCATTCAAATGACTCAGGAATTAAACAACCAGATTACAGGCAGCACGGACACCCAGTCTGCTGACCGCTCCTTGCTGGAGTATCTTAAACCGAAATCGGAAGACCGTTTCAGTAAGCTCGAAGCCTACTGCGACCTGCTCAGCCGTGCGTCATCGGGTGCCTTCGTCGCTGCCAACGGCGAACGTCGTGAGGAACTTGTTCCCGGACAGTTCGTTGCCAGTATCTCTGAACTGGCTCGCAAGTGGAAATGGCAGCGTGCCACGATACGCTCCTTTGTGGAGGGTCTTGTGGCACTCGGACAACTCTCGAACAAGCCTTTCGTGAAGAGCTACATCTTCACTGTCAACCTTCAGCAGCGTCTGTCTCTCTATGTCGATTCGGCAGACGACGTACTTGACTTCTGCTGTATGCAGTTTGCCAGATTCGTCCGTGGACGCAGCTCTGCCAGCGAAGTGGCAGATTCCTACACACGCTACTACACCATGCGAATGGAGGTAGCACGACAGCAGGAACAAGGCGGTGCCCCTGTCCGTCATGTACTGTCTCATCAGGCGTACATGTTCAACGAACTGGCAGCATCCGTCTATCCTCTCCTTAACAGAGAAGATAACGTACCCGAAGAACTATCCGATTCTGTGACTCTGCTCTTTGGCAAAGACCACCTCTGGAACTGGAAGCGAGTCATCGATGTACTTGGCATTCTCACCATGGCACTACGTGACAACGTAAAGCCAAGCTACATGAACTCTGTCAACAAGGATTTCTCCAAGGCAGAGGTCACTCTCCTTGACTGCATCTACGAGCACTATGCGCCCTCCGATGGATCCAACTACTTCGTCAATCCTCCTAAGCCTTCCAGGTACGCTCCTAAGAGCCTTAGAAGCACTGCACCTGATACAGGTGCCGAGAAAGCCCCAGAAACGCCACAGGACGCTTCTGAAACGTCTGAAGGTGCTCTCGCATTCTCCGAAAGTGAAACGCTCCGTGAGGACTCCGCTGAAGGGAACGAGTAAACTGTAGGCGACGTGCTTGCACGTGCCACATTTTTCAAGTATCGGGAAGCCCACTACCCGTTTCGATTTTCATCGAACGGTGGGCTGACCAGATAAACTGCAAGCAGGGTCAGATTTCCTTGGACTGAAATAAGGTATTCTACTATGCTCCCGATACTTGAAAATGGATGTAAAACCATAAAAAGAAAATGTATGGCTAATACAAATTTGAACCGACAGGTAATCGATATCAGGACAAGTTCGGGTGTCGGTGACATTAGCAACGAAGTCTTACGACGATGGACTGACAAGGGCTATGACATGGCGGTCAAGGAAGGGAACTACGACCGAAGCCGCGAACACCTCAATTTCGAAATTGTGAACGGTGGCAAGGTAGTTCCTGTGGATAAGTCAAGACCGCTCGATCAACGTATGGCAGAAATGCTTGCCTCACGTGGCATCAAAGACCCGAACATCGGGCGTAAGAACCCCAATGTCCGTACTGCCGTGCAGTTTGTCTTCAGCGGCTCCCATGACCGCATGACGGAGCTGGCATTTGGCAATCAAGAGGTGGACTTCGAGGCAAAATGTGGCAACGAGGATGTCCAGCGAAAGCCTGAGATAGAGCAATGGGCTAAGGATATCTACAACTTTGTCGCACGTAAGTTCGGTGAGGAGAATATCATCAGCTTTGTAGTGCATCTCGATGAGACCACTGCCCATGCACATTGCGACATCGTGCCAGTCAATGACCAAGGCCGAATCAGCTATAAAGATGTCTTTCACGGACACACCAAACCTGAATACAAAGAGTTCATCTTGCAGCTACATAACGAGCTTGCGGAAGTGAACAGGAAGTGGGGTTTGGCGCGTGGAACAAGTAAAATGCTGACTGGTGCCAGAGGTCACACAAACGAATCGTACCGCCGATGGCTCAACCAGGAGTGTGATTCACTTGAAGAACGCCGTGACAACCTTCAAAAAGCCATCAGTGATCTGAACAAGGAACTGACTACTGCTATGACAAAGCAGAAGAGTTTCACCACCATGATTGAGAACCTGACCGCACAGAAGGAAAGTCTCGAAAAGGAACTGCAACCGCTCCGTGAACTCCAGAAGAATGGCGATGCCATCAGTCAGGAGATTGCCCAGAAGATTCAGGATCTGGAGAACCGCAAGGCTCTTGTGGAAGAAAAACTGGCAGAGAAAGAAGCCAAGCTGTCTTCCACTGCTCAGGAGATTGACAGTCTTCGTCAAGACAAGGAGGCTCTGGAACAAGAGGCTTCAGAGTTGGCAGCAAAGGCTTCAGCATCTGAACAGGACTGGGCACACAGCAAGGGAGCCGTTATGAACGAGCTGCTTGCCGGAACGATGATGCATGAGTTCACATCATGCTACCAGCGTCTGCCAGATGAAGCAAAAGAGGTCTTCAGTGACACACTTCTCGAACAACTGGCAACGGACGGGAACCATGTGGCTACGGTCGCTCTTGCCCTAATGTGCGAGTATGTGGAACAGGCGACTTCCATTGCCCAGACACATGGAGGTGGTGGCGGTGGCCCTGGAGGTGGCTGGCGTAAGAAGGATGACGAGGATGAACGTATGTTTGCACGTCGTTCTCTTGCTATGGCCAGACGCATGTGCCGGACTTCTGGAAGGCGCAAGAAGATGTAGTATTGTATTCACAAACATCCAATTCAGTAATTCAAAAACATCAAAATTATGACAGGAAAAATTCTATTACTTTCCGCTATATGCCTTTCTGCCTTGACAGTTAAGGCAAGCGATGTCATCACGACATCTGACAGTATCAGTAAGCAGGTAAGTGTCACGTCGGAGCATTATCTCCAGACACTGAAACCCACATATCTCACGAATGTAAGCGAAGCAGCCAACTGGGGTAGAAATTGGTTCATTGAAGTAAAGGGCGGGGCTTCTGCTTTTCTGGGATCGCCTATCGGCTGCGGTGATGTGTTCGACCGTCTTTCTCCAGCTCTTCAGGTTGGAATTGGAAAGTGGTTCACACCCGCAGTCGGTGGACGTGTGGCTTATCAGGGACTCTCCTTCAAGAATGGAGAGTTTAAGTCTATGAACTACCATTACGTTCATGCAGACTTTCTCTACAACCTTACCTCTGGCATCAACTGTAATGACCTCGGTTTGTCCCGATGGGACGTTATACCTTTCATTGGTGTAGGCATGATATACAATAAGGACTGGCATTCTGCCTGTACATGTCCGGGCTTTACAAGTGGCAGTCATCCCTTTGCTTTCTCCTATGGCTTGGAGTGCCGTTACCGTCTGAACAACCGAATGCAGCTGGTGGCAGAACTCAGTGGAATGACCACTGCCAAGAACTTCGATGCTGTGGGTACTTCATCAAGATTCGGAGATAACATGCTGACACTTTCTGCAGGTCTATCATTCAGATTAGGAAAGGCTGGCTACAGGCGAATCGTCGATGCCAATCCTTATATGGCTCAGAACGAGTGGCTGCTGGACTATGCTGGTCGTATGACTGACCGCAACCGCCGTCTCACTCTTCAACACAAGGAAGATGAGCGCATCAAAGCCGAGTACCGTAAGATACTGGAGATAGAGGCTCTGCTTGATCTCTATAAGGACCGAATCGGTGACAAAGACAAGGAAACAGAGCATTCTCTCTATCCTCGTAACGACTACTCTGGCTTGAACTCGCTTCGCGCCCGTCTGAACAACAAAGGCTGGGACGGCAAAGCTGAGACCATGCCGAAAGCAATGAAGAAACGTCTTGGCAATGCTGATGACGAAGACCTGGACGCTCTCAATGACCATGCCTTCGACGGCTATCTGGCCGCCATGAAGAACGGTGGTGAGCCTATCGGTGCTTCCATCTATTTCTTCTTCCGTCTGGGTACGGATGAGCTGACAGAGGCCTCTCAGCTGCTGAACATCGATGAGATTGCGCGTATTGCCAAGAAGCATCATCTGAAGGTCAGGATATCAGGTGCTGCTGATTCAGCAACAGGTAATGAACGCATCAACAACAGTCTGTCTCAGAAACGTGCCGAATACATCAAGACACTCATGATACAACGTGGAATAGAAGAGTCGCTTATCAACACTTCCTATGAAGGAGGTATCGATGAGTATTCTCCTGTTCAGGCAAACCGCCAGACTTGTGTAACGCTCTCATTCTAATCATAAAGAGATTCTGGTTCATTAGTCAAAGAGGGGAACCGTCCGTGATGGATAGTTCCCCTCAATCTTTTAGAGTAAACAGAATTGGCTAACGTCCTCGATGGAAATGAACTTCTTCCTGCTGTTCCTCTGGTTGTGGAATAGCTTTAGCGGCCAATCGTTCCTTCGGGTTGTCAGTAGCAGCTTCTTGGCTACGACCATCTTCCTTATCATCTGACACGGTTTCCATGTAGCCCCCAAGACTGAACTTGACGGAAACGGTATCGACAGCAAGGTAAGGTGATTCGCCTCGATCTGTCAGGGCATTCTCGTTCCTTTCTCCGAAAGCCGGATAGCGGTTGAGTTCCTTACCCTCCCCCTCTTCGACTTCAGGGATGAAACCGTCAGGGAAGTTCTTTTCAAGGAACTTGTCAACCAGCTCCTGCTCATGGTCGCTGATACCGCTGGCATCACCATTCATGATGTATGGTAATGCCCACTTGGGAATGTCATAGCTTCCGTAGTTGTCGGAAACCTGATTGGCAGTTTCCTGCTTTACTTCCTTGGCCTTATCCAGCTCCATCTGAACCTTGTCGATGTGCTGGTTAATCATGCCAGAGGCCTTCTTCACATCCTGAAGAACGGTCTTGATGAAGGCCGGTTCTTCTTTGAGTGAATTGAGCCATCCTTTCAGATAAGGCAGACTGTCTTCCTTCAAGGTCTTGCTCATTCCGTAGCGTTGCGAGACAAGTGCGGCAGACATTTCTGCAACCAATTCTTCTCGTGCGTATTCCTTTGAACCAAAAGCACTTGGCTTTAACCTGTTCAACTGATTCTCTGCACCCGTCGAATGCCCCATTTCGTGGGCAAGGTTGCTGTAAAATGACTCTCCGTTCTTGAACTGTTTCTTCTCTGGAATCACGATTTCATTCTTGCTGATGGAATAGTAGGCACTGTCACCATAAGTAGGTTTGATGGGACAAATCCACTTGTTTTCAGCAATCATGTGGTCAATGGCAGGGAAAGAAAACATTTCACCCTCCTGCTGGACAGGACGGTTGACCTCATTCTGTTCCTGGAGCTTCTTGAAGAGTTCGGGACGTGCCTCCTTCAGGTTGGTTTGCCCCTCGACATTAAAGACGTTATAGACAGACAGCTTCGGATAGACATTGTAGCGTTCCCTGTCCTGCTCGGTCATCTGCCTGTAGTCATCATACTTTATTTTCTCCTTTGTCTCTTTGTCAACAACGGTGAACGTGGTGATGAATACAGGAAAGCTTTTGGCTCCCTTGTTGACAGACACCAGAGGCAGGTTGTTGCCTTCACTGTCTTTGGCTTCATGCTTGACTCCCTGCTTGTCCTTCACATAGTTCAAGCCAGTGATACGGTCAAAAGTCGCCCATACAGGCAGTTTGAAGCCCTCCTTTTCGGCATGGAGCATCAACATCATGCTGTTCATTCCGTTGTACTCCCTTCCGCTCAGGTTCTTGGGAAGGGATGCTGTCACCCCTTCCGTGAACCAAGGCTTTTTCCAGTCAGCCTGAATCGTCTCCAGCTTTTCGATGAGCAGTTCAGCGAACTTGTCTAAAGTACGGTCTTCAGCTGACCTGCCGTCACTGTTGTAATTCTTCTTGGCTGCCATAACTACTGAGCATTGTTTTCACCTCCCTGATACGGCTGCTTCTCCCATTGGGTAAGCTTTGCCACACGGCAAGTCATATCGAGGCGGTCATTGTAGATGGACAACTGAAGCTCGCCAGTCGCATCGATGCCACACTTGCCCTGCAGCCATTCAGGCTTACCCTGCCCGAAGTACATGAAGCGCACCCAAGTAAAGGAATAGCCTTCACCATCCTTCTCGCTGCTGAAAGCGGAGAACACAAGATAAGGATTGCCCTTCTTGTCGGTCTTCTCCTCAATCTTGTTTCCAACGGTTCCACGGAACTCGATTTCTCCCTTTACGGAATCGTCGGCAGAGACGTTGGCGGTGCTGACATTTTTCGCGGACATGTTGAGGAAGATGGTATCATCTTTCTTGTGGAAAGTGAGCACACCAGTCATTTCAACACGAGTGCCTGATGCAAGACCGTTAAGCTCGTCCATGCCGCCATCCTTGGCCACGCTGATTTCGAAGGTTTTGTTGATGCCTGACTTGGCAGCAATTACAACACTGACACCAAAGGCAAGAAAAGCCTTGCCGTCTTTGTTGGTACGCATCTGAGCGGAGCGCGTGATGGTACCGCATACTGTTACATTACACTTGATCATAGTTTTACGAATTGATTGTTTGACAAATTATTTTTGAGCAAGAATTATTTACGCTGGACAGCCTCCAGTTGGCTTTGCTGGGTTTCTACGCCCTGCTGGTAGTTCTGGGACATCTGCTGAGACACGACGATGCCATTGATGACAGACGCGATGGTACGCTGCTTCTCTGCATCTGAGAGATTGGCATTGCCCAAGGCTTGCTGGATTCTGGTCATTTCGGCATTGGTCAGCTCATGGGAGAAGTTCACTGTGCCATTGTTGACCTGAAGAATCGGCTTACCATCATTGAGCATGATACGACATTCCTTTAGGTTTGGGAACATGGATGTAAGGTCAACGGTCTTGCTGATTGCCGCATCTGTTGCCGCTTGCATCTTTTGCTCCTCACTCTTGTTGTCTATCTGGACAGCCAGAGCCATGAGACTGGTGAACATCGTAATGGCCATTTCCATGATGGGGTCTGCACTGTTACCAAGACCTACACCGCTGTCTTCGCTTGAAAGGAGTTTCTTCATCCAGTCATCAGGTGACATATTCGTGTCAATCTGCTGCTGGGCAGTGGCTGTTTCCTGAGCAACAGGATTGGCTGCCTTATAGCTGGCCAGCAAATCCTTACCATTATGGAGCAACTGCTGTGAGAGTCCACCTTTCTGGCTTATCTCTGCAATGTATGCTGCAGGGTCGATGTTCCGTTTCGTGCCATCACTGGCAACGGTCTTGACCTCGAAATGCAGATGTGGGCCTGTTGTCCTAGTTCCAGTGTTTCCTGACACGCCAATCTTCTGTCCGGCATTGACGGTATCGCCTACGTTCACGTCGATGCTCGACATGTGCATATAGGTAGTCTGATACTTGCTACCATCCTCACGGTTGTACTCAATCGTCACGGACTTACCGCCGCCAGTATTGGCATTGTGATTCACGCCAACGACCTTACCATTGTTCTCTGTAGCAAGAAGTGTCTCGTTCTTGCAGCTGATGTCGATCCCTTTATGGAACTGAGTCTTGCTGTGGTTCATTGGGTCACGACGGTTGCCGAAAGGCGAAGTCACAAGCATGAACTCTTCTCGTTTCAGCGGCAGAGAATAAAGACCATTGAGAGTTGGCTTTTCCGTAACGGCAGGTGCTGGAGTGGCAGACACGGCTCCGTTTCGGTAGTCTGTAGTGCCAATCTTCTTTCCCTCGCGCTTGGCTTGCTCAATCACCATCTGGTCGTACTTCTGCAGGTTTGCACCTTCAATGACTCCAACGATGGTACCGACATAGTTCTTGGCTGTGGCATAGCCGCCAGCCTTGATACCAGCAGCCCATCCTTTGTAATCATCAGGCGAGAGATTCCTGGTGTATTTCTGATAGCGGTCGCCCATGAGGACTTTGCTATGGTCCTCATAGCTCTGGCCGACATTATCATACTTCTTGAACTTCTCGTTCGGCTTGTCATCGTCCGCACGGACATACTGACCATTGAACTCACCCTTCACACCAAAATGGTTATTGGCAGTACGGGAGAGCATACTCTTTCCCTCGGCAGACTCTATGATTCCTTGGGCAAGAGTGACAGAAGCAGGTATGCCATATCTGCGCATCTGCTCCATGGCATACTCTGCATACTTGTCTATATAAGCTTGTCTGGATGCTGTCACTTTCTACACGTTTTTAAGGTTATCGATGAAAGGATTGCTGTTTATCTGGTTCCGTTTTCTGCTCCTTCTCTGGAGCAGCACTCGGCGTGACCATCTCTGAGATGCCACGCTTTGCGGTCTGTTTGGGTGCTTCAAGCTGGTCACAGATGGCAACTCGCTCACCGGCACGGATGAGCTTGGGCAAATAGCTGTCGAGGGCATGGTACGGAAAACCTGCCATAGCGAGAGGCTTGCCCTGTTCATCCTTTGTCTTGGTGCTCTTGGTGAGCGTAATGCCAAGAATCTTGGATGCTTTCTCTGCATCCTCCTTGTAGGTCTCATAGAAGTCACCAGTACGGAACAGCAGAAGTGCATCGGGATGTTTGCTCTTCAAGTCCAGGAACTGTTTGAGCATCGGACTGAGAGCAACGGCAGCAACAGCCTTGGTCTCTGCTTTGGTGGCTTCCTCCTTGGCTTTCTCTTCCTGCTTCTCCTTTTCCTTCTGCTCTGGAGAATTTCTGCGCTTCTCCTCTTCCTGTTTCTTGTTGGTAGCAGCCTGTTCCTCTTTCTGCTCCTGTTTGGTCTCTTCCTCGTGGTTCTCGACATTCTTTGTCTGCTCCTGAGTATCTGCCTGTGCCTCCTGCTCAGTCTTGTCGGTACCAACGGCTACAGCCTCGGTACGTTCCTTACGCAGCACATCGGCAAAGAGCGAAGCGGCAAGGTGGGTCTTGTAGTCCTGCTTGTCATCAGCAAGCCACATACGTTGCCATTGCTGACCGCTGACCTCACGAGCCTGAACTCTCTTTCCGTCAATAGTTGGGACACACAGGATGACACTGGGTTTGTTCTCAGTGGCTTTGGTCTTGAAGATGTTCACACGCTCAATACGAGCCAGCTCTTCAGCAGAAGCCTGACTCTTGAAGAGATCAACCTTCAACTCTGGCTTTTCACTGGCCATGACATAATACTTGGTGGCCATATCCTGACGCAGACGCTCATTAGCTTCGTCATTGCCTTGCTGAATGGTCGTAAAGAACTTGTTCACGTCTGCCTTGTCGGGATATACAGAAAAAGCCTTTTCGTTCTCTGGTTTGAGATACATAGCCCACTTGCCTTCGTCATCCTTCAGCATAAGGACTTTGTCAAAGTCAATAGCTCCTGAACGCTTCACGGCATCGGTAACGTCAAGCTTGGTAATGTCTTCCAACTCCCATTTGTTGAGCTTGGAAACACTTATTTCCTTACAATCGAAGTAACTGTCATCAGGATGGAAGCCCAACGAGCCATCAGTATTGTAGAACTTGACGGTATCAAAACCCTCTTTCTGAAGGGCATGTTCGATACGTTTCTTGTTCATACCGGGGATTTCATTATCCACAGCCAACGATGCACCGGCAGGAAGTACGACATCAGCTGTCTTGGAGCCAGCATCGCGGACAATGACCATCTCCTTGCTGTCCTTATTGGGTAAGGTCTTGATTTCGTCGGCAACATAGTAATGCTTGGGAATGATGGTCTTGGGTGCTTCTACATCCTGAGCATTGAGCTGACGTTTCTCTACCTTCTCGCCACGCTCTGCCTTGTGGATCATGTCGAGAGTGTTATTCACATCCTTCTCGATGGCATCGATGAGACAAGGGTCTTCCTTGAACTCACGCTTCCAGTACTCGATGTTCTTCATACCTTCCTCAGATAGCTTGGCAGGAAGTCCGAACTCCTGCATCTTGGCAGCAGTGGCTATCTCACGGACAAGCAGCTCTCTCTTCTGGGCATCCTCACTGGGTGCCTTGCCACCACGGTTGTTCATGCCCTCACGGTTCAGACGCTGAGCGTGTCCTGTAGCGGCTACAACCTGTTCCACCAAAGCATTTACATAATCGTTGTAATGCTCATAGTTTTCTCGCTTTGGTACATAGGCGGTGTCCTTCTGTGCATCATAATGAGCAACGCCTGTCGTATCGAGACGGATGGCCACGAGGTTATCACGGGTCTTCAGGATGAAATCATTGATGGAAATCTCAGATGACGTTGCCTTGATTTCTCCACGGTCGGACAGACGGCCACGCTCCTTGACCTCCTTGTCAAAGGCATCCTTGTCAACCATCGGAAGGATTGTCTGCTCGATGTTGAACAGCATACGAACCTCTCGGTTGCGGATTCCCTTGTAGTCGGACTGCTGCTCTGGAGTCAGAGCCTTGTACTCGTCACGGCTAATCTTCACTTCAGGATCAGCCTTGCTCTGGTATTCATTCCAGTTGTACCAATAGAATGGCACACCTTTCTGACCTGACTGCACACTCTCACCACGCTTCTTGGCTTCGGTGAACAGGGTGTACTCGTTGGTCTTGTAATTACTTTGGTCACTATGCAACCCAAGAATAATGGCATTGAATGGTGAGACGGTCACACCTTTCAGGTAGAACTGAGGGGCTTTCTTGCCGTCCTTGTTCAACCACACGCCACCATTCTCCTGTGCTTTGTCGAAGGCCTTTACGAGAAGTTCCACCTGTCTTTCGGCGGCATTCTTCTCCTGCTGATTCTTTTCTGTCATACTGAATATACTTTTGATTTATTCCTTTAATAGAATTACTTATACTCCAGAACACCAAGCACTTTCGTCTCTGCGATTGACTTAATTTCCCAATCAACCTGACTATCATCCATGTGTTCACGGAGCAGCTTATCGGCCTCCTTGGTATCTTCGGCATTGACGTACATGATTTGAGGAGAGAACTTCTTCTGTCCTGTCTCATCATCTTCCGTCACAAGAGCTACGACGGCTTTGTACCAGTGGTTATCCTCGGCTTCCGTACCCTTGATGATGTCGGACACTGCCTCACGAGAGATGGCCGTGATGTCAAAGTCTCGTGTGCCGATAAGGTCTGTTGCTGCCTTGTTGGCACGTTTCTCGGTCTCGGTGAAGCTCTCGGCATCTACCAGATACTCTTCACTGACCTTTTTCTTCTTTCCGTCATCCATCACCTTGGAGTACTTGACGCGGAACTTATACCAGTTTCTTTTCATATTTCACACTGTTTTTAATCGTTACACTATTATCTCTGAGCAAGTGTGCGCGTTTCGGTTCTCTGCTGTGCCTCATAGTTCTCTGAAGCCAACTGACGCATCTGGTCATGCTTGGCAAGAACGGCATTGGCAAGGGTATTCAATGGCAATGCGCCCTGATTAAAGGCATCTACGACATTATCCGTGAGGGCTATGGTGCAAGGCACTTTATCGATGGCAGCTATCAGACAGTTGCCTTTAATCTGGGGCTGTGAGATACGTGGATTGAGCGGTTCATCAGGATAGACCTTGTAGTTGACACGACCCGCTGAAGCATCCTGTGCCTGGCCAATACCTTTGTGATTATCGATGGCTTCGTGACCAGCTTTATTCAGGAGATTGAGACCTCCCATGCCTACAAGCACCATCTTCAGGATGGGATTCCTGACAAACATTCCAGCCACAATACTGGCAAGAGGCATCAGATTGTCTTTCAGTCCCAGGGACTTTGTCTTTCCCGTGAATGCTCCCAAGATCATGTCTGGAAGCATGGCAAGGATATAGCCGAGGTTGTGGCCAATATCGGACATACCATTCAAGCCGAAGGAGCTGAGCAAGCCAGTCCATCCGCTTTGGTTAGTCTGTTGTGGCAGTTCCTGTTCCGTCGCTTGTGTGGATTGGGGTGCTGGAGTCTCAGTTGTAATTTCAGTGGAAGGTGCAGGTCTTACGTCCTCCTCCACTTTTTGACTTGGTTTCGGCTTTTGCTCTGTTGACTGAGCTTGTTCCGTTTTCTTCTTTGCCTGCTCTGCGAGATACTGCTCCCTGTATTCGGGAGCAATAATCAGCGGAACGTCTGGTTTCTTCTTGCCTTCAGGTGTAACCTTAGTTCCTGTTGGCGTATATTCCGTACTCCCTCCGAAATGGTCTAAGGCTGCATTCAGCCCGACATCTACACCCACGAACTTGGCAGCACTTGACCAGCCACCGCCGAAACCACCCATAGAAAGGAAGTCTGCCGTTGCTCCTAAAGCATAGCCGGTTCCTTTCTCCAAAGCAGATGGGTTGTAGCGTTTCTCTGCCTGTTCCGTGATATGGTTCTCCAGTGGCGACTTACTCATGGCCTGTGGGAGATAGAAGATGGTGTTGGTGGCAGCCTTACGCATGATATATTCAATGGATGACTTAGGGACTTCATCCTTGATCATCTTGTCAATCATCATCTTCTCTATCTCTGGTGTGACCGTGACATGCTGTTTTTTCAGCTCAGCCTTTACCATATTGATGTAGTCCTCCGTATGCTTGGAGTTCCACTTCCCCGTATAGCGAAGGGCATCAAGGCTTGCAGCTTGGGCTGACATGCCTCCATCGGGACCGGCTGCTCCAGCCATGATAAAGGACAAGCTGCTGGTATGTCGGCCAATCTCTTCCAACTGCTTATGACGAAGGTCTGCCATCACCTTATCCATGATGGGCAGCACCTTGGTACGGAAGAGCTTTTCGTTTGATGATTCTGCCATAGTTTTTCCTGATTAGTTGTGTGGGAGATTTCCAGCCGCACTCATCATCTGATTGAAGGTGCTGTAGTCCATGTTGCCACTCCAGTATTCACGCTGGATATAGTCGAGTGTACGACCATAAGTACCTTCTGCTCCTGCCCCGAAATGCTCATAGATATTGATAAGCTGGTTGGCAATAGCCATATTGGTTCCTTGCGGAAAGGTAATCCAGTTACCTGTCCTGTCACGGATAGAGGGTATGTCGGTGATAATACCGCTTTGTGAGATACCGCCTTGGTCAGAGGCAAGGAAGCCATCGCCCGTACCGCTTGTTCCTGAACCAGTAGAACTGCCGCCATTTCCAGACATACTGCCGTCAATGCCGAAGAACTGGGGCAAAGCAAGGGAAAGGCAAACGAAAGTAAGCGCACCGCCAACGGTCATCGTCATACGTTTGGCTGTGTTCTGGGGATTGGTTTGCATGGTGTAATACACGGCCAATGCCCCGACAACCGCAATGATAGCAGCAATGACGTAGCATAATGCGCGTACATACGGCATGTAGGTAACAACACCGTCTGCGGCATCACTGATACCAGAGGTTCCGGCATCAGCGAATGCTACAGGGGTGAACAAATTAGATATGGCAAACAAATAAATCTTCTTCATACTTCTCTTGTTCTATAAGTTAAGCTGACTGAGTATCTGCTCCCTGGTCTGCTCGATGGCATTGTGATAGACTTCCATCTGCTTTGGGAAATACTCTTCCAGCCATTCGTCTTTTTCAATATTCTCGTTGATGAACTTGATGGCTAACTGACGGTCAATCTCGATGGCCGCTTCACCAGCCTCGCTGTTGTTGAACCAAGCCTTCGTCCACCATCTGATTCCGCTTCTGTCGGGATAGACACTGACCAGCCTCGGTATATCAAAGCTCTGAATGTCTATTTCCAGTTCGGCAAGGGGATCGACAAGCCCACTGCTGGCTACGGCTTCGTCATAGGCTTTTTTTTTACCGCCTGACTCATGGTGCTCAGAAATATCTGATGACGGAGTGCCATATAGTTGAGGAAGTCCGCAATCAGGAGGTTCTGTACCTTCTCTGCCAACGGGATGCTACGCATTCCCATACCTAAAGGATTGGCCATGCTTGGAAGCGTCTCGAAGAAATAGTTCTTCATGGCAGACATGGTGAAGATGTTGCGTAGAGCAAGTTCCGTATGCTCTGGCAAGGCATAGATTCCTGCCGAGAGGTCTTGCATGTAGTCCGGGAACCACCGCATCATCAGGTCTTCAATCTCTTTCTGGTCTTTGTCGTACATCGTATGCACATCCATGTCGATAGTCACGAACTGTGGCACAGCACCAGGAGTACCGTTCTGCTCCAAGGCTTTCATGTTGCCGTAAATCATCGTCAGGAACTCCAGCGGATTCAACTCCTCCCCGTTGTACTTGACTTCAATGTGTAACATGTCGGCAGAGACAGCGACAACCTGACCAGCTTTGACTTCGGTCGCATAGTTGGCAAAGACATTACTGAGGTGTGCGTATGTCACCTCGTACTTGCCATATCGGATAACCTGATAGATACCGTGAACGGCATCATTGCCAAGTCCTGAGACCTTGCCTGTGGCAATGGCAGAAAGCAGATAATGCTTTACTGGAAAGTCCACCCCATGATGGAAGAACGTCTCTCCTGTCTTGGGGTGTTTCTGCTTTCCGTAGCCTAATGACATCTCTACGTCTTTTCCTTTCTCCTCGAACGGCATACAGTAGCCACTGTCCGACTGGAGCATCATTTCCTGAGTATATTTCATTGCGAATTTGTTTTTTTAATCGATTGATTTCTTCTGACTATCGGGAACGGTGAATGACTTCACGCTCTTCCTCTGGTGCATAGACAACTTGGGGCTGTGGCTGAAGCATCTGCCCCTTCGCCACGTTTCGCTGTGGGTCATTGGGAGTCTGCGGTTTCTGCTGTGCCAGACCACCTCCAAGTGCCTGATGCAGACTGGAGTTATTGCCAATCATCATCATGCCAAGCAAAACACCAGCAATCTTACCCATCCATCCGAAACGTCCGAAGATGAGAAAAGCCGACGCAACAAGGCCAAGTATACTCATACCTGAGACATTTCCGCTGAAGAGGTTACTGAAGAAGTTGCTGAACATGTTCCCGCCGTTGCCTCCAGTCATATTCCCAAGAAAATTGCTGATACCACTCAGGTTGCTGTTGGCTCCATTGACGGCATCGCTGACACCGTTCATGGCATTGCTTGCCGTTTCGGTCAGTCCGCTGACGGCATTACCGACTCCTTCCACCTTCTCCCCCACGCTGTCGATGGTATCTGAACCTACGACGGCATCACCGACAATCCTGGCCACACTCTTGTCTGTGGTCAGTTTCTCCCATGCGACATAGCCAGCAGCTGTGCCGACGGCGGCTGTCTTGGTGGCCGTACCCAGTCCCTTGATGGTCTGTTGGGGATGAAGAGCACTATGGCCGACGGTCTTTACCGTTGCCTGTGCGCCACGTCCCATGAATTTCAATCCGGCTTTTAATACTGTTGCCCAACTCATATTCTTATCTGTTAGAGGTTACTTTTATGAATCCTATACACCTTAGTGCTTTGCAGCCCGTTTCCAGCGCAACATGCTTTCCTCGACGATGCTTTTCTTGTCGGCTCCAGTCCGAGCGTTATAGTCTATCTCTGCCCAGACATCGCCCAATGAGGTGTATTTCACCGCCTTGGTCAGTCTCTGCAGCTTCTTATTCATCAGCTTCAGCTTGGGTCTGATACCGAAAATGACTTCCATGCGTTCCTTCTCAGTCATCTTGGTATCTGAGAGGCATACCTGTCTCACGTCATTGCATATATCCACGCTATTGAGGATAATCTCACGGTAGATCTTGTTGCGGTTTGACGAGAGGGCTACGGCAAGGGCGTTACTCGGATGGGCACTCAGCTGTTTGCTGAAAGCATCGAGGTTTCCTATCAGGTGGTCTATCTCGTGATAAAAGCCATAAATTTGGGCTGCATACATGATGATGCCATGAAAGTTGTCGAGGTAGTTGTTGAACTCCTTCTGTAGGTCGGTAGTGGCATTCACCTCCTCTGTAATCCAGATATGGCCAGTAGATTCTAACAGCATCATCTCTTCCTGCTGCTTCAGCTCTTTCTTGGCTTTGTCTGTATATAGGAGAATCATGGCTGCCAAAGTCGGGTCTTGCCCTTGCGCATGAATGTGGCTCCCACCAACTCCCCATAAAGGGAGGGCGAGAGTCACTATCAACAATATGAAGAACTTATGAAAAAACCTTTTCATCCTACTTTCTTTCCTGCATTAGGGGGTCACTATTCTTGAACATCTTTTCCACCGCCTGAGAGAGGCTTCTGCGATTTCTCCATTAGTGCGGTCAAGCATCCCCTCTGTGGCATTCTCCCAGACATCCATCATCGTGTAATAGCGGATGGAAAGACTGAGCTGACATAGTTTCTTATTGAAAGCAGCCAGTCTGTCATTGAGTGCCCAGAGTGTCTTGCTCCGTTCTGCTCCTGTGAGCATGTTCTCTGTGCCGCCTTTGGCTATGGCATCCTTCAATGTCGTATAGACGCTGACAAGCTCTGTAGCCGTCTCGATGTAGAGGTTGTTCATCGACATAGTGGCCACGATGCCCTGGGGATTATTGCTGATGGCTTTCCTCAGATTACAGAGATTGATGAAAACCCTCACGCCATCGTCATAGAGCGTGGTACAGGCTTTCAGCGTACTGGCATAGCCATCGACGGTTTTGAGGTACTTGTTATACTTCTTCTCCCAAGAATGGATCATCGTAAACTCTGTCGCGATGGTGTTCTGAAGGAGTGCCGTCTTTTGCTCGTCCTCAATCTGAGCCTTAATCTGGGCATTGATGAGTTCATTGCCCTCCGCAAGGGCAACATACTCCAAGGGATTACTGGATGCAATCTGAGCACCAGCCCTGTTGTAGCCAAACCACAAGAGGGCAAATGCCAGGAGTGCTACGATATTCCATCGGTTGTCATTCATCTGCTCGCCAAAGCCCTGTATTTTGTTATCTGTTGGTGATTTCATATACTCCTCTGCGTTGTTTGTTGTATTCTACTCGCTCTCTGATAATTCCTACTACGTCCAATTTCTCACGTACACCGTAGATGTCAAGCTTGGGATTGGTTCTGTCACCACTGTAGATGCTGATAGTCTTCAATCCGAACAGTTGCTCCATGATGCAACGTTGCTCACAGAAGTCCACGATTCGGTACAGTTCGATGTAGTCACTGGTACGATGGAAGATGCCATGCTGGATGATGAGCTGTTCTGAGGAAACGATGAACTGGAGTTTGCTCAGGTACAGACAGCCATAGAGCATCATCAATGTTGTCACACTACCCAATATCAGGAAGGGCATCTTGAAAGTAATGGCCTCGTGACCTGCTACAAGGAACAGCACAAGACTCACAAGGAACATGAAACCTTGTGAGATAATGTACTGTCCCCAATGAGGACGTAACGTGATGATGTGGAATCGTCTTACTGTCTGCTGCATATCATTCATCTGCGCATACCATGATGCTTGGTTTCTTCACTCTCGTTGATCTCTACATTGCCGTCTGCATCCAAATCGACACCGGCAGAGACTTTCTTTTCTTCATCTTCCGCTTCTGCCTCTTCCTTGACTCCAAGGGCATCTGCCAATTCTTTTCTGAATGTCTCACCTGCCTCTATAGCTTTAGCCTTAATACCCTCCTTATCCTCTGGTGCCACCATCCGCGAGTGCTGCATAGTGTAGGCATCTTCATAAAGGGTCTCGTAATGGGCGTAGAGCTGCCACAAGGACTTGGGAAGAAGGTCTATCTGACTGTCATTGGGATGAAGCACATCCTTGACACTTGGTATGTCATCAGGATGCTTGCGGAAGGATTCGACATACTCCCTGAGTTCTTCCTTCACATTCTCCTTGGCAAGAGGATTGTCCCGTCTGGCTATATTGGCTAACAACTCTTCATTGAAGTCTTTGTAGCCGTCAGATGGTTCCTCTCGCACAATACGGTTGCTTGGGATGTTAGCCTTTTCAGCCAATTCCTTGAACTGCTCAACGAACTTCTTTCCAGCATCGTCCATATCGAAGCCGACGTGGAAAGTGGCATCCTTGGCGGTTTGTATCAGTCCTTCCAGTTGTCTGGAAGAAGGATTGCCTCCAGTCGAAGCAAAGACTCCGTGTGAAAGTTCCTTCTTGGCTTGGGCATCGAGGTTACTGTCTTTTCCCATTAGGAGCTGGTGGAAGGCCATAGCATCATAGGCACTCTCAAAGATGAAGACACGCTTGGCATCCTGTAGTTTTGTGGCTTCAGGACTGGATAGCCAAAGCCCCTCACTGGCATTGGAACCCTTTGCTATGCCTTTGTACGATGTGCCATCAGGCTTCTTGCGTCCTCTTTCCTCCAGACCGACAATCGTTTCATCCTTGCCGGGGATGGTCATCGGGAAAGCGAGATTCCTATATACCTTGCCATCCGTACCCTGACGTTCTGCAATAAAGAAGTCCCTTCTGAATGCAAATTGAGTGGCGAGATTCAAGCCTCTTGACTTGAAGTATGGGTAAAATGGCTTATGAGTGTTTTTGTCACCGCCCTCGAATTTGTGAAGCGTATAATCTTCCAAGTTAAAATCTGCCTGTTGCTGTCGCTCAGTCACAATTTTTGTTTCCCTATCTTCAATAGGGTTATTGAGTAAGCGGTTACAGACAAGATTGACGAGACGGTCTTTATCCATACCAGGAGTGTAATCAGAGAACATTTCTGGATGCTCTTTGATGAACCCGATGATGTTGTAGTTCTTGTGCGTAGGTGGTTGGAAGCAGCACTGGCCATTGGCAGTAACGATGAACTTGTCACCGTGTATGCGTCTGCCAGTACTGTCCAAACGTACATACGACGGGTAGCGCAAGCCATCCCGCCTATTGAGCGTATAACCAGCATCTACCAGTACTTCCTGAATATTCAGGCGTTGTTTGAAGTCGTCGTAAGTGAGTTTTGCCATGTTATCCTAAATCTTTTTACCTTATATTTCTATCGTCCAAGTCCGACACCGTGCATACCGGCATTGACTCCTGCATCAAAGGCTCGTGAGGCGATGTCCTGTGGAGAATCGACTCCAGGCTTAAAATAGATGTGTGGTCGTGGATCATGGTCGTGATGATGCTCCACAAATACAGCAGGGCCGCTGTGGTGCATGTGACCCAGCTCACCCATAACGGCAAGACCAGCAAGCAAGGCTCCACCGATCTGTGCGCCAATGCCAGCATGAGAACCAGGCACATTCTTCATATCCACCTCATTGAAGATATGACTGAAGAGTTTCATGCGATGGTAGTCATCGATGGCCATGAACTTGTCGTACTGCTTCTGGGTAATCTCATGGGAGATAGACTCTCCGTTGATGACTGCTGTCATGCGATAGAGGTTGTTTCCCTTTGCGTCCTTCTGCTGCTCACCCTGCTCATTACGGACTGGCTCAACCTTGATGTCATCCACCGTGACCTCACGACCATGCTTGCCCTCACGATACCATCCTTTTCCTTCGTTGATGTCATAGAGACTCTGGCCATCTACATGGGCAACAGTCTTATCCTCTGGCTCTCGCTGTACTGAGAGTGACGGGTCGAGAGGCTGATGAACGCCTTGAACATTGGTCTGCTCCAGCAAGAGGCTTTGTCTCTGGTCGAGTTCTGCTGCCACTTCTGGCTTCAACGTGATACCTATATGTTCCTTGCTGTTGAGCATATCCATCGTTATCTTGTCGTTGAAGTCAGCCTTGATTACATCATTGATGATGTCAAGACGTGCCTGAACAGAAACTTCCTTTACGCTGTTGCTGTTGAGCTTCTTCAGCTCTTCCTCAGTCAGGTCATATACAAAGTCCTGCTTGGCTCCAGTTGACTGGATGGTCAGGGTCTTCTTCTCTGGATCAATAAGGATTCCGTGACTGTCTAAGCATTCACGGAACTTCTCATTGGTGAAATAGACCTTGCTCGTGATGAGTTCATTGTATGGCTTGGCTGGTTCAACAGGTCTCGGCTTCACCTCTACAGGCTGGATGACCGTCTGAAGATTGGCCAACACATCCTGCGATGGCTGTACCACCTGTGTTTGCTGTCCTTTGTAATAGAAGCCGTATGCACCGCTCTGGAGTTCGCCTGGTTTCATTCGTCCATCAGGACGGTCTGGAACCATCGGAGCACCTTGCATGAACAAGGCTCCTCCAACTCTGCGCATGTGCCAGCCTTCCTGCTGACGTGGTGTCCAGCCAAGGAATCTGCCATGGTAAGGATCCATCATCGGATGGAGTCCTCGTCTGTCCCAAGGCAAACGTCCGTATTCGCCAACACCGATACGATAGCCATGAAGTCCCATAGCCACTCGACCATTGGCATTACGTGCATGAACAAAGCTTCTGGGCAGATAGAAGTCATTGGAGAGTAATCCTGCTAAGGTGTTATATGCCTTCTTGTTGGCAGAATTAGTTCCCCAATCCACCATGGCTCGCATCTGCTGCTGGTTGATGGGGTATGTGAGCAAAGGACTGTCATGTCCCTGCACGGCAAGGGCAAAGCCATCCCCCTGACGAACGATGTGCGCTTGCATACCGTTACGTCGGAGGATGTCCTGTAGCTCTGGTGCCAAGTCATGCCCCATAGGTAATGTGTTTGATCTGATAGACATACTATTTGCGGTTTAGTCTTCTTGTTCGTTCTCTAACTGATCTCCCTTCCACTCGACAAACTGCTCTGCGCTTTCCTCATTGATGGTGAGACCGCGCTCCCTGCAGAATGCAGTGTATTCCTCCTGCCATTCAGGGGAATGATGGTTGACATAATCAATCCAACCATATTCGCCGCTCTGGAATTTCTCCACAAGCTCGTCCTCTGGGTAATACTTTGTTGCTGCCATTGTTCTTGTTTTTATTGAGGTTTTACTTGCATTCGATGGATTAGCGTTGCATCACACGCATACCCATCTTCTTCTGTTCCTGCCACAATTCTTCACTGTAATCTTCCTCGTGAACATAGTTCAGGTCGCCATTGTCATCTGCCACCCAGCAGCCAAAGGCACCAAAATTGTAATTGTCCCACTCACGCTTGGCCTCACGTCGCCATGTCTGTTCGTCACCAGCTGCGAAACGGATGCCTGTCTTGCTGTTGAGATCAATACCGACGGAAATCTCCTCGTCATCCTCATTGAGAATGGACAGAACATCACCGTTCTGGAGTTTCTGCATCTCTGCTCCTGTGAGGTGGTAACGGTCTGACACATACTGCATGTTGCGACCGATGACGGGCATAGGAACACAGAGAACCTGCTTGCTTTCAGGGTCTATCTGAAAGAATCTCTTGCCACCAGCTTCCTTGTTCTCCTCATTACTCTCCAGATAACCGATGATGGCCTTACCTTCAAGAAGTCTCTGCTTTTGCTGTTCGTTAAACAGATTAAGGTTGCACTCATCGAGTTTGGGATAGAAAAGCACATCGACACCTCCTTCTGGAGTGCGTACCAGACTGAACCTTGTACGGGCAGTCTCAGTTTCACCATCCTCGGTGGTAACAGTAATAGGTAACACGGGAGAGCGACGACCGTTGTAGATGTTCTGGAGGACATCATAAGGAAGGTCTTCTACCATCTCCTGCGTGAGTCCGAAACGTTCGAGTGTGCCGTAAGGCATCTCGCTTTCTTCAAAATGATTAATCATACTTTGTTGATGTTACATTATTATACTTAATTTCTATGCGGACAATTTTGCGATGCAAATTTATAGCATGTTTTTATAATAGGTTGTAAAAGCCATGTCTGCAAGGATTCGATTTAAGAAGGTTTAATTTAATAGTATGAAAATTCCGCAATAATCATACTATAAACACAAATAAAGTTAGAGTGTAATCGTTATACGAGTTGCTATTCTTTCTATTCAAGAATAGTATCGTACCTTTGCAGCATGAAAACAAGCAAACTCATCCTATCATCGGTCTGCGCCATGTTCCTGGCCATGCCGACACATGCCCAGTTCAATACCATTGGCACGACCAACAGTAAGCGTATAAAAACAACAAATCCGCCAAAGTCAAACGAGACTCTGACGGACAGTGTAGTATTAAACAATCCAGAGAAAACAAGCCGAGAGACAGTCGAGAACAATGAAGCATCAAATTCTTCAAATGTGGTGACGCTCGTTTCCCTACCCCTCAAGAATATCCGCATCAACTCAGGCTTCGGAATGCGTAGGCATCCCATCTACCACAAACAGATGATGCACAATGGTATTGACCTACATGCCAGACATGAAGATGTGCTTTCGATGCTGCCAGGCACTGTGCTAAAAGTCGGCTATGACAATCGCTCAGGCAAATATGTGACCGTTAAGACGGCAAACTACACCGTCAGTTACTGCCATCTGTCTGAACAATACGTAAAGCCCAATGACTTCCTTTCAGCTGGAGAACCATTGGGATTGACAGGTAACACTGGTGCATCTACTGGTGAACACCTGCATCTGACAACAAAAAAGGATGGCAAGGCATTTGACCCGACCATCCTTATTGACTATATTCGTTCTGTAAAGAACTCGTCGATGAATAACCTGAATTTCTGACTTCTTTATCAGAATCCTTCAAGAACCTGTTGGCGGAATTAATTTAGTGCATACTTAATTCTGCCAATGGGCTTGTCGTTAATGAAGTTTACGTATTGCAGAATGGTAAGTGCACTAATTTTGCCAATGATTCTGGCAAACAAGCCATTCGTTATTTTCGCGTAGTTCCTGATGACCAGGAACTGGTCTGTAAGTTGTGAGAATATTGTCTCAATCCTCTTTCTTGCCTTTGCAAACGGAATGAATGTCGGTTTCCAGTCCTTTTGGTTGAGCCGATACGGACACTCCAGTCTTATGTGTGCGGTTTCGAACAAGTCAAGCTGTACGTCAGCTCCAATATACCCTTTGTCACCATAGATGCTACAGT
>NZ_JXQI01000017.1 GCF_000834015.1 Prevotella pectinovora | reverse complement strand
TATTGACAGGGTTGCGCGTAAACATGAAAAACAAGCTGATGCCGTTCTATGACAGAATGATGCTGCGCAAGAGATACATTATCGAAACCATTAACGACATGCTGAAGAATACGGCACAGATTGTACACTCACGCCATAGATCTGTAAGCAACTTTATCATGAACCTTATTTCTGCCTTGGGAGCATATTGTTTCTTTGATAACAAGCCAAAGGCATTGCAAGGATACTGCATCGAAGACACGAAGCAACTTACATTGTTCTAAAGACAGAATAATCTCTTTCGATTCTTTATATATAGCCCATGTCTGATGGCATGGGAAGAGAATTCATGTATCTCTCTTAACATGCAACTAATCGCTATCTTATCCCGAATTGGGGTAAAGATACACGTTTTTCCAGACTTATGAAGATAAAAGAGTGTCGGTAAAATCTAAATGTGGTGTCGGACTTTTATGACAATCACAAGACTTCGTATCTCACCATTGCTGACCAAACGAGTTGGTCAGAGTTTTCTTTTGCTGTTATAACAGTATTGTACTGAATGTCTTTGACTGAAATCTTAGCTTCGTTTTCGCTAAGGAAGTTGTTGACCTGTGTCTCTAATGCATCCGGCAGAATTGTCTTACTGCGAAATAATTTAATCTGTTCCATATCGTATAAATTTTCATGGATAACGCATAGTTATAATAAGTATTCTTCAAATGGACTTGCGTCAAACATTGGATTCTCCTCCTTTGAATAATCATTTATGAGCATGACAAGGGGCTTCTGAGTTTTCTCTGCCAACTCTTTTACATACTCTATATGGTCATCAAGCAGTTGCTCCACATATCTGTGATACATGAAGAATCGTACATTCTCATCATATCTACCAGGGTAGATAAACTTTGTAGTCAACTCTGGATGATCAGCAATCTTCTTAACTTTTCCCTCATTGTCGATGAAGTGTTCATGTCCATAGAGAGGATGTTGATTTGCTTCACAACATCCCTTTATCTCACGTATTGCACGACGAGCATTGTCTATGTCGTCGTTTGACTGAAACCAAATAAGCATTGGCTTCTTGTTTGATTCTTTGCTCTCGACATAAGTTTTGATAACGTCGAGAAGAGTGTCTTTGGTAATCTGTTTCATTTTTTTTCCACGTCTTATTTGTTACTCTTTACCCCAGTTCGGGATAAGATTTTGTTCATAAAAAGTTGGTAGTCTCATAAATATTTTGTACCTTTATAGGTGAAAATCAAATAGTTACAAAAACATTTAATATGACTACCGATTACAAAGTTACAGAATTATTTTGTATTATAGACGAGTTTTGCAAACATTTTGATGCAGAAAATGCAGGAAATTTGCTGGAAGACAATAGCGGAGTGAAGCGTAGACGG
>NZ_JXQI01000016.1 GCF_000834015.1 Prevotella pectinovora | reverse complement strand
TTCACCTAATTTAACCACGCAATTGGTCGTATCACATACAAACTTAACCTTACCAGCTTCTGAAAAAATTGTATAAACATTGTCCAAATTCACAACATTGCCACAAAATTTACATTTGTATTCACCACGTAAAATACCGTCATAAACATTTATGTTTTTCAGAAAAGTTTCAAACTTTTCTTCATGAACTGCTTTTAAAGTTTCTCTATCCATACAAAAGTACTTACATTTATATTAATCTCTTCTAAATATATCTCGTGTGTAAACCTTATCCTTTACATCGTCCAGACATGCGTCATAGCGGTTAGCGATGATTGCATGGCTTTCCGTCTTGAAGGCATCCAGATTGTTAACGACCTTGCTGCCGAAAAAAGTGCTGCCGTCTTCAAGTGTCGGCTCGTAGATGATAACCTCTGCGCCCTTTGCCTTGATGCGTTTCATGATTCCCTGAATGGCAGACTGGCGGAAGTTGTCGGAGTTGGACTTCATCGTGAGGCGATAGACGCCAATGACGCATGAATTTACCTCTGCACCAAACTGGTTGTTCTCTGTATAGCCATACCAGCCGGCTTTCTTCAAATGTGTCGAAGTAATTCTTTACCGGGTCATAGTTGGTTGGTGCTGCGATGACCACGAAGTCGGCATCCTTATATGCTGCCTTGCCATCGAGAGTAGCCACAAGATTCAGTGGCTTCTCTACCAAGTACTATTCTATGTAATCATCCTGAATAGGAGAAATACGGTTGTTCAGCTTATCCACCTTTTCGGGGATTACATCCACTGCCGTAACGTGATGGTGCTGAGACAACAGCGTGGCTATGCTCAGCCTCACGTAGCCTGCTACTGCTATTTTAATATTGTTGGAATCGTTCATTGTGCCTTATATTCTGGATAAATATTGTATTTTTTGTTTATATGTCTCACAGTAATCAGAACAGATAGTCGTAATCCAACATCATTTTTTCGAGTTCACTCTGGAATCTGTCCTTGGTGTCATCATCCAATGCCGGATTGCTGAGTATCGAATCCATCAGCTGGATCACTTTGCCTCCTTCACCCATGATGGGGTCGAGGTTTTCCTTGAACTGTTCGATGAATGGCGCATAGTAGTAATTTATCTCCTCGATGATGAAGGAGCAGATGCTCCATGCGGCATTGAGGGTGAGGCGATTGCGTGACAGCTCTTCCAACACGTATTTTCTCAAATAGTCGATGTTTTCTGTCTGCTCCGCCACGTCCTTGTCGGTTTTCACGGGGTGGAAATAGCGGTCTATCAGCACTTGCCGCTCGTGCAGATTGCGCTGATAGAAGATGTTCTCATCGGCAGGGGATGTATTGTCTTGCCCTACTTCCTCAAAGTGCTCGGCATGGATGCCGCTGATGGCGACACTCATTCCTCCCACATCCATAACGAGGCGACGGTCACGGTCGATACGGATGATGTAGCCCTCGAGTCCTGCCAGCTCTCCACCGGTGATGCGGAGCAGGATGCGGTTGCGGGCATAATAATGGAATGGTTTGAGCAGGAAACGGATACGCTCCGGCTCAGTCTGGTTGATGCGCATAAAGGGACGCATCTGGGAGTCTGATATCACCGCCACTCTGCCTGTGCTGCAGTTCTTGCACAAATGAACGTTAGGGAAATTCCTGTCAAGATAGGCTTGTATATCTTTGGGAAGACCCTGGAAGAAGACGAGACCGCTGACGGTGGGCAATTCCTTGCGCTGCACCTTCGCCCTGGCTGTGCGCTTGAAATATCTCACGGTCTTATGCACGAAATATGTCATGCCGTCTTTGGCGAACTGTTCTTCCATTGCCTTCACCTTTCTGTGATGCAAAAAGAGATATGACCATGTGGTTTCGCTTGGGCGACGACACTTCTTTACCTCTGAGCGAGCCTTTACGTCTTGCTCAGTAACTTGTGTGCCCTCTGGAGAAACGGGGTTCTCGTCGGCTGCAGAAAAAGAACTCGTACCGTCCGGTTTCATAAATTCCTTTCTACTTTATGTCATTAGCTGCAACCATGCATGATGGTTGCGGAAGCCTATTTAGTTTGCCATCGTCATGCATCATCTTAATGGTGTTAAAGCCATGAGAAAAAGCATTCTCATTTTGTGTATATTAATAAAATTCGTCTTCTCTTCTATGGTAAGATATACAATTTGTTGCAAAAATACAAAATTTAGTTGGATTAAGTGTAAGATTATATTTTTTTCTGCTTACAAATCTAAGAATGGCCGACAATATCCAAACGGTAATCAGCCAGAGTGAGAGTGTTCTGATGGCAGGATTTGAATCTTCTTTACGAGCGAGTCATTTCATGATACTTTTGGTCATATTTGGGGCAAGCACGTTGCCCACATGGGGCAAGCACGTTACCCAACATGGGCAAGCACGTTGCCCCAAGTGGGCAGATTTCATTTCCTGCCTGTGCCCAAAAGTGTATCACGAATCGGGCATTAGATGGGGTGTGTTTTTATCCCAAATCGGTCATTAGGCCGTTTATTGTATTTTTTAATTACTGCTTGCAGTCTTTTGTTTTTTATAAGGCGTCTTTTGTCTGTTTTTAATTCGCAATAGCTCGCTATTACTCATTAAAAGCCAAACAAAATCCACTCTTCTAAAAGAACAAAATCCAAGCAAGCCCTAACGACCGATTCGGGTTTATGACAGATTGTTATTATCACTGATATTGTCATTACGTGGTGGCGTTGTGTCCATGGTCTGCGGTAGGGACACAAATCAAAAAAAAATGAAACACGGATTGGTTTTTTCACGGTTCCATTTTTTGATTATATTTCGTTAATGATTCTTGGATTTTGGTTTTGGATTTAGCAGGATTTGCAAGTGCTGGGGCTCTTCCTTTTTCCTTAGTCTATGCTTTTTAGACAGTATGATAACCCATCCTGGCCTTCCCAAAGGGAAGGGACAAGTTACTCTGTTTTGTCAAAGACTTATTCAGTCAATCATTACAGCCCCCACCTAGCCTCAAACCCATCCTAACCTTCCCCAAGGGAAGGAATTGGTTAGTCCGGATATAGCCTCAGCCCCCACCTAACCTCAAACCCATCCTGACCTTCCCAAAGGGAAGGGACAAGTTACTCTGTTTTGTCAAAGACTTATTCAGCCAATCATTACAGCCCCCACCTTGCCTCCACCAAAGGTTAACCCATCCTGACCTTCCCAAAGGGAAGGAACAAGTTACTTTGCATCTTGATTTCAGCCAATCACATCAGCCCCCACCTAGCCTCCCCCGTAGGGGAGGGACAGATACCATTGGCTATATGATTGTTATCTGTAGGTATCTCATTATCAGCGATTTATCCATAAACAGAGTAACCAGCATCTCCCCTACGGGGGAGAACGAGAGGGGGCTGATGACAATTGGCAGAGTAACTTGTTCCTTCCCTTGGGGAAGGTCAGGATGGGTTATCCTACGGGGGAGAACGAGAGGGGGCTGATGACAGTATTCTGAGTAACTCGTTCCTTCCCTTTGAGAAGGTCAGGATGGGTTCCCTTTGGGAAGATCAGGATGGATATGAGGCTCAGAAGGGATATGAGGCTCAGAAGGGATATCCCACTGCGAGATGGAGCGACTGGCCGTCTTTGAATTTGCGTATGTTGTAGTAGCCGCTGCGGCCGGTGTCGTATGGCATGTGGATTCCCACTCCCCAGTCTATGCGCAGGATGAGGAACTGCAGGTCGTAGCGCACTCCGATGCCAGTGCCTACCGCCATCTCCTTGAGCAGGTTCTTCATCTTGAACTGTGCCCCCTTGCGGTATCCGTCGTCGCGCACTCCCCACACGTTGCCGGCATCGAGGAAGGCGGCGCCATAGAGGTCTCCGAAGAGATTGAAACGGTATTCCAGATTGGCGATAAACTTCATGTCGCCGGTCTGGTCGAGATATGAGAGGCGCGCCTGGTCGGTGTAGTAGCGTCCCGGACCTACCGATCTCACGGGGAAGGCACGGATGCTGTTGGCGCCTCCCACATAGAACTGCTCGCTGTATGGCGTAGATGCGGCGTTGCCATACGAATATACGATGCCTGCATTGACATGGCCCACGAGCTGCGACTTGAGTCCGATGCCCCATGTCTTGGTGAAGTCGGTCTCCAGTTTCACGAACTGTGCATAGGCGTTCTTGAAGAGCTCCTTGCCCTTGGCGTTCCATTTCTTGCCTGCCGCGAGATAGCCGAGCGAGAGCACGTTGCCCGACTCAGAGAGCGTGAGGTTCCAGTATATCGGGTTGCGGTATTTCTTCGGACTGTTGTATGTGTATGAGAACTGCATCTTCGGTATGAGCATGTCCTGCATGGTGGCGAGGAGATAGGGGTTGGCGTTCATTATGGAGTCGAAGGTGTGGGTGGTATAGGTGAGGTGCTGGTATTTCAGCGTCAACGGTGTCACCTCGAATTTCTTCGTCTCCGTGGGCTGCCACTGGTAGGTCCAGTTTCCCGACGCCGTATGCATCTTGAAATATCCCGGTCTGTTGATGACGTTTGCCGACGCCCTCGCCGTTGTAGTCGGCGTGACGTGATATCTGTAAGGCTTGAGGAACGGGAATATCATTCGTGGGAATGACACCGAGAGGTCTGCACCATATTCATAGGAGTTGTAGTCCTTGCCGTTCTGTCCTCCCGTCTGCCATTCGTAGGCTCCATGCAGACGCAGGTCTACCACCTCTCCGCCCTTGAAGGCATTAAGCTTCTTCAGACCGAGCACCAGCTCCGGTCCGGTGCGTCCGTTTATCTTGTTGCTATAATTAGTCTCCACATAAAACTCATACGGTTTGTTGAGCACGCAGCTCACCGTCATGTCGAGGGTGTCACATTGTGAGGTGGTGTCGCGAGGGGTGAAGGCGAACTGCACCGAACTGTATTGTCCTGCCGAGCTGAGCCTTTCGGCACTTTCGAGATATGCGTCCTGGCTATACTGCTGCCGTGGGAACAGACGGAGGTGGCGCAAGAGCAGACGCGCTCTGATTGGCGGGCGCTTGCCGTTGTAGGCGAGTATGAGGCGGCGGTAGTTGAACGAGTCCTTGAGCTGCTCCATGAGCTGCTTCCGGATATTCACCTTCAGGTTTCCGATATACCATTTGTGGCGCGCCCTCTCCGGGATGTTGTCGGCGAGCTGCAGTCTGAGCTTCACCCTGCCCTGACGCGCCAGCGTGTCGGCGAGATACGAAGCGTAGGCAGGCTGGAAATAGTAGTATCCGTTGTTGCGGAAGAGGGCCGACAAACGGCTGCGCTCCGCATCGAGGGTTGCCACATTGAAAGGCTTGCCCGGACCTATCAGCGCCTGGTCGCGGGTGGCGAGTATCAGACTGTCTGCCACTGCCGGAAAGTTGGCATATTCCACGGTGTCGATGAGCGACAGCTGGTTCATCGCCACCTTATATAATATCTTTGCCTTCTTGGGATTCTTCTGCGTCTCCACTTCAAAGCCCACCGTGCCACCCAGATAGCCATGGTTGCGCAATACCGACTGTGCCACCGACGCTCTCAGCTGCGGGTTCACCCAGCTCATGAGCACCGGTGCGTTGCCGAAGGTCTTGGCAATCCATTTGCCGAGTTTTCCCTCAGAGTTCTGGAATGCATTCCATATCCATAGCTTATATGGTATGGTGCGATGATATGAACTGCCGAAGAAGGCTCCGTTTGGTGCCGTAGCGAGGGCTGCCTCCACTTCTTCCTGAGTGGAATAGTAGTGGTCAGACTTCTCGCAGTCGTCATATTCTATCTGTTTCAGTCCCACATACAGCTGGTCGCCCTCGGGCACGGAGCTTGTGGTGGAACACGCCGTGGCGAGAAACGCCAAGGCACATACCATCAGTGTGCCGAGGGTATTTGACATTATTTGATGTTTCATTTTTATTTAGTTGACGAATTTAACGCATTCTAATATTATCGTAAGACACCCGATGCTTTTCTGAAAAGGGGAACCCATCCTAACCTTCCCAAAGGGGAACCCATCCTGACCTTCCCCAAGGGGAACCCATCCTAACCTTCCCAAAGGGGAACCCATCCTAACCTTCCCAAAGGGAAGGAACTGGTTACTCTGCCAATGAACTTCAGCCCCCTCTCGTTCTCAAACCCATCCTAACCTTCCCCAAGGGAAGGAACTGGTTACTCTGCCAATGAACTTCAGCCCCCTCTCGTTCTCCCCCGAAGGGGAGATGAAGGTTACTCTTTCTTATAGCAGTCAAACAGACGAGTGGACGAATGGACGAATGGACGATCGGACAAGTGGACGAGCAGACAAGTCATCCTACTTGATTGCAAATCACTTAATCTCCCTGTTCACCAGAGGCGTCTTCGTGGAATCGCCAGAAACCGGGCGCTGGGGAGCTGCCGGCATCTGCATCTTTCTCTCCTTGCGGAAGAGATCCTTGAAGTGCTGCATCGTCTTGCGCCATGTGAATCCCACTCCGAACTCCTGCGTAGTGCCTTCGAGCCAGTCGTATGAGTTGTTGTCATAGAAGAGCCGCAGGTATTTGTTCGAGGTGTCGCCCAGACGGTATTCAAACGTCACGTTGTCGAAGAACGACTCGTTCTGGTTTGGCACGTCGGCACCGCTCGACACCTTTCCGCCCACGATAATCTTGAGCCTGTTGTTCCAGAATCTCTTGGCAAACTTGAACGAATAGTCTGTGTGCATACTTCCCGAGGCGTCGGTGGAGTTGTCGATGCCGAAGCTCAGATCGAGGGTGCGAAGGGCATTTCCCGTTATGTTGTTTATCTCAGTCTGCAAGAACGAGCTGAGGGCACTGTTCATTGAGAATGCGCTGGTGTTTCCGTCAGCGAGATACATTCCAGTGGTGAGCATCGTAACGGCGAGTTTGCCTCTCTGCTCCATGCTCATCGCCTGCAGCTCATTGTGGAGCGACATATCCTCGGGAGCATCGAGCGTGAACTCCAGTCCCATATCGTTGAGCGTCCTTGTTATCACCACTCCACACTTGAAGTCCACAGTCCTGCCCTGCTGTCCGTTGGTGCCCACCGTGGCCCTCGTCTCCTCAGTGGCTGTGATGTTCAGTTTCGGGTTCATCACATCTCCCGTGAACTCTATGTAGCTGCCGTTCTCTATGGTGAAGGTCTTGAGCGGAATCACCGGCAGGGCGTATTTCATCTCACCGTTGCTGAGCGTATACTTGCCCGTGAGGCGGAGTTCGTTGAGCGGATCGTAAGTCATACGCAGGTCGCCGCCTCCCATAAGGTCGATATAGTTGGAGTGGTCGGCATTGAGATAACACATCACGTGGGCTCCCTCGTCCACTCCCACCGAGAGAATCATGTCGAGACCCGTCAACGGCGGATGCTCCACGGTCTGCTGCGTGGAGTCGCTGAGATTGGTGAATTTTACCAGTTCGTCCATCTGGTTGTCGGTGGTCAGCGGCGAGTCTCTCAGTATATACGCCACATCGGTGGAACCGAGCACGTTGAGCCGTCCGCGCATCATCAGATTGTCGAGTTTTCCGCGCACCGAACCGTAGAAGTCGATATACGCCTTGCCGTATGCCACGCTGCGGTAGTTCTCCTTTGAGTTGATGAGCTGATAGTTTGTTGCCTTCATGCGCACGTCCATATATACATTGTCGAGGTCGGCAAAGTTTATGTTTCCGTAGATGTTCAGCGGATTGTCGTTGTGGCCGAACACCTCGAAGTTTTCGAGCATCAGCTTGCTGTCGACCACTCTCACGGGGTCGTCGCTGAAGCGGAGCTTCACGCCGTATGGCACGCTGACCATATACATGGAGTCGAGGAACACCTCACCGTCGACATGCGGTTTGGAGAGTTCTCCCCTCACCTTCATCGAGCCGTCGGCATATCCCTCAAATCCGAAGAGCTGCTGAGGAATGAATCCGTTCACGATTTTCATCGGCAGGTGTTCGAGCTTGAGGTCGGCATTGAGCACTCCCTTTCCGGCAGGGTGGTATGTTCCGATGAGCGACCCCACCTGTGAGCCCTCGCTGAAGAGCACGGCGTCGAGATAGTGGCTGCCGTCCTCCTGTGGTATATATACAAATTCGGTGCTTATATCGCCGAGCGAGCATCCCTCGTATGTCATCTTGTCTACGCTGAGGTTTGACGAGAGGGTGATGTTCTCCTTTGTCTGTATGGCGTGGAAGTCGCCGTTCATGTTTCCCGTTATCTTGGGGAAATACGGCAGCACGGCGGTAATCTTGGATAGGTCGAAATTGCTGAGTCCCACGGTGATGTCCTGCAAGGCGTCGTGGTTTTCGTCGTTGGTGTAGACCTGTAGTCCCATGCCGTCGGCAGACTTCAGTTTGAGATTTGCCGACACCCTGTTGTCGTCGCCGAGGAAGAGATAGTTGTTCTCGTTTGCCTCAAACCTCTTGTATCCCAGTATGATATCATCGGTGAGCAGATGGAGGCGCGTTCCTGTGTCTTCGATAGTCGCCGTGGCTCCGAGCTTGATGCCGAGGCGGTTGGCGGCGTCGTAGATGGAGATGTTGAGTCCCGAGCCTTGGTCGAACACGTATCCGTCGAAGAGCGAATTAAACACATACTGTGGATTGTTCTTAGAGTTGCGTATCTGTCCGTTGTAGGTACAGTTCACGGAGTCTGACACCACATTGAAGCGTATCGTGTCGAGCAGCACTCCCGCCGCCGTCAGTTCGTTCACCTGCAAGGCACCGTTCATTCCCGTAGCCGCCGACATCGTCATGTTCATGTCGGCACTGGTGAAGGTGTAGCCGTAATATTTCAGGAATCGGCTGAAGATATTGTCTTTTCCCGCCTTCATGCGGAAGTCGGCCTCCGGCAGTTGCTGGCGCAGCGCCACATAGTCGATGCGTCCGTCGGAGATTTCCTTTGAGAGCAGGCTGCCGAACTTCTCGAAGCGCGAGAGCAGATGCTCGTATCCCCCTTTGGCGTTCATATTGAGATAGAAGTCGCCGCAGTCTACCATCGCCCTTGTGGTGTCGCGGTTTGTGAGCACGTCGAAGGTGATGTTCACCGGCCGGTAAGCCTTGAGCGAGTCGAGAATCGTCACGTCGCTCGTTCCTCCCTTCAGCATATACGAGTGGCGCATGTCGGTTGCCACGTCGAAATGGCAGCACAGCGATGCCATCAGCGGCTTCTTTGCCACACCGAGGGCATAGAGGTCGATGCGGCTGATGTCGGAGGCTATGGTGGCGTCGATTTTCTTCGAACTTACGAATCCGTCCACCGAGAGCAGTCCGTCGAGCAGCTGGTTCTTGCTGTTTATGTTGGCGTGTATGAGTCCGTTGCTGAGTCGGGCATCGGCGGTGATGCCCGTGAAGTGGTATTTGTCGTAGACGAATTTCCTGATGTCGGCACTGGCATCCACCGTCATGCTCTTCTTCATAGGGTCGGTGCCCCTGCCGTTTACGTCGAGGGTTCCCGAGAAGTCTTTCATTCCGAGCGTCGGCATGAAATGGTCTATCCTCATTCCGGCGGCAGAGACTTTTGCGCTGTATGCCATGTTCGGCATGCTGAACCGTGCTTTCGCCTTCATCGTTCCCCCACCCTCGCGCATCGTCACGTCAGCGAGATACACCTGGTTGCCGCCGGTCTTCACGTTGCCCGAGAGCAAGATGCCGTTCGGTATCCTCGCTCCGCCCATGTTCTCCTTGCCCACGAGCGCCGTGATAAGCTGCGTGTTGGCAGCCGATGCCTTGAAGTTGATGCTGGCGCCGAGCCGCTTGGTGTCGGTGAGATTGGTGAGATATCCGTTGGCGTCTGCTTTCAGTGCCGACGGCAGGTTGAGGTTGAGCAGCCGGAGCCTCATCTGCTGGAGGTTTCCACTGAGTATCGTGTTGACAGTCAATGGCTTGTCGGGCCACTGCCGGCGGAATGACGCTGGCATGCCGGACATGAAGCGCATAAGGTCGCGCTTTCCGAGCGATGCGTTTGCCCTAAGGGAGAGGCGTCCCGGACAGGAGTCGCTGAAGGCATTGAGGTCCATGTCCACGGCGGCTTTCAGCCATGAGTCGGGGGTCTTGAGCAGCAGCTGCGGCATCTTCAGTTTGAGGGAGTCCATAGAGAGAGGTCCCTTGATGTCGGCAATCTGCAGTCCTCCCCTCTCCTTCAGTGCGCAATGGCGCATCACGAGCTTCAGCTCCGAAGTCTCCATGGCATAGGAGAGGGAGTCGATGCCGAGGTTCACCTCTGAGAGCAGGATGTGGTTGGGGTCTATGATGTCGCGCGAACGTGTCATGAACTTGTTGTCGTAGGCTATCCTGCCGTCGGCAAGTTCGAAATTGCCCACGCTATACAGGTTCTTGTATAGGTCGAAGGTACCTTCTCTCACTCCTGCCTTGCCCAGATATGCGTCCACCTGCAGGGTGTCGCCTGGCATGTGTACCACTGCACGCGTACGGTCAACGTTGAGCTGCTCCACATGTATCTTCCAGTATGTAGGGGTCTTGGTGGTGTCTGGCGGCACGGTGTCGCTGAGTTCCACGCTGACGTTGGCGTCGCTGAGCAGCGCATCGTCAACGATGATTGTCTGCTTGCCCCAGTCTATGCCGTGGCTGCTGAGCGAGAGGAGCCCCACGGTGCCTTTCACCCTTGCCTCATGTATGAAGTCGGTGGTGTTCATGTTCACACCCCTGAGTTCCAGCTGGTCTATCTCCACCTGCCGGCTCAGCAGCGGCATGAGCTGCACGCTGACCACGAGTTTCTCCACATCGGCAACGGTGTCTCTCACCTGCGGCAGCGAGTCGTTGGGTTTTATCATCTTGAAGTCTTCCACTCCGAGGTCGAGCGGAAACTCCAGATTCACCCTGCCCACGGAGATCTGCATTCCAGTCTTCTCCGAGGCATAGTCCGCCACGCAGTCTACCGCCCAGTTCTGCACCGGAGGCAGATAGAGCAGCACCGCCAACAATATGATGAGGAATATCGGAGCGGCAAGAGCGATGAGTGCCCAGCGTATCGTATTTCGCAATGATATGTTCATACCTAATATTAATAATGTACAAAGATAATGCAAAAAACTGATTAAACGAGATTATTACGCATTATTTATTGATTTCAGGCCAAAAAGTAATCTGAAACCTCATATCTGCCGCAATCACATGTGCTTGATTTCTTTATATCAACGATTATACCGGGCTCAAAGGGAATAATGAAGAAGACGAAATGCGTTCGACTTCAGACAGCTGAAAAATACAGAATTAAGCCCCAAAAAGGTTATTAGCCCGTCTTATGTGATGATTTTATAACCGCTTGCAGTCTCATGTCTTTATAAGGTGTCTTTGCTGGTTTTTGCACTTCATATTCGCAAAGAAAGCGAAGACGGCGCACAATATCAAGAAAAATTCAGTACTTTATTGGCGAGACATTTGGTCAATCAAGATAAATGTGTAATTTTGCATAAAAATTATCGTCAAATTCGTAATATCAGAGAAGATGGCAACAAAAATACAGAAAATAATGGAGTCCAATCCAAATACGGGCTTCATGTTTGGCGACTGGCTCACACGGCAGGGACTGGATGCCAAGGGGCAACATGCCTACATGAAGAGCGGATGGCTTAACCGCATATCCAAAGGGGTGTATGTCTTGAACGGCACTGCACCCAAACTGCTCCATGCCATATCCGCCTATAATAACCAGTTGTCGAAACGATGCATCGTTGGTGCTTACACCGCCCTCGAGCTGCGTGGTTATTCCCATTATCTGTCATTGGGCAAGCCACAAGCTTATCTTTTTACCGGAAGAACGAATAAGCTTCCCTCATGGATATTGTCGCATGATTGGGATATGACAGTGAAGTATATGACTACTTCTTTTCTGGGGGATGACCTGCTTGGCGTGGAGACCATGACCTTTGAAGGTGATATCCTTTTGGTATCATCACCAGAGCGTGCCTTTCTGGAATGTCTCCACCTGCCGGAGGCTGCCTCCTCGCTATTAGATCTATATTATATAATGGAGAGTATGACTACGCTTCGGCCCAGGCTGGTGCAATCGTTGCTTGAAACGTGCTCCTCGCAAAAGGTTAAGCGACTCTTTGTCTATATGGCAGAGAAAGCCGGACATCCGTGGTTCAAGGCTCTGAAATTTGACAATATACAATTGGGCACAGCCCGATACATGGTGGTGCCGACAGGTAAGTATATAGCGAAATATAATATGACCATTCCTAAAGATCTTGCAGAGTATGAATGAGAACTATTTAACCGGCAGAGTTTATGCCCAAAAGGTGGAGTTGCTACTTCGCATTATGCCCATCGTCATGGAGGAAGGTGTATTTGCAGTCCATGGCGGCACCGCCATAAATCTCTTCTTGAAAGACTTGCCCAGATACTCGGTCGATATAGACCTCACCTATATTCCGTTGGCTGACCGGAAGCAGAGCCTAGATGATATTAACCTTCATCTGGCATCTATTTGCGAGAAAGCAAAGAAGGCTTTCAAGGGTATGCACATAAAGCCCAACTACAACACCAGCAAGTTGCTTTGCGAGTGGCGGGGCAAACAGGTAAAAGTAGAAGTAAATCAGACTAAGCGTGGACTAGTGGGCGGGGAGAACATCACTGTGCCATTAAGCGAGAAGGCACAGAATGAGTTTGGACTCTATTGTGAGGCCAATATCGTTCCACTTACCCAGCTTTATGGAGGCAAGATTGCAGCCGCACTCTCTCGCCAACATCCTCGCGACTTATTTGACGTGAAGTATATGGACATTCCCTTGGCCGATTGTCGCGAAGGCCTGATATTCTGTCTGCTTGGCAGCGACCGTCCAATCCACGAGTCCTTTGCTCCAAGACTGATTGACCAAAGCGAGGCCATGGCCAACCAGTTTGACGGAATGACCGACATCCCTTTCACTTATGCTGAATTTGAAGAAACACGCACCAAACTGATAGATGATGTGAATGGTATGATGTCAGAAGCTGACAAGAACTTCCTCGTAAGCTTTGAACAGGGCAAACCGGAATGGGAAGGCTACGAGTTCGCCTACATGCGGAATTACCCCTCGGTAAAATGGAAGCTCTTCAACCTGGCAAAATTGGCGAAGCAAAACCCTGAGAAACTTACGAAGGAAGCTGCAAAGCTAAAATCAATCTTTAAACTTAGATGAATCGCCTCCTTGATAGTTTAACGTTTATTCAACTGCATTGCATTCTTCTTCAAACTTAGAGCGAACATCAGTATCTGCCTATCGTGCTAACGTAAGCTTATATACGCATAGAATATGCCGTTAGCAGTTTGTATAGCGCACTTTTTGGAAATATAGGCAGTGAGGGGTGTAACATTCTACGAGGTGTAACATTTCATGTAATATTATTGGAAACGAGAGGGAAAACATGATATTTGAGAGGATTTGCAAGTTTTTTGAGAGGATTTGCAAGTTATGGTCTCACGATTATTGGCTACCTTTGCAACAGAACAAGAACTATGCTGGGCAGAATGATTACTGCGCCATGCAGCAATGAGGCTTTGGAAGGCAGAAAAGGAACGGCAAAGTGACAAAAAAAATGAACATAAAGCAAAACAAAACTTAAATCAGACGTGACAAAACAAGAAAAGGTCTTATTTTTGTAGTATTCCTGTCAGTTCCTGCGTCAATATGGGAAAAGAGACAGAAACGCATAAAGAACAGAGAAAGAAAATATCACATTATTAACAACGCCGACGATCCCGGCGCGGCAAGCGACGGGAGAAGGCACTAAAAAAACCTAAACATTATGACAACAACAATCGTGATCATCATTATCGTCGCAATCCTGGCGATATGGCTCGTGTCAATCTACAACAGACTCGTGAAACTGCGCAACAACCGTGAGAACGCTTTCGCAAACATCGACGTGCAGCTCAAGCAGCGCTGCGACCTCATCCCACAGCTCGTGGCTACGGTGAAGGGATATGCCACTCACGAGAAGGAGACGCTGCAGCGCGTGACCGACGCCCGTGCCGCATCAATGGGAGCACAGACCATAAACGACAAGGTGAAGGCTGACAACATGATGACAAGCGCACTCGCCGGTCTCAAGGTTTCGCTTGAGGCTTACCCAGACCTGAAGGCTAACCAGAACTTCATCCAGCTGCAGGAGGAGATTGCCGACATCGAGAACAAGCTCGCTGCCGTTCGCCGCTTCTTCAACTCTGCCACACGTGAGCTCAACAATGCCGTGGAGACTTTCCCAAGCAACCTCTTCGCCAAGATGTTCGGATTCTCCCGCCAGCCTATGTTCGAGATTCCGCAGGAGAGCCGCGCCGCAGTGGAGAAGGCTCCGGAAATCAAATTCTAAGCCGCGGCCAGCATATCAATTCGGGTGAAAACCCGCTGACAAGCATGGGAGTCTGGACTAAGACTCCGATTTCTAACTTTTCCCCCGTCGCGGCAGCCACCATAGGCAGCCGGGCGGAGGATATAAACTCTTGATTATGAAATACGTAGGAATGTATACCCAAGTCAGCCGCAACAACAAACTGACTATAATGCTGCTGCTGTCTTTTCCGGCTCTCACGCTCCTCATGGTGTGGCTGTTCTACGTGCTGCTGAGCCTTTGCGGCGTCGCATTGGACGGCAATGCCGAACAGGTTGGGGGCAACGTGAACTGGACATGGGTGAACGGAGCGTTCATCGACTCGCTGCCTTGGGTAGTGGGCACCGTGAGCGTGTGGTTCGTGATAGCATATTTCTTCAACGCGTCGATGGTGAAAGCGGCAACGGGAGCCAAGACTCTGGAGCGCCGCGAAAACCCCAGGGTGTATAACATCGTGGAGAATCTGACGATGACGGCGGGAATGGACATGCCGAAGATAAACGTGGTGGACGACCCGCAGCTCAACGCCTTTGCCAGCGGAATAGACAGGAAGAGCTACACTGTGACGGTGACCACCGGACTGCTGAAGGTGCTCAACGACGACGAACTGGCCGGCGTGATAGCCCACGAGCTGACGCATATCCGCAACCGCGACACCCGTCTGCTCATCACGAGCATCATCTTCGTGGGAATCATCACGACGATAATACAGGTGAGCATAAGGTCGTTGTTCTGGATTGTCAGCGACAGTTCGAGCAGCAGCAGCAGCGACGATGACGACAACAACAACGGAGGCGCTGCTATACTAGTGTTTCTGATTGCCATCTTCCTTGGCATCATAGCCTATTTCTTCGCCCTGCTCACCCGCTTCGCCATCAGTCGCAAACGCGAATATATGGCTGATGCCGGCGGCGCTGAACTCTGCGGCAATCCGCTTGCCCTTGCCTCGGCACTGCGCAAGATCAGCGACAGACCTGGACTGAAGAAGGTGAAGCGCGACGATGTGGCACAGCTGTTCATCGTGCATCCGCAGGCTCTGAGCGGCGGCAAGGGCATGGGCTTCTTCACATCGCTCTTCTCCACCCACCCCGACACACAGAAGCGCATCGAGATTCTGGAGCAGTTCTGACGCCTGCTGCCGCATCAACAATCGGGCATAAGGCCGTTAAATAATATAATAGGCCGTCAATGTAATATTTTACGACTGTTTCAATGTAATATTTTACTTTGCAGTCTTCCGCATGCGGCAGAAGAGAATACAAACAGAATCACGCATCATGTGAGGATAATTCCCTCCATGATGCGTGATTGTTTTTTTATGGCCTTTCAGTCAGCCAGTCCAGCACGTATATCTGCTTGATGCCATCGTGCTGCGCAACAGGGTCATTGTCCATCGTGAGCAGATATTTTGGGAAAGAATCCGGCAACGACTTCAGCGGTGCCAGCTCCCTGTTCATCGTAGCCTCATCTCTGACGCTTAGCGCCACCTGATAGTAAGCCTTGTCATTGCCATTGATTACAACGAAGTCTATCTCCGCCTCTCCGGCCTTGCCCACATAGATTTCCCCACCGCGTCGCGCAAGTTCCAGAAAGACAATGTTTTCAAGAATATGTCCCATGTCGCCGCCCTTCGTTCCATTTATTACATTGCGCAGTCCGATGTCAGCCAAATACAGTTTCATTCCCGTTTTCAGCAGTTGCTTGCCCTTGGTGTCGTATCTCTGTGCTTGATAGAAAATATAGCTGTCTGTCAATGCCGAGATATAGTTCTCCACTGTATGTGAAGTGATTTTCCTTCCGAGCGACGTCAAGGTATCGCTGATGCGCTTTATTACCGAGATGTTGCCTATATTGTCGGCTATGAATCTCACGATGCTCTGCAGCATCATCACGTCGGTTATCTTTTTCCTGCCCACCACGTCTTTCAGCACTATGGTATTGTATAGTCCCGACAGATATTCGCGCATCATCTCCTTGTCATTGCATATCTGAGTTACATACGGAAACGACCCGCATTCTACATACTGTCTGTAAGCCTGCTCAAGAGACTGCGGCTTGCCGCTTGCCATTATGAATTCACTGAAAGAGAACGGGAAAAGTTTTATTTCAACATATCTTCCGGTAAGCAACGTGGCAATTTCGCCAGACAACAAGTAGGCATTGGAGCCTGTGATGTATATGTCCACGTTGTCGAGCAAAAACAGACTGTCTATGGTTTTCTGAAAATTGCCGACCAACTGTATCTCATCGAAAAACAGATAGTTCATCCTGTCTGGCAGCAGCCGTTCTTTAATATGACTGTGAAGACGTTTGTAGTCAAGCAAAGGTTCATTGTCGAGGTCTTCAAAATTAACGCTCTGTATCTGTTCCTTCCTGACTCCATCCTGCTGCAGCTTGTCACTGAACATCTTCAGAAGTGACGATTTTCCACACCTGCGGATGCCTGTAACTATCTTTATCACCTTCTTGTTCTTCCATTTTTCAAGAAGTGATATGTATTGCTTTCGTTCTATCATATCGCCAAAAATGTAATCCATTGCAAATATAGCCATTTATGCCGACAAATTTGCATTCCATTGCAAATTTCTTCAGATTTAACTGCAAAAATGAAATGTATTGCAAATTTCTTAGGGTTATCCACGAAAAATGAAATGCATTGCAAATCTCCTTACATTTTCTATAAAAAATGAAATGCATTGCAAATTTCCATCGGCTTATATCGTCCCCCAAATCAGTCGAGAAGAAACGAAAAGGCGCCAAGCCGTGACCGTGGTTGGTCGTGACTTGGCGACTTGCTTATTTATAATTTGCCAAAACTCTTGTTGTTTTGTCTGGCCATAGAGGGGGTTGACCTCCTGCCGGTTGGTGTGACAGCTTACTGCTTTTTGTTGAGATATGACATCACCTTCTCGTAGTAGCGCTGCGTACCCTTTATGGAGTATCGCATACCGCCGTTCCATGAACGGATTGCCTTCTCGATGTTGTTTTCTACATTGTAGAACGACTGAATGAGTCGGAACATCTCTTTCGACTTAGCCACATCGAAACGGTCTTTCAGCGAATAGCGCTTCTTGCTCTTGCGCGCCTTCAGTATGATGTTACACTGTGCCACGCAAATCGGAGTTATCTGCATTGCTCCGCACGAATTGCCGCTTCTGGCATTCGGGTTGCCTCCGCTCTCCACCTGTATCACCGCTTCCATCACGGGTTCCCAGTCGAAATCTGCTGTCGTTTGTTCGTCGCCTCCGGCAAGCGCTGCCAAAGGAAGACACATGAATAATAATACTACTAATAAAATCCTACTCTTTGTTGAAAAATTCATAACCTTTTGTTTTTGGCATCTGGGCCGTATTGACTGGGCACAACAACAACTCTGGTCAATACACTGAACAATATATGAACATTAATCCCGCGGTGTCAACTTTAAACATAAGAGAAAAAAAACGTTGACCCTGGACACCAGTTAAATACTGTGGCAAAACTTGCTTGATCAAAACGTAAGCAGTTAAGCCGTTTCTTGATTTCGGATGCAAAAGTAGTAATAATTGTTGACATACACAAGCATTTCAGCACAAAACCCTCATTTTGTGCACATTCTTAACATGGGTCAACAGAAATTAAGACAGCAGTTTTTTAACTTGAATATTGACACCAACCCCCACCTAACCTCTGACCCATCCTGACCTTCCCCAAGGGAAGGAATAAGTTACTCCGACTATTGACAATAGCCCCCACCTAACCTCAAACCCATCCTAACCTTCCCCAAGGGAAGGAATAAGTTACTTCGACTATTGACAATAGCCCCCACCTAGCCTCAAACCCATCCTGACCTTCCCCAAGGGAAGGAATAAGTAACTCCGACTATTGACACCAGCCCCCACCTAACCTCCCCCGAAGGGGAGGGACAGATACACTTGACTGGCCGATTGACTAACGACACCTGTCTGACTGACTGACGAATCTTGGTTGCCGATTGATGAGCTACACATGTTTTGTCTGACTAATATCGTCAGAATACCATTTTCTTGCCGTTGTGGATATAAATCTGGCCTCTGACGAGCCGGTCAACTTTCTGTCCCATGAGGTTGTAGTAGGTGTCAGAGGGGCGGGTCTTGTATGTAGGGGCGGTGATGCCATCGACGGGCTGGTTGGGGTTAGGACGGGGCGTGATGATATAAGGGGCGTCATCGTAGCCGGGCACGAGATGCAGGTCCTGGAAGGTGTCTATTTCAGTGGACGTCTCGCCGATCAGACCGCAAAACTGCAACACGCCGGTTGCCACGCGCACGAAGTCGATGTGGTCGAGAGCCACCGGACGACCATCCTTGTCAACAGCCCAGTCGATGTCGAACGAACAATATTTCGGGTCGTTAGCCGGACAGGCGTCCACATATCCGTAAGAGTCAGCCGCATAGCGGTATTGCACCCAATAGTCCCTGCCGTCCACCTCGTATTTCTTGGCCGGATTCGGCAGGCGACCGCCCTCGAAGGTCAGCTCATCGGCAGTCTCCCACATAGGCCAGTATGTCTGCTTGTGGGCAGCGAGCTTAGGATAATAGTACGTGAAATCCCAACATGAGTCGTTTCTTTCCGTCACCAGTCCTGAGCATTTCAGATACATATCATACATCGACCCCGGCAGTGCGTGGTCGCCCTCCTCAGCCGTCGGTCTATAGTAAGTGAGCCTCATCCTGCTGTATTCATCGGTGAAATATTCCGAACCTGCGAGTTCATACCATTCCGCCGTCTCCACATTGTCGCCCACTCCCACATATACTATTCCCGGTTCAATGCTTCCGCCTATCGTCTCCTTGCCATACACGGGGTCGTCGGCGGCATACATGGCATTGCCGGTGATGAGAAGGTCAGAACCGGTCTTGTTCTCCACGGGATGGTCGAACTTCACGGTGATGTATCCGCCGAAAGAACCGAGGTGTACGAGATATCCTTTCTTTGCCAACTGTTCCTCGCAAGCCTTCAATACCTGTTCGCGGGTCATCCCCTCTTCCACTTCGGGCAGTACGTTGACAAACTGTCCCGGTGCCGGACAGTATTCCAATACGCTGATCTTCTGTGTCTGTGCGCCGGCAACTGCCGTCATAGCGCATAATGCAAATGCCAATAACAACTTCTTCATAATCTGTGTGGTTTTAAGTTCTTTTATTTCAATAAACGCTGATTTACATTTCTGCAAGTCACCGCTTCCGTTTCAGCAAGCACTTCACTTCTTCAGAAACAGCAACTTGCCGGGATTTATCCCCTCCAGAGGGTATCGCCCTATCAGCTCGCCTGTGGGAGAGAATTCATACAGTCTGCCGTTCGTGGCATATCCCCGGGCATCGGTGACATACAGGTGTGCCGAGTATGGCGATATGAAAATGCCGTAGGGCGCCTGCATCTTCAGTATTTCCGGAGCTGCCGCGGCATAAGAGGCAAGCCCGTCTGCCACGTCAAGCGAGGGCAGGCCGATGGTGTGTGTGGTGAGGGTGTAGGCGCCGGTGACATACGAGAAGCTGCTGCCTATCAGATAGAAGCGGTTGCCGTAGGCACAGGAGTATGTGGCAGGGAAATCAAACACCCGGAACTCCTCGTCCGCCATGTTCATCACCACGGTCTTTGACGCCACGTCATAACTGTCGCCGGCGGAATTGATACACAGAAACTGTCCGCAGCACGTCATGTCGCCGAAGAGATTGATGCACCCCGTGTCGATGCGCCTTATCTCGCACATCGTGGCGGCGTCCACCACAGAGACGGTGCTCTCATACTTATGACCAGCCTGACCGCCGTATCCTCCGGTGTTTGCCACGAAGAGCCTGCCGTCATAGTATGCCACACCCTCCGGCTCGTAGCCCACATGACAGGTGTCTACTATCTGCTTCGTCCTGATGTCAATCTTGGCCACATAGCCGTTGTCGGCATACGAGGTGCAGTAGAGATATCCGCGGCGGTCGGTGGCGAGGCGGCGGTTGTTTGGTATGTCTTCGGTGGCGGCAATCGCCCTGCCGTCGGGATAGATATACTGTATGATGTTCGACCAGTTCACCGATATGGCAATCAGCGTGTCGTTCACCTGCAGTATGTCGTTGCCCGTGTCGCCGAGGTGCATTCCGGGATTGTTCTTCTTGAACCACCCGTTTGTCACCGTTCCGCCGTCGATATAGCTCAGCGTGGAGTTGTCGAGTCCCCACAGTCCCTGGCAGAGAACCACGATTCTGTCGTCTGTCTGCGTGGGCGCTACGGGTGGCTCGCTGTCTGCCGGCTCCAGCGAGCAGGCGGCGAGCAGCGTTGCCGTCAGCATTATCGTCAGTATATATATATAATGTCTGTTCATATCATCAAGAGTTGGCGAACTTCTCAGAGTTCGAATTTCACTGTCGCCTTCCAGTTACGTCCCGGCATGGGATAGCGCTTCACCACTTCGTGGCGCGAGTCGGTCAGATTGTTGCATTCCACGGTAGCCTGCACCACCATGCCGTTTTTCAATCTGAACCGCTTGTTCAGCTTCAGGTCCACGGTATACCAATCGCCAAGCAGGTCGTCGGCATTGTTTGAGATGAGGGCGAAGCGCTCACCGGTATACAGGAACGAGGTGCAGAGCGAATATGAGTCGTAGCCGAGATCGACGATGAGCGAACCGGAATGCAGCGGACTGTATGGCACGTAGTGCTTGTATTCCGGGTCGGAGGGCATACTGTAGTCGCGGTCGCTCTGACAGGTGTAGTTGGCGTTTGTGGCAAGTGAGAATTTTCCCCATTCGTTGCTGTATCCTCCGGATAGCGACAGTCCGAGCGACTTCACCATGCCGAAGTTCACCATCGACCATCTGAACTGGCATTTCATCGGTATCGCCACTATCTTGTCTTCTATCTCGTTGTAGTATCCGTCGATGGCAAAGTGGAGATGTCTGCCGCGATAGTCCACTCCGGCATCCCACTGCGTGGTGTATTCCGGCTTCAGGTCGGTGCTACCCACAAGGGTGTAGTATAGGTCGTTGAGCGTGGGGGCGCGGAAGATGCGCTTGTTGAAGGCTCTCACCACCCACGGCCCGCTCTTGTAGGAGGCAAGGAACATCGGTGTGAGCTTCCTTAGCGGCGAGGCGTTGCCGCGGGTGTGGTCTTGTATGTGGGTATAGAGCATGGCGAGGTTCACCTCCAGTCCTCTATACGAGAGAATGGCTGAGAGTAGGCTCTTGGAGTCGAGGCGGTATACGTAGCTCGACTTATACACGTCGGTATTGAGGTCGCTCCATGTGATGTCGGTGCTCGCCGTGAGCGACAGGTATTTCATGTTGTACGACCCTGCCACAGAGGCGTAGACGCTCTGCTGCGTGTAGTGGTTGTTGCAGTAGATGGCGGCGGCGTTGGTAGATGGGTCCTGCAGATAGTGCAGATAGTCGAACGAGTATTTCAGGTTGGTGCGCAGTCCGAAGTTCTCCCACAGTTTCTTGTATGACGACTGCACGAAGAAGTTCTGGTCCCACTGCCGGTCGGTGGAGTCCCACTGGTCGGTGAGCCGTCGTATCACGGGACCGGGCAGTCCGCGCTCCGAGTTGTAGTAATACACGTGGGTGGCGAGCCCCTTGTAGAATCCAGCCGCCTCGAGCCTGTAGAAACGGATGTCTGAATTGTGGCGCTTGCCGATGGTGTCTTCAGAGAGGGAGCGGAAGCGGAACTTGTAGTTTCCGTCGGTATGCTGATATTCGGCATCCACGAAGAGGCGGTCTTTCAGCGAGAAATACCCCTTCACCTTGTTCAGTCCGAACGACCCCGTGCCGTATTCTGCTGTCAGCGTGGTGCGGTCGGGTTTCCTGGTCTGCATATACACTGTGGCAGCCGAGGCATATTCGGTTGCCGACTGCAGGCGCTCGTTCTTGTTGGCGTTGTATAGCGACACCGACTCCATATTGGAGAGTGAATATCTGCCCAGGTCCACCTGTCCGTTCTGTGCGTTGGTGATGCGGATGCCGTCGAGATACACCCCCACGTGCTGCGAGCCGAGCGAGCGCACGTTTACGGTCTTCAGTCCGCCCAGTCCGCCGAAATCCTTTATCTGCACGCCTGAGAAATATTTCAGTGCGTCGGCAACAGAAGTGGTGGAGAGGTTCTGCAGCGTAGGTCCCGAGATGGTCTGGCTGGGTGTGAGATAGTGGGGACGCTCCCCCACACACACCACGTCGTCGATGCTGAAGAGGCTGTCCTCATAGTTTATGAGACTCTTCTGCGCCCAAAGGGTATGGAGAGAAGAGCACAGGAGTATCAATGCTGATAGTATTTTATGCTTCATAGAATAATGTATGGGCGGATTGCCGCTGCAAAAATATGAAAAAAAGGATATATCAGCACTATATATGTCGGAAAAATGTATCGGGAGGCATTATAGCATTGTATGTCTATAAGGCCCCAATCGGTCATCAGAACGTTTACCCCACCATCGGTCATTATACCTTGCATGTGATTATTGTCAGTCTTTCAGACATCCGACAGGCACAACATACACGCCGTCTTTCCTTCGATATGCGAAGTCGCCAGTTCCCGTCAGCACCATCATGAATGAAGGTACATTCATCTTGTCTGTATTGATTTTTTCTGCAAGACTAATAAGATTGGTAGCTCCCTCGTTGATGAGCTTGTCGCCACCGAGCTTCACTTCCACAAGACCATATTTCCCGTTTCGCAGATGCACTACAGCATCACATTCCAATCCGTTTTTGTCCCTATAATGATATACCTCTCCATCCAAAGCGTCAGCAAAGACTCTCAAGTCTCTGACACAAAGAGTCTCGAAGAAAAGTCCCATCGTATTGAGGTCGTTAATCAGATCCTTAGGACCAAGTCCCAATATCGCAGTACCTATAGAGGGGTCAATGAAATATCGGGTATTTGCAGTTCGGATTGCGGTTTTGGAGCGCAGGTTCGGATTCCACGCTTCAGAGTCCTCGATAACGAATATCTTCCGCAACGTTTCCAAGTAGCTTCCTGCCGTCTTGACGCTGATTTCATTTTCATCATTTGTCAGCATGTCTGCCACGATAGTACCGATAGTAGCTTGCGAACCTTGGTTGCGGGCATACGACCGCAGGAGCAACCTTGTAGTAGTGGCATTACGATTCACGCCATCAACCCGCGAAACGTCTTTCTTGACAACCGCATCCACATAGTCGAAAGCCTGTGCCAAAGCAGCCTCATCCTGCAATCCGCATGCAAAAGGCCAGCCGCCACGGCAGATAAGAAAGGCAAGGTCTTCAATTTTCAACTTGTTAGTGGCAATTATTTTTTCCGGTGCCTCAAACAAATGTGCCAAGCTCACCTTTCCGTTTGATTCTCCCGACTCATACAGACTCATGGGACGCATGGTAAGCCGGCTGAATCTTCCTGTTCCAGAATGATGCATGTCTTTTTCTTCGGCAGGAACGGCAGAACCTGTCAAGACAAACTGTCCGACATCATGCCTATGGTCAACCTCAAATCTTATGGCGTCCCAGAGTTTTGGTGCCAGCTGCCACTCGTCGATCAGCCTTGGAGTTTCACCATCCAGCAAGACAGAAGCGTCGATTTCTGCCATCTGCAGATTCGTCTCCAGCGAGGCAGGATTGTCCATATACAGGATACTGCGGGCTTGTTGCTCTGCGGTGGTCGTTTTTCCGCACCATTTAGGTCCTTCAATCAAAACCGCCCCCTTGCTTGCCAGTTTCTTAGCAAGCATCTGGTCAGCAATTCTATGTTTGTATTCCATATCTCAGATATTTGATTACGAATTCATATAATTAAAATGCATGAAGAACGGTAACATCAAACGTGTTTTTATGTTATCACAATATGCATCTTTATATTTCAAGATAGTGTAAATCGAATGCAAAGATAGGAATTTATTGTCATATTTCCTCAGTTGGCCGTATTTTATTTCCTCAGTTGGCCGTGTTTCACTTCCTCAGTTGGCTGCATTTCACTTCCTCGGTTGGCCGATATTCGTTTCCTCAGTTGGCCGTGTTTCACTTCCTCAGTTGGCCGTGTTTCACTTCCTCAGTTGGCCGAAACACTATCAAAAGAAACTATTTTTGCATGGAAGAACTATTGCAAGCTACACAAGACTGACACTCCTCCGGTAGTTGTTCTTTGCTTTGAAAATTGCCAAGCCATAATCATTGGAAAGTATAACAAAAACTACAGGAAATGGGCAAGCACCGTGCCCATGTGGGGCAAGCAGCTTTCTCACTTGGGGCAAGCACATTGCCCCAAGTGGGCAAATTTCGTACTCCAAACTGCGCCCAAAACATTACATTGGACGGACAGTAATCCACTATTCTGAAAAAGCAAAATCCAGACAAGTTCCAATGACCGGTTTGGGATAAAAACACTTCAGGCAGCATAAAAAAAACAGTTCAGGCAGCAGTGGAAGAAAGCTCTTCATCACTGCTGCCTGCTGTTAATGTGCCGACGTCCAGACAAGTTGGCGGAAAAGTGGCGCAACCGACAAACCCTGTGGGGAGGGTGTACGGACGCTAACCCAAAACTGTTGCTAAACGATACATAATTGCCCCCAAAGTTAGTACCTTTGCACTATGAATCGTAGCAGCAACATAAATATGTATGAAGGCCTTGCCTCATATTTTCTCCCTACAGGTATCCTTGAGTACTTTGAAGTGACAGACTTCACTGAGATTCCGACACAGGACACCGAAGTCCTATACACAACCGAGCTTCATATCTATCTTGATGAACGCGACAATCGCACTCCAGACATGAGTGGCTCTGTGAGCGATGGTTTCGGCGAGGAGGCATGACTTCTTGGTTTGAACCACCAAGGCTTACTAACGGAGAAACACTCGTTGAAGCATTAACCCGGTGTCGCAGGCAATTGTCCATGAGCCGGGAGAAATGGAGCCTGACGCAGGAAAAACGGGCGAAGACTCTCTTTGAACTGCATCCAAAACTAGAGGAAGCATATAACCTAATCAATTCACTCAGATCCGTATTCCGCAACAAGAAACTCACAAAGGAAGCTGCAAAGGAGAAGCTGGGAGAGTGGTATGATAAAGTTGCCGCATGCACTCGGCGAGAGATCAAGTCCGTACGTGAAACCATTAAATTCTATGAGGACGAGATACTGAACTACTACATAGAACGTCAGACAAATGCTTCAGCAGAATCACTGAACTCAAAAATCAAATGCTTCCGGGCACAAGTGAAAGGAATCAGAGACATACCTTTCTTCATATATCGTTTAGCGACAGTTTTGGGTTAGCATCCGTGCGTCCTCCCCATAATCCAAATCCCTTTAACATTTCGCAACTCCCCGACAATGGGTAGCTACTCAGGTGGTTGCAAGACAATGTGCCGCACCTTGCTTGAAGGCGTGTGGCTCAGCGATATTGGGCGTATGGCCGAGGTGAGAAATGTACCGCACCTTGCTTGGTGTGAGTACAGGGTTTGTTCTCATTGGGTATATTTAGGTAGGTTCTATAAATTAGTGTCAATGAAAGATAGGTTTTCTATTCTGCTTGGACATAGGTTTAGCATAACCCACATCTTACTTGGGAACATTACTTCACGAGAACCCTCTTTCCATTGCATATATACATACCTCGGGGCAGTGACGAAGCACGTTTTGCCGAAACCTTTCGTCCACTGACATCGTAGATGCAATCTGCTGACGATTTGCCGGCACCTGGAATGGAGATGGATGATGGAATACCACTGCCGGAAAGAAGAAAGCCGCCACCACCCTCTGGTGTAAGGCACGAAAGTGTGTATGCCGCACCGCCTATTTCCTCAATGCGTATTATACCTGCACGGACGGAACAAACTGCAGTGGAAAAATCCACGTCAAGATTATCTATCTTCAAGTCAGGCATCTCAACCACACATTCGCCATCAAGGGCCGGAACGGAGGCCGCAAGGATGTGGTTGAATGTTTTTCCATAATCAGTCGAGAGCGTTATCCTCAGTCTGCTTTCCGAATTAAAATAACTGGTATTTACTCCCCATGAAAGACGCACCTTGTCGCCAGGAACATAGTTCTGCTTGTCTGGAGAGAGGGATAGCGAGAAGCGTTCGCCTCCTACAATATCCACACCTATCTGGCGTGTAGTATAATTGCTGTAGAAAGGTGAAGCGATAAAAGTCTGCCACGTAAGAATGTCGGAGTCGGGCATATCGTTGATAGAGAGTGTCATGGAATAACTGCCCGCTGCCTTGTTATGGATGTCGGTCTTGTTTACTATATAATAATAACCGTCATAAAAGATATCCGCCACGTATTGGGGTCGGAAATCCAATCGCGAACTAAAGGTCGGAGGCATCAGGGTAAAATCATTGCTGACAGTAGCGTAAGAAATCCTGTTATTCTCTGCATCGTCTGCCTGAACATCCAACGCAAGGCATGCTCCCAAGGGAATTCTGACAGAATATGGCATGTTGCTTCCAAATGCAGGTGCTGTATTGGATACCTTCTGTCCGTACACATAGTTTCCTCCCAAATCTGAACCGACAAGGGTGTTCTTGTCCTGGTCGCTGTAGTAGGCAGCGTTATTCTTGACACATGAAGAGCGTATCTGCATAATGGAAGTCAGGGAGAGAAAATTTCCCCCTGCGTCCATCAGCGAAGCATCCTCTGTGTGCCCGGCACCAAACAAGTGTGCTATTTCATGCGCCACAATCCATGGATTAGGGGCGGCATATCCGGATGCCTTGCTGTCCTTCTTGTATGCCCCTTCCAGTATAGAAAGGCCGTTGTTGTTTTCATTCTCGGGACGATGCAGAATCCAAATGCCTATATCGTACGAAGACTGACCGATAAGTTCGTCGAGAAGTTCTGTTCCGTAACTGGGAGCATTCATATAGTTTTCATCTATAATGTTATACGAAGACAGCAAAAGTCTGCTATCCCTGTTCACGGTAAAACAAAATCCCAACGGAACGTAAACCTTGTTGAGATATTCCTCCACATCGGACCAGAATTGTTTTACAGCGGCTTCATCGCCATGAAAGTCTTCCTCAAAGGATGACCTTGTAACTGGCACTGCCGCCTTGTAATAACGCATTACATTGTCGCCGAGAATGGTATTTTGCGACTTGGACGGTGCGGATACAAGGATGCACAGTAAAAAACAGAAAATAAAACTTAACCTTGAATGTTTCATAGAAGTATGTCTTTAGGGAGGGTTTATAAATCCACTTTAAGCTCAGCGAGAAGTCAGAACCTCATTATGGCTACCGCTGATGTGATTTTGTTTCCGCAAATTAAGCGAAACTTTTTCAAATATTGCAAGTATCTCTATTGATATTTTTCGGAGAGAGTATCGCTTTGATTATTATTAACAACTAAGCATAAAGATTTTAAGCGGTTATCCAGTTTCTATGGTATTTGAATACCTGTGCCGTACGGGCGATGTTATATGTCAGGTTTGTCATTGCAACATTTGCTTTGTCACGGATACTACCTATCCCACTAAAAACAAGACCTCCCATCGAACGCTCTATTAAAGCATGACCGCGCCTTGCTGATGCAAATCGCGTCTTTTTAACATTTCAAGGATTGTATTCAAATGTTAATACGATTTGCTTTTTGCCGAAAAATGTTGTATATTTGTATAGTGAAGAGGAGAGAGCCCGAAGACAGAAGGCTTTCTCCTCTTTTTTGGCCCATATTGGCCGTTGTTTTTTCTTTGAGATAGAAAAATTTCTCGTTGCGAGCGAAATTTTTCTCCGTGCAGTTGGTGCGCGCGGCGGCCCTTTCCCGAATTTTTTTCGGGCCCTGAAACTATAAAAAAACCGTCAACCATCTGGTCCCATATTCGGAAGTGTCTATAATTCAGTCACTTCCGCCTGTTTCTGGGGTCAAAAACCATCTGGTAATTGTCCGGACAATTCAATTATCGCCTGATGAAAACATACATGACGTGCATGAGGACCAAGGAAATCCCCGATGCGTACAGACGCAAAAAAATCCTCCGGAGGATTGCTCTTCCGGAGGATTCAAGTCTTAAAGTGAAAAAAGGCGGTTACCTACTCTCCCACATTGCATTGCAGTACCATCGGCGCAAGCGGGCTTAACTTCTCTGTTCGGAATGGGAAGAG
>NZ_JXQI01000015.1 GCF_000834015.1 Prevotella pectinovora | reverse complement strand
CCAATGCGTCTGCCGGACTTTCTTCTTTTCTTGCTCATTTCACAATTTGGCTATATAACCTGAATTCGCTGCAAAGATAACCATTTTAGAGAGAAACAAGAAATTTTTCTTGTATAATATCACATTGAACGGCCTAATGACCGATTCGGGTTGAAATTGGGCACGGTGCTTGCCCAACTGGGGCAACGTGCTTGCCCCTGTTGGGCAGATTTGCTGTCAGACATCTGCCCAATAAGTTAATGTTGTAATACCCGTATTCCAGTAATACAAGATTCTGCCAACGCATACGATTCCTGTCGTCTGAATTCCTCACATCTGTCAATTACTTTCATCTGGCAATTACTTTCATCAGCAAACCATCCAGACAATTGCCTGACAATCGAAAGACGGTCATCTATCTGGTTGTCAGAACATTACAACGAAAAACCAGACAATCTGACAGTTTTCTTGAAATTCTTGTTTTTACTTAAAATCAGCGTTATGAACAACTTTTACTCATATCGATTGAATTAATTCCACCAACGGGCTGAGCTTATATCTCAAGCCATAGATGTGGCTTTGCTGTCTCGCCTTTATGATGATGAGAAATATGTGGACAAACTCGTCTCAGTTTTCACAGAACTTGCCAATATGTATAATACCGTCACAGCAAACTGCAATAAAAATGCAAAGGCTCTTAATCGCAATATCCAACTGACGGAAAAGCGATATGCAGCAATGATGGAACTTATGCAAGCAAAGAAATCCAAGACAATAGAGCCCCCATACCGCAAATCATAAAAGCCTTGCCACGATTTATATTCATGAC
>NZ_JXQI01000014.1 GCF_000834015.1 Prevotella pectinovora | reverse complement strand
GAATTGGTTATTTTGTCTAAGTCGTTATATATCAATATATTATCTTTTTTATTACAATTATTATTCATTTTATGAGACGTTGAGACATTGAGACAATTGAGACAATTGAGGCAATTGAGATGTTGTTGGGGTAGGGTGTGTTGGTGGTGATAAACGAAAAAGAGGCATTTACTTATGTAAACACCTCTTGGATTTAAATTCTTAGTGACTCCGACAGGATTCAAACCTGTAACCTTCTGATCCGTAGTCAGATGCTCTATTCAGTTGAGCTACGGAGCCATATTTCTGAATTGCGAGTGCAAAGGTATGGAACTTTTTTGAATCTGCAAAATTTTTGAGTGTTTTTTTGAGATTTATTTCGATTTTTCTTTGTTTCCCCTCGTCTGAAAGCTTTTTCTCCTTGTTTTTTCCCAGGAATGTAGCTAAAATGTGATGATTCCCCCGATTGCTAAAATTCACAAAAGCCAAACAAAAATCCACTCTTCTAAAACATCAAGATCCAAACAATCCCCAATGACCGATTTATGATAAACCGAAAAGACTGAATCCTGTCTTCATGAGACGAGGACTCAGTCTTTTTCGTTTTATTCAGTTCCTTTCATAAAGACGCTTTGCTTAGTCGTCCATGAGTTTTCTGTATCTTCCCTTCTTTATCTCTTCGTTTCCGAGGCGTCTCGCCTTGTTTATTTCGTAGTCAGAGTAGCTGCCCTCGAAATAGAACACCTCTCCGTTGCCTTCGAAGGCGAGTATGTGCGTACAGATTCTGTCGAGGAACCAGCGGTCGTGGCTGATCACTACGGCGCATCCGGCGAAGCCTTCGAGACCCTCTTCAAGAGCGCGCAGGGTGTTTACGTCGATGTCGTTGGTAGGCTCGTCGAGCAAGAGCACGTTGCCCTCCTGTTTGAGTGCCATCGCCAGCTGCAGACGGTTGCGCTCACCGCCCGAAAGCAGTCCGCAGAGCTTGTTCTGGTCGGTGCCAGAGAAGTTGAAACGCGAGATGTAGGCGCGTGCGTTGATGTCTCTGCCACCCATGCGTATCGTTTCATTGCCCTGACTGATGGTTTCATAAACAGATTTGTTAGGGTCGATATCCTTGTGCTGCTGGTCCACATACGCCAGTTTCACGGTTTCGCCCACCTCGAAAGTTCCTCCGTCGGCATTCTCCAGTCCCATGATCATGCGGAAGAGTGTGGTCTTGCCGGCTCCGTTAGGGCCTATCACACCCACGATGCCGTTAGGAGGGAGCATGAAGTTGAGATCGTTGAAGAGCACCTTCTCTCCGAAAGCCTTCTTCACGTGTTGTGCCTCTATCACCTTGTTGCCGAGGCGCGGACCGTTGGGGATGAAGATTTCGAGTTTCTCCTCACGCTCCTTCTGCTCCTGGTTGAGCATCTGCTCGTATGCGTTCAGACGCGCCTTTCCCTTTGCCTGGCGTGCCTTGGGTGCCATGTGTGCCCATTCCAGCTCCCTCTCCAGGGCTTTTCGTCTCTTCGAAGCCTGCTTCTCTTCCTGCATCATGCGTTTCGTCTTCTGGTCGAGCCATGAAGAGTAGTTGCCGTGCCATGGAATGCCCTCGCCTCTGTCTAGTTCGAGAATCCATTCGCTCACGTCGTCGAGGAAGTAGCGGTCGTGGGTGACGGCAATCACCGTTCCCTCATACTGCTGCAGATGCTGCTCCAGCCAGTCTATGCTCTCAGCATCGAGGTGGTTGGTAGGCTCGTCGAGGAGCAACACGTCGGGCTTCTGCAGCAGCAGTCTGCACAATGCCACGCGGCGTCGCTCACCGCCAGAGAGGTTCTTCACCGAACTGTCGCCTGCCGGGCAGCGCAGAGCCGCCATCGCGCGGTCGAGTTTGGAGTCCATGTTCCATGCGTCGGTAGCATCGATGATGTCCTGCACCTCAGCCTGTCTCTGCATCAGCTTGTCCATCTTGTCGGGGTCGCTGTAATATTCTTCCTCACCGAATTTCAGGTTTATCTCTTCGTATTCCTTCAGGGCGTCGTAGGCTTTCTGCACGCCTTCCATCACGTTCTCCTTCACGGTCTTCTCTTCATTGAGAGGCGGATCCTGAGGCAGATAGCCAACAGTGTAGCCCGGGCTCCACACCACTTCTCCCTGAGAAGGCTGCACCAGACCGGCTATGATTTTCATGAGTGTGGATTTACCTGCTCCGTTGAGACCTATGATGCCGATCTTGGCGCCATAGAAGAACGACAGGTAAATGTTTTTTAGTATTTGCTTGTTGTTCTGCGGGATGGTTTTGGAAACCCCCACCATGGAGAAGATAATCTTCTTGTCGTCTACTGTTGCCATACTGTGTTTTTTGTTTTTTTTTAAAGGTTAGTATTATATTGTTTTTATTGTTTACATATAGTTCTGTCTTCAGATTCGGCAGACTGAGATTGGGGAATCCGCATTCCTAATCAGCCGTTTTGCTCACTGCGAAATATTTTGCCTCCCTGTTGCTCAGATATATGCCGCATGTGGAACTTTGCGGATACATGGCTCCGTTTTCCGTGAGCTTGATGTTCAGCGCCTTGAAGTCGAGCAGCTCGCTCAGCGGGAATATCAGCTTCTGGTCGGGGAGCGACGGGTAGCCCACGGCAGGCCGGATGCCCTGATAGGCAGCCTTCGCCAGGTCTTTCATGCTCAAGGCTTCGTCTGGCGCATAGCCCCACAGGTGGCGTCTCACCTCTCTGTGCAGCCATTCGCTTGTAGCCTCAGCCAGTCTGTCGCCGATGCTCTGCATCATGAGTGAGCGGTAGGAGTCAGTGCCGCTTTTCAGCGTTTCCAGTTCTTCGGCATAAGATGGTGAGACCGTTATGGCGAAGACGCCGATGAAGTCGTTGTGTCCCCGAGGTGCCACGAAGTCGCAGAGCGACAGTCTGGCTTCGCCCATCCTGTTCGGGTGTTTCTGCCTTGGCGTAGGCTGTTCGAGGTCTTTGCCCTTCACCGCTCCCGGCAGCACTATGCTGTGGTCTGTGGCATAGGCAGGATAGAATCCCACCTGGGCCTGCATATAGTGTTTCTTCTCTATTTCGTCGAGCAGCAGTTCCGCTTCTTCCTTTATGTCGTCAGCTTCAGCCTGTCCCTTTCTCACCTTCCATAGATTATAGAAATACGTCCAGTTGATGAATTTCCTCACCTCCTGTATGTCGATGTGCTGCAGGGTGCGGTATCCGATATATGTGGGGTGGGGCAGGGGAGTGTCGTTCCAGTCAATCTGAAACCGGTTGAGCTCCTTGTCCTTTGTCGTCGGGCAGCAAGGGCAAGCCGCTGAGGCGTTTCCTTTCCCGTCGGCGAGGTTCATTATCCCGTTCACTTTCTTCTGGGCGTCGTGTTGTCTCACCAGTTCCTGCTGCAGTTTCTTGTTCTCCTCAATTATCCTGTCCCTCTCGGGGCCCTGTAGCTGAAGGGCGATTATAGGGTTCTGGGCGGCGTCCTTCATGTGGAACACTGGTCCGCTATACAATGGTGCTATCTTGAGCGCGGTATGCAGTTCGCTTGTCGTCGCTCCGCCGATGAAAAGCGGGATGTCGATGCCCGCCTTAGCCATGGCTTCGGCAATCTTGCACATCTCGTCGAGCGAAGGGGTGATGAGTCCGCTGAGAGCCACGAAATCCACTTTCTGCTCCTTGACGGTCTGTATTATCTTCTCGGCAGGAGTCATTACCCCCAAGTCGATTACGTCGAAGTTGTTGCATCCCAACACCACCGCCACGATGTTCTTTCCTATGTCGTGAACGTCGCCCTTCACCGTGGCAACGAGATATTTGCCGTTGCTCTTGCTTCCGCTCTGCCTTCCCTCCTCTATGTATGGCTTGAGGATGGCAACGGCGTGTTTCATCGTGCGAGCCGACTTCACCACCTGTGGCAGGAACATCTTTCCCTGGCCGAACAGGTCGCCCACCGTCTGCATGCCTTTCATGAGCGGCCCCTCTATTATCTTTGCCGGTTCGGGATAATTCTTCAGAGCCTCCATGAGGTCAGCCTCCAGATATTCGTCGTCGCCTGTGCGCAATGCCGTGATGAGCCTTTCCTCCAGGGGAGTGGCAGAACGGTCGATGGCTGTCGCTTCTTCTGTGGCATGGTTCTCTTTCTCTTCGAGCAATCTTTGTGCCATGGCGGCAAGCCTTTCCGAAGCATCCTCTCTGCGGTATAATATCACGTCCTCGATAGCTTTGAGCAGATCGGCGGGAATGTCCTGATACATCACCTTTGTGGCTGGGTTGACGATTCCCATGTCCATGCCCTCTTTCATGGCATTATAGAGGAAGGCGGCATGCATAGCCTCGCGCAGGTAATTGTTGCCTCTGAAGGCAAAAGACAGGTTGCTCACACCTCCGCTGACATGAGCGCCAGGCAGGTTCTTCTTTATCCATCCGGCAGCTTTTATGAAGTCTATGGCATATCTGTCGTGCTCCTTCATTCCGGTTGCAACGGTCAGGATGTTGGGGTCGAATATTATGTCGTAGGGTTTCACACCGGCTTCTTCGGTAAGTAGTCTGTATGCCCTTCGGCACACCTCCACCTTGCGGGCGTAAGTAGTGGCCTGTCCCTCCTCGTCGAATGCCATCACCACCATGGCAGCCCCATACTCCCTTATAGTTCTGGCATGAGAGAGAAATGACTCCTCTCCCTCTTTCAGCGATATGGAGTTGACGATGCATTTGCCCTGCACGCATTTCAGAGCAGCCTCTATCACGTTGAAACGCGAGGAGTCTATCATCCACGGCACACGTGCCACCTCGGGGTCGGAAGCCATGAGATTGAGGAAATGGGTCATCTCCGCTTCGGTGTCTATCAGACCGTCGTCCATGTTTATGTCAAGCATCGTCGCTCCGTCTCTCACCTGTTTGCGTGCGATGGCGAGAGCCTCGTCGTATTGTTTCTCCTTGATGAGCCGTAGGAACTTCCTGCTGCCTGCCACGTTGCATCTCTCGCCTACGTTGATGAACATCCCTTCGGCTGGCGAATAGCTCTCCATGCCAGCCAGCCAGTCCACCTTGCCTGTAACCGGCAGGCTGCGTGCCTTTCTCGCCTCCACAATGTGTGAGATGGCCCTGATGTGTTCAGGCGTGGAGCCGCAGCATCCACCAACGATGTTAACGCTCATGTCGTCGGCAAAAGACTTTATCGCCTCTGCCATCATCTGTGGCGTTTCGGTATATATACCCTCTTCGTCGGGGAATCCGGCATTGGGGTGGGCACTTATATAATAAGGTGAGCGTTCAGAAAGCGCCTGCAGATAAGGACGCATGTCTTCAGCACCGAAGGAGCAGTTAAGACCTACGCTGAAAATGTTCTCGTCGTGTTGCACCGATGCGAGGAAAGCGTCGAGAGTCTGTCCCGAGAGTGTGCGTCCGCTCGCGTCGGTTATGGTGACGCTGAGCATTACGGGGATTTCCCTTCCCGTAGCCACCCTCACTCTTCTAGCCGCAACGAGAGCCGCTTTGGCGTTGAGAGTGTCGAATATGGTTTCTATCAGCCAGATGTCAACGCCGTTGTCGCTCAATACCGTCATCTGCTCTGTATATGCGTCGCATAGCTCGTCGAAAGTCAGAGCTCTGTAGGCAGGGTTCTCCACGTCGGGCGACATGGACAGCGTCTGGTTTGTGGGTCCGATTGACGCAGCCACGAACCTTGGCTTCTCAGGAGTGAGCCGTGTCATCCTGTCTGCCTCCTCTCTGGCGATCCTTGCAGCCTCACGGTTGATCTCCTTCACGAGATGTCCGGTGTGGTAGTCGGACTGTGATATTCTCTGGGCGTTGAAGGTGTTGGTCTCTATGATGTCGGCTCCGGCTTCGAGATAAGCCCTGTGTATCTCCCTCAGCACGTCGGGACGTGTGATGGAGATGATATCGTTGTTGCCCTTCAGTTTCACGTCCCAGTCCATGAATTTCTCTCCGCGGAAGTCTTCTTCTTCCAGATGGTACCTTTGTATCATGGTGCCCATCGCTCCGTCGAGAATCCATATCCTGTCGTTGTCGCGTCTGAATGTATCGTAAAAAGACTTTGTCTTATCTTCCATTTCTGCTCTTGGTATTTCTTCTTTTTCTTGTTTCGCCTTTTGGAGAGTGTTCTCCTTGTTCCTTGCGGACCATCGTCCTTTAGTAGGCTCCTGATGATTTATAGTCCGCGTTCCTTGGCTTGGTAATATTCATGCGGGGTTATAGTCCGTTCATTATTTTCTCCACGCTCTGTGAAGCGTTCATCGTGTAGAAGTGTATTCCGGGTACGCCATTCTCACGTAGTTCCCTGCATTGGTGTTTTGCCCATTCCACTCCCACAGCCTTCACGTCATCGTTGCTCTTGCATTTCATCAGTTCGTTAGACAACCGCTTGGGGAAGTCGATGTGGAACGTCTTAGGCAGCATCGTCAGATGGTTGAGCGTTGTCAGAGGTTTCAGTCCCGGTATTACAGGCACGTTGATTCCTTCTTTGCGCAGACGTTTCACGAATGCAAAGTATTTGCTGTTGTCGAAGAACATCTGCGTCACTATATATTGTGCCCCGGCGTTCACCTTTGCCTTCAGGTTCTCGATGTCGGTTTCCATGTTCATCGCCTCGTCGTGTTTTTCCGGATACCCGGCCACACCGTATGTGAAAGGTTCAGTGAGCATCTCGTTCTGTACCCCTCCGAGCAACTGTCCGTTGTTGAAGCGGTTTATCTGCTGGCAGAGGTCAATGGCGTGTGCATGTCCTTCAGGCGTAGGAATGAATCTGTTGTCGCTTTTGGCTTTGTCTCCTCTTAGCAGCAGCAGGTCTGTTATACCCAGATAAGAGAGGTCTATCAGTTCGCTCTCTATCTCCGCTGCCGTAAATCCGCTGCAGATGATGTGTGGCACCGTGCGCACCTTGTATCGCTCCTTTATTGCAGCTGCGATTGCCACCGTTCCGGGTCTGTTGAGCACGCTGAGTTTCTTGTATGTCCCGTTGGCGAGTTCGCTGTAAAGGGTGTCGTATCTGTGTGTCGTGATGTTTATGTAGGCTGGGTCAAACGGCATCAGTCGGTCTATTGTGCGATAAATGCTGTCGATACCCTTGCCTCTTAGTGGAGGCAATACCTCAAAAGAAAAGTATGGCTTGTTTTCTGTCGTCATATAGATGATTAATAGTGATAATACAATTGAAACCTGTTTCTTTACCAATTTGAAGAAACAAAATTACTCAAAATCTTTCGCTTTCCTTGTCTAAATACAATATTTAACATACTCCATAAGCTGCCATTGTTTACATCGCTTGGGCAATAGTCTATGAAACGTGTTTGACGCTTTGGTTTTTTATCTGGAACCGGTCATTGAGTCTTGTCAAAATTCTGATTTTTAGAAGAGTGGGGGAGTTTATTACTCGTTTTGTAATTTGAGGACAATTGTAAGGATGAAGCGGTGGATGAACCGATTTTTTCGATTTATGTCTTACAAATTGTAAATTTTTAAGGAAAATTTATAGGCTGTGTGGGAACACACACAAATTGACATAAATTAAGTTGGTAAAATCTTTGGAATATTGAAAAATAGTTATAACTTTGCAAACGTTATCCTGAAAACAATCTTTTTACCTTAAAAGACTAATACCTATTGAAAATTTAAAGCGGCAACCTGTGAAGGCAGCCGCTTTTCTGTTTTCAGAGTTTTCATATAGTTTTTTTAATGCAAAAAGCACCATTCTAAAAGCTTTTTCCTACAATGGTTGTGTAAGCAAGGATTTCCGATATTAGTTTGTCTTACCCAATGTCCGAACTATTTTCTCTTTATCACGAGATATATTATTACCGGTGCTCCGACGAGAGGCGTGACGGCGTTCAGCGGTATGATGTTGCCGCTGGGGGGGAGTGTGCACACAAGGTTGCATGCAAGCGCCACGATGGCTCCAGAAATGATGGAACAGGGCATTAGGCTCGATGTGGAGTCGGTGCGGATGAAGAGGCGGGTGATATGAGGCACGGCCAGACCGATGAAAGCCACCGGACCGCAATATGCTGTGGTGACGGCTGTCTGTATTCCCGTGATAAGGAGCAACATGGCACGCACGCGGTGAGTGTTGAAGCCAAGGTTCTCGGCATACTTCTCTCCGAGCAGCAGGGCATTGAGAGGTTTAATCATGAGCAGCGACATGACGAGGCACAATATCGTGGCGGATGAGAAGATGGGCAGGTGCTGCAATGACACGCTGCTGAAGTTTCCCATTCCCCAGATGACATAAGACTGTACTCCTTGTTCGGAAGCGAAGAAGTTGAAGATGGATATTGCCGCCGACGACAGGTAGCCTATCATGATGCCGATTATCAAAAGCACCACGTTGCTAGTCACTATCCTTGAGCACGCCATCAGTAAGGCTATGACAGCCGAAGCGCCAGCCATGGCACCCGTTATTACCGCTGCGAAACCGCTAACCGTGAGCAAGTCGGTAGAGATGCTGCCGTTGAGTAGCAGCATTACGATAGCCACGCCGAGACTTGCTCCGCTGTTTATTCCGAATATTGACGGACCGGCTAATGGATTGTTGAAAGCAGTTTGCAGTATCAGGCCGCAGACTGCGAGCGATGCTCCGCAAAGCGTCGCCGTTATAGCCTGTGGCAATCTCGATTCCATTATGATGTAAGTCCATGTTTCCTTGTCTCCGTTGCCGAAGATTATGTTAAGGATGTTTCCGGCAGGAATGTCTACGGAACCTGTGGTGATGTTAAGGATGAAGAGCGCTGCAAGCAATACTGTTGAGCAGACTGCAAATAATCCTTCTCTGGTGATGGTTGTCATGATTTTATGGTTGACGAGTTGTCAAGTTTATAATGTGGCCCCACATGTCCTCCATTTAAATCGTGAGAGACTGATAACCTTGGCGGCTTTCGGATTGGTTCATTACCTTTCCAACTTGAAGAAATACTTCGGTTCTCCAATTATCGTTGCCATTTCCGGATGGAAGGCTAATATGAAGTCTCTGAGCAGGAGATGAGGCTCAAACGGAATGTCTTCGAAGAAAGACGTTGCCGCCGTATTGCACCCGTACACCCTGCCGCTCTTGTAAGCCTTTAAGATCGTGTAGCTTGAGCTTTCGGAGGCAAGTCCGCGGAGCGTCAGAGGCGAATTGTCGGCTTTGTAGTATCTCAGAAGCCACACGTCAGCGCCGGCATTGTCGTCTATCACGCTTTCCAGCGACTTCTGTATGCTTCCGGAGCTCTTGTCGGCAGCATATGTGTATTTGGCGTTGGCATCGTATATGGTCTGGCTTATCGTGCTTTTGCCGCCAGGCAGATACCACACTCCGTTTTCCACCTTGTCCATCATCACGCTGGGACTGTACTTTGCTTTCTTGGCGAGGTCCTTCAGTCTCATATACTCCTTTTCCGTATTGCTGAACAGGCTGTCTGCCTGGTTCTCCGCTCCCCACAGCAGACCATAGAATTTCACCCATTCTGCCCTTCCCAGAGCTGTCGTTTCCATATAGTCAGCCAGTTCCACGATGGGCAGCCCCAAGTTCTCCAGCTTTCCGTATCCTCCGGAGTTCTGCATTGGCGATATGAAGATGGCGTCGGGCGAGAGGGCTATTATTCTCTCTATGTTGGGTTGTGTGGAATTTCCACAGTTTGTGGTCTTGTTATCCTTCAGCCTTTGCTTGATCCACGTAGAGTTCATGTAGTCCACGTCGAAAGCCCCTGCCAGTATATTCTCTTTTCCTAGTTTCTTGGCGAGTTCAGCATGCACGGATGTTGCTATGAGCGAGTGGGAGAGCGGTATGCCAACCACCGTTGCCCCGTCGGGTGCCTTGTCGTAGCCATCCTTCTTGCTTTTGTCCACGAGGATATATGTGTGTAGTGTTTTTCCTTTGTTCCATGGGTCGTTGAGTTTCACTTCCGTATGGTCGTTGAATTTCACTATAGAGATGTTTCCCGAGTATTTCAGATGTACGGTGTCCCCCTCCTTTCCATCCGCAGCCTGTTGCTTGTTGCCCTGGCATGCAGTGAGAAGGAGGGGGATGATGATAAGGAGAAAATATATTTTATTTCTCATATTCGGTTCATGTGGATTTTCTTGTCCTAAGCTTGTGCGGCTTGCATTTTTGCCGCAGGCTGCGGGTGTAGGCTTAGAGATCGTCGTCGTCAGCCACGTCGGCAGCTTCGAGCGACAGGTCTTCTGGGTTTTCCTCTATTGTCGTACGGTAGCTTTCCTCTGTCAGCTTGTCGTCATCAAATTCGTCGAACTCGTCCTCGTCGTTGTATTTGTCGTCTCTCAGGTCGTCGTCCTCGTCTTCGTCATCCTCGTCGTCTCTGATTTTCAGATTGTCCTCGTCGAGGTCGAGCTTCGCCTTCTCTTCTATAGGCTTCAATTTGGCGAAGATGGCTTCAGTCCATGCCCCCTTGGGTATTTCGAGCACTTCGAATCCGTCTTCCACTTTTTTCTCATACATTCCGCCCTTTTTGTGTAGTCTGTCCTTCGGCAAAGTCGTGGTGCTGATGTCGAATCCGTTCTGTATGATGTCCTGGATGCTCTGCGATAGCGACTCCCATCCTCCTCCGAAGTTTCTTTCTATCACTTCCAGGAGTTTGCTTGCCGAGATGTGGCGTATGTTTTCGTATGTGAGGTCGGTCACACGCATTATGGTTTTCTTCTTTATTCCGAACTTCAGTCGGTTCTTTTCGTCGAGTTTCACGGATCCCACTTTCAGTCCTCTCGCTTCATATTTGCTTATCACCTCCGGTCTGTCGATTTTCACCTCTTCGATTTCGAAGGCGCTTCGTATGATGTCGAGATAATGCTTTATGTTGTCGCTCAGATCAGCGTCTTTCTCTCCAGCCTCCAGCAATCTGAAGATGTCGTTTTCCTGAAGGTCCCAGACGTTGCTTTTGTTAAGTGTCTTTAGGGTAAGTGCTTTTTTTCCTGCTTCTTTCATGTCAAATTATTACAAATGCTTTATTATATACTAATGTTTTCTGTTATTGTTGTTTTAACTCGATAGAGAATTTATCACTAGCTTTTCATCCTATTGTGTTTAAGTTCCTTGTCAAAGACTTTTTTCTATGATGCAGAATTCGTCTTTGTCATCGAGCACAGGGAATGTCTTTCTGAATTTATCCAGCTTTTCAATGTCCAGCTCCGCGCTTGTCCATCCTTCCTCGGCTCCTCCGCCTGCCATCACCTTGCCGTATGGCGACACTATGGCGCTGGCTCCCGTATAGGTGCATTGGTCGTCGGTTCCCACTCTGTTGGCTCCCAACACGAAGCATTGGTTCTCTATAGCCCTTGCCTTGAGCAGCGTGCTCCACACCTCTTCTCTCGGTGTGGGCCAGTTTGCCACACATATTATGGCGTCGTAGTCGAGGTCGTTTCGGCTCCACACTGGGAAGCGCAGGTCGTAGCATATCAGCAGCAGAAACCTCACTCCCTTGTATTCCGCCACCACTCTTCTTGTGCCTGCCGTGTAGCTTTTATGCTCTCCGCCGGCAAAGAACAGGTGCTTCTTGTCGTAGTGTTCCACCCGTCCGTCGGGATAGACGAAATAGCTTCTGTTCACGAATTTCCCCCCGTCGGTCTTGACCGACAGACTTCCGCATATTGCGGCATCATGTTTCCTGGCCATGCTTTTCATCCATGCCAGCGAGCCGTTGGATGAGCAGAAATCCTCTTCCTCGGCTATTCCTTCCGGACTGGTAGCAAAACCGGTGCTCCACATTTCTGGCAGTATGTATATGTCCGACTTGGGTGCCTGACAGAGTAATACCTCCGCATTCTGTTGGTTATCAGATGGTTTTCCCCATACGGTGTTCGTTTGCAGAATTGTCGCTCTCATTTATTATCGTTTTTTGCCCCCAAAGGGTGTTGCAAAAGTAATACATTATCCTTTATCAGCAAGTTTTTGGAGGATATTTTTTGCACGTATGACATATATTTCATAATTTTGCAGATATGAGTCAACCATTAGCTGAAAGAATGCGGCCCAATACTCTCGATGAGTACATAGGCCAGCGACATTTGGTGGGAAAGGGAGCTGTGCTGCGCAACATGATAGAAGCGCGGCGCATCACCTCTTTTATATTATGGGGCCCTCCCGGAGTGGGCAAGACCACATTGGCGCAGATCGTGGCAAACACGCTGCAGCTGCCTTTCTATACGCTGAGCGCCGTGACGAGCGGTGTGAAAGACGTGAGAGAGGTTATAGACAAAGCACGTGGCGGCAGATTCTTCAACGAGGGCAACCCGATACTCTTCATCGACGAGATCCATCGTTTCAGCAAGAGCCAGCAAGACTCCCTGCTCGGAGCTGTGGAGAAGGGCGTGGTGACTCTGATAGGCGCCACTACCGAAAACCCCTCCTTCGAGGTTATACGCCCATTGCTCTCGCGCTGTCAGCTCTATGTGCTGAAGCCCCTTGGCGACGACGACCTCATGGAACTCATGCAGCGGGCAATCACCCATGACCCCGAACTGAGCCAGCGCCAGATAGTGCTCAAGGAGACTGGCGCCATTCTCAGATATAGCGGTGGCGACGCACGCAAGCTGCTCAACATCCTGGAGCTTGTAGTGGAATCGAGTTCCGACGAAAAGGTGGTGATAGAAGACAAGCGCGTGGTGGAATGCCTGCAGCAGAACCCCATGGCCTACGACAAGGGCGGCGAGATGCACTATGACATCATCTCTGCCTTCATCAAAAGCATCCGAGGTTCAGACCCGGATGCAGCGCTCTATTGGCTCGCCCGCATGATAGAGGGAGGCGAAGACCCGTCGTTCATCGCCCGCCGCCTCGTGATAAGCGCTTCTGAGGATGTCGGACTTGCCAATCCTAACGCCCTGCTGCTTGCCAACGCCGCCTTCGACGCTGTGATGAAGATAGGATGGCCGGAGGGTAGAATTCCGCTTGCCGAGGCAACGGTCTATCTCGCCGCTTCGCCCAAAAGCAATTCTGCCTACAACGGAATAAACAAGGCGCTGCAGATTGTGAGGCAGACAGGCAACCAGCCCGTGCCTCTGCATCTTCGCAATGCGCCTACGGAGATGATGAAAGACCTGGGCTATGCTTCTGGCTACAAATACTCCCACGACTATCCGGGACATTTCGTGGAGCAGCAGTTCATGCCCGACTCGCTTTGCGACACGAGAATTTGGGAGGCGCAGCATTCTCCCTCTGAAGACAAGCTCTACCGCCGCATGGTGGAATGTTGGGGAGACAGGTTCAAAGATGGAAATTAATGAAAAACATACCGTTTATATAAACTGACATATAAACAGGTGGGTAATAAACAGGTAAATATAAACAGACAGAAAAAGAGAAAAACATTTAAAGAACAAGGAGCTTTCCCATTGAGACAGACGGTTTGACTGCTGCGGCCATTCCCGAATTCTTATAGGGATTCTTTGAATTTTATTAACTGAAAAACAAGAAAATCATGAAAATAGTAGTATTAGACGGATATGGAATGAATCCCGGAGACCTTAGCTGGGATGAATTGAAGAGTCTTGGAGAAGTAGTGGTCTACGACCGCACAGACAGTAATGACATCATCGCAAGGGCAGCAGATGCCGATGCGGTGCTCGTGAACAAGGTGGTGCTTGATAAGAAAACGCTCAAGAGCCTGCCAAAGTTGAAGTATGTAGGAGTGCTCGCCACAGGCTACAACGTGGTAGACGTGGCAGCTGCCGCTGAATACGGAGTGACCGTGACCAACATTCCTGCCTATAGTACCGACAGCGTGGTGCAGATGACCTTTGCCCACATTCTCAACATCACGAACCGTGTGGCTCACTATGCGCGCCTCAACCGCGAGGGCAGATGGAGCTCAAACAAGGATTTCTGCTATTGGGACACACCGCTGCCTGAACTGTCAGGACTCACGCTAGGAATCGTTGGACTCGGAAATATCGGAATGAAGGTGGCAAATATCGCCCGCAACTTCGGTATGGAGGTCTATGCCGACACGAGCAAGAATTCAGCCAGTCTGCCTGAAGGAATACAGAAGACCACCTTCGAGGGACTTCTCGGAGTGTGCGACATCCTAACCCTTCATTGTCCGCTCACCGACAAGACCCGCGAACTCGTAAACGCCGAGACCATCGCCAGGATGCGTCACGGGGCAATCATCATAAACACAGGCCGCGGACCTCTCGTCAACGAGGCCGACGTGGCAGAGGCGCTCAAGTCTGGACAACTGTCAGCCTATGGCGCCGACGTGATGTGTCAGGAGCCGCCGCGCAAGGACAATCCGCTTCTTTCATGCAGTAATGCCTTCATCACACCGCATGTGGCATGGGCAACGTTCGACGCCCGCCAACGCCTGATGCGCATAGCGGTAGACAACGTGAGGGCATTCATTGGTGGAACGCCAAAAAACGTGGTCAGCTGATGGAGTCGTTGCAGTTTATAATCGAGCTTCTCGGAACTTTCGCGTTTGCCATATCGGGCATACGCTCCGCCTCGTCGAAGAACTTCGACTGGTTTGGCGGCTATGTAGTAGGTCTTGCCACTGCTATCGGCGGCGGTACGATAAGGGATGTAATGCTCGGGCAGGCACCTTTCTGGATGACCAACTCTGTATATATGGTATGCACGGCGTTCGCCCTTCTCACTTTTGTGATGCTGAAACGTCAGTTCACGCGGCTCAGCAAGACGTGGTTCCTATTCGACACCCTTGGTCTTGCCCTCTTCACCATCGCCGGACTGCAGAAGGCCCTGATTGCCGGATATCCGTTCTGGGTGGCCATCATCATGGGCTGCATGACGGGAGCTGCCGGCGGTGTGCTTCGCGACGTGCTAGTGAATGAGGTGCCGCTGATTTTCCGAAAGGAGATCTATGCCATCGCCTGCATTTTGGGCGGTCTCGTTTATTGGGTCTGCACGCTCGTTGGCGTGCCTGTGGCACTTACGGTCATTATCACATTCTGGGCAGTTGTGGTGGTGAGAATTCTCGCCGTGAAATACAGCATTTCGCTGCCAGTGCTCAAAGACCCTGATCTTTGGAAAAAATAGTCTCTCTGTATTTCCACACCATGTTGACAATCTCCTCACCATATTTCTCGGCTTTCACTCTGCCGATCTGAGGGATTGTCATTAGGGTGTGAATGTCTGTCGGCAGCAGGCAGGCTATGCCCGTAAGCGCCTTGGTGGTCAGTATGCAGTATGCCGGCAGTCCTGCCTCCGTGGCTTTCGTGTGGCGCCATTGCTTCAGCGTTTCGAGCAGCAATGGATGGGCTGCATCTTCGGGGATGTCTGCCTTGGCAGCAGTCGCCGTTTTGGTTCTTTTCCTTTCCGCTGCAGCGCCTTGGCGGTTGTCGCCAAGGAGAAGCGCAGCCTTGTGGGTGAGATATCCGTCAACTGAGAATTTCTCGTTGCGTGCATATTCCAGCATTCCCGTTTTCATAATCAGCGCCTCAGCCAGCAGTTCCTTTGCGTTGGCAACCTGTTTGGCTGTCTGCTTGTTGTTTGTGGCTAGTTCAGATTTCTTCAGCAGGTCGGAGATGGTAGTTGTCTTCTCCAGGAAATAAACCGCCCCTTTCGTTATGCGACCCTGCAGTTCGTCGCCTACGCAGCCGCCGGCCGTTTCCTTTGTCACGGCTGCCATTCTCTCGTATTGCATCTTGAATCTAGCCGCTACAGTCTCCACGTCGCTTTTGAAAGTCTCCAGCGCTACCTTGTATTGCTGCAGAAGGTCGGGATACGCCTTGTATAGATGTTCGTCGATGACCCTGGTGATGTTTGCCAGCGCCACCCCAAGTGGCTTGAAGTCGAATAGCCGTGTGATGAGGCTCGTGGTGTAAGCGCGCCGCATCCTTTCCACGTCGCTCTCCGTAGGTATGCCGTTGCGGATTTCCCTGGTGTAAGCGTCCACCGTAGAGTCGCTTATCAGCGAACTGCGTGTGATTGGTGCGGCGAGCACCATGCCTTGCAGCGTCTTGCATCGGCTCAGCGCCACGTAGGTCTGTCCGTGTGTGAACGAGGCGTGAGCATCGATAATGGCGTGGCTGAATGTCAGTCCCTGGCTTTTGTGGATTGTTATTGCCCATGCCGCCTTTACGGGAAACTGGCTGAATGTGCCTTCCACCTTTTCCTCAATCTCGTTGGTCTCTGCGTTTATCCTGTATTTGCAGTTCTGCCATGTCTCCCTTTCCACGTCGATTACGCCGTCCCTGTCGGCAGGTCTCACGCTAAACCCCTTTTCGTTTATGGCGCACACTTCGCCTATCATGCCGTTGTAGAAGAGTTTGGCTGCCGATGAGTCGTTTTTCACGAACATCACCTGTGCTCCCATCTTCAGTGTCAGTTTTCCGTCTGTGGGGTAGGAAAGTTCAGGGAAGTCGCCCTCCACGGTTGCCGTATATGTGTATGGCTTTGTGGGCAGTGCTTCCATTTCCCTGTCGTTTGTCGCCTGTGCGAAGCTGTTGTGTGTGGTGAGCCTTATGTATCCGTCTTCTTTGCGCGGCTTGAAATTGGGTATGCAGCGAGAGTTCAGGGTGCTGAGTGCCTCGTCGTCGATGTTTTTAGAGCGTATCTTGTTGAGCAGTTCCACGAAATGCATGTCGTCCTGTCTGAATACCTGTTTCAGTTCTATCGTGGCGTAGTCGGTGGCTTTCAGCGCCCTACTGTCGAAGAAGTAAGGCGAGGCGTAATATTGGCTGAGCATCCGCCATTCCTCCTCTCTCACTACGGGTGCCAACTGCTCCAGGTCGCCGATGAGCAGCATCTGCATCCCTCCGAACGGCTTGTCGCTTCGTCGCAGCCGCCTCAGCGCGTCGTCGATGGCGTCGAGCAGATCGGCCCTCACCATGCTCACCTCGTCGATTACCATGATGTCTGCTCCGCGTATTATCCTCAGTTTCTCCTTTCCGAATCTGTAGTGCTGCTGTTGCTGGTTTCCCGTGTGGGTGCCTGGCACGTAGGGCGAGAAAGGTAGTTGGAAGAAGGAGTGGATGGTCACTCCTCTGGCGTTTATCGCCGCTATTCCCGTTGGTGCCACTACGATTATCCTCTTCTTTGATTTCTTTTTCAGCTGGCGGAGAAAAGTGGTTTTTCCCGTGCCCGCCTTGCCTGTCAGGAAGAGGTTGTTGCCGGTTTCGTTGGCTATTTTCCATGCCGACTCCCATTCAGGGCTTGTCACTATGTAGTTGTCTGGGGTATTGTTGTTCATGGAGACAGTGGATTTTTGAGTATTGCAGAGTTTCTAATTTGCTCAGATTGCTATTGTTTTCCGTTTTCCGTCATTCGTAATGTCGTGAAACACTGTTTCTATTTTGTGTAGAATAGGTATATACACAATAAAAGGAGACTTTTAAAAGCCTCCTTAAGTACGTCTGCAGGGGTTCGAACCCTGGACCCTCTGATTAAGAGTCAGATGCTCTACCAACTGAGCTACAGGCGCATCACTAATTATTTTCTTGTTTAAAGTACGTCTGCAGGGGTTCGAACCCTGGACCCTCTGATTAAGAGTCAGATGCTCTACCAACTGAGCTACAGGCGCATTTTCAATTGCTATCGGTTTAGTGATTTCCGAATTGCGAGTGCAAAGGTATGGAGTTTTGTTTAAACTTCCAAATGTTTACGGAGTTTTTTTTAATAAAATGTTGTTTTGGTAAATTCTTGTTACAAAAGTGTCTGTTATTACATTATTTAATATATAGATGCGGGTATATATCAATCGAAGATTTTATTTGATTCGGCAGGTATACTAGTGTGTTGCTTTTATCTTGGCAGTTTAAGCGTCCTGATGACCGATTGGGATTTGATAAGTCGTTGGAACGATGCAAAAAACTGTTGGTTCTTACCCCAAAAGTCTATTAAAAGCCAATGAAAAGAACCATGGTTATGGAATGGTAATGCCCCAAGTCTGCTTCGCGAAAGGCTGACTATTTGGTTCTTCGCTACACAATAAAAACTACGCATTTGTCGGATGAGCCTATTATCTATTAACGTGGACACAGCGCTTTATTAACAGAATTTTGCAGATTGTGGAAGTCCGTTTATTTGTTTTTCCCTCCATATATTCGTATCTTTGCAGTTGCAAACGAGAAGTCGCCGTCAGTCAGTCCTGGCGGATGGCTTCCTGACAATAAACCGTAATCCGAAGGTTGCGGCAATGATACAGAAATAATGACAATTATGGCAAGAAAGAAAAAACCGTTACCAATACTTGAGAACATACAGATAACCGACTGTGCGGCTGAGGGTAAGTCGCTGGCGAGAGTGAACGACATGGTAGTGTTTGTGCCGTTCTGCGTGCCGGGCGACATAGTAGACCTGCAGGTGAGGAAGAAAAGACATAGCTATATGGAAGCCGAAGTGATACGCTTCGTTGAGAAAAGTGCCGTGAGGGAAGAGCCTTTCTGCGAGCACTTCGGAGTGTGTGGCGGATGTAAATGGCAGAACCTGCCATATGATAAGCAGCTCGAGATGAAGCAGCGGCAGGTGTATGAGCAGCTCACACGCATCGGAAAGGTGGAGCTGCCGGAGTTCATGCCGATCCTCGGCAGCCGGAAGATTCGCGAATACAGAAACAAGCTGGAGTTCGGCTGCTCCAACAAGCGATGGATGACTCGCGAGGAGATTGCCAGCGGTGAGCCGGCAGGGGAGATGAGGGCTATAGGATTCCACATCACGGGAGCCTTCGACAAGATTCTGCCAATCCACAACTGTCATCTGATGGACGGATTGCAAAACGAAATCAGAAACTTCATCTATCAGTATGCGATCGACAACGACCTCACGTTCTTTGACCTCAGACAGCAGACAGGGCTGCTGCGCGACGTTATGGTGAGGAATTCGAATACAGGAGAGTGGATGGTGCTCGTGCAGTTCCACTACGACGAAGAGGGCGACCGCGAGCGCTCGCTGCAGCTCATGGAGGCGCTTGCAGACAGATTCCCGCAGATAACCTCGCTGCTATATGTTGACAACCAGAAGTGTAACGACACATTCGGCGACCTGAAGCTGACTCTCTACAAAGGCAACGACCATATCTTCGAGATTATGGAGGGTCTTCGCTTCAAGGTGGGACCGAAGAGTTTCTATCAGACCAACACCGACCAGGCATACCATCTGTATTCCGTGGCACGCCAGTTCGCCGGTCTCACTGGCGAGGAGGTTGTCTATGACCTCTATACCGGAACGGGAACGATTGCCAACTTCGTGGCACGCAGCGCCAAGAAGGTGGTGGGGATTGAATACGTGCCCGAAGCTATCGAAGATGCCAAGGTGAATTCGGACATCAACGGCATCGGCAACACGCTCTTTTTTGCGGGCGACATGAAGGATATTCTTACCGACGAGTTCATTGCCGGTCATGGCCGTCCCGATGTGATAATAACCGACCCGCCACGTGCCGGAATGCATCCAGACGTGGTGGAGACAATCCTCAGGGCAAAGCCGAGACGCATCGTATACGTGAGCTGCAACCCAGCCACACAGGCACGCGACCTGCAGCTTCTCGACCGTTTGTACAAGGTGGTGGCTGTACAGCCCGTAGACATGTTCCCACATACTCCGCATGTGGAGAATGTGGTGGCGCTGGAACTGAAATGATTTGAGTCCAAGCCGGCCATTAAGGCTTGCTTGAACTTTGAATATTGGAAGAGTGGATCTGGGGGGACTTTAAACGGAAACGGTCTTCCTTTATCCATTTCACCACGGCATCGTCGGTATTAAGTCCTATGACCTCGCTGGCGGCGAGCTTCACTTCAGAATAGGCGTTCTCTACCGCCACGCTCCAATCTGCGGCACGCATCATCGGGATATCGTTCAGATTGTCGCCGAACACCACCACACGCTCGGCACCCGTGGCAGCCTTCACCTGCTCGATGGCAAGCGCCTTTGTGGTGCCCTCCATATAGATGTCGATGAAGCCCAGACCATTGTCGAAGATATCATGGTAGCAGTTGTATGAACACGGGATTCCCTCCCTGTCGATATCATCGGCAATGGCTCTGAGATGGTCAAAGTTGCCCATGCCGAAGATGAGCATCACGTCGCTTGTGTCGATGTTCAGCTCAGAACCCTCCACGGTTTCAAGGCATTTGTATGGCGAAAGGATGCGCGGACGGATGAAGTCGAGTTCGGCATCGGTCATCTCGCTCACGTGCTCCACCACTATCTTGTTGCCACGGCGGTGGTAGACGAAGGGATGGCTGCCCCGGCGCTCGAAGATGCCGAGGATTCTCGCCATGTGGTTAGGGCAGATTGTCCTTGCCGAAATGTAATCCCTGCGCCCGTTGTCCCATAGAGCGCATCCAGCCATTACGATGAACGGGATGTTGGTATTCACGTTTCTCATCAGGTCTACGGCGGTGGCAGGAGTGCGTGCCGTGGCGATGGTGAAGAGCGCCCCATCGGCAATCAGCTCGTTGAGCGTCCGCTCTGTGACAGGCGATAGTATCGAAGAGTCGTTGAGCAGCGTTCCGTCGAGGTCGGAGACATAGAGGGTGTTGTTTTCGTACATATTATTGTTTCCTGTTGAATCTGATTTTCTTTTATGCAGCTTCTTGCGTTTCCATTTTTCTGAACGTGAGATATAGAGCCGTGAGCATCATACAACCCGTTATCATCCACGAAACGGGGTATATCCCCATTAGTGTCTGGAAGCCGTGCCAATGGCGTGCCACTACGAATATCCAGAATATCCTGAGCAGACACGTGCCCACGATTGTAATCAGCGTGGGCAGCATCGATCGCCCCATACCTCTGAGGGCAGCACCCGAAATCTCGTAGCTGCATGCTATCCATTGGGTGGTGAGCACCACCATCATCCTTCTTGAACCATAGTCGAGCACCTCGCCGTCGGTGGAGAAAGCGCTGAGACACAGGTCGTGCTGCCAAGCTATGAGGAGGTTGGAAATACAACACAAGGCGAAGCTCAGAGCCATGCAAATCCAGTAAATCCTTTTCACCCGAAGCATGTTGCCGGCACCATAATTCTGTCCTACGAAACTTATCGCCGCTCCGCTGAAGGCAGCAACGATGAAGTAGCAGTAACACTCATAATTGAGGGCCGCCGCCGAGCCAGCTATCGCCGCCGAGCCGTAGCCGTTGATTGCCGACTGCATGAGCACGTTGGAAAATGAGAAAATCATTCCCTGTATTCCTGCCGGCACACCTATCTGGAGCATCCTTTTCAGCTCCTTCCATTCCACGCGGATACCCTTCACGTCAAGCTTGTAGGGTTCGGCTTCGCTGATGAGGATCCTCACTATCAGCGTGGCGCTTATGGCGTTGGCTATACACGTGGCGATTGCCACGCCAGCCACGCTCATGTGGAAGACCACCACGAGCAAGAGGTTGAGCAAGGCGTTCACCACTCCTGCCGCTATCAGAATGTATAACGGACGCTTCGTGTCGCCGATGCTTCGCAGGATGGCTGCGGCGAAATTGAACACCATGAGGAAAGGCATTCCGCAGAAATATATCCTGAGATAGAGTTCGGCAAGATCGAGCACATCTTCGGGTGTGTCGATGAGTTCGAGGATGGGTCTTGCTGCCATGAAGCCCAGGAACATAAGGAATATTCCGCTTGCCACGGCCACGAATGCCGCCGTGCTGATTGCCTTCTTAGTGCTGTTGTCGTCTCTTTGTCCGATGTGGTTGGATATGACCACCGTGGCTCCCATCGATACGCCGATAAAGAGGTTGATGAGAAGGTTTATCACCGGTCCGTTGCTGCCCACGGCGGCGAGCGCCTCCCTGCTGGCGAAATGTCCCACCACAGCCACGTCGATTGAATTGAACAGCTGCTGCATCATGCTGCTTAGAGCCAAGGGCAGGGCGAAGACGAGAATCTTCTTCAGCAGCGGTCCGTGGAGCATGTCTATCTCTTTGCTGTTGCTTTTCATGATAAGTATGTCAGATGATTTCCTCCACCTCCTCTTCTGTTACGAGATTGAAGTCGCCGGGGATGGTATTTTTCAATGCAGAAGCCGCGAGGGCGAAGTCGAGGCACTTCTTGTTGTCGTTGCCGTTCTTGGAGAAGGCATGCACGTAGGCAGCGATGAAAGCGTCGCCCACGCCCATCGGGTCGAGCACGTTGTCTATGTCGTAGACACGCGCCGTGTAGAGCCTGTCGTCGGCATAGAGCACTCCTGAGAGCAGGTGGTGGTTGGCAGAGAGCGTGTTGCGCAGCGCTATGATCATCTTCTTCGCCTTGGGCAGTATCTTCTGTGCATGGCGGAAGAATTCGAGATAAGCGCCTTCTTCCAATACGTAGTCGCTTGAAGTGGCTTTGAAGTCGGGGGCTTTAAGACCCGTAATTAGCTGCCATTCGCCAGCCGTGCCGAAAACTATGTCGCTCTGTGCCACCATCGGCATGAGCACATCGTGGGCATCAGCGCCATATTTCCACAGGTTTGCCCTGTGGTTTATGTCGCACGACACCACAAGTTCCATTTCGCCAGCCGTTTCTATTGCCTCGCGTGTGGCGCTGGCAGCTCCTTCTGACAGGGCGCATGAGATTCCTGACCAGTGGAACAGCTTGGCGTCGGCAAAAGCCGCCTTCCAGTCTATCATGCCTTTCTGCATCGTGGTGAGCGAAGAGTCTTCGCGGTCGTACACGATGCTCGACCCCCGGAGCGCAGCCGACTCCTCGTAGTAATAGAGTCCAAGACGGTCGCCGCCATAGGCGATGAAATCTGTGCCAACGTTGTATTTGCGGATTTCGTTCCTGCAGGCGTCGCCGATTTTGTTCCGGGGCAGTCGGGTCACGTATTCCACCTCGTCGCCCAGCATCGCCAGCGACACGGCCACGTTGGCCTCGCTGCCGCCGAACAGTCCGAGCCATTCGCTGCCCTGCGTGATGCGCTGTTTGTCGGGGCGCGTCATGCGAAGCATGATTTCACCAAAAGTGACTATCTTGTTTCTTGTCATATCTATTGTTTATGTTTAGTTATTCTCCTTGTTTCTACTCGTGTTTTGAAAGTTTGTCTACTATGGGGCAGACAGGTAATTTGAGCAGATTATTTAAATCAATTTCGCTTCAAAATTACATTTTTTATTCTTCATACTGAAATATTCACTTCTATTCTTAAACTTAATTAGCGTAAACGTTGCCATTTGACGGAATTTTGAGAATTACGCTTGCTTGTATTCCTAATAGGGTAGTTGTTTCATTCAGCTTCATTTTCAAATCAAATTAAACCCAAATCGCTTTCTATGTTAATATCCAAATGTTTTGACCATTATTTTCAATTTATGCTGAGATTTTATATTCAGGGGTGAATGTTTGGCGATTTCTGACCATGGCTGTGACCAAATGTACA
>NZ_JXQI01000013.1 GCF_000834015.1 Prevotella pectinovora | reverse complement strand
CGATATCGAAATTGTCTAGTATTTCTTTGGGAAGAACTAGACGGGCTAATTGTTCAAGCATGTTCATAATGCAAAGATACAAAATACTATGAAATAAAAAACACCCCCAGTACTTTTCCGCTGACCCATAATTCTTCATAGAAGAAAAAAGCGAAAAAAAGCTAATCCTTTGGCTATAAATGTTTTTATTGTTAACTTTGCAAATCGTTTGAATATTATAAACAATAAAAACAACAAGACCGTGACTGAAACCAAGTACATCTTCGTCACTGGCGGTGTAGTATCATCGCTCGGCAAGGGAATTATCTCTTCTTCAATAGGTAAGTTATTACAGGCAAGGGGCTACAACATCACAATCCAGAAATTCGACCCCTACATCAACATCGACCCAGGAACCCTGAATCCGTATGAACACGGTGAATGCTACGTCACCGTGGACGGTATGGAAACAGATCTCGACCTCGGACACTACGAGAGGTTCACAGGCATTCAGACCACAAAGGCGAACTCACTCACCACAGGACGCATATACAAGGCTGTGATAGACAAGGAGCGACGTGGCGATTATCTGGGAAAGACGATTCAGGTAGTTCCGCATATCACGAATGAGATAAAGAGGAACATAAAGTTGCTCGGAGAGAAGAACCACTACGACTTCGTAATAACGGAAATCGGAGGAACGATAGGCGATATAGAAAGCGCCCCATACCTTGAGGCGATAAGACAGATGAAATGGGAACTGGGCAAGAATGCAGTATGCGTACATCTAACCTACGTACCCTATCTCAAAGCAGCCGGAGAACTGAAGACCAAACCAACTCAACACTCCGTAAAAGAGCTTCAGAGCGTCGGCATACAGCCCGACATTCTCGTGCTGCGAACCGAGAAACACCTCGGAGACGGAATACTCAAGAAAGTGGCATCCTTCTGCAACGTCGACTTCGACTGCGTCGTACAAAGCGAAGACCTGCCTTCCATCTATGAAGTGCCCGTCAATATGCAGAATCAGGGACTCGACTCGGCAATCCTCAAGAAGATGGGCATTGAGCCGGGAGAGACTCCTGCACTCGGACCATGGAAGAGCTTCCTCGAAAGAAGACAGAAAGCCACAGAAGAAGTACATATAGGTCTTGTCGGCAAATACGACCTTCAGGATGCATACAAGAGCATCAGGGAGAGCCTCTCTCAAGCCGGCACCTACAACGACCACAAGACCGTCATTACGTTCATCAACAGTGAGAAGCTCACTGAGGAGAACGTGGCAGAAAAGCTGCAGGGAATGGACGGCATAATGATATGTCCCGGATTTGGACAGCGTGGAACAGAAGGCAAGATCGTTGCAGCCCACTACACCAGGACTCACGACATTCCAACTTTCGGCATCTGCCTCGGAATGCAGATGATAGTTGTGGAATTCGCGAGAAACGTGCTTGGCTATGAAGATGCCAACAGCCGTGAACTCGATGAGAAGACGGAGCACAACGTGATCGACATCATGGAAGACCAGAAGAACATCACCGACTTGGGTGGAACGATGCGACTCGGCGCCTATGAATGTGTACTGAAACAAGGATCACGCGCCTTTGAAATCTACAAGAAGGAACACATACAGGAGCGCCATCGTCATCGCTATGAGTTCAACAACAGCTTCGAGCAGGAATACGAGCGTGCAGGAATGAAATGTGTGGGACGCAACCCAGAGAGCGACCTCGTTGAAATCGTGGAGATACCAGGACTGAAATGGTATATCGGAACACAGTTCCATCCGGAATACTCAAGTACGGTGCTCAAACCGCATCCTCTTTTCCTTGACTTCGTGAAAACAGCTATAGCCTGCAAGAAGGGTAAGAAATGACAACCGGTTAATAACGCAATATTTATCAGAAAAACAACTTATTTTTGACAATGGATAAAAACACCATCACGGGCTTTGTGCTCATCGCAGCATTGCTCATCGGTTTCAGTTGGTACAACAAACCGTCAGACGAGGAAATAGCCCAGCAGCAGAGAGTGCAAGACTCCATAGCCAATGTGGAGAAGAAGAAAGCAGCAGCAAAACAGGTTGCCGATGCAGCTGCAGCCAAGGCAAACGCCCAGGCGCTGGCAACAGACACCACAGCCCTCTTCCATGAGGTGATGTCAGGAAAGGCAACAGACGTGACACTCCGCAACGAAAAGGTAGAACTCACGCTCAACACAAAGGGAGCCACTGTACAGAAAGCCGTAATCAAAGGGTTCGCCGACCGCAACGGCAACAATGACGTGACGCTCTTCGACGCTAAAGACCAGCAGCTCAAATTCATGCTTGCAGGCAAGGAGACAAACCTCGTGACGAGTGACATGTATTTCACGCCTTCAAACGTCACCGACTCTACGGTAACGTTCACTGCAGCAACAGCTAACGGAAAATCGCTCACTATTTCATACAAGTTGGGCAAAGACTACATGCTACATGCCTCTATTCAGGCAAACGGCATGGCAGGAATGTTCTCTCCAAACTACAACACGATTGATGTGGAATGGACAGACAAATGTCGTCAGCAGGAGAAGGGCTTCACTTTCGAGAACCGTTATGCGTCGCTCACATACCATCTGACCGAAGGCGGAACCGACTATCTTAACGAGGGCAAGGAACTGACCGACGAGACTGTTGAGGACAACATCGACTGGGTGGCATTCAAGAACCAGTTCTTCAGTGCCGTAATGATAGCAGAGAAGGACTTAGGCAAGAATGCCAAGATGACAAGCATTCCGCAGGAGAAGGGTTCTGGTTATCTGAAGCAGTACGGAGCAAAGATGAAAACATTCTTTGACCCGACTGGAAAGCAGCCTACAGAATTGGAGTTCTACTATGGTCCTAATGATTTCCGTCTGCTGCAGAACGTAGAGGAAGAGAGCAAGTTCGGCAAAGACCTTGAGATGCAGCGCCTGGTTTATCTGGGATGGCCTCTGTTCCGAATCATCAACAGATGGTTCACCATTTACGTTTTCGACTGGCTCACCAAGCTCGACATTAATATGGGTATCGTATTGATTCTCATCACTATGCTCCTCAAGTTCATCACATTCCCGCTTGTGAAGAAGAGCTACATGTCTTCGGCCAAGATGCGTGTGCTGAAACCAAAGCTCGACGAGATAACGAAGAAATACGACAAGCCAGAAGACCAGATGATGAAGCAGCAGGCAATGATGGCAGAATATTCCAAGTATGGCGTCAGCCCTCTGAGCGGCTGTCTGCCAATGCTCATCCAGATGCCTATCTGGATTGCGATGTTCAATTTCGTGCCTAACGCCATACAGCTAAGAGGTGAGAGCTTCCTCTGGATAAGCGACCTCTCTACCTACGACCCAATCATAGAGTGGCACACCAATCTGTGGCTCATCGGCGACCACTTGAGTCTCACGTGTATCCTCTTCTGTGTAGCCAACGTATTGTATTCAATGATGACAATGCGCCAGCAGAGAGACCAGATGGTAGGCCAGCAGGCTGAACAAATGAAGGCAATGCAGTGGATGATGTATCTCATGCCAGTGATGTTCTTCTTCATGTTCAACGACTATTCTGCCGGACTGAACTTCTACTACTTCATATCACTCTTCTTCAGCGCTGCAATCATGTGGACATTGCGCAAGACCACAAACGATGAGAAGCTTCTGTCTATCCTCGAGGCCAAATACGAGGAAAACAAGAAGAATCCTAAGAAGACCAGCGGACTCGCCGCACGACTCGAGGCCATGCAGAAGCAGGCCGAGGAACTCCGCAAGCAGCGCGAGGAGATGGAAAGAAGAAAGGGCCACTAAGTATCAAACAACAAGTCTGTAAAGGATTCCAGGCGTTGCATAATGCCGGAATTCCTCGCGGGCTTTTTTACCTTCTATATTATGAAAAAATCAATTATCCTCGCCATGGCTCTCTCATTGGGATGCCATAGCCTAAAAGCACAGACCACAGTGGAAACAATCGGAAAGAGCAACGTCACGCTCAGCAGCAACAAGATGACTCCCGAGGCCCTTTGGGCAATGGGACGAATTGCATCTGCCCAGGCGTCACCCGACGGAAAGCTCATCGTATACCAGGTGGGCTACTACAGTGTGAAACAGAACAAGAGTCGCCAGGTAATCTGCATCATGGATGCCAACGGCAAGAACATCCGTCAGCTCACTACAGCTTCTGCAAGCGAGACTGATCCAGCATGGATAGAGGGTGGCAAACGCATCGCCTTCATTTCCGGAGGACAGGTCTGGTCTATGAATGCCGATGGAACAGACCGCAGGCAGCTGACCCACGACAAGACCGGCATAGACGGTTTCAAGTTCTCGCCAAGTGGCACACAGGTAATCCTCGTGAAACAGATAGCCTATCATGAAAGCATCAAGAAGAATCCGTCAGACCTGCCTTTGGCCAGCGGAAGGCTCATCACCGACCTGAACTACCGCCACTGGGACGAATACGTGGAGACTATCCCCCACCCTTTCTTGGCTGATGTCACAGCCGAGGGCATAACCGAAGGCACAGACATCCTTGCCGACGAACCATACGAGTGTCCCATGAAGCCATTCGGAGGTGTGGAGCAGCTGGCATGGAGCCCTGATTCAAAGAGCATTGCATATACATGCAGAAAGAAGTCAGGAGTGGAATATGCCACTTCTACAGATTCTGACATATATCTCTATGAACTGGCTACAAAGCAGACCAAGAACCTCTGCAAGCCAGCCGGATACGTAGCACCCAAGAACGACACTTCAAAGTCAAAGAAATTCCAGGCTGTGAACTCTGCCGAGAATCTGAAGAACAACCCTGGCTACGACATCAACCCCAAGTTCTCGCCCGACGGCAAACGCATTGCATGGCAGAGCATGGCACACGACGGATATGAGAGCGACAGAAACAGACTCTGCGTCTATGACTTCGCCACCGGCACAAAGCAGTATGTCACAGAGAAGTTCGACTCCAACGTGGATGACTTCTGCTGGATGGCAGATTCCAAGACCATCACTTTCATCGGTGTATGGCACGGATGCGTGAACATGTATCGCACCGACCTGACAGGAAAGGTGGAGCAGATGACAAACGACTGCGCAGACTTCGTGTCCGTATCTCTTGCCAACAGCGGCAACAAGCTGCTTGCCATCCGCCAGAGCATGTCGGCACCAAACGACATCTTCGTGGTGACGCCAGAGAAAAAGGCTGAGAAGTCGAAGGTACAGCAGTTGACTTCGGAGAACAAGGAAATCCTTTCTCAACTCTCTCTCGGCAAGGTGACAGAGCGCTGGGTGAAGACTACCGACGGCAAGGACATGCTCGTATGGGTGGTATTGCCTTCTGATTTCGACGAGAACAAGAAATATCCTGCTCTGCTCTTCTGCGAAGGCGGCCCACAGAGTCCTGTATCACAGTTCTGGAGCTACCGTTGGAACATGCAGATAATGGCAGCCAACGGATACGTGGTGGTTGCTCCTAACCGCCGCGGACTGCCAGGTTTCGGTTCTGAATGGAACGAGGAGATAAGCGGCGACTGGACTGGCCAGTGCATGAAAGACTATCTCAGCGCTATCGACGACGCAGCCACACTGCCATTCGTTGACAAAGACCGTCTCGGTGCCGTTGGTGCAAGCTTCGGCGGCTTCAGCGTTTACTACCTCGCAGGCCATCACGACGGACGTTTCAAGTGTTTCATCGCCCACGACGGTGCTTTCAACCTCGAGTCTATGTATACCGACACCGAGGAGGCCTGGTTCAGCAACTGGGAATACGACGATGCCTTCTGGAACAAGGACAAGACTGCCAATGCCAAGAGGACATACGACAACTCTCCTCACCATTTCGTTGACAAATGGGACACTCCTATACTCTGCATCCATGGCGAGATGGACTACCGCATCAATGCCAACCAAGGTTTCGGAGCCTTCAATGCAGCCCGCCTGAGAGGCATTCCTGCAGAACTGCTGCTCTTCCCCGACGAGAACCACTGGGTTTTGAAACCACAGAACGGCGTTCTCTGGCAGCGCACATACTTCAACTGGCTTGACAAGTGGCTGAAGAAATAAACTTTTCAAATGAAAATATAAAAGAAAAAGGAAAATAAAAACAATTAAAAAAAGAATTAAAATGGTTCAAACAGTTAAACAACTATTAAATGACAAGGCATGGGCACGCTGGACAGCCCTCATCCTTATCGCTTCCATGATGTTCTTCGCCTACATGTTTGTCGATGTAATGTCACCAATCCAAGCTCTCATGGAGAGCGAAAAAGGCTGGGGTCCTGACACGTTCGGAACTTATGCCGCTTCTGAGTATATCGTCAACGTGATGGGCTTCCTCATCATCGCCGGTATTATCCTCGACAAAATGGGCGTTCGCTTCACAGGAGTCCTGTCTGCCTCTATGATGTTTATCGGAGCGCTAATCAAGCTCATCGGAATCTCTGATTGGTTTGCCACGACCGGTTTTCACGACTGGCTCAACACCTGGTGGGTGTCTCTTCCTGCCAGCGCCAAGATGGCATGCTTCGGCTTCATGCTCTTCGGTTGTGGTTGTGAGATGGCAGGAACAACAGTTTCAAAGGCCATCGCAAAGTGGTTCAAGGGCAAGGAGATGGCTCTCGCCATGGGTCTCGAGATGGCTATCGCCCGTGTGGGTGTGTTCGCCATCTTCTCAATCTCACCAATCATCGCGAGCAAATTCGGCACTGTAGTAGCTCCTATAGCATTCTGCACCGTCCTCCTGCTCATCGGTCTGATCACGTTCATCGTGTTCACATTCATGGACAAGACACTCGACAAGCAGCTCGGTGTGTCTGAAGAGGCTGGAGAGTCTGAGGAGGAATTCAAGTTCAGCGACCTTGGCAAGATTTTCTCTTCACAGGTGTTCTGGATAGTTGCCCTTCTCTGTGTGCTCTACTATTCTGCCATCTTCCCATTCCAGCGTTATGGCGCAAACATGCTGCAGTGTAACCTCGACGGAATTTCTCCATCCGATGCTGCCAACATCTTCCGTTGGTTCCCTATCGGTGCTGCTGTCATCACTCCATTCCTGGGCAATTTCCTCGACCGCAAGGGCAAAGGCGCTACGATGCTCATGGGCGGTGCGCTGATTCTCATCTGCTGCCATCTCGTGTTCGCATTCGTATTGCCAGAGACAAAGAGCCCGCTGATTGCCTATACCACCATCGTGCTCCTCGGAATCTCATTCGCTCTCGTGCCGGCTGCATTGTGGCCAAGCGTTCCAAAGATTATCGACGAGAAGATTCTCGGTTCTGCATACTGCCTGATCTTCTGGGTTCAGAACATCGGTCTTTGCTTCGTGCCAAAGCTCATCGGCAACCTGCTCGCTTCTACCAATGAGAACAACCCTGCCGTTATAGCAGCCAAGAAGGCGGGTGCAGACTTCATTCCTTACGACTACACGGTGCCACTCGTAGTGTTTGCGAGCTTCGGCGTTGTTGCCCTTCTCTTCGCCATCTATCTGAAGGCACTCGACAAGAAGAAGGGCTTCGGTCTGGAGGAGCCAAACATCAAATAATGACGCACATCATGTGGGGTCCTTTATCAGAAGCCCATATAGCATAATTCTTGCCTTGACATAAAGGCGCATCGGTCATCAGGTGATTGACGGATAGGTCTTGAAGACTTTCCAAAATTCCTGATGACCGATTTTTATTAGCATATTGGAAACCGACTTTTGGAACATTATACCATGTAGTTATCTACGAAAAATGAATAAAAATACTTTCAGAGGCTACCGACGATGAACATATTGTAAAAGTGAATCCATCCGTTTGAATCCGTTTGTTTTACAAAATAGTACCAATAGTCCCAAAAGTCCCAAAGTCCCAAAGTCCCATAAGTGTACTATATTTTGTAAATA
>NZ_JXQI01000012.1 GCF_000834015.1 Prevotella pectinovora | reverse complement strand
TTGCGGAATGTACCAAAATGAAAATACAACAGAATGGTCATGATTTCACTGTCGGACAACGATGCTGCACGCCGTCTACGCTTCACTCCGCTATTGTCTTCCAGCAAATTTCCTGCATTTTCTGCATCAAAATGTTTGCAAAACTCGTCTATAATACAAAATAATTCTGTAACTTTGTAATCGGTAGTCATATTAAATATTTTTGTAACTAATTGATTTTCACCTATAAAGGTACAAAATATTTATGAGACTACCAACTTTTTATGAACAAAATCTTATCCCGAACTGGGGTAATCCATTAGTCGATGGTGTTGATGAATGAAGGAATACGACATGAGCTGTATGATGCCATAACTCGCATATTTGATTTGCATCCTCTAATAGTGTTTCATTATTTTTGTCTTGCATATTTAAAATGAAGACAATATGCTTGTCAGATGCACGTTTTGCGGCAATAACCTCACCTATTTGAGTGTCAAGATCTTTGTGGCATAAACTTTCATCGATTTCGGTAAAAACAGGAACAATATAAGGTTTTAGGTCGATGTTGCAAGTGTTGGTCATCATCTTATATCCTCTGTTGCCATAAAGTTCAAATGCTTTTTTGTAAAGCAAGTCATCGGCTGTATCATTAACGTCAGTTATAACTATAAGTGGCAGTTTGTGGTCAGTTACAAGATATTCGTCAAGAATAGTCGAATAACCTTCCATGTCAACCTCATATAACTGTTCGTTTGACAGTGTAATCAAGGATTCTTCTGATAGATTTTCGTCTAAGGAAGAGGTTTTATAAGTTCCTTCTTCAATCATAACAGCGATATCAAACAAAAAGTTGTGTTTGAGAGTTTTGGACACTTCTATCAATCGCTCAATATTTATAGCAGATGACTTGAATATGTTGTAAACCTCATTAATGGTACAATTCAAATCTTCTGCAAACTCTTTAGAAGAAAGCCCAGACTTGATAAATTTTGCGTAAATGGCTTTGCCAACGTGATATTTATTGGATTTGTTTTCGTTCATGATTAGTGTTTATGAAATTCAACGAGTAGCGATATATCTTAAAAGTCATAGAGTTCCCAGAAACCGTGAACAGAGTTGATACACTTATGGTAAGCTTCAAAGTTCTGGTGACTACGATGTTTGCTTTCCTTCATGTCCTCCTGTATCTTTTCCCAGTTTTCTTGAATTGTTTCATAGTTGTTGAGAACCTCAAACAATTCCTCATTAACCTCTTCTCGAAAATGTTTACGTCTCTGTTTTTCGCTCAGGTCATTCCACGATGGAATCACACGGTAACGTTGGAAAGATGCAGTGTTAACACCATCTGTAACCTTGGTTATTATTTTGTAGAATGATACACCACGGTTATTGTCATCAAGTAACCGGCAGCAAGTCGATTTCAATGTTATCATAGTTGTGAGAGATTAAATGTACTTCAGGTCCTTGCCTGTGATGATAGAAAGTGGTTTTACCAATCGGCATAATAGCAATCCAAAAAGGAAGCATATAATACGGACGAGAACCGAATACTTGCTCACTAGAGCAAACCAGACAAGGCAAATTGGCGAACAAACGAGTGCTATCGTCAGGAGTAGCATTATTGATGCGATGAAAGTTTTCATAAGCGTCTATATTTTGTATAAGGTGTAAAGATTATCCCCCATATCACGCATAGAAACCTATGCGTGAACGAGTATTGTTGTTGGAGATATTCTCTTCGTTGCAGATGGTGCGCAGATCTTCGAGAGTTGCGTTCTTACCATAAAGCACCCAGTTGATGGTTTGCTTACGAACAACATTCTCAATCTGACCACCACTGAAATCGTACGACTTTGCAAGCTCATCCGCATCGTACTCGCAGAGTTCAGGCATCATTGACTGCCAGATAAGGCTCTTCACCTCCTCCGACGGTTTGCTCAATTCAATCTTATAGATGAAGCGACGCTCAAAGGCAGAGTCGAGGTTGGAGGTGAGATTGGTTGTAGCAATAAGGATGCCGTCAAGATTCTCCATCTCCTGAAGGATGATGTTCTGCATGGCGTTCTCCATCTTGTCAACACTATGCTCAACATTCTCCGAACGCCTGCTGATGATGGCATCTGCCTCGTTGAAGAATAGAATTGGACAGAGAATGTTCTTTTCACGACTCTCCTGCACATAAGCGCGATACTTATCAAATACGTGCTTGATTCGCTTCTCCGTCTCACCCACAAACTTGTCGCGAATTTCAGATATATTCACAGGCATAATTGCACGACCTGTACGACGGGCCAACTGATAGACAGTTTCTGTCTTACCGGTGCCAGGGCCACCATACAGCAAGCACGCAAAACCAGTACGCATACCTGTTTCGCTGAGACGCTTCTGTACCTCCTTGAAGCGTGCCTCGTCAAGCAGGTTGCATAAGGTGTCAATCTGATGCTGCTCCTGGGTATTGTAGAACAGATACTTCTCCTTAACCGTCTCAGGTTCAACAAGACCACTACGAGAGAGCATAGAATTGGCATCCTCCATATTAGCGTATTCAGGCAACAAGATAGTGAGAGCCTTGTCTGTAAGCTTAAAGACATGAGTGCGTGCAAAGCCATCGCTATTGTCATTTTCCATAAGTTCCTTGCGAGAAAGATTGTTCTTGCCATCTTTGATTCCCTTGAATACCTTGCGCTCCACAAAAAGTGTTTCATAGGCCCTGTTGTAATCACCAGGACCAATATTGTATTCGCTATCCAACACAATGCACTTACAAGCAATAAGCACAGTAAGGAGTTCAGGAAACTCGAGATTGAGCTTCATGATTTCGGCAGAGAGAGTAAGATGCTGAGTATTCTTGATGAATCCCATGATTTTGTTTCTCATTGCATCATAAGTGACATTCCGGTCACGCTTAGCATCGATTATGTGTGATGTATGCGACATGAGGTCAACCAATGACCACTCACTTACTGAAAGGGTATCATAGGTATCGTTGTTGCCAATAACAGACTTGAAATCATCATCGAGCATGTAGATACTCTTGTTGACGCCACGTATGGTTTGCGTATTGCAATAAACGAGGTCACGCTCCACAAGATCGTTCATATCACTCTTGTATAGCTGCATCTGGATATTATTGATTCCAAGATGCTTTGCAAAATCACTGAACAGGCAACCGTCTTCGTCGTCAAGCAGTACGGCAACCATCACGCACTGAATAGTGTTCAGTCCCAAACGCTCGCTCAGAAACTTCACATCCTCCTTCACGCTGTCAAGCACTTCTTCCTTAAGCGCGCAGTTTTCGAGCTTGTTGAAAATGTTTACAAATGAAGCTACTAAACTCTTTGAGTTGTTGTTTACGGAATTTGATGTCTTCTTCTTCATATCTTAAAATTTTATATATTTTTTAATTCTGAAGCAAAGGTATGAAGAAATAATAGCAAAAACCACTTTTTTGTTTTCAAGCTCATTGAAAGCATAGTCCTATAATTAGTTAACATTTTGATAACATCAACTATTTCAAAACTTTATGCTTTCAATAAACTCAAAAGGTATTATGTATCGTTCAAGACAAAAGCAATGCTCATGTCATCTTTACTGACAGTTCTACTGTAATGAGACAGCACCTCCGGAAGTTGCGAAACCACATTCTCTATACCATCATCATTTATAGACTTTATGATGTTGCCATAAAATCCATAAAGCAATTCTCCGGAACCAAATGTGCCATCTATACCATCCGAACAAAGGAATACAGCTTTCGGAATCGATTCTACATCTCCGTATGCAAAACGAAACTCATTAGCTGCATTCTCATCACAAAGTGAGGTGGTCATATTGAGAATACAACGATCATCCCATGGAATGGGTTGAATCCACTCGCCTGCCTTGTTCTGCATAACGCATCTGCCATCGCCTATCTGTAATGCAAACCAGAAATGTTTTGTTTGGGCAAAAGCAATCAATGTACAGCCATACGACACGATATCTGCGCCTTCTTCAAGTTCATCTATCTCACGAGTCCATTCTGCTAATATGCTTGTGCAAAGTCTTTTTATGTTATCATCCGATTGGTGACTAAGCCACTTTGCATCAACATCATTGCAAAATTCACGAAGATGGTTTTGCGTAATCTGGCTGGCAAGTGCTGCGCCTGTAGCACTGTTGCTATGCTTTTCTCCGCTATGACCATCGCTCACAACGATGATAGCAAGATCATCGTCTGTCCAGGATAGCGAGGCATCCTGACACTCCTTTCCGGCATCAGCATGACTCGCTCCTTTTACTGTTTGGTTATATACGTATCTCATGATCAATCAAATTCGTCAATATCCAGTTCATTCATCAGTGCATCATCGCCAACATCGATACCCAGTTCACCTTGTAGTTCCATAGCAATAGCATCGGCAGTCAGTTGAGACTTTGAAGGTGTACTTCCTATAGGTGTTCCAGCATTGGCGGTTGCAACCGAACCATTGGCAGGAGATGATATTGTTCCACCACAGCTTACAGATGAGCTCTGGCTGCAAACCATAGATGAAGTTACAACTGCAACCTTTATAACAGTCTTCAGCGCATCGATGTTGTGAACACGGAACACCAGTTCTGGATTACCTGTAAACGTAGCAAGAACGTTCGTATCAGCATCATTGCCTATAGCAATAGCTATACGTGTAGAATGACGGAACCACGCATTATTGTTGAGAGCATTCATACCCGCTGTGAAATCATCAGTAGGGCCACCATCGCTGAGAAGAATAACAACAGGAGCATACGACCCCGAAGCTGATTTCAGGAAACCAGTCTTGTGAGACAACTGTCTGTTGAGTTCTTTGCAAGCCTCGCCCAAGCATGTCATGCCAGAAGCGGACTGATCATTCCATGTCAGCCCTGATGCAGTGACAGGTTGAGGTGTTAGCCATTCAACTGTATTGCTGAAAGTCATTGCAGAAATTTTGATCTCAGCGTCAGGATTGCTCTCTCCGATACCATTGATTATTGGAATCACATTGCGCACAGCATCATTGACAGCGGCAATCTTTTCTCCGGCCATACTACCAGAGACATCAATCATAAGGAAGAGGTTAAGGGTGCGACGAGCCGCAGGAGTAAGTTCGTAATCTGTAAGTGCCATAATATATAATGTTTAGTTGTTTATTTTATATGTAATTGTTGTTTCATTGTCGTTTATCTCAACTTTCATTCCTACCTTGGCAGGAAAAAATCCACGTGGAGCGACGGTAACGCTTTTATTTGATGGGGTGATGATTCTCCAATCATGCTTTGTGAGATTCTGTATGAGGAGAACATCACTGGTTCCCGGTTTCAGTACTACTCGTCCAGTTATCATGTCACCTTTACCTGTACGCAGTATGTTATTATTTATAAGAGGTATGGAACGGTCACCAGTCTCAAACCACATCATTACAGAGTGTGCCCCATTGCAATGATGGTTAATGCACGAAACGCTTGTTCTTGTAATGAACGATTCGTCACCACATAGCGGACATCTCACGAGAGAGTCACGAACTCTTGTAAGAATATCTATCCACTGCATTTCTGTTAACCTCTTATCGGGCGAATCCAATTTCCCTTTAGAAAACTCTTGCTTGAAAGTGTCTCTAAGCACATTAGGCAACAAGCTCCACATAAGTATTGCATTGGAATGAACTCCGCGAACAGGTCTGTTCTTTGTATCGGCATCATCATACATAAAACACAACTGTTCGCCGAAAAGTCGTCGCTCTATTTCTTCTGTCATACATGGATGGCGTACAACGTTCATTCCCTCAAACGGATGATCAATGCAGAAGAGCATGAAAATCATCACCGTCATACTGAAGCGGTCAGAGTAACTGTTTGGCATATTCTTGCCCATGACGATCTCAGGTGCAATATACCTTGCCTTGCCCAAGACTCCCGAACTATCGCCATGAGGAAAAACATTGTCACAGTCACATATCAGCAGATGTCCTGTTTCTGGGTGTATAAAGAAACCACCATCATTCAGATCCTGATACGAAAGTCCTTTGGCATGAAGAAGCCGAAATGCTTCACACAGTTCAATGGCTGCATTTAGAATAGCCCTGAACGATGAGAATCTGACCTTAGCCAACCTGTATTCGCTGAACTCGTAATAGCCATCAGGTTTGAGTGACATGATGTAACCAAAACTGCCAAACTTCTTCTTAGTCACAGCTCTGGGCCAAAGGAACGATGGTGAAGGAGCTCCTTCCTCGGCATTTTTCTGTAGGTTCTCGTAGAATATGTCAGATGGCATCTGCTTATACCATTTCAGCGCACATTCTTCGCCATTCACGGTTACGGAATAGACAAATCCCTGTCCGCCACTACCAAGTAACTTGTTTACCTTGACAACATCTCCGTTACGGAGTATCAAAGTTGTATTTTCTTTCAATTCTGTATTCATAGTCTATATTCTTGAAGTTTTCATATCTATGGTTTAGGAGCAAAAAACTGTAGATCTGTTGGACGGAACATTCGTGATAACATATAGCCATTCTTGACACGTCCCATATCATCGGTGTAAGTGATGAGATGACCTCGACCTTTGTTCATTGCTATCTGACGTAGTTTCCTGTTACCTACGTTCTTGCCAAACTGCTTTGCGAAGGCAATACCAGATAGCAGGTTACCTGTCACGATGTAAGCACGTTCGCGAGTGGAATTGGATAGTAAGGAATCCCATGTATCAATGGTTACCTTTGACAATCTTTGTCGCATCACGCCAAGATTCGTCTGGTTGTGTATTGTCATCAACTTCCCTTCTTCTGTCAGAGGTATATCCAACCTGCATCTGCCATCGTTCACCACAAATACAGCCTTGATGCTTGATCGTGTTGTCTTGCTTCCTATGACCTTAAAGCCTAGGAACAGCCCAACGGAAACGTAATCCACAAGTCTGTTGTCTTCAATTTCTCCTTCTGCAACAAGTGCCATTGGAATGCCAACTGCCTGACCGTTAGTAAACTTCTTGATAAGTTGACATAACAAACCTGTCTGCGTCTCAACCCTTTCTATCTGTGCATTCATCATATCCGTGTTGTTGGCGCGTTCTTCCAATTGCGCTACATGACTTGGAGTATAATGTGCCCCAGAACTACGAAGAAGGTTAAGTTGTCGAGTTGCATCATTTTGCAGTTGAATATAATACGCTTTTATGTTGTCTGCTTTCTGTTTGCAATGCGCATTCAGTTGTTTTACCAACACGTCAGTGCTTGTCAGGGTTGGGAGAATAGCCTTTATCTGGGTAGATGTCAAAGGGCGACTCAGCACATCAACTTCCACTTCATCGAGCATTGCATCGTTGCCAAACACACTTGCAGAGTTGCGTTTACCATTTCTGAACACCGACCGATTGAGCAATGTGGCATTGAGAGGCAGCACGTTAGGATTTAGATCATTTTCACCGATTTCGTCAAGATAGTTGATGAGTTCTGTATATCTGTGCATCACATCATCAAGTATTTCTCTTTGCTCATCACATTTAAGCAAACCCAGTGTACGCATGAAGCGAATAATGAATACCGTTTGGTCATCAGCTTTGACGAATGGACTGTCACCTTCATCCATGAAATAGATTTCTTTCTCAGGGTTGTCGTGAAGATATTCCAAAGCCACCTTAGTGCCATATTTGTTCAGCATGTCAAAACCAGCATCATCAGCGTGCTGGTTGGCTTCTACATTGGCGTTCAATGAACGAAGTTTACGCTCATTCATCATGAGGAAACGTTGTTCGGCAGGTATTGCAGACGATAATGTCACGAAGGAGCAATGTTGCAACTGTCCTGTTCTGTCGGCACGTCCATCAAACTGAGTCTGCCTGTCTGCACTGTCTTGATGTTCCCAGGTTATGACGGTTCGCTTACGCTTGTCTTTGAAAGCATCACAGCAATGAAGGGAAATACCAGATGACATTACTCTGTTTCCTATCAATACATCCAGATTGCCATTATTGAAATCTGCTGCCATACGTTTCTTGTCAATCTTCTTTCGCATAAATGCATGAGTCTTACCTGTAGCACCGTTTTTTATATTCTCGTAGTTTAAGGCCATCTTACGCTGGGTCATCTCGCCAACCTTATATCCTTCATTCTCAAGACTCTGTACAAAGTAGTCAATCGGACTTAAAGGCAAATCTGTCTGCGTATTATTTATTTTCCTGACAATGAAATCGTAAGCCTGTTTCGCATCGTCGCTATTAAAGAATTTTGTAAGATCCTTCAAGTCAAAAGTCAGTTCTACTTCATAAAACTTGGTCACCTTGCCTTTCTTTGTTGCAGCCAAAGCCTTGTACTTGAACATATCTTTAAGACAATTAAGAAGACTGAGGGCAAACTCTGCTTTTGGCAAAGCCATACCAGGTTGCACGAGATTGGCATAGTTGCTTTCCATCGTTCTGTTAATCTGCAAGATCGGTTTATGCCCTGCCTTCAGTTCTTCCAATGTTGCTTGTATGGCATCATCAGCCTTTATTGAGAAAAGGAGCTGGCGAATGGTAGGCGTCATACGTAGTGAGAAGTGCATGTATGATATGTGAGTCTTCTTTCTGATGAACACTTCATTCTTGCCGACTTTATGTTTCTTGCACACTATCTGTTCGGCAGATAGACTACTAAGATATGGCGTAATGAACTCATCCTGAAAATCATGGATATCCGAAATGAGGTCTATAACCTTATCATATCTTCCCTGCAAGGCTGCTATATCCTTTACATTATCGCTTGTATAGAGAGTGCGCTCCACATCCTTCATGTCACGCTGGCGACGTATCATCGAACCAGAAGCAACGAGTCCCTTTGCCATAACCTCCTGGAGTATCGGACCTCCATGTGAAATGATGTCGATTAGTTGTGTTGCAGACACATCTGCTTCGCCCATAGCAGTTTTCATTGCGTAGATAGGCATACTCGAAGGATATTTGGCGTATGTGGCAGACGCGAAACATACACCGCATGATTTCTGAACTGCCTCACGGAAGAATTCACCCACATTACTCTCTTCACCACTGGCATTGTGACTCTCATCCATGATAAGGTAAGAACCTTCGATAGCGTCCATCACGCTGCCTGCCTTCCAGTTTTTGGAACGTTCACGGCTAAGCTGCGAATAGGTGAGCAGCAGGAAGTCGTAGCCGGCAGGGAGTTTCTTTGTGTCACGGAATTCATTCATTTCCAATTCGTCAGGAAGATGATACCGTCCATTTTCTTTGTGACAAGGAAGTCTTCGCCTGAGATCTTATCTTTCAGCTTTGCGCCTTCAACAAGCATGAAGCGACCAGCTACCGTACGCTTGTATTCTTTGGCAATATTAGGGAAATCATTATTCATCATAGCTATTCGTTTTGATTGTTGGTAAGTGATTTGAGTTCAAGATTGGTAAGATGCAAGAGCAGACAGTATTTGTCGTCTTTCACCCTTCCTTCAAGGAATGCCCTGTATGGTGTACCGCCAGTGGACATCACCAGTGGACCAATGCCTTTAATTCCTGCGCCAACGAGCATCATACAGTTCTTTTCGTCGAGCATCTTTGCCATGTCATAAAGGAAGTCGAAGGTCAAACCATTGATATGCTTCAGCTGATATTTCCTGACGAATGCGAATGTACGCACAGCCTTGTCTTTAGGAATGAGTTTTCCTGTCCACCGGAGAGGAAAGTCTATATTGACGTTCGACTCTGTGGTATGGAATTTCTTTACTTCCATCTCCTCACCTTCGGGTGAATATCTAACTTGTTGCCTCAGTACCCTGTAAGCTACTTTACCCTTATTGTCAAGAAACACCTTCTTAACCTTTCCAAGGCGCATACCTACCATTTCCAAATCTATCTCCGGATCGCCATTGATGATTTCATCAGCAAGGTTTTCTCCGAATTTATCGTAAAGCACCTCAATGCTTGTTGCTGGTGTAGCTTTCAGGAAACGTGCATTGGTATATCCCATGCCGTCTTTGCGCTGCATCGTGACTGTAGGTCTGATGCCTTTCTGCTCAAAACCAACCTGCGCGTTGCGGGCTTTTATGTTTGATATGTTTATTGCTCTCATAATGATATTGTGTTAAAACATTGCAAAGTCCATCTCGTCTTCCAGACTCATCTCTTCTTCAACAGTATCAAGATATCCCAGCTGTTCCAGTCCTATGTATTCATAACCTCCGTCATTGCCTACAACAATGAACACGTTTGGACCGTTGGTGATGATGAATGCTGTGTTCTGCTCGTAGCCTCCTCGATATGAGAATGGAAACTTGTAGATATCATCTCCTATCTTACTTGATAGCAGCATAGCTTCATCGCCAGTCATCTGATAAACGGATGCAAGATTATGGTCAAGCATATCTTCTACCGAGGTCTTTTCCATAAGGTCAATACCTGTATCAAATGATGAGGGAATGGCTTTTACCTTATTGCCATAGGCATCGATGGCTATGAGTTCCGATCGTTCCATCCACAACGCGTCTTCACGAAGCATTCCTGTTTTGATATTTCCTGCTGGAATAATTGTAATGCCATCGCTATTGAGACCTGCTTGCTGGCAAAGTTCTCCATCGGGAGTCACTACTCGCATTTCATTCCAACCATATATCTTCTTGCGCTCCAACTTTACAGGAGCGACAGAGAAACTGCGTCCATTGATTCTTATATCCAGTTGCTTTGCCATAAGATAATGTCTTTATAAGGTTACACGATTAGTAAATGCGGCTGATTGTCCAGTCATAACGCTGGCATACGGTCTTGTAGTTGAATGCGTCCTGCCATGAAGAGAAACGACGCAAAGGTTTGTTGCATGAATCTAAAACGATGTACATAATTGTTCCTTTCTTTTTTGTGGTTTTGTTTTCTAATGTAAAGGTACAAATAGAATGCTTCGAAAACCAGTTAATACTTTTCAACCATTTTGAAAGAAAGTGTATAAAAAGAAAACCGACCAAAGATAAAACGCTTATCTTTAGTCGGTTATGCTTTTATAATTGTTGCTAACGAATATCAGAGAACTCGTCCTAATTTCAATTTCAGCTGATGAATTTGTATCATAAGGTCGAAGTTGAAGGCAACGAGATTGAGGTTGTAGGTTCGCTCAAACCATCTCTTCCATCCCTTGACATCCAGTGATGGTGTTTCGCCACTAAGGAGGATAAGTTGCAACTGTGGGAGGTCGAAATCCTCCTTGTGAGGGAAAGCAGCCTTCCACTCCGGATAGGTTATCATGGCGGTGAGAAGTGACTTCTGATCGCAGGAGTCAGAGTACCAGTGCATTGGGAAGCCGTCTGCCTTGAGGGTGTTGAGGGCAGCGAGATATTTCTCATCGTCAAGCCACTCCTGTTGCTTTTCATACTGATTCATGAGGAACTCCATCCATTCGTCGGCTCCGTCACAGTCAGGCATAATTGGGGAACCGCCTTGTGCCACCCAACTGCGCACCTCATCCTTGAATGCTTCGGGCCACGTCTTTACCATGCTCAGGCAGCGGTTGATGTGCTTCTGAGTTGTTTCGGGAACTGTTGGACGCAGGGATGCAACTTTCTTCTCTAAGTCACGGTGGATGAGCTTCATCTCCTCAAAGTCATCGGTCTTAAAAACTTTTGAGATAAGATAGTTATTGATGCCAAAGGTGTGGACATCATCTTTCATGAGCTCCTTAAGAAGCAGTTCCTCGCCCTTGTCGAGATTCATGCATGTGATACTGTGAATACTGTAAAGATACTCGAAACTTGGTTTGTAGTGGGAGTTACCATTCGGATCCTTGTAGTTCTTGATTTCTGTAATCTTCTCGCCTATATACTTTTTCAATACTGGATGCATACGTCCGGCATTCTCTTCCATGCGAAGCCATCCATGCATAATCTGGTAGGTCCAATGAAACTGAAGGAGCAATGCAGTTTCATTCCATTCTGTTAGTGACTTAGCAATAGCTTCACTGTCCCACGACTCAATGATGACAATGACGTGCTTAGTCTTGCCGATGGCTGCCGAACCATAGATAACCTTCAGTGCATCATTGACACACTTGCCTGCCTCCTTGCTCATTGGGGAAACCTTGAGCGAAGTGTAGATGACGTTATTTGGATAGTCGGCACCATCTTCAAGTAGTTTGTCTGCTTCTACACACAAAGCATTATCAGCACATTCCTCCACAAGATAGCTTGCGAAAGATGCTGTATCACAGAGAACGACAAGAGGCATCTTTGTCTCTATGTTAATATAACGACTGATGCTGACAGTCAGATCGTCAACCGACAGACTATCAGCAAACTTCGTGTACTTCCTTACCAAATCACCAAGTTGAACTTCCGTATCGAAGGTCTTTTCATGGTTTGAAGATTCTTCTCCATGCGCAAGAGAGTAATCATCCATCTTCTTCAGAATGACTCGCTTCTGTTCCTCCAGCCACATCTTATGGAAGGTGATGGCTGTCAGTCTTTCAAGAACGATACATTCCTTTTCGCTGTACTCATGCCCTTTCTCTTCCACGAGTTTACGTGAGGTGGAAGTACTTGGTGCCTCCATCTTGCCATAGATTTCAGTGAATGTATCAATATACCTATTGGCAAACCAGGAGTTGCTCCATCGTTTGGTGCCGACAAAGTCCTTGATTTTATTCTGGACAATGTCATTGAAAGTTATTTTCTTTGGCATAATATATTATATTTTCTATTCTCTATAATAAATCTGCCCTCATGAGAGCCATAAGCTCTCTGAGGCGCAGTTTTTTCTGTTCGTTGGTTATCATGCTGAAAGATAGTTTACGAGGTTAAGTACTTTTGCCGACTTGCGGAGCTTCTCAAAAGCTTTCATATTCAGCTGGCGAGTGCGTTCGCGTGAGAGTCCAATCTCTGCAGCGATATCGTCAAAGGTTTCCTGTGGACAACCGATGCCGAAATGATGGCACAGTACGTATGCCTCCTTATCGGTAAGTACAGACGCAATAACACGATTGAGGTCGGTTGACAATGATTCCATATCCATATAGCGATCTGTCTTGCTTCCAGAAGAAAGCATATCGAGATAAGTTGTATCGGAGTCGTCCCCCATCTTGGCATCAAGGCTGTTTGCCTTACGTGCAGCCTTCATGATGCTATTGAGGTTATATACGGAGATGCCGCTCATCTCAGAGTACTCATCAAGAGAGAGTTCACGACCTTCTGTCTGCATTACTTCCTTCTGCATGGCGAGGTAATCAGCGAAGACACGATGCTGGTTGGAAGGAATGCGTACAACACCGCCCTTGTTCATGATAGCGTTGTTGATGCTCTGGCGAATCCACCATACAGCGAAGGTGAGGAAACGGAAACCACGTGTCTCGTCGAAGGTTTCTGCAGCCTTCATCAATCCGAGATTGCCCTCAGAGATAAGATCGGAGAGTTCAAGACCAGAGTTGCGGAACGACTTAGCCACGCTGATAACAAAACGAAGGTTCGCTTTGACAAGCGCTTCCTTTGCCTTCTGTCCCTCACGTCCACCTTTATTTATAATACGCGCGAGACGTGCTTCCTCATCAGGAGTAAGCAACTCTATGTGGCTTACCTCACGGAGATAGTTTGATACGCAAATGCTGTCGCGAGAAGTGATTGAATTGTTGCTGATTTTGAACTCGTTCATATACCTTAATTTTTGTTGTTTTTGATTTTTTTTGCAAAGATACACATTGTTTCTAAGATAAGAAAATTCAAATTTTTCAACCTATTTGTACACTTTCTGTAAGACTAATCATTTTATTCGTATTATTTGGATTATCAACACTTTACGCTTTCAAACTGACTGAAAGTGATTTTGCGAGTTTTTTGTGTTATCTGCACAAATCAAGACTTATGTGCGAAAAACTCTCAACTTCTGTACTCATCACATTTATGGGTATTAACGAGTCATTTTCTATGGTCATTGACACCATATCGTGAGCGTATTCATCGCTTCCAACTTTGGCTCTTAGATAGAAGAAATAGACCCTCCCGCCATACTCTGTGTCAAGACTTAAAATCTTCTCTACCTCGTGATGTCCGTAATCGTCATCAGGGTGAATGAGAGAAAGTAAGGGAGTAGTTATCTCCTTTTCTTCTCCTGCTTCTGTCTTGAATCGGCAAACGGCTTCTATCTGTGGAGCAGTTCCACCTTCGCCAGTGTCCCACCAATAAACAGTTATAAGGCTATCGTCAGATATGACACAAGTCTTTGTAGAGTCAATATCACTTTGAGTTTCGATAGTCTCACCACCTTGTTTCTGTGAGCAGGCACATAACAAGGTGGTGAGAATAATTGATACAAAAACTTTGATATTCATTTAGAAGTCTTACTCTTCATCATCCCAATATTCCTTGGTAATCTCATCAGCTTCTTCCTTACTAATGGTTTTGTCAATGTTCTCGGCAACAAAGCAGTAAAGATTAGGGAAGCAATCAGATTTGAGTTTTGTAGCCTCAGTCCATGCCTGTGGAAAGTCATCAGGTCCATGACCATAACCAATATTATCAACAACAGCTGACACGCAGAGCTTTCCTGCCTCATTTATACCTATGCCGAAGATTGATACTGAGCAATCACCATTGTCATAGTATGCGCTGGTTTCACATTCCCAATCCGAGAATGCAATAAAACACTTCTCTCCCTTTTCCTTAAGGAGATCGGTAGCAGCCTGTAGGGCTTCATCATAGATAGCTTTTACTGCTTCATTGTACTGATTTGGATTCAAATTTTCACTCATAGCTTTATAGATTTATTTTTGCCTACCTCCTTTTATGCGAATCGGCACTTCTTTATGTGTGATTTGGTATTGAACTGACATATTAATCTTCGTCAACGTCGAACTCTTCATCCCACTCTTCCTCGCAATTACCCCAATGCTCTTCTGCAATATCTTCTGCTTCTGCTTTGGTAATTGTTTGTTCCAAGTGCATTGCATGATTTGCAAGTGGAGCACCAATCCTGCCAATCGTCATCAATCCAAGCTATCAAATCACCGCTTTCGTCCAGAGCTTCCATCAGCCAAAGATGTTTAAGATGAATGAGACAATCCAGCCGATTATCATGAACACTAACTTCAGGAGTGTTATGAGGATTAATCCACCGAAGATTACAATCAAGAATCCAAATAAGAACATTAGCATATTTCAAAGAATTATGATGTTATGCCTATTCCTTTGACGAGCGTTTCAGCTTCCTCTCACCATTCTTTCAGAATTACGATGCAAAGATACACGTTTTCCAGACTTATGAAGATAAAAGGGTGTCGGTAAAATCTATAGTGGTGTCGGACTTTTATGCAATCACAAGACTTCGTATCTCACCATTGCCGACCAAACGAACTGGTCAGAGTTTTCTTTCACTGTTGTGGCGGTAGCATATTGAATGTCTTTGACTAAAATCTTAGTCTCGTTTTCACTAAGGAAATTGTTGACCTGTGTCTCTAATGCATCAGGCAGAATTGCCTTACTGCGAAATAATTTAATCTGTTCCATATCGTATAAGTTTTATTTGTTACTCTTTGCGCTATTCTGTCCTCTATCCATCAATTCAAAAGTCATTTCTTATATCTTCACGTGCTCTTTCTTTATGCCGGAGAGCCTCTCTCCTTGCTGAAGAGGGCAGATACAATTTATCGTATAGTCGCCCTTCACGAACTCAGGGCGATGAGTTGGAGTTCCACCCCACATATTGAAGTTGTAGTCATTACTTCTCATCTTATAGTGTTGCAGGCAGACGGCCTTGAATGTGGACTTCAATTTTATGACCAAAGGCGTAGCTCCTGGTGCGTATTCATCCTTATCCAGCAAGTCGTTAACCCATGATGGTACAAGAACTATGTTCCAAAGATTTGTGAAGTACCTTGGATCGTATGCATTACCCCAGATATGCGAGATTTTATAGTTCTGGAAAATGGAGCTTATGCCCCCACTAACTGTATATCCTGTAGAACATTTGATTAGTGATCTCACCTGAGCATTGCCGTCTTTGTCTATTATTACAGGCATTCCTTTGTATTGTAAGCCTGTGGATTTTACAGCCACTTTCTTATCGGAGACAGATGGACTATATACCCCAGCCTCAGAGCTCCATCTTGCAGGAAGTTCTTGATTGTTGCTTAAAGCTGTCAAAATCTTCTTATGTCTATCGATGGCACTCTTTGGATCAAAAAAATAAGATTCTGCTATTGCCTTTTTTACAAGAATGTTTTCGCCGCCCATAGCATCAGCCAATGCCTCAATGCCATCAATGTGATATGCATCCTGCATCTCCTTGATTATCTTCTTATACTTTTTGGGGGCAGCAATAATCTTATCAAGGAAATCGAGGAATGACATGCAATAAGACTTGGCACTTTTGTGCTTAATATCAAAGTTGCCGACAGACTTGCGCATCTGTGATACGAGTGACTGTAACCCTGCAAAATCTTCCTCAGCAATCATTACGGGGAAGATGTCCTCAAAATTCTTTTCATCTGCAGTTGCAAAGTACTGCGTCAGTTTAAACCCGGCATGAGGATTGTAGGCTTGGGGGCACTTAGGCAATGGGTTCTTGACAAGAGACATATTATTGAAATAAGTCTCATAGATAACTTTTACGGTCTGTTTCATAATTTAGATTTTTACCCGTTGGCGGAATTAATTTAAGTTGATAAATATGAGTAAAAAGTTGTACATATCGCTGATTTTTAGTAACTTAGTGGTGATCAAAACATTAAGTTCAAACCATCGTATGTACAACCTTTATACAAAATTCGTCAAAATACTTGAGATATGCAAGCAATTCTCTGAAAATCTCGTCAATGAATCGGGTAATGTTCCACGTCGTGGTCCT
>NZ_JXQI01000011.1 GCF_000834015.1 Prevotella pectinovora | reverse complement strand
CGAGGCCGGCAAGACATACGTTGTGAAGACTCACACTGCTACTAACAGATCTTGCTTCAACGACAAGACGACTTCATTCACTATGAAGCTTGGAACCAACAAGAAGGTTCAGGGCACATTCACACAGCCTATCGGCGATATCGAGCTCAACACTGTTTACGACCGTGATCCGAGCGTATTCGAGTTCTCTGTTGAGGAATCTGGCAACTACTATGTGGCTTACCACATCTCTGACCCTGACGGAAAGAAGGCTTATGGCTACATCTTCGACTTCTCTCTCGCTGAGAAGACTGCAGAGGTTCAGCCGGTGGCTACAGCTGCTGTTACAGACCTCGCCGCTACAGAGGCTGGTGATCTCAAGACTATCAAACTGAAGTGGAAGAACCCGACCAAGGACGTTGACGGCAACGACCTCGCTGCTGACGCAGAGCTTTCAGTAAAGGTATTCGAGGGCGAGACTCTCCTTACTACTGTTGCAGGCGCTCCTGGCGCAGAGGGCAGCTATTCTTACGAGCCAGAGACATACGCTGGTCTCCACGAGTATAAGGTTGTCGTAGTTTACAACGAGCTTGAGTCTGAGGCTGCTACAACTACTCTTACAGTGGTAGTTAACGGTATCAACGGTGCTATCGTTATCCCAGCCGGTGCTGAGGTTTCTGTACGCACACTTGGTGGAGCATTGGTTGGCAACAACTTCTCTACTCTCGCCAAGGGTACATACCTCGTTACAGTGAAGACTGTTGACGGTAAGGTGAAGACAATGAAGGTTACAAAGTAATGAAGGTTATAAAGTAATCTGAATTCCCATAACAAATGATTGCCGCCCGGCATCCCCTTTCGGTGGATGTCGGGCGGTTTTACAAATTCTGATGTTTATTATAAGCTGTCTTTTGGAGCATGTTCTGCCTTCGTGGTGTCGCGCTTTATCTCCTCGGCTTTCATTTTCTCACGCTTAATTTCCGTGGAGTCTGGTTGGGGGAAGAGTTCCGGATGAGCTTCGCGCCAGTTCACCTCCTTGTCTCTCTTTCCCGGCAATACTATCACCGGCATGCCTTTAGTGACAAACTTCACCAGTTCGAGGATATTCTCATTCTTTATTCTCACGCATCCGTGGCTGCGTCTGCCGCCCACCGACCATGGAGCATCGGTGCCGTGGATGCCCGTGGAGTTGAATCCCGGAGTCACGATGCGGAAGAAGCGCGGACCATATTGTCCCGGGTTCTCGCTGCGCACGCCATTCTCGTCGGTATAGTGCCAGTTCTCGCTGTTCTGCACCTTGCCCGCCCTGAAGAAACCCTCCGGCGTGCGGCAGTCGCCCCTGCTCCTCTTGTTGCCGAATCCCTTTCCGCAGGCACAGGTGTACGACTTGCGCAACACACCGTAGCGGTCGAACAGCTTCACCTTCATGTCGCCCTTGTCCACGATGATGAAATATTCGTATTCACTGTTGAGCAGACGGTTGCAGTAGTCCAGACTGTCGTGTGCCATCTTGTGCATGATACCGGCGGCATAGCGGTCTTTGTCCGGCGACTCGTTCATATATTCTATCGCCTCCTCGGCAGTGCTGAACTTATGCTTTATCTTTATCGGTTCTTCCTCAATCTCCTCAATCTCGTTGGCAGATGCCAGCGGACCATCATCCTGGGCCATCTCGTTGCCTTTGTTCGACGGCGAGCAAGCCTGCATTATCAGAGTCAGTATCGTGAGGAATATGGATAGGCGTATCGCTTTCATGTTTGTTTGATAAGATGTCATGTCTGTTTAATGTTTATTTGTTTGGTCTTTCTTTTTATAAGTTACTGTCATATTTCTTTTCTTTTTGCCATCCCATAGACAGAAATCTCGGTTCCCATCTTTAAGTGGTTGGTGAAGGCAAGCCCTTCTTTCGACTGCAAAGATAATGAAAAAAGCTGACATTCTTTTCGTTTTCCTTTTCAAAGCGCATTTCCGTTATGTCGGAAAAGCCCTGATTTGCGGCATTTTACCGAATAATCCACCAAGTTTGTGCATTTTTCCCCGTGCTTAGCAACCTTAACCGCTAATTTTGCAGTCACTATTACTAACCAAATCAAAATCATACAACGAAGATGAAATTGAGATTCATTGCAGCAGCCGCTGTGGCTGCATGCACTGCATTATGTGTGCAGGCGAGAAAGGTGCATACCATAGGCGACAGCACTATGGCGACCTATGACCCGAACACCACCGTGACGAGAGGCTGGGGACAGATGTTCCAACAGTTCTTCAAGGGTGATGTCACCGTGAACAACCGTGCCAAGAATGGTGCCAGCAGCAAGAGCTTCTATAAGGAGAGCGCCTACTGGCAGTCGGTGAAGAAACAGATAGAGCCAGGTGACTACGTGCTCATTCAGTTTGCCCACAACGACGAGAAGAGCAACGGATGCGACGGCGACGAGCTGAAAGCTTACTATCAGAGCATCGGCGATGAGGCAAAGGCAAATGCCTGCGACTATCGTGGAACTACAGCCAGCGGCACCTATAAGGACTATCTGCGCAAGTATGTGGAAGAAACTCGCGCCTTGGGCGCCACACCAGTGCTGGTGGGTGCGATATGCCGAAAATATTTCGACGGGAGCACCATTCGCAGAAACGGACGCCACGACCTCGGCGACAAGTTCGACAAGATAGAAGGCGGTAAGCTCACTACCGGCAACAAAGTGGCTGCCGACGACCATACCTACGACTATCCATACCAGATGCAGGAGGTGGCAAAGGAACTGGGAGTGCAGTATCTCGATCTCACCACAGCCACAAAGGAACTCTATGAAAGCTATGGCGACGCCAAAGCCAACGCCCTGCTCTTCGATGGCAACGGCAGCACCCACACCTCAGCGATGGGAGCCACGCTGATAGCCCGTCTGGCAGCACAGCTCATGCAGAAGGCTGGAATACTGTCAGAGAATATCAACCTGACGAGCGACCTCAGTGTGAATCCCTCAACTGTAGACCTCGGACAGGCATACAAGGGACAGACGGTGGTGAGAGAAGTGTCGGTAAACGGCTTCGATCTCGTGCCAGCCGACGGCAACGTGAGCATCACGGCGAGCAACGGACTGAAGGTTTCTGCCAACGGCAGCGACTATTCATCCACAGCAACTCTGACCTACAAGGAAGGCAATCTTATCGGTTCATTCAAGACAAGCTATGAGTTCGCCGCAGCCGGCGACATCAATGAGAGCATCACCGTGAGCTGCGGCGACAAGACAGTCACCATCCCTGTAGTGGGCAAGTGTGTGGAACTTGCCGACGGAGTGGCAGCATCGGCATATTGGAGACTCGAGAAAGACGACAACTGCACCGTTGAAGGTCCGGTAGACCCTATCGGCGAGACATACAGCGAGATGAAACTCCAGAAATATTCCAGTCCAAACGCTAATACCACATGGCCCGAGGGCACAGGCTTCGATGCCACCCGCAAGACGCAGCGCAACATCATCGAGGGCGAGTCGTGGCCGGCAGGCGAAATCGACGAGGTGTCAACACGATGGATAGAGTTCGCAGTGAAGCCAGCCAAGGGTACCACTTTCAACGTGAACGAGATAAGTCTGTATGTGTGTGGATGCGGAGGCAACGGAATGCACTGCAAGATTTACTACTCTAAGGAGGCAGACTTCGCCAATGCCGTTAATATCGCCGACTTCTCCGGTTCGATGAAAGCCAACGACATGATGGAGGTAAAGGCAACACCCGTGATAGAACTCTCTGAGGGCGAGACGCTACGCTTGCGCGTATATCCTTGGTATGGCAGCGCAGCAACTGGCAAGACCATCTGTCTGAGCGACGTAAAGGTGGCAGGAGTGGCAGTAAGCGCCACAAATGGAGTGAAGAGCGTGGAAAGCTCGGAGCTGAAGCCGGAAAAGGTATACTACAGTCTCGACGGCATTCGTCAGAACGGCATTCACGACGGTCTGAACATTGTGGTAGAGAACGGAGAGGCAAGAAAAATAATGAAATGAACAAACAGATTCTCAATATGAAAAAGACCACATTATCCCGAATTATCGTCATGGTCCTCGTAGCATGGATGGGACTGGGCGGTGCAATGGCGGCAGACGTCATCGATGCCAAAGACGCCACTATAAAATGGGCGTTTGACAAAAGTGCCGACAATGCATCGGCTGCAGAGATATCCGTAGACGGAGCCATCTCGACTACAAGTTTCTCGCTGGGCGAGAAACTGTATTTCAACGGACTGCAAAGCGGACTCTCAAAACTGAATCCGACAGAAAAGATAAGCAATGCCCGCGACGATGCATCATACGTAGTATTCAGCATCGTGCCAAAGAAAGGAATCACCTTCACACCGAAGAGCGTAGCCTTCAAATCGCAGAAATGCGGTACCAGCGGCGGTACGCTCGACGTGGTGGCCCGATGCGGCGAGAAGAGCGAGGAACTCGTGAAAGGTTTCGCCCCGGAGCGCAACAGCGTGTCGGAGTCGAAGCTCGACATCACTTCACTCACAGGAGAGAGCGACAAGGTTGAACTGTATTTCTATGTGTATAATCTCGCCAACAACAAGCAGCTCGCCCTTGGCGACGTGGTGGTGACAGGCGATCTGAACGGTACTCCGGTCACTGTGCCCGTATATACGCTGAGCGTAGGGACAGCCGACGAGGCTGCCGGCACCGTCACCGTGAATCCGGCAGGCGACAAGTTCGACGAAGGCACGGTAGTCACTGTGAGCACTACCGAGAACTTCGGCTATCATTTCGCAGGATGGACAGGAGCCGACAATGCCATCGTGTCTACCGACAATCCATACACCTTTGAGCTGACGGCAAACACATCGCTCACCGCAACATATACGAAGAACAATGTATACGCCCTGAACCTGACACTGCAGGGAGGAGCAAATGCCAACCTCGTGAAGTTCTCGCCAGAAGGCAATGTGGTGGACGGAGTGCATCACTATGAAGAAGGAACCGACGTGAAGCTCACGGCACAGGACAACCGTATCCTCACCTTCACCAACTGGGACGACAACTCGACAGACAAAGAACGCGAAGTGAAGATGGACGGAGAGAAGAACCTTACGGCAAACTTCTCTTGCACAGACTATATAGTGGGCTGGGACCTCTATAGCGACACCCCGTCGCAGGAGCGTGCTGCCGACTACAAGGCAGAGAGCGACAACGCCGGACTCCTCTCGCTGCGCAACGAAGCCGGCAACACCACATCATGGCTTGCATGCGGAGCAGGTAAAGGCGGACAGAACGGTAAGTATGCCGCACGCTGCTGGAGAAAACTCACCGACAAATATTATTTCGAACTCTCATTCTCAACACTGGGATACACCAACGTGGTGCTGTCGGCTGCCGTAGGTGACGACTTCAACGCACACAGTATCGTAAACGCACAATACTCTATCGACGGAACAAACTATACCACCTTCGGCACATATAACCTGCCGGCCCGCGGATGGGACTCAGAAGAATTCGCTCTGCCAGCAGAGGCAAACGGACAGAAGCTTGTGAATGTGCGCTTCCTGCCAGACTATGACTCACCGCTCGTGGGATCAGCAGGCGACTACGACGGACTGGCTGTGGCGGAGATTTTCCTGCTCGCCGACAAGGAAATCGTGGAAGACAACGAGGCACCGAAACTCATCTCGACAATCCCTGCCAATGATGCAGCCGACGCATCGGCAACAGGATCAGTGATACTGACATTCGATGAGAAAGTGGTGGCTGCAGAAGGAAGCAAGGCAACGCTCAATGGAGAGGCTTTGAAACCGACGGTGAGCGGCAAGACCGTGGTATATCAGTACAGCGGACTGAGATATGCCACTGCTTATACTTTCACATTGCCGGCAGGAATGATTCTCGACCGCAACGGAAACGCTTTCTCGGGCACAGAGATACATTTCACCACTATGGAGCGCCAGCAGCCAGAGCTGCGTGTCTATGACGCAGTGGTGGCACAAGACGGCACCGGAGACTACACCACTGTCCAGGCTGCCATCGATGCCGCACCGCAGAACAGAGTGAAGCCATGGCTCATATTCATAAAGAAAGGTACATACAAAGAGCATGTTGACCTGCCGGTAACAAAGCCATATCTGCACTTCATCGGACAGGGACGCGACAAGGTGTTTATCAGTGATGACAAACTGTGTGGCGGACCAAACGCACTGAGCGTGGACAAGGGAGCTACATTCGTGGCACACGCCGCCAACCTGTATTTCGAGGGATTGAGCTTCGTGAATTCATACGGAGTGGAGAAGAACGACGGTCCGCAGGCGCTCGCCCTGAACACCGAGAACGACCGCATCGTGTTCAACAACGTGGGAATGTACAGTTATCAGGATACGTGGATAACTACAAGCAAATCCAACTATCGCCACTACGTGAAGAACTCCTTCATCGAGGGAGCCGTAGACTTCATCTACAACAGCGGCGACGTTTATCTCGACAACGACACAATCAATATCGTGCGCAAGAGCGGAGGATACATCGTGGCACCATCACACCAGAAAGACGTGAAGTGGGGATACGTGTTCATGAACAACGTGATAACTGCTCCCGGCGTGCCGTCAGAAACATCGGTATGGCTTGGCAGACCTTGGCACAACTTCCCGAAGACCGTTTTCATCAACACGAAGGCTGAGGTGACGATACCTGCCACGGGATGGTATGAAACGATGGGCGGACTGCCTGTGCTGTGGGCTGACTACAACACTATGGACGCCGAAGGCAACCCTGTGGATCTCTCTCACCGCCGTGATACCTATTATTATATGAACGGCGACACAAAGGTGGAAGGCAAGGCAAAGAACTTCCTCACCGACGAGGAGGCAGCACAATATACGGTGAAGAATGTGCTCAGCGGTTCTGACAATTGGCAGCCGGAGCTGATTACCGAGGCTTGTGAGTCGCCAGCACCTGTAGTTGAGGGCGGAATGCTGAAATGGCAGCCTGTGCCATATGCCATCTGCTATGTGATAACGAAAAACGGCAACGTGGAAGGATTCACTACTGCCACATCATGCGAATATGAGGCAGGCAACGAATACCTGATACAGGCTGTGAACGAATACGGCGGACTGAGTAAGGCTGCCAAGGCAGACCAGACATCGGCAGTGGGCTCCGTAGAGACTGCTGGCGACACATTCAAGGCTACTGCTGTATATACAATCGATGGCAAAAGAATTGCTGATACGGCAAAAGGCATCAATGTCATTACTGATGGCAAGACATCGAGAAAAGTAGTGATGAAATAAAAAACAGTTGGTAGATTATTTATAAGTAGTCCAAATCTGGTTTCAGATTTGAGTAAAAGATTGTCTGGGGATTCCATGTGATGTGGCGTTCCCAGATTTTCTTATTCCAAATCGGTCACTATGGCTTGCTTGAATTTTGCTTTCTTTTATTCCAAATCGGTCGTTAGGGCTTGCTTGGATTTTGCTTTTAGAAGAGTGAATTTTGTTTGGCTATTAATGAGTAATACGAGATGTTGCGGAATATGATTTTTTTTCATACTTTTGTATTCGTAAAACCAGTTGCTCCACCAATCCAGACATTGGGGATTAATCTGGCACTGAATCTGTCAAAACAAATTGTCCCGAATATACAATGAGGCTTATAACACTTGTCCTGTCATTATCATTGTCGCTGCTGTCTGCCGTCTCTGCTGCAGCCACACCGATTTGTCATATCCAGCGGTATGATGAGAACGACGGACTCACCCAATGGCACGTCACTCAGATGGCACAAGACAGTCAGGGCATGATGTGGTTCTCGACATGGAACGGACTATGTCGCTTCGATGGTTACGAATTCCGTGGATTCAAAGGACGTGTAGGTGACGGAAGCCGATTGGCAACAGACCGCATGCGCAGCGTGTGGTTGTGTGATGACGGGAATCTGGGATGCAGGGTGGACGACGACATGTATCTTTTCAACCTCAAGCGTTACCGGTTTGAAAAAATCGGAGGAATGCAGCTGAGAGGGCGGAATGCCACGGCGGTGAAAGAAAACAGACCATATCGCCATCGCGATGGCGTGGGAAATCTGTGGAAGGTGTATTATGACGGCAGACTGACCTATACGCCAAGGGGAGGCAAGGAGACACCCTACGGTGACAGGAAAAGCCTGGAGGCTGCACGCTTCTGCCTCTCTGACAAGCAAGGCAATCTCTGGGTGGCTGCTACAAGCTGCATATACAAGATATGTTTTCCGAGACAGAACGGAAATGTGGTGAGAAATGGTAATGGTGCTGAAGTCAAGACTGTCTTCGTGGATAGGGACAAGAGATACTGGATAGCCACTAAAGAAGACGAGACAGTGAGGATTTTCGACCGTAGCAACAGACTTGTGGGGTATCTTGCGCCGGATGGCAGGATTGTGGCGGGCTACACTAAATTCCGCTGTCCGATATACTGCATCACTCAGACCCGAGACGGGAGCATCTGGCTGGGAAGCAAGCCGCAGGGACTCTTCCGCCTGACCGGATGTCATGGGATGCAGGCATACAGAATAGATAAAATCGGAGGATTGGGCAGCGACAATGTCTATGACATCAAGGAGGACCGTTGGGGCAGACTCTGGATTGCTACTCTTGGTGGGGGAGTGTGTTGCGTTGAGAATCCGAGAGCGGAAAGACCTGTAGTGGTGAAACCTTTCTCCGGATTAAGAAACTATCCCCACACTCTGGCAAAGAAGGTGAGGATGATACATCTGACCAAAGATAATGTGATGCTATGCGCCACGACCGACGGACTGCTTGTGGCCAAACTGGTAGCGGGGAATGGCGTCAGAAACATGGTGTTCCATTGCCACACTCGTGAGGCAAATCGCAAGGATGCCCTCAGTTGCAGTGCGGTGATGAACGTGGCTGAAGACTATAGAGGACGAATTTTTGTCAGTACGGAGAGTGGTGGAGTGAATATGATTCAGATGGGAAACCTGACGGCAGACAAGCTGTCTTTCCGACATTATGATGAGGCTAATGGGATGCCCACCGATGTGGCTCTGTCGGTTGTGGGGTTTTCTCGCCAGATGCTTATGGTGGGAAGCGACAGACTGGTGATGTTCAATCCCGACAATGGAGATTATCTCTCGTTCGGAAAGAATTTCTTCCAGTCGGAATGCAGGTTCTCAGAGGCAATTCCCGTGAGATTGCCAGATGGGCGTTGGCTGTTCGGACTGCAAGACGGAGAGTATTATGTCGCTCCGCAGCAGTTGCGCAAGAGCACCTTTGTGCCGACTATCGCCTTCACAGGCGTCAGCGTGCAGGGAGTGGAAGGAAGCTGCTCCGTCAATGCTATGGATACATTGGTGCTGGCGAGCAACGAGAGGAGCTTCACGCTGAGATTTGCCACTCTCGACTATTCCGCCGATGTCCGCCTTTCGTATGCCTTCGCCCTCTTGGACGACGGTGATGAGGAAGACGTAAAATGGAATGACATAGGCCATAACCATTCTGCCACACTGCTCGACCTGGAGCCCGGAACCTATGTCGTGCTAGTGAGATCTACCAATGCCGACGGCGCCTGGGTAGACAACGTGAGAAGGCTGACGATAGTAGTGACACCGACATTCTGGGAGACTACTCCCGCCCGTGTGCTGCTCCTCTTGCTTTTGTTGGCGTTCTTCGGTTCTGCAGTATATACCATTATATATATAAGGCGTATAAAGCGTCAGCGCCGTGAAGCTCTCGACGCATACTTGAATCTGCTCAGTAACGGTACTGGCAGTGATGCTGATGAACCGGTGCCGGCAGACACACCACTGCGTCCTGAACTCACGCCCGAGGATGACATCATGATGAGGCGCGTGTCAGCATTTGTCGACGAACATCTTGGCGATGCGGAGATAGGAGTGGGTGATATGGCAGCGGCAGCAGCCATGAGCCGGTCGGGGCTGCAGCGCAAGATGAAGCAGATCATGGGAGTGACGCCACTCGACTTCCTGCGTGAGGCGCGTATGAAACGTGCGTGCCATCTGCTCTCGTCAACCGATATCCCGATAAGCGACGTTGCATATTCTTGCGGATACTCCGACCCTAAATATTTCAGCAGAAGCTTCAAGGCATCAAAGGGAAAGAGTCCGAAGGAATGGAGAAACGGAGATGCAGAAGGGTAAAACTTCCCTAAAATTGTTTCTTTTGCTCAATTTAGGATGCAATGTAAATAATAATTCCTATCTTTGTATTGTGCGATGGTGCGCACCATCGACTCATATATATATATTACGGACATAAACACACTATGATTATGAAAGGAAACGGATTATTTGCGGTAGTACTCAGTGCGGCACTGCTTGTGTCGGGCTGCGGTTCGATTAGCGACGGCGGCGCTTCGGGAGGATTTCTCGGAGCAGAGTTGGGAAGCATTCTCGGTTCCGCCATCGGCGGCATAAGCGGTGGACCAAGAGGCAGCGATGTCGGTACGATAGTTGGCATGGCCGGCGGTGCCGTGATAGGTGCCGTGGTGGGTGACGCTGCCGACAAGGCACAGCAGAGAAAGGCAGAACGCTACGACGGCAATTACCGTGGAGACAACAGAAACGGGAATTATCGTGGAGACGACAGAAACGGCAATTCCTCGTATGACAGCCGGTCTTATGGCGATTCAGGCGATGACGCTACAAGTGATTTCGACCCTGAGAATGGCGGTGACGACGTGATACAGTTTGATGCTCCTGCCGATAATACATCCGTTGAAGAACCGGATGTAGTCAGCAAGCTCCAGTCAGATCCGGCTCCAGTCAGCGCTTCGCCCCTGGAGCTCCGCAGCGTGAGATTCGTGGGCAAGGGCAACGGTCTTGAGCTGCATAGCGGTGAATTGGCAAAAGTGGTGGTGGAGGTATACAACAATACTCCGGAATATATGTATAATGTGAAACCCATGGTGATGGAGACTTCCGGCAACAAGCATGTCTTCGTTTCGGCTCCAATCATAGTGGAAAAAATCGCTCCCGGCAAGGGAATACGCTATACGGCGATGGTGAAGGCAGACAAGAAACTGAAAGACGGCAAGGTGCATTTCACAGTCTGCGCCCAAGAGTCGGCACAACTCCGCAAATCAGAAATCAGAGAGTTTGACGTCACTACAATAAGGTGAAAAAGCTCAGAAAACGAGTTTTTCGGTGCTATACCAGCAGATATTTAACAAATAGTAAGAACTAAAATAAAATTTTCTCGATTTTTCTTGCAGCGTATTTTGAAAATGCCTACATTTGCGATGTGATAATAAACACTTTGATAAAACACATAATTAACATAATCTTTTAAATAAAAACACATTACTATGGAAGTGGAGAAAATCATGCAACAGCTGGAGCAGAAGCATCCAGGCGAGTTGGAGTATCTACAGGCAGTTAAGGAAGTACTTATTTCCATCCAGGACGTTTACAACCAGCATCCTGAGTTCGAGAAAGCTAAGATTATCGAGCGCATCGTGGAGCCAGAGCGTATCATCACGTTCCGTGTGCCATGGGTTGACGACAACGGTGAGATTCATGTAAACCTCGGTTACCGCGTGCAGTTCAACAGCGCTATCGGTCCGTACAAGGGTGGTATCCGCTTCCATCCGTCAGTAAACCTTTCAATCCTGAAGTTCTTGGGCTTCGAGCAGACATTCAAGAATGCACTTACTACTCTGCCAATGGGCGGTGGTAAGGGAGGTTCAGACTTCTCTATCCGTGGAAGAAGCGACGCAGAGGTTATGCGTTTCTGCCAGGCTTTCATGACAGAGCTTTATCGTCACATCGGTCCTAACGAGGACGTTCCTGCAGGTGATATCGGCGTTGGTGGCCGTGAGATCGGTTACATGTTCGGTATGTACAAGAAGCTCACACACCAGTGGAACGGTGTATTGACAGGTAAGGGACTTGAGTACGGTGGTTCAAAGATCCGTCCTGAGGCTACTGGTTTCGGTGCTATCTACTACGTACATCATATGCTCGAGACTCACAATATCGACATCAAGGGCAAGACAGTCGCTGTCAGCGGTTTCGGTAACGTGGCATGGGGTGCTGTTACAAAGGCTACCCAGCTCGGCGCTAAGGTTGTTACAATCTCTGGTCCAGACGGCTACATCTACGACCCAACAGGTATCAGCGGTGAGAAGATCGACTATATGCTCGAGCTCCGTTCAAGCGGTAACGACGTTTGTGCACCATACGCTGAGAAATATCCAGAGGCTAAGTTCGTTGCTGGCAAGAAGCCATGGGAGGTTAAGGTTGACATCGCTCTGCCTTGCGCTACCCAGAACGAGCTCGGTGCTGCTGACGCAGACATGCTCCTCGCTAACAAGACATTGTGCGTAGCTGAGGTTTCTAACATGGGATGTACAGCTGAGGCTGTTGATAAGTTCATCGAGGCTAAGCAGCTCTTCGCTCCTGGCAAGGCTGTCAACGCTGGTGGTGTTGCTACTTCTGGTCTTGAGATGACTCAGAACGCTATCCACCTCGGTTGGACAGAGGCTGAGGTAGACGAGCGTCTGCATCAGATCATGAGCGACATCTATGAGCAGTGCGTTAAGTACGGTACTGAGGCTGACGGCTACATCAACTACGTGAAGGGTGCTAACATCGCCGGCTTCATGAAGGTAGCTCACGCTATGATGGCTCAGGGTATAGTATAATTCTTTTTGATGAGAAAATACTTCATAATACTGATTTTATTGATTACATTTGGATGTCGTCTCTCTCTCCTCGCTCAGGAGAGAGGGGTGGCATCCTATTATTCTAACCGTATGCATGGCAGACGAATGAGCAATGGGGAGAAATACCATCGCGACAGTATGACGTGTGCCCATGCAAAGTATGCTCTTGGCACTTTGCTAAGGGTGACAAACGTGAAAAACGGCAAGAGTGTTGTCGTGAGGGTTACCGACCGCTGTTCGCGTCATGCACGCAGGATCATCGACCTTTCGATGGCGGCGGCAAAACAGTTGGGGCTGATGGCGGCAGGAGTGGGAACGGTCTTGGTGGAGCGTTTCCATCGCAAAAATGAAATTCCGTATCGTGGTGACGATGATGTGGAACTTCCGGAATTTGACTTGGAGGTGACAAAACCAGCTGACGGCTATGTGCCGGCATGGCAGCAGAAGAATGTGAAGAAGTAGGACGGCTGTTGTATTTGTCCTGGTGCAGAGTCTGGTCTCTTTTGTTTTTGTCAGCGGCTTGGAGTTTCTTTGTATTCCAGGTATTTCTTGGCATTTGGTTTTTCATGTGCTTTAGATCGGTTCATAAAAAAAAGTCCAGTATGCTCTCGCACGCTGAACTTCCACTAAAGCTATTTACCTTATGTCGCTAATTACATAAGTTTTGAAGCGCCGATATCACATCGTTCTTTAGATTGTTGTCCTGCGAAAAACAGGCAATCCAGCTTCATGAATTTCTTTTAAACCTCTCCAGGTTTTTTAATAAATATGTAAGTCAATAAATTAATTAATGTTATGAAAAGTCTTTATTATGAATCTCTTGTCTCAGACAATCCGCTTGCCGCCGATGCCTGTTCGTTTCGCCGCTGCTTCGTTTCCTGACACGGCATAACATTCCCGACAATTATTTCGTGCTTCTGTCAGCCTTGTTTCTCAGGCATGACATACGCAGTCAATGTCATCATATAGGATAATCCCTTTGCCGCAAGATAAACAATCATCCCTGCATTTTTAAGTTTTGAGAATTAGGCTGTTGAATAACGCCTTTGTCGTTCCTCGTGTTGGCGCATGTTGCAACCAACTTACTTCATGCTTTAGATTTTTGGCATCAGGCTTTAATGATGCCTGTGCTCGTTGTGGTAAGAATTATCCATATACTTTCAGTGCAAATATACGTATTATACTCTTAATGGCGTAACTTTTCTTCTTGTATTCCTTTTCTTTTCACGTTTTTTAAAGGTTGGGTGTCGAATATCCCCTTTTGCTTTATAAAAATGTCCCTTTTAATGTTGTTCGGCCACTTTGTGGCAGACTTGCTTGTCGGCCAACCGGACCTGTGGTTTAAGGTTTAATATGTTGTCTTTCATTCCAAATTGTTGACATATTGCTTGTGATTTTATATATACTTAATTTGTGTGTTAGCGAGAAAATGGATATATTTGCATCAAGAACCGATTTCATCAGCATTGCTGACACATAACGGAAGCAGTGCAAAGATGTGAATTGCAGGCAATACAAACAAATAACACTCCAACCTATGAACGAACAAGCGCCCCAGCAATGGAATAAGTTTTATCTCAAGGATGTGTCATTCAAGAACCTGATGACGCATCGTATTTTCAATGTCCTCATCATCGCTAACCCCTACGACGCCTTCATGCTCGAAGACGACGGGCGAGTGGATGAAAAGATTTTCAATGAGTATACTGAGCTCGGCCTTCGCTATCCGCCCACCTTCACTCAGGTGAGCACCATGGTGGAAGCCTCCGAAGTGCTCTCCACCACGAGCATCGACCTCGTGATATGTATGCCAGGAAATGCCGACAACGACGCCTTCACCGTGGCGAGGGCGGTGAAGAGGGAGTTTCCGGATATCCCGTGCGTGGTGCTCACGCCATTCTCGCATGGCATCACGCAAAGGATAATGAACGAAGACCTCTCGATATTCGAATACGTGTTCTGCTGGCTCGGCAATACCAATCTCATCCTCTCTATCATAAAACTCATCGAGGACAAGATGAACCTCGAACACGACATCGACGAGGCGGGAGTGCAGATGATACTCCTGGTGGAAGACAGCATCCGCTTCTACTCCTCCATCCTGCCCAACCTCTATAGCTACATCCTTACCCAGAGCCAGAGCTTCGCTACCGAGGCGCTCAACTCCCACACCGCCACGCTGCGAATGAGAGGAAGGCCAAAGGTGGTGCTCGCCAGAACATACGAGGAGGCGATGGACTATTTCGTGCGCTTCCCCGAAAACATTCTCGGCGTCATCAGTGACTGCCGTTTTCCGAAGGGAGGCGTGAAAGATTCTGAGGCAGGACTCAAACTGCTGTCGGAGTTCCACCGCCGTGCCCCGTTCCTGCCGCTCATTATGGAGAGCAGCGAGACGGAGAATGCCGAGAAAGCCGAGAAGTTGGGATTCCGCTTCATCGACAAGAATTCAAAGAAGATGAACATCGACCTGCGCAATGTCATGGCGGAGCACATGGGATTCGGAGACTTGATCTTCCGCGACCCCAAGACCCATGAGGAGATACGCCGCATACGCAACCTGAAGGAGTTGCAGGACAATATCTTCAGCATCCCAAATGACTCCATGCTCTACCACCTGTCGCGCAACCACGTGAGCCGTTGGCTCTGTGCCAGGGCGATATTCCCCGTGTCGGAATTCCTTAAGACGGTGACGCTGGAGAAACTCAGAGACGTGGACCAGCATCGCCAGATCATCTTCGATGCCATCGTGCAATACCGCCACATGAAGAACGTGGGAACGGTGGCCGTGTTCAAACGCGACCGCTTCGATGCCTACAGCCACTTCGCCCGCATCGGCGACGGTTCGCTCGGCGGAAAGGGCAGAGGACTCGCTTTTCTGGACAATATCATAAAGACACATCCCGAATTCAATGAGTTTGAGGGGGTGAAGGTGTCGATACCGAAGACCGTGGTGCTCTGTACCGATGTCTTCGACCAGTTCATGGACAACAACAACCTCTATCAGCTGGCACTCAGCGATGCTCCCGACGAGGAAATACTCCAGGCATTCATCAAGGCGCAGCTGCCAGACCAGTTCATCGACGACTTCAAGACCTTTTTCGAGGCTATCCGCCATCCTATAGCGATACGTTCCAGCAGTCTGCTCGAAGACTCACACTACCAGCCCTTTGCCGGCATATATTCCACATATATGATACCCTATCTCGACGACAAGGACGAGATGCTGCGTATGCTCGCCGCTGCCATCAAGAGCGTGTACGCCTCGGTGTATTTCAAGGATTCCAAGGCGTATATGACTGCCACGCGCAACGTGATAGACCAGGAGAAGATGGCGGTAATCCTTCAAGAGGTGGTGGGCAAGCAGTATGGCGACCATTTCTATCCTAATTTCAGCGGTGTGCTTCGTTCCATCAACTATTATCCTTTAGGATATGAGAAGTCGGAGGAGGGTATCGCCAGTCTTGCCCTCGGACTCGGAAAGTATATCGTAGACGGTGGACAGACGCTGCGTGTCAGTCCGTATCATCCCACCCAGGTGTTGCAGACGAGCGACATGGAGATTGCCCTGCGCCAGACACAGACGCAGTTCTATGCCCTCGACATGAAGCGCGTGGGAGTGGACTTCAAGGTGGACGACGGTTTCAATATTCTGAAGCTCAAGGTGAAGGATGCCGAAAACGACGGCGCTCTCAATTTTATCGCTTCCACCTATGATGCCAACGACCGGGTGATTCGCGACGGACTGTATGATGGCGGACGCAAGATAGTCAGTTTCAACGGTGTGCTGCGCCACGGAGTGTTCCCGTTGCCCGAACTGCTGAAACTGTCAATGCACCACGGCGCCGACAGTATGCGCCGTCCGGTGGAGATTGAGTTTGCCTGCACTCTCAATGATGACCGCACGGGAGAGTTCTATCTCCTGCAGATACGTCCTATCGTGGACAGCAAACAGGTACTCGACCAAGACATCATGACAATTCCTGATGACAAATGTCTGTTGCGCTCGCACAATTCCCTGGGACATGGAGTGAGCGACGATATCGTGGATGTGGTGTATGTGAAGACCGACGAGAACTTCACGGCATCTGACAATCCCGTGGTGGCGATGGAGGTGGAGCGCATAAACAAGAAATTCCTTGCCGACGGCAAGAATTATGTGCTTGTGGGACCCGGCAGATGGGGCTCGAGTGATTCGTGGCTCGGTGTGCCGGTGAAGTGGCCGCATATCAGTGCGGCGAAACTCATCGTGGAGACCACGCTGAAGAACTACAGTGTGGATCCGAGTCAGGGCACTCACTTCTTCCAGAACCTCACCAGTTTCGGTGTCGGCTATTTCACCATCGACGAGAATAAAGGCATGGGATTCTTCCGCAAGGAGATTCTCGACGCTATGCCTGCCGTAGAAGAGACACCGCATGTGCGCCACGTTCGTTTCAGCAAACCGTTGCATATCATGATGGACGGAATGAAACAGGAGGGACTGGTAATATGCGATACGGAAGATGCGAAAGGGAATGACGCACGATAATGGCCGCTTCTCCTCCTTGTTGGATAGTTGGAAGCAGATAGGTGCTGACAGGCTGAAATATACATTGGCATTGTTACACCCTATGTTGTTTTGTAACTTAAAAGCGAGGAATGCTGACGGTTTGTTACATTATATCCTTGATGTATATCAAGAATTGAGTGTATTTCGAAACAAATACATGAAAAACACTTGCAATTTATTGTTATAAGCAATACCTTTGCAACGTGTTTTTCATAGTATTAGATTTAAGGTTAACAAGGTTGGAGTACAGCGGTACTCCTTTTTTTATGTCCTTACGTCTCGTGCGGCGCTTTTATGAAGTTCACAAATCTTGATTTTCTTCATGTGGATTGGTGTGTTTTGGATTACTTCTTCTTCAGCTACAATAATATAATAAAGTAACAAGGGCTAAAATATTGCCATGCAATATCCTAACCCTTGTATTGTCGGGATTACTGGACTCGAACCAGCGACCCCGTCGTCCCGAACGACGTGCGCTACCAACTGCGCTAAATCCCGTTTATTAAAGTGATGCAAAGGTAGTGCATTTTTTGATAATAGCGAAATTTTTCGGGATAAAATTTTGGAAGTACGAAAAAAAAGCGTACCTTTGCACCCGCAATCGAGAAATGGTTGCGATTTTTATTAAGACAATGGTGCCATAGCTCAGTTGGTAGAGCAAAGGACTGAAAATCCTTGTGTCCCCGGTTCGATTCCTGGTGGTACCACAGTTCACGAAGAGAGTTGCCTAATATGGTGACTCTTTTTTTATGCCGCCATCTCTTAGTTGGTAGAGCAAAGGACGTCTCGATGGATTATTTATGGTGATTGATATGTCTTGAAACTTGTTTTGCTTTGTCTCCCGGTTCGATTTTGATATATAACCTCATTTTTCCAAAAAATCGTCAGCCATCTGGTTGTGGATGTGGAAGTGGTTGATATACAGGTGCTTCCGCCTTTATTTGTGCTCTGAAACCATCGGGTAATTGTCTGGATGGTTGGAGAATAAGAGGAAGGAATCGTATGGAAGTGGATGGCTTGCCTTACTACTGTCTGGTAAGACTTTTGCATGCAATATAAATTATGGCTTACATTTCTCTGGTTGCTTCTGCTTTGCCGACAACAAAGCCACAACCATGGGTAAGGATCGTAAAACTGCAATAAATGGGCAGCATGCTTGCCCATGTGGGGCAAGCAGCTTTCTCACTTGGGGCAAGCACCTTGCCCCAAGTGGGCACGGGGGGTACCCAAAACTGTGCCCAAAGTTTCCATGGAAAGAAACGTTCGTTAAGGAGATGCTAAATACTGATTTTCTCTGCAAATGTGCGGAGAAAGATTCTGAACTATTGCCCCGTGCCGCGATTTTTTATCGCACATAGGTTTGGCGTTATTCAATAAATTCATAATTTTGCATTTGAAACAAAAAGGAGACGAAAATCATGAGAGTGCTAATCGTAAACACCAGTGAGAATGTGGGCGGAGCCGCCGTGGCGGCAAACAGGCTCATGGACGCACTGAACAACAACGGCATAAAGACAAAGATGCTGGTGAGAGACAAGGCCACGGACAATATCACCGTGGCGCAGCTTGACAAGTCGTGGCGTCAGAGATGGAACTTCCTCTGGGAACGCTTCGTCATCTTCTGCCACCTGCGCTTCAAACGCGACAACCTCTTCCAGATAGACATCGCCAACGCCGGCACCGACATCACCCGGACACGGGAATTCCGCGAGGCAGATGTAATACACCTGAGCTGGGTGAACCAGGGCATGCTCTCCATCGGAGGCATAAAGAAGATCCTGGCAAGCAAGAAACCGGTGGTGTGGACGATGCACGACCTGTGGCCGGCTTCGTCGATATGCCATTACGCCCGCAACTGCCACCGCTATGAGAGCAGGTGCGGCAACTGTCCGCTGCTGCCCGGCGGCGGATCCAGGAACGACCTTTCTGCCAAGGTGTGGCGCCGCAAGCGTCAGGCCCTCGGCACCAACAGCATACTCTTCGTCACCTGCAGCCGCTGGCTCGCCGACAAGGCTAAGAAGAGCGGACTGCTCAGCGGCCAGAAGTTGATGAGCATCCCCAATCCCATCGACACCCACGTGTTCTGTCGGGAAGACCAGGAGAAGGCACGCATCTATGCCGGACTGCCAGCCGACAAGCGTCTGATACTCTTCGTGTCGCAGCGCGTCACCGACCAGCGCAAGGGAATGGACTATTTCATCACCGCCATGAACAAGATGGTGGAGCAGCATCCCGAGATGCGCCAGAACACCGGCATCGCCATCCTCGGCGGACAGGCAGAGGAACTTGCCGGGAAGCTGCCGTTGCCGTCGTATCCGCTGGGCTACGTGAGCGACGAGAAGAAGATAGCGAGCGTATACAATTCTGTGGATATGTTCGTGCTGCCGTCGCTCGAAGACAACCTGCCCAACACCATCATGGAGGCAATGGCATGCGGAGTGCCGTGTGTGGGATTCAACACCGGCGGCATCCCTGAGATGATAGACCATCTGAAAAACGGCTACGTGGCAGAATACAAGAGCGTGGACGATCTGGCCAAAGGCATGCATTGGGTGATGTGTGAGGCCGACCGCGAGGCGCTCGCCGCCGAGGCGCTGCGAAAGGTGAACACCTGCTATTCGCAGTATTCTGTGGCAATGAAATACATCGAGGCTTATAATGAGGCATTGGCCCTAAAACGCTATAAACTATGATAAAGATTACTCTGATCACCGTTACATACAATGCCGAGAAGCTCTTGCAGCCCACTCTCGACAGCGTGTTCCGGCAGAATTATGCCGCTCTGGAGCATATCGTCATCGACGGAGCTTCTACCGACGACACCGCCGTAGTGGCAAAAGACTATATGGAACGCTCGTTCGCCTCTGACAATGGTCATGAAGTGAGATTGCTCGTGGAGCCTGACAATGGCATCTACGACGCCATGAACAAGGGACTGCAGATGGCAACCGGCGACTATGTGTGCTTTCTGAATGCCGGCGACTCGCTGCCTGCCGACGATACCATCGCCGAACTCGTGGCAAACACGGGAGTGGACAGCTATGTGGCTGCCGATGGGGGAGAGGACGCACTGCCTGCCGTGCTCTATGGCAATACCGACATCGTGGACGGGAACCGCCAGTTTCTTGCCCACCGCCGGCTGTCGCCTCCAGAGAAGCTTACGTGGCGGTCGTTCCGCCACGGCATGCTCGTATGCCATCAGGCGTTTTACGCCCGCACCGACATCGCCAAGCGCACGCCCTTCAATCTGATGTATCGCTATTCGGCAGACTTCGACTGGTGTATAAGGATAATGAAACAGGCTGAGGACAAGAACCTGCCGCTCGCCAACAGTGGCATCGTGCTCGCCGATTATCTGAAAGAAGGCACCACCACACGCCATCACAAGGCGTCGCTCGGTGAGCGTTTCAAGATAATGGCGACATATTACGGTCTTTTAACCACTTATCTGCTCCACGCCTGGTTTGTGGTGAGGGCTGTGGTGAAGCGTTGACGTTTTTTATATCCTTTAGGTATTAATAACTAAAAATATTTCTCATTTATCTGACTAAAGGCTACATTTGCAGCGTGAACAGTGGATTGTTGCACGATGTCGCTGCCGTGGATACGGTGGCGGGTGGCAATAAGATTCCTGTTTCGTATCTTAACTTAATAATATAAACTAAAAAGGAGACAAAAGAAATGAGAAAATCAATTATCGCAGCTGTCGTGATGGCGGCTTTGAGCTTTTCGGTAAGCGCCAGCGCCCAGACCGTATGCCAGAAGAAGTGTGACGGCAAGACACAGTGTGACAAGGCAAAGAAGGAATGCAAGAAAGACGGCAAGAAGGACTGCAAGATGCAGTGTGACAAGGCAAAGAAGTGTGACAAGGCTGCCACCTGCTGCAAGGCGAAGACTAATGGCGTAAGTTCTGCCGCCATGAAGGATCCCAAGATGGCTTCCTGCTGCAAGGTGAAATGCGACAAGAAGAGCGCTACTTGCGACAAGAAATGCAAGACTGCCGCTAAGAAGTGTGACAAGAAGAAGTAACGATAAATTCCAAGCGGCCGCAGGCAGTTATAAATAACTGCATAATGACCGTTGGGGGATGAATATCTCACGATGAGGGCTATCGGTTTCCGCTGGTAGCCCTTGTTGTTTTTTTGAGGGTGTCATTCCGATTGTCCATGTCGGGCCCAAGGCGGTTTGATGACCGGTTGGAGTAGGATGATGCCGTGGCAAAGTGTGCAGGTTGACGCCAATAAGAAAGGCCACCAGGAATATTCCTGATAGCCTTTTCCTTGCCTGTGTTGTTTATACAGTTTCGCTATGGTTCGATAGTGTATGAGCACCCTCGTTATGAGTATCTCAGGATCTGTCCCGGCTTCACGCGCATGTTCTTGCTGATGTGGTTGAGCTTGCAGATCTTGTCGATTGTGGTGCCGCGCTTTCTGGCGATGGCAGCGAGCGTCTCGCCCTTTGCCACTTTGTGGTAGCGCACGTCGCCACTCTCCACATTGTCTCCGATGTTGTTCGAGTTGTTGTCGTTTGCGGCAGCCAGATCGTCGTTCTTGCCGCGCTGACGTGTGGCAGCCAGCGACTCCCTGTTGTAAGACTCCTTGCGGAAGAGGTATGTGTCGCCAGTCACGTCCTGGTTGCGGAAGTCGAACATCAATGCCGGGTTGAGAGCCACGCCGCAGAGACGGGTCTCGAAGTGCAGGTGAGAACCGGTGCTTCGTCCGGTGTTGCCGCCCAGTCCGATAGGGTCTCCGGCACGTACCTGCTCGTTTTCTGCCACGAGATGCTTCGACATGTGTCCGTAGATGGTCTCCAGACCGTTGTTGTGGCGTATCACAACGTAGTTGCCGTATCCGTTTGCCTCATATCTCACGATGCGCACCTTTCCGTCGAATGCCGCACGGATGGTGTCGCCGATATATACCTTGATGTCGAGACCCTTGTGCATGCGTCCCCAACGGCTTCCGAAGTTGGAAGTGATGATTCTGCTGGATGTAGGCATGCAGAAATGTTTCAGGTTTATGCTGAAAGAGTCTGGAAGTTCTGTGGCGCGGTGAGCGTATCTGTTGTTCCAGTCTTTGTATAGCTGAGCTGAAGGAGCTCCAGCCTGTTCTCTTTGTATGAGTTCGCGAAGTGCGAGAGTGTCAACTGCTTTAAGTTTCTTGTCTACTGGTGCCTGGCGTGCCAAGAGGTCTTGTGCTGCTGCTGGTACTGTGGCCAGAGCCATGACTGCCGTTAATGCCAGTGTCTTGATTGTCTTTTTGAATTGCATAAAATAAATATTTTATAATGCAACAGTATGTCTTCCTGTCTGTCGCATTATGTTTGTGTAAGACTAATCATGATGACGGACTGTCAATCGCGCGTTCGTCATTGTGATTAAATTTTCGCTGCAAAGGTAGTAAAAAATTTTTAAAGTTGCTTGTCAGTTAACAGTTTTTAGGTCGTCGTTAACATATAGGCATGTTGTATAACAACTTATAAATGAGCACTGTTAAGCTCCTTGTGCCGTCTCCTGCCCCTCTTTTCCCATCACAGTCTGTGATGTCGCCGGTCATGATATCGCCGCCCAGTTCACGTTGGTCTTTCTCAGTGCGGCAAGGCGTTGCCAGAGCATGCTGTTTTCCGTTTTGTTGCATTCCGGGTCCTGCTCTATTATCTTCTGTGCCTCCTCCCTTGCCATCTGCACTATCTGTCCGTCTCTCGCTATGTCGGCAATCTTCAGGTCGAAAGCCATTCCGCTCTGCTGGGTGCCCTCCAGGTCGCCGGGACCGCGCAGTTTCAGGTCGGCTTCGGCAATGAGGAATCCGTCGTTGGTGTCACACATGATGTCGATGCGTTTGCGCGTCTCGTTGGTCAGTTGAGGCTTCGTCACGAGGATGCAGTACGACTGGCTCGCCCCTCTGCCCACACGGCCCCGCAGCTGGTGCAGCTGCGACAGTCCGAAGCGTTCGGCGTTGAGAATCACCATCACCGAAGCGTTCGGCACGTTGACGCCCACCTCTATCACCGTTGTGGCGACGAGAATCTGCGTCTCTCCGTTAACAAACTTTTGCATCTCCTCGTCCTTCTCAGCCGGTTTCATCTTGCCGTGCACCTTGCTGAGGCGGAATTCCGGGAACACCTCCTTCAGTATTTCAAACCCCTCCTCAAGGTTCTGTATGTCGAGCTTCTCGCTCTCCTTGATGAGCGGAAACACGATATACACCTGTCTGCCCTCTTTTATCTGCTGTCTGATGCCAGAGTACAGACTTGTGGTCTGGTTGTTGTATTTGTGTATCGTTACGATCGGTTTCCTTCCCGGCGGCAGCTGGTCGATAACGCTCACGTCGAGGTCGCCGTATATTGTCATTGCGAGGGTTCGCGGTATCGGTGTGGCGGTCATCACGAGCACATGGGGCGGGTTCTGGCTTTTGCTCCATAGCCTTGCCCTCTGTGCCACTCCGAAGCGGTGTTGCTCGTCCACCACCACGAGTCCCAGTTTGCTGAACTGCACCGTGTCTTCAATCACGGCGTGTGTTCCCACGAGGATGTCCACGCTGCCGCTGGCGAGTCCGTCGAGCACGGTCTTGCGCCGTTTGCCCTTCACGATGCCGGTGAGCAGTTCCACCCATATGTTCATGTCGCCCAGAAACTCGCGTATCGTGGCGAGATGCTGTTCGGCGAGAATTTCCGTCGGTGCCATTATGCAAGCCTGGTATCCGTTGTCGAGAGCTATCAGCATTGTCATCAGTGCCACGAGAGTCTTTCCGCTGCCCACGTCGCCCTGCAGCAGCCTGTTCATCTGCCGTCCGCTGCCCAGGTCGCTCCTTATCTCCCTCATCACCCTTTTCTGGGCGTCGGTGAGTGAGAATGGCAGATGGTCGGAATAGAAGCTGTTGAATATCTCGCCGATGCGCGGGAAGGCATATCCGCGGTATTTCTTCTTTTGGTCGGAGGCATAGCGCAGGATGTTGAGCTGCACGTAGAACAGCTCTTCAAACTTCAGTCTGAAGCGTGCGCTCTGCAGTTCTTCGGCGGTCTTCGGATAGTGTACGTGGCGCAGTGCCGTGTCCCTCTCCACCAGACGCAGTCTGTTGGCGATAAACGGCGGCAGTGTCTCCGGCAGCGGCTGGTTCATCTTTTCGAGCATCGCCTTCGTGATTTTCTCTATCGACCTCGATGTCAGTCCCGCCTTCTTCATCTTCTCCGTGGTGATATAGTAGGGCTGCATTCCCATCTGTGAGAGCTGCAGGTCTTCCGCCTTGTCGATGTCGGGATGTGCAAACTGGTATCTGCCGCCATAGAGAGTAGGTTTGCCGAATACGATATACTCCGTGTTCACCTTGAATTGCTGCGTGGCATATTTGATGCCGGAAAACCATACTATGTCCGCTATCCCCGTTCCGTCGGTGAAGTGGGCCACGAGGCGCTTCTTGCGCGGTCCGCTGCCAAACTCCTCGAAACCGAGAATCCGTCCCTTCACCTGCACGAAGGGCATGTCGCTGCGCAGTTCGTTGATGGTGTATATGCGGCTGCGGTCCACGTATTTGTATGGGTAATACTCCAGAAGGTCGGATATCTTCGAGATACCCAACTCCTTCTGCAGCATGTCCCTCTTCTTCGGCCCCACGCCCGGCAGATATTGTATGTCCTGGTTCAGTATGTCAAGCACTTGTGATGTTCGGTTGTGACAGGTTGAATTGGCTGCTTGTCGGCTTCACTCCCCCAGATTGGTCATCTGGAGTTGCCTGAAGTCTGTTGCTTCAGAAGGATGGACTCCTGTTGCAGTATCACCTCCGCCACAGCCATGTCGAAAGGTCTTGTAATCTTGATGTTCTCCTGGTTGCCCTCCACGAGAGCCACCTCATGGCCGAGGTGTTCCACTACAGAGGCATCATCGGTGAAAGCCTCGGAATAGTCCTGTGCATAAGCCTCCTTCAGCAGTCTGATGCCGAATGCCTGCGGAGTCTGCACGATGCGGTATTCGCTTCTCGGCACCGTCTCCGACGGTGTTTCTCCGCCATCCTGAGAAGTGGCGGCGGTTGTCGTGGCGTCAGAAGCATTCTGCTTGTCGCTCTTCAGGAGATGTCTGAGCGTGTCCACCACAGGCACCACCGGTACGGCAGCCCCCATCTCCGCGGCTTTCGCGTATGTGCGGTGTATGGTGTCGGCAGATACGAATGGGCGCACGCCGTCATGCACCCCCACCGTTCCGCAGGCATCGTCGGGGATGCAGCCGAGTCCGTTTTTCACGGAGTGGAAACGCGTCTCTCCGCCGTCGGCAATCACAATCGGTTCGCAGAACGAATGCCGTTCGCACAACTCCTTCCAATACTCCTGCTGATGTTTGGGCAATACGAGGATGATGCGCATGCGGTCGTTGAAGTTCCTGAACCTGCGTATCGTGTGCATGAGCACAGGCAGTCCGCCTACAGGCAGGAACTGCTTTGGAACGTCAGCCCCCATGCGCATCCCCTTGCCGCCGGCAACGATTATCACATAGTCGTGATTCTCCATCATGCGGCGCTTATTTGTTTTTCATGAGATGCAGATACATCATTCCCTCAGCCACGCTCTCTGCTGTCTGCTTCGTGGTGAGCATTTCGAGCAGCGTGTAGGCATAGGGGAATGTTGCGGCAGGACCTTCGCCTGTCACCACATTGCCGTCAACGGTGCACAGTTCATGGGTATATTCCGCTCCGTCGAGATATTTCTCGAATCCGGGGTAGCATGTGGCACGTCTGCCTTTCACGATGCCCAGGCTTCCGAACACCATCGGTGCGGCACAGATGGCAGCAACGAGTTTCCCCTTCTCATACTGGCTGAGCACGGCATTGCGCACACCCTCGTGGTCGTTGAGGTTTGTGGCGCCTGGCAGTCCTCCGGGCAGCATCAGCAGGTCGGCATCCTCCAGCTTGGCGTCCTCGAATTTGAGGTCGGCCTTCACGGTCACGCCGTGTGCCATCTCTACTAACTCTGAGCCTGTGATGCTCACTGTCTTTATCTCCACTCCGCCGCGGCGGAAAACGTCAACGGGAATCAGGGATTCTATTTCCTCTGAACCGTTGGCAAGAAACATATACGCTTTTGCCATAATCTTTTGTTGTTTAATTATTCTATTGATAGACCGTTTGTCTTTCTTGATGTATCGCTGGAATATGTCGGTAGTAGCCGTCTTGTCGTCTTTTTCCTGCGTGTCGCGCTTCAGCTTGTATTCTCGTGCCATAATTCTTTAATTTGCAAGTGATACCAATCCTGACTTTTCCAAGGGGAAGTGACAGGCTTCCTTGTATGCCTGTAGCCTTTGTCAGCTTCGGGGCCTTACTTTAGGCACTGGAGATACGCCTCGATAGTGTTCTTCAGTCCGATGTAGAGGGCATCGCAGATGATGGCGTGTCCGATGCTCACCTCGTCGGTCCATGGAATCATCCTGTGGAAGTAGGCAAGGTTCACCAGGCTGAGGTCGTGGCCGGCGTTCAGACCCAGTCCCAAATCGCGGGCAGCCACGGCAGCGTCGATAAACGGCTTGATGGCCTCCTCCCTGTTTTCGTCATATCCAGATGCGTAAGATTCGGTGTAGAGCTCCACTCTGTCGGTTCCACACTCCTTGGCTCCCCTCACCATTTCGGCAGAAGGGTCCACGAAGATGCTCGTTCTGATGCCTGCCTCCTTGAATCTTCCTATCACGTCGGTAAGAAACGCCTTGTTCTCTATCGTGTTCCATCCGTGGTTGCTCGTCAGCTGGGCGTCGCCGTCGGGAACGAGCGTTACCTGTGTCGGCGTCACCTCAAGCACGAGGTCGATATATCTGTCGATAGGGTTTCCTTCGATGTTGAATTCCGTAGTGATGAGCGGTTTTATCTCCCTCACGTCTTGATAGCGGATGTGTCTTTCGTCAGGTCTTGGATGTACGGTTATGCCCTGGGCGCCAAACAACTGGCAGTCAACGGCGGCCTGCTCCACGTCGGGATTGTTGCCGCCTCTGGCGTTGCGCAGGGTGGCTATCTTGTTTATGTTTACACTTAATTTTGTCATGTCTCTTCAATTTGTTAATATCACAGTGCCCGAAATTCGGTAGAAAACCGTATATTTGCAGACACTTTCAAGCGCAAAGTTACGAAAACATTTGCAATGGAGGCTTATTAATTCGTCAGAAAGATAAAAAACTCCCAATTATGTCGTTGAGAAAACTCAGATTTGCCATTTTCGGCAATATTTACCAGGCCAGGAAGTCGGCGGACATACAGCGCTTGCTGTTGTCGCTCAATGAACGGATGGCGCAGGTGAGCATGGAGAGAAGTTTCTACGATTTCCTCTGCTCGTCCCACGGTTTGCCGCTGCATGGCGTCACTGTGTTTGAAGGAAACGACTTTGATGCCGACTTCGTGATATCCATGGGAGGCGACGGCACATTGCTGCGGTCGGCATACAGCGTGGGCAGCCGCAGCATTCCCATTATCGGCGTGAACATGGGGCGCCTGGGATTCCTCGCCGGTGTCGGCGTTGACGATTTCGACAGTGTGCTCGACAGCATATACGCCGACAGCTATATGGTAGACAGTCTTGCCATGGTGAAGGTGGAGAGCGATGGCGCCAACGGCGACGAGCGGATTTCGGAATGCGCCCTCAACGAGATAGCCATACTGAAACGCGACAATGCTTCGATGATTTCCATCCGTGCCAGCATCAACGGCGAATATATCGTGACGTTCCATGCCGACGGACTGATAGTGAGCACGCCGACGGGGTCGACAGCCTATTCCTTGTCTAACGGCGGACCGATAATCGTGCCGCACACCGGAATATTGTGTCTCACTCCCGTTGCGCCGCATAGTCTCAACATGCGTCCTATCGTCGTTGCCGACGACTCTGTGATAACCCTTGAGGTGGAGAGCAGGAGCCATAACTATCTCGTCGCCGCCGACGGACGTTCCATCAAATGCGGTGAGGGACAGACGCTCACCATACGCCGTTCCCCCTACGACGCACATATCGTGAAGCCCAAGGATTCTACATATTTCTCCACGCTGCGTGCCAAGATGATGTGGGGCGCCGACATGAGGATGAAGAACGAGTAAGCCAATGAGATATTTGAGAAAATTCCTGAAGATACCCAAGAGCCGGTATTCAGCCAGACAGATAATAGGATGGCTGTGGAGGGCATGGCGCGGCAACCGTCTGCAGGCGTCGCTCAATGCCATCCTCGGACTCATCGATGTGGCGATAAGTCTGCTGTCGGTGTGGGCGGTGAAACACGCCATCGACGTGGCGTCGCATGCCGTGGAGGGTTCTTTGTATTGGGCGGTGGCAATCATGGCGCTGCTCATCCTCGGCGGATTTGCCGTGAACATCGCTTCGATATGGGTGAAGAACATATTGGGAATAAAGGCACAGAACAGAATGCAGCAGCGTCTGCTCGCCCGCATCCTGCGCTCCGAATGGCATGGCAAGGAGAAATGGCACAGCGGCGATGTGCTGAACCGCCTGGAATTCGACGTCAGCAACGTGGTGGGGTTCCTCACCGAAACGTTGCCAAGCACTCTCTCCGTGTTCGCCCTCTTTCTGGGTTCCTTCTTCTATCTCTTCTCCATGGACCCCGTGCTGGCTCTGGTCATCATTGCCATGCTGCCGGTGTTCATCCTGTCGAGCAAGGTGTATATGGGCCACATGCGCAAACTGACACGCCAGGTGCGTAACTGCGACAGCAAGGTGCAGAGCGTGTTGCAGGAAACGATACAGCACCGTATGCTGATAAAGACCCTTGAGAAAGACGACGAGATGGTGGGCAGACTGGAGAACATGCAGGGAGAACTGAGACATAACGTGGTGAGACGCACCAGATTCTCGGTGTTCTCAAACCTCATACTCAATACAGGTTTCGCCATCGGATATCTCGTGGCATTCCTGTGGAGCGCCCTGCGGATGTATCACGGCACACTCACCTTCGGCGGAATGACAGCATTCCTCCAGCTCGTGTCCAAGATACAGGGGCCGGCACGCAACCTCACCAAGCTCGTGCCGGCATTCGTCTCCGTGTTCACTGCAGCGGAGCGACTGATGGAACTTGAAGAGAACCCTCTCGAAGAACAGGGCGACCCCGTGTCGATGGCGATGACGGGTGGTGTGGGAGTGAGGTTCGACGACGCCTCCTTTGCCTACGCCGACGGCAGCAGGGATGTGATAGACCATCTCTCTTTCGATTTCCGTCCAAACCCCTGCACCGCCATACTCGGAGAGACGGGAGCCGGAAAGACCACAATGGTGAGACTCATCCTCGCCCTGATACAGCCCACCAGCGGCCATGTATACATATATAATAAGGAAAGAGAGCAAGACATCTCGCCTCTCACACGCTGCAACCTCATCTACGTGCCACAAGGCAACACGTTGCTCAGCGGCACCATCCGCGACAATCTGCGCATGGGACGGTTCGATGCCACCGACGAGGAGATGATGCAGGCCCTCGACAAGGCATGTGCCGGTTTCGTGAGAGACATCCCCGGAGGGCTCGATGCCAGCTGCAGCGAGGCGGGCGGCGGATTGAGCGAGGGACAGGCTCAGCGCATCTCCATAGCCAGGGCATTGCTCAGGGAGGGAAGCGTGATGATATTCGATGAGGCTACGAGCGCTCTCGACCCGGAAACGGAAAGGCAGCTCCTCGCCAACCTGCTCCAGGAACGCCGGCAGACCATCATATTCATCACCCACCGCCCGGCAGTGGTGGACTATTGCGACCAGGTGTTGAGGATATGATGAACATCCGACGAACCGCTATGGCGCCTGACGGCCACATCGCAAGTGTAAAAGAGAGTATAACATCAAAAAGAGAAAACGATATGAAAATAAAGAAACTATTCATCTTCGTGGCGATATTCCTCGCCGCAGTGGTCTCGTCGCAGGCTCAGAATGCGCCGGACCAGACAAAAGACCTCGACTCGCTCTATGCACAGAAACTGTTGAAGCCCGGAACGGTGGCTCCCGATTTCATCCTTCCGATGATGAACAACTACAAGGTGCAGCTCTCAGAATTCAAGGGCAAATATGTGCTGCTTGACTTCTGGGCAACGTGGTGTCCGGACTGCCGCAAGGACGTACCTGCCGTGAAGGAACTCTACGACAAGTATGGCTCAAAGGTGGAGTTCATCGGTGTGTCGTTCGACGTAGACCACAACCGCTGGACAAAATATGTTGTAGACAACGGGATGAAATGGCGACAGGTCAGCGAACTGAAGAAGATGCGCGATGCCGAAATCTCCAAGGCATACGGAGTGGAGTGGATTCCGTCGATGACGCTCATCGGTCCCGACGGCAAGGTGGTGCTCTCCACGGTAGTGCTGGAGAGAATGGCAAAGGCACTCGCCGACATAGCGAAATAATCCCACACCATTTTCCGCAAGTCTTTCGGCTTGCGAACTTGTTGACTCGTCAAGACAAATCTCTTTGTCAACTCGTTTACTTGTCAACTCGTCAACTTTATAAAAATAAAACTCAAGACATACAGATATGCCAGAATCAAATTTCGTAGACTACGTGAAGATATACTGCCGCTCCGGTAAGGGCGGCAAGGGATCTATGCACCTCCGCCACGTGAAGTATCAGCCCAACGGCGGTCCCGACGGCGGCGACGGCGGTAAGGGAGGAAGCATCATCCTGCGTGGAAACCATAACTACTGGACCTTGCTCCATCTGAAATACCAGCGCCACATCAAGGCGGAACACGGCGGCAACGGCGGTAGAGACAAATGCCATGGCACCGACGGCAAGGACGTATATATAGACGTGCCTTGCGGTACTGTGGTATACGACGCCGAGACAGGAAAGTTCATCTGCGACGTCATGCACGACGGACAGGAAGTGGTGCTCCTCAAGGGAGGCCGCGGCGGACTCGGCAACTATCAGTTCCGTACCGCCACCAACCAGGCTCCGCGCTATGCCCAGCCGGGAGAGCCGATGCAGGAGATGACGGTCATAATGGAGCTTAAGCTCCTTGCCGACGTCGGTCTCGTCGGGTTCCCCAATGCCGGCAAGAGCACGCTGCTCTCCGCCGTGTCGAGTGCCCGGCCCAAGATTGCCAACTATCCCTTCACCACCCTCGAACCGTCACTCGGCATCGTGGGCTATCATGACAACAAGTCGTTCGTCATGGCAGACATCCCTGGAATCATAGAGGGAGCGAGCGAGGGCAAAGGTCTCGGACTCCGTTTCCTGCGCCACATCGAGCGCAACTCCCTGTTGCTCTTCATGGTGCCGGGTGATACCGACGACATAAAGAAGGAATACGAGATACTGCTCAACGAGCTTACCAACTTCAATCCCGAAATGCTCGACAAGCATCGCGTGCTTGCCGTGACAAAATGCGACCTGCTCGACGATGAACTCATTGAGATGCTCAAGGAGACGCTGCCGTCAGACCTCCCCGTGGTATTCATCTCGTCGGTGTCGGGAATGGGAATCTCCGAACTGAAGGATGTGCTGTGGAAGGAACTCAACAGCGAGAGCAACAAACTCGCTGATATAATGGCAGAGGACACCCTCGTGCATCGCGACAAAGATCTCAACACCCTGCCCGAAGAACTGCGCAAGGAGGGAGAAGACGAAGTGGTGTTCCTCGACGAGGATGATATCGAGGACGTGGAAGACCTCGACGACTTCGAATATGATATGGAGGACGAGGACTGATGCAGAAACCACAACTCCATTATTACGACCTCGACGACAATGTGGTGGCGTTCAGCTCCACACGTCATGGAGGATATAGCATCGGCAGCCACGGTGAGTTCAACATCAACGAGCATTGTGGCGACGATGCCTCTGCCATAGCCCGAAACCGTCAGATCCTCTGTGAGGAGCTTGGCGTCGCCGACGCTAATGTCATTGTGCCACACCAGACGCATGGTGTGGAGGTGAGACAGATTGCTGCCGACTTCCTCGCCCTCCCGCTTCCGGTAAGGAAGATGATTCTGGATGGCGTGGATGCCGTGATGACAAATCTGGAGAACGTATGCGTCGGTGTGTCTACAGCCGACTGCATCCCCATTCTCCTGTCCGACTCCAGGCATGGAGCCGTGTGTGCCGTGCATGCAGGATGGCGGGGCACTCTGTCGCGTGTCGTGATGAGAGCCGTGGCGGAGATGCGTCTTGCCTACGACACCAATCCCGCAGACCTCAAGGCTGTGATAGGTCCCGGCATCTCCTTTGATGCCTTTGAAGTGGGCGACGAGGTGTATGAACAGTTCGTGGCGGCAAACTTCGACATGCAGGACATCAGCCGCCAGATGAAGATGAATGGCAGTGAGGAATACAAATGGCACATCGACCTCGTGGAATGCAACCGCCAGCAGCTGCAGCAATGCGGACTTGCCGCCGGCAACATACAGTCGTGTGACATCTGCACATATTCCAATACCGACGATTATTTCTCTGCCCGCAAGCTCGGCATCGACTCCGGCAGGATATACTCGGCTGTGATGAGAAAATAAAACATCTCGTCAACCCGTCAACTTGTCAACTCGTCAACTGATATAACAACAAAGCCTCAAAGCTTGAATGCTTTGAGGCTTTATTATAGGGGGATGATGTGATTTAGAGATTGTCGATCACGGTGCAGATGTCACCGAAGATACGGTCGAGCGCTCCCAGTCCGTTGATGTGGTGATGGATGTTCTCATTCTTATACCATTCGATGAGAGGAGCGGTCTGGTTGTGGTAAACGTCGAGGCGCTTCTTTATCGTCTCCTCGTTGTCGTCAGAGCGTCCGCTCTCCTTGCCGCGCTTCACGAGGCGCACCATCAGTTCGTTCTCCGGAACGTCGAGCTCTATCATTGCAGCGATTTTGTGTCCACGCTCGTCGAGCATCTTCTTCAGAGCTTCTGCCTGTGGGATAGTGCGAGGGAATCCGTCGAATATCACTCCCTCATGCTCCTTGCCGAAAGAGTCGTATACGCTGGCGAGGATGTTTACCATCAGCTCGTCAGGAATGAGCTGACCCTTGTCGATGTAAGCCTTGGCAGTCTTGCCCAGCTCAGTTTCGTTTTTGATTTCATTGCGGAGCACGTCACCAGTAGAGATGTGTCCCAGTCCGTACTTCCTGATAAGGAGATCGCTTTGTGTGCCCTTTCCTGATCCGGGCGCACCGAAAATAACAATATTCTTCATGTGTTTTGTTGATATGTAATTTATTGCTTATTCCTTTACTACGTAAATGTCTCTCAGGTTTCGTCCCAGTCCGTCGTAGTCAAGCCCATATCCGACTATGAAGTCGTTTGGAATCTCCATGGCGATATATTCGATGTCGAGATTCCTCTTCAGGTTGTCAGGTTTGAGCAGCAGCGTGCAGATGTGTATCTCTGCCGGTTTGAACTCCTTCAGATATTCTATCATCTTCTCCATGGTGAGACCCGAGTCCACGATGTCTTCCACGATGACCACCGTGCGTCCCTCGATATTCTCGTTGAGGCCCACGAGTTTCTTCACTTTTCCTGTAGATTCTGTGCCCTGATACGATGTCATCTTCACGAACGAAATCTCGCTCTCTATGGTGAGCATCCTCATCAGGTCGGCGGCAAAAATGAACGATCCGTTCAAGACTCCGAGCAGCAGAGGCTTCTTTCCTTTCAGGTCGTTGCTGATCCTGTCTGCCACGGTTTTCACTCGGCGCATTATCTCCTCCTCGGGTATCAATGTCTCGAAGGTTTTGTCTTTGATATCTATTGTTGCCATAAGAATTATATTGTTTTTGCGCACAAAAGTAATAAAAATATTCAAACAATAAGTCAATCTATCCAATTAATTAGTATTTTTGCAGATATGAAGATTCTTACAGGCACACAGATACGTGAGCTCGACAAATATACGATAGAACACGAGCCGATAAAATCCATCGATCTGATGGAGCGCGCGGCAAAGGCATTGACGCGCGCCATAACGAGAGTATGGGACGACAACACCAGCGTGGTGGTCTTTGCCGGACCCGGCAACAATGGTGGCGATGCGCTTGCCGTGGCACGCATGATGGGAGAGCAGGGCTACAGCGTGAAGGTCTACCTCTTCAATGTGTCAGGCACCCTCTCCGCCGACTGCAGCGCCAACAAGGAGCGTCTTGCTGGAGCCGCCGGCGTCACCTTCATTGAGGTGACCAACGAGTTCGACCCGCCGGAGCTGCCGGCATCGGTGCTTGTCATCGACGGACTCTTCGGTTCGGGACTCAGCAAACCCCTAAGCGGCGGTTTCGCCTCGCTGGTGAAATACATCAACCAGTCGGAATGCCGGGTGGTTAGCATCGACATCCCGTCGGGCCTCATGACCGAAGACAACTCCTACAACACGCGTACCAACATCATACGCGCCGACTACACCTTCACCCTGCAGCAGATGAAGCTGGCGTTCCTCTTTCCTGAGAACCAGCGCTATCTGGGCCGCCTCGGTGTGCTCGACATCCGTCTCAGCGCCGAAGGCATAGAGAAGGCAGACGCCAAATACGAAATTGTGGACGAGAGCTTCGTCCGCACGCTGCTCCGTCCGCGTGGCGACTTCTGGCACAAAGGTGATGCCGGCACCTCGCTCATCGTTGCCGGCAGCTATGGCATGGCAGGTGCTGCAATCCTTGCTTCCAGAGCCTGCTTCCGTTCCGGAGCGGGCAAGGTGATAACCCACGTTCCGGCACGCAACAACGATATCATGCAGATTGCCGTGCCGGAGGCCATCGTCAGCCGCGATGCCGACGACAACCTGTTCACCGAACCCGTTGCCGACGACAGTTTCGACGCCATGGGCATCGGTCCGGGCATCGGCACCGACGAGGTGACGGCAACGGCATTCATCTCGCAGCTGCGCCGTGCGCAGGTGCCTACGGTGGTAGATGCCGACGGACTCAATATCCTGGCTTCCCACAGGGCATGGTTCCAGAGAATCCCCGTGGGCACCATCCTCACACCGCATCCTCTGGAGTTTGAACGACTCGCCGGAGTGCGTTTCAACGATGGTTTCGAACAGCTCTCCAAGGCTGTCGAGATGGCGCAGACCATGCAGATATACATCATACTGAAAGGTCATTATTCAGCCCTCTGCATGCCCGACGGCAAGGTGATGTTCAATTCCACAGGCAATTCCGGAATGGCGACGGCAGGCAGCGGCGATGTGCTCACCGGTGTGCTCACCGCACTCCTCGCACGAGGCTACAACCAGAAAGACGCCTGTCTGATAGGCACCTACGTGCATGGTCTTGCCGGCGACCTGGCGGCAGAAGAGCTGGGAGTGGAGAGCGTTACTGCCGGCGACATCGTGAGGTTCCTGCCAAAGGCTTTCAAACGTCTCGACGACTGATGGCGACACGGTAGTGACCATGGGGCAGGGCTGCTCCCTGTCCGACTTTAGAAAATCCATAATCCAAAACGAAACGACATAAAGAATTGATATGAAGAAATATATGAAATACAGGAATGTGATGAAGGGACTAATGGCTGCCGTGGCAGTCACCCTTCTCGGTGTTCCACAGAATGCCGCGGCGCAGGACGACGTGCGCACGGTGGACGGTGCATCCTATTATCTGCCGAAGACGGAGCTTCGCTTCTCGCTCCTTGTCGAGAAGGCCACATTTACTCCCGGCGACCTCGCTCCCTATGCCTCACGTTATCTGAGGCGCGACGATGTGAGTATGGAGCCGTCAACACAATACCGCATCGTGGGCATGCAGCTCTCGCAGAAAGCTGTGCCCGACACCACGAAATTCTTCACGGCGAAAATCGACGGCAAGCATAGCGTCCGCACTCTCTCGCGTGATGAGAACGGAGTGTTGCTGGCGGTGAATGCCGAACCGAGGGAGGCGAAGACCCGCAAACCTTTCGTGGCGGCGCCGAAACCGGCTCCGGTGAACCCTCGCGACTATATGACTCAGGAAATCCTCAGCGCTGCCAACAAGGTGAAGATGGCGGAGCTTTGTGTGCAGGAGATATACGACATTCGCGAGAACAAGAGTCTGCTCAACAAAGGACAGGCAGACTTCATGCCGAAGGACGGTGAGCAGCTCCGTCTGATGATAGTCAATCTGAACGCTCAGGAGAATGCCCTGCTGCAGCTCTTCGAGGGCACTACCGACCGTGACACTACGGAGGTGGAGGTGGCATTCGTGCCCACCCGTGAGGTGGAGAAGCAGCTGCTGTTCCGCTTCTCTAAGTATTTCGGACTGACGGATGCCGACGACCTCAGCGGCAAACCTTATTATATTAAGGTGGAAGACCTTCACAGTTCGCCCACTCTCAACGGCAGTCTGGCTGACCCCAAGAAAGACAAGGACAACATCGGCATCTGCGTGAACCTGCCGGGTAAGATACGTGCCACGGTGTTCAGTGCCGACCGTGCTTTGGGAGCCTTCGAGCTGTATGCTCCGCAGTTTGGCACCACCGAGTCGTTGAGCGGTGAGATGTTCAGCAAGAAGTTCACCTCCCACCTCGTGCTCAATCCCGTCACGGGAAGCATCGAGAGTCTTGAGACAGAACCGCTGAAATGATATTCCGCCATACGATGGCAATGATATAGATTGATAGTATATGCCTTTAACCGATTCTCCTTTATCCGGTTAAAGGCATTTTTTACAGCACGGAGTGATAATATCGGTGAGCATAGTGTCCATCAGCCTGCGGCGATGGACACGGGTCTAAAATAAAACACTGATATCACAGATAAACCACGGATCAATCATCACGGATTATTTTAGACCTTTTTAGTTTTGGATTAAACCCAAAACGGTCATTAGGCCGTTTATTGTATTTTATATTTACTGCTTGCAGTCTTTTGTTTTTTATAAGGCGTCTTTTGCTTGTTTTTAATTCGTAATAGCTCGCTATTACTCATTAAAAGCCAAACAAAATCCACTCTTCTAAAAGAACAAAATCCAGGCAAGCCCTAATGACCGATTTGGGTTAAAAAAATATCCGTGAAAGACCGATCCGTGGTTCTCCGTGCAATCCGTGTTTCATTTTTTGATTTGTGTCCCTGCCGAAGGCTGGGGCACACAACTACAACAACACGGAATAGATATATCTGTGAGTCGATTAATATCGACTTCTGATTCCTCATCAACAGGAAAGAGTCTGTTATGTTGGCGCTTTGCATCCCCTTACTGACGTTTCTTTCTATGGAAACTTTGGGCACAGTTTTGGGCACTACCCGTGCCCACTTGGGGCAAGGTGCTTGCCCCAAGTGAGTAAGCTGCTTGCCCCACATGGGCAAGCATGCTGCCCATTTCATGAAGCTTTTAAGACAAAATCCAGAACCGACAAGTTGTAACTACAATCAGACAGTCAATGGTATTTGTCCCTCCCCTTCGGGGGAGGCTAGGTGGGGGCTGATGACAGTATGCGGAGTAACTAGTTTCTTCCCTTTGGGAAGGTCAGGATGGGTTTAAGGTCAGGATGGGTACCCTTTCAGACTGTCATGATACTTCAGTGATACTTCTATGATACATTTCTGTAAAGCAAAGAGAAAAGTCTCATTCCGCCATCTGCTTGCGTGTCAGACGATTATGCCCGAATGGAGGCTCGAAAATGATACCATGATACTTTCCAGGAGAAAAATCATTCATACGATGACCACCTTGCCTACACGTTAACATCGGTTAAAAACGGGAAAAACGTCGTCGTATAGTGGTGAGTGTCTCGTTTTTTATCATTACATTTGCATGCAAAGAGAAAAAACACGGGGTGCTGAGAAATTGGCTGAGATTATACCCACATTAACCTGATGCAGGTAATGCTGCCGGAGGGAATTGATATAACCTATAATAAAGCCCCTACTTCATGCGGAAGAGCATGGAATAGGGGCTTTTTCTTTTCCACTCACTTTCAGAGGCATTCCGTTAGAAAATAGATTTGGTCATCAGGCAGTTTTAATGTAATATCTTATAACTGCTTGTGGAAAATCACCCAACCGTTCATCACGGTTTGACAAGGTTTCCATCGCCCCGTAGGGCACAGCCTTGACAGGTACTAACCATAACTAAGGAAAGCAAATGAAAGTAAACATCAACAACAAAGAGACAGAGACCGCCGCAAAGAGCGTTGCCGGCCTCGCCGAGGAGCTGCAGCTGCCGGCAAAGGGAGTTGCCGTTGCCATCGACAACAAGCTCGTTGCCCGTACCGACTGGAGCACAACGCCAGTGGAAGAGGGTGACAACATAGTGATAATAAAAGCGTTCTGCGGAGGATAGCCACATGATGAACAGAGAAGCAAAGGCAAATTTCAGTCTGCAGTTCATATCCCACACCAACGGCAATACCACCTATCTCGACGGTATCAGGATGGCGCTCGAGGGCGGTTGCAGATGGATACAGCTGCGCATGAAGGGAGCCGCCGACAGCGAGGTGGAGCCGATAGCCGTCGAGGCACAGAAAATGTGTCGCGAGGCAGGCGCCACGTTCGTCATCGACGACCGCGTGGAGATGGTGAAGAGGCTGGGAGCCGACGGAGTGCATCTTGGCAAGAACGACATGCCCATCAGCGAGGCACGCCGCATCCTGGGCGACACTTTCATCATCGGCGGTACGGCAAACACCATCGCCGATGTGGAAGACCACTGGAAGAGCGGCGCCGACTATGTGGGCTGCGGTCCGTTCCGTTTCACCACCACCAAGGAGAAGCTCTCGCCGGTTCTCGGCATCGGCGGCTACGAGAACATCGTGGCAGAGATGAATCGTAGGGACATCGGTATGCCAGTGGTGGCGATAGGCGGAATAACCACCGACGACATCACCGCCATCATGGCTACGGGAGTCAGCGGCATTGCCGTGAGCGGCACGATACTCCGGGCTGACGACCCGGTGGAGAAGACGCAGGAGATAATGCGGCTGCTGGCAATTCATGAACGGCAGATGCCATAGGCAATATGATAAAAAGGAGAGACTACGACTGTCCTTTCCCGGGCGGTATGTCGCTCCCCTCGTCAATTCGTAAAACTTCAAAACAACATACAGAATGGAAAAATTAGTTATCGCAGGAAGGGAATTCAATTCCCGCCTGTTCCTGGGCACAGGAAAGTTCAACGGCAACACCCTGATGGCAGACGCCATCAAAGCGTCGGAAACGGAAATGGTTACGGTGGCAATGAAGCGCATCGAACTGGAAGACAAGAACGACGACCTGCTCGCCCACATCACCCAGAACCCTAACATCCAGCTGCTGCCAAACACCAGCGGCGTGCGCGATGCCGAAGAGGCAGTCTTCGCGGCACAGATGGCACGCGAGGCATTCGGCACCAACTGGCTGAAGCTCGAGATCCACCCCGACCCACGCTATCTGCTGCCAGACTCTATAGAGACACTGAAGGCAACGGAGAAACTCGTGAAGATGGGCTTCGTGGTATTGCCATATTGCCAGGCAGACCCCACACTCTGCAAGCACCTCGAAGAGGCAGGAGCAGCCACTGTGATGCCGCTCGCCGCACCGATAGGCACCAACAAGGGATTGAGAATGAAAGACTTCCTCAAGATCATCATCGACCAGGCCACGGTGCCAGTGGTAGTGGATGCAGGTATCGGTGCTCCGAGCCATGCCGCCGAGGCAATGGAGATGGGAGCAAGCGCCTGTCTGGTGAACACCGCCATCGCCGTGGCAGGAAACCCTGTGGAAATGGCAAAAGCCTTCAAGGAAGCCGTGGTATGCGGCAGAAGAGCCTACGAGGCAGGACTGGGAGCCATCAGCGACTGCGCCGAGGCAAGTTCGCCACTCACAGCATTCCTCGACAAATAAACCATATCAAGAATACATAACCTAATATCACACACTATGCCACAAGATAACAAAGCATACGCACAGAGAGAGAAAGCATATATGCAGGGTAAACTGTTCCCGGAGATAAGAGTGGGAATGACAAAGGTGAACCTCACCCCCACCGTGACCAAAGACGAGAATGGCATCCCCCACATGACGCCAAACGCTCCCGTGTATATCTACGACACGAGCGGCCCGTATACCGACCCTGAATACAAGGTGGACCTGAAGAAGGGACTGCCCAAGATGCGCCAGGCATGGATAGACAACCGTCCGGCATGCGAGGGCGGCACCACACAGATGGCATACGCCAAGGCAGGCATCATAACGCCGGAGATGGAGTATGTGGCTATCAGAGAGAACATGAACTGCGAGGAACTCGGCATCAAGACACATATCACACCGGAGTTCGTGCGCGACGAGATTGCCCGAGGCAGAGCGGTGATACCAGCCAACAGAAACCATCCCGAGAGCGAACCGATGATCATCGGCAGGAACTTCCTCGTGAAGATAAACACCAACCTTGGAAACTCAGCCACATCATCAGGCATCGAGGAAGAGGTGGACAAGGCGGTATGGTCGTGCAAATGGGGCGGCGACACCGTGATGGACCTCTCTACCGGAAACAATATCCACGAGACAAGAGAGTGGATTCTCCGAAACAGTCCGGTACCGGTAGGCACCGTGCCTATCTATCAGGCACTGGAGAAGGTGGACGGCAAGGTGGAAGACCTCAGCTGGGAAGTATACCGCGACACGCTCATCGAGCAGTGTGAGCAGGGAGTGGACTACTTCACTATCCATGCCGGAATCCGTCTGCACAACGTACACCTCGCCGACACACGCCTCTGCGGTATCGTAAGCCGCGGCGGAAGTATCATGAGCAAGTGGTGTCTCTACCACGAGAAGGAGAGCTTCCTCTATGAGCACTTCGACGACATCTGCGACATCGTGGCGAAGTATGACGTGGCACTTTCGCTCGGCGACGGACTGCGCCCAGGATGTATCGCCGATGCCAACGATGCGGCACAGTTTGCAGAGCTCGACACCATGGGCGAACTCGTGACAAGGGCATGGGACAAGAACGTGCAGGCGTTCATCGAAGGACCGGGCCACGTGCCGATGCAGAAAATCAAGGAGAACATGGAGCGCCAGCTCGACCACTGTCATGAGGCACCGTTCTATACCCTCGGTCCGCTCGTCACCGACATCGCCCCAGGCTACGACCACATCACGAGTGCCATCGGCGGAGCGCAGATAGCATGGCTCGGAACAGCGATGCTCTGCTACGTGACACCGAAGGAGCACCTCGCATTGCCAAACAAGGAAGACGTGCGTGTGGGAGTGGTGACATACAAGATTGCAGCACATGCCGCCGACCTCGCAAAGGGACATCCGGGAGCTATGGTGCGCGACAACGCCCTGTCTAAGGCACGCTTCGAGTTCAGATGGAGAGACCAGTTCCACTTGTCGCTCGACCCGGAACGCGCCCTGCAGTATTTTGAGGAGGCAGGACACACAGATGGCGAATACTGCACGATGTGCGGTCCGAACTTCTGTGCTGCCAAGCTGACCCACGACCTGAGGAAATTCAAGAAATGATGGAACTGACTTCAGAACAGAGACGCCGCTACGACCGACACATCATCCTCGACGGAATGGGGCGTGACCGCCAGCGGCGCCTTCTCGATGCCAAGGTGCTCGTGGTGGGTGCCGGCGGTCTGGGTTCTCCCGTGGCGATGTATCTCGCTGCGGCGGGAGTGGGACATATCGGCATCGTGGATGGCGACTTCGTCTCGGTGGCAAACCTGCAGCGACAAGTGCTCTATACCACCGATGATGTGGGGAGCGGAAAGGCAGAAACCGCCGCAAAGCGGTTGAGGGCAATGAACCCCGATGTAGAGGTGGAGGTGTATGAGACGTATCTCAACGAAGACAACGCCACCGACCTTATCCGTCCATACGACTTCGTGGTGGAGGGGACGGACAATTTCGCCTCAAAATATCTCGTCAACGATGCCAGTGTGATGCTCGGCAAGGGATTCACCATCGGCGGCATAAACAGATATTACGGACAGGTGATGACCCACCAGCCCGGTACGGCATGCTACCGCTGCATCTTCCCCGAACCGCCCGCTGTGGCAGAGGTGGAAACCTGCTCCATGGTCGGTGTGCTCGGTCCGCTGGCAGGAATGATAGGCACCGTGCAGGCTACGGAGACGATAAAGAGCATCGCCGGAATGGGCAGTACGCTCACCGATGCATTGCTCACACTCGATGCGCTGACGATGGAGTGGCGGCGCTTCGACGTGGGGCGCAACGAAGACTGTGCGCTGTGCGGCAAGTCGCCGTCGATAACGACACTGAGGGAATATGCGTACAAACCGTGCGCAAAGAAATGATAACAAGAAAAAGAATATGTTTAGCGAAGAATTAAAAAATATAAGTTGGGACGAGACCACAGAGCGCATCGCTCACATGACCGACAACGACGTGCGCCGGGCGCTCGCCAAAGACCACTGCAACGTTGACGATTTCATGGCGCTGATCTCGCCTGCCGCCACGCCATATCTTGAGACGATGGCAAGGCTCTCTCGCAAATACACCGAGGAGAGGTTCGGCAAGACGATGTCGATGTTCATACCTCTTTATATCACCAACTCGTGTGCCAACTCATGCGTCTACTGCGGATTCCACGTGGAGAACAAGATGGCGAGGACCATACTCACGATGGAGCAGATAGAAAACGAGTATAAGGCGATAAAGGAACTGGCACCCTTTGAGAATATCCTGCTCGTGACGGGAGAGAACCCGGCAAAGGCAGGTGTGCCATATCTCGCCAAGGCAATAGACCTGGCGAAGAAATATTTCTCCAACGTGAAGATTGAGGTGATGCCGCTCTCGGCAGAAGACTACAAGACTCTTGCCGACCATGGCATGAACGGAGTGATATGCTTTCAGGAGACATACAACCGCGAACACTATAACCTCTATCATCCGCGAGGCATGAAGAGCAAGTTTGAATGGCGGTGCAACGGATTCGACAGAATGGGACAGGCAGGAGTGCATTCCATCGGTATGGGAGTGCTCATCGGACTGGAAAAGGAATGGCGCACCGACGTGGTGATGATGGCATACCATCTGCGCTATCTGCAGAAGCATTACTGGAGAACGAAATACAGCGTGAACTTCCCACGTATGCGGCCGGCGCAGAACGAGGGATTCCATCCCAACTGCTATATGTCGGACAGGGAACTGGCACAGGCTACGTTTGCCATGCGAATCTTCGACCACGACGTGGACATCTCTTATTCTACACGCGAACCGGCATATATCCGCGACAACATGTGTACGCTGGGAGTCACCACGATGTCGGCAGAATCGAAGGTGAACCCCGGTGGATACCACACCTATCCGCAGGCGCTGGAGCAGTTCAGCGTGAGCGATGAGCGCAAGGCATCGGTGATAAACCAGCGGCTCAGAGAACTGGGACGTGAACCGGTGTGGAAAGACTGGGATGCCTCGTTCGACCTCTTCGGCAAACTCGGAAAATAATGAAGACAATAGTAATAACTCTACCACACTTCTTCTCTGGAGAGGCTGCGCAGATAGTGCAGCTCCTCCAGGGACAGGTGGACCTCGTGCATATACGCAAGCCCGAAGCCACGGCAGCAGAAGTGGAGAAGCTGATAAGGGAGATTCCTGCCGGATGGCACGGCAACCTCGTGCTTCACGACCACCATGAACTTGCCCTGCGGTATTCCCTCCACGGCGTGCATCTGAACAGCCGCAACCCGCTGCCTCCTGAAGGATGGACGGGGAGCGTGAGCCGCAGCTGTCATTCGCTGGAAGAAGTGGCGGAATGGAAGAAGCGGTGCGACTACGTGTCGCTCTCGCCAATCTTCGATTCCATTTCCAAGCGAGGCTATCATTCAGCATTCACGGCAGAGGAAATCAGAGAAGCCCGTGACCGGGGCATCATCGACGACAAGGTGATGGCGCTGGGCGGCGTTACCTTCGGGAAGCTCGACGATGTGTTGAGGATGGGATTCGGCGGCGCCATGATATTGGGCGATGCCTGGAAAGGCGTGTCTGCGGAGCTGACTCCCGTAGCACTGACGATAGCCGGATCCGACTCGTCGGCAGGAGCCGGCATACAGCAGGACCTGAAGACGATGGAATCGGTAGGGGTTTACTGCGCCACGGTGATAACGGCGATAACGAGCCAGAACACGATGGGCATCACTGGTGTGATGCCGGTCGGCGGCAGCGTGGTGGAGAGCCAGTTGAAGGCGGTGCTCTCGGATCTGAACGTTAAGGCGGTGAAGATAGGCATGGTGCCCGATGCCGGGGTGGCGCATGTCATAGCCGCGGCGTTGCGGGAATATAAGGCTTCTCACGACTGCCACGTCGTTTACGACCCCGTGATGATATCAACCAGCGGCAGGAGACTGATGGCTGCCGACTGTCTCGATGTGGTGGTGGAGGAGCTGATGCCGCTCTGTACGCTCGTCACCCCGAATATCCCCGAAGCGGAGTTCCTGGCAGCAAAGACAGGCATAGTCTGTGAGGGCGGCGCTCTGGCTGACGCCCTGCATGCCTCGATATTGATAAAAGGCGGACACTCCGACGGAGAGGTGCTCGCCGACAGCCTGTTCAATCCCGACGGCAGCAGCCAGAGCTTCAAGTCGGAAAGGATTGACACACGCAATCTGCACGGCACGGGATGCACCCTGTCGTCGGCAATAGCGGCATTCCTGCTGAAAGGACTCGACATCCCGTCGGCAATCCCTCAGGCGAAGGCTCTTCTTGCCCACGCCATCATGCGAGGCAAGGATGCCGGAATAGGCAAAGGAAACGGTCCGATATTGCCCGGAAAGCAATAGAAGGGCATCCAATCCGCTTATATTGATGTCATGGCAAACATAAACACAAATGTAGCTATTTTTGGATTAAATGGAGTCTGGGTGTGATTAAGCGGTCGTTATTGTGGAATATTGTGTTGACGGCAGGTTGGATGGCCGATATTGGTAATACTTTTTTCCGGCAAATCCTTAAAGATTGTAAAATTAATTTGTTATATTTGCACAATGGAAAAGTAGGAACCATACTACAAGTCAATATCCCCATCACACCGACTCGCCATGACGAATCACAGAAAAACCTACACCGCATTGTTTATGGCGCTGCTACTGATGTTTACAGTAGTGGCGGCAATCACTACCTCATGCTCACAAGGGAGAAAAGACAGGCAGACAGCCGACACATTGTCGCTGAAGCGTCTGCGGGCACTTGACGACTCCGTTTCCTTCCGTTCGCCGATGGCAAGGACGATGGCGGAGCAGGGGATGAAAGAGGCGAAAGACAGTGCCGAATACTATGAATACTACATCCGTATGGGAAAGATATACCTTACGGAATCGGAACCGGATTCCGCCACTGCCGTGACCGACAGGACTCTGCACTTTCTCGAAAAACAGGAGAAAGATGCCCATACCGAAGGAATAATAGGATTTGCCAGAAACTGCAAAGGTGTGGCACTGCATAGTTTCAGACGCCAGCCCAAGGAGGCTATACGCCAGTACCGGCTCTCATACGAGGCTCTGATGAGGAGCGACAGGATGGAGACCGCACCCGACGTGTGTGCCAATCTCGCCGATGCCTATTCCTTCGATTCCGACCTGCCGAATGCGGCGGTGTGGTATAGAAGGGCGCTTTTCCTCGTTGACTCCCTCCAGCTGGAACCCACAAGAAACATAACTCTGTATATGGGATTGGGCAGAGTATACATGATGCTCGAAGACTATAAGTCGGCAAAGAAATATCTGGATGCCACAGAGAAGATGTATAATCTCATGAGCCCCGACATGCAGATATATCTCATAACCAGCATAGGAAACTACCATTATTATAAAAAGGAATACAAAGAAGCGCTGAAGCAGTTTGTGAGACTGGAGAAACTGCACGAACGGCTCGATATGGGAAAATCTTACTCGATGTTCATCTGCAAGGTGAACATGGCGGACGTATTGCTCAATCTCAACAGACTGGATGAGGCTGAGAAGTATGTTACAGAGGCAGACACCTTCTTCACAGCATGCGACGATGCCGTGGCACTGTACTATACACACTCCGTGGAACTGGGACTCGCCATGAAACGGGGTAATATGGCAGAGGCACACCGCCTCGCCTCGCTCGATGATACGCCGGAGAGCGTGGAGCCGGGACTGAAGGCGATACGCAACAAATACAAGCGTGAATACTATGAAGCGACGGGAAACTACCGTATGGCTTTCAAGAACCTCTCAAGAGAGATGCATGAAACAGATTCGCTTGTGAACAACAGACAGCACATGATAGCGGCGGAACTGATGAACAGATTCACGCAAGACACGCTGCAGCTGCACCACCAGATACAGATGCAAAGCAAGGAGAACGACGTGAGGGAGGCGCATTACGTGATAGCCGGTGCCATAGGATCCGTCGCTGTGCTTATGCTCGTAATAGCCTACGGCATCACATATATCCGCAAGAAAAGACTTTCAGAACAGATGAAGGTGTTCACGCTAAGACTGCAGAACGCCAGAAACAGGATATCGCCGCATTTTGTGTTCAACGTGCTGAACAACAGGATAACCACCGCCGACGGAACGAAGGAGGCGGACGAACTGCTGCTGCTCTCGAAACTGATACGGCAGAACCTCGACCTGACGGGAAAGCAGATGGCTACACTCGAAGAGGAACTGGACTTCGTGGAGAACTACGTGAACGTGGAGCGCAAGACCATCGGCGACGACTTTGAATATTCACTCACGCTGGGCGACGGAATAGACAGGAAGGTGCTGGGAGAGTTCATGATACCGTCGATGACGGTGCAGATACTCGTGGAGAACTCCATCAAGCATGCCCTCAGAGGCAAGGCAGGCAAGAAGCTGCTGCATATCACCGTCAGGAGAGACGGGCGCGGAGGAATGACGGTGACGGTGGGCGACAATGGCAACGGATTCGATATCCGTCGCACCGCCTCTACAGGACAGGGACTCGACATCCTGCGCACCACGATAAGCGTGCTGAACCAGAGAAACAAGAGAAAGACCAGCCTTACGGTAAGGAACGTACATGACACAAACGGAAACACATGTGGATGCGAGGCAAGCATAAGCTTTCCGCAGGGACTGAGAGAAATATAACGAACAGATAGAAAGACGAACACTTATGGATATAATAATAGTAGACGACACACAGACGGCAATCGACGCATTGGCAAAGAAACTTAAAAACTATCCCAACGTCACCGTGGCAGGATTTGCCAACAACGGAAAGGACGGGCTGGAACTGCTCAAGACGACACACGCCGAGGTGGTATTCCTGGATGTGGAGATGCCCGACATGACAGGCATCGACTTCCTCGGCAGGATGAAAGACGAGGGATGCAAAGACACGCTCGCCGTGGTATACACCGCTTATGGCACCTACACGCTGCCGGCTCTGAGAAACAAGGCTTTCGATTTCCTCATGAAACCAATAGACGGTAACGAACTGGAGACCGTGATGGCACGCTTGGAAGAAGAACTTGAAGACATCAGAGTGGAGCGTGAGCAGCTGAAAGGAAAGGACGACAAAAACATCGACATCGACGATGAGGAAACTGACGACGACTGCTGCAGGGAGAGGGCGGTCACCAGTGCGCTGAAGAAGAAAGACAACAAATTGCTGCTATATACCAACGCCGTGGACTTCAGACTCGTCGAGATACAGGATATCTGTGTGTTCCAATACAACCACGACCTGAGAGTATGGGAAGTGGTGGCAACGCGATGCGATACACCGATACGCCTCAAGAGATGTGCCAACAAAGACATACTGATGGCGCTCGACGAGAATTTCGTGCAGGTGAACCAGAAATACATAATCAACATAAAATATCTGATGGAGGTGAGAGACAACCAGTGTTATTTCTTCCCGCCATTCGACGGCATACAATATATAAAGATAGGTAGGATGTACCGACGCAAACTCATCAAGCGCTTCAGCACCATCTGATAGCATTATTGCCAATATGACACGCATTCTGCAATCTCCGTCTTGAAAAATGCCATTTTAGTGCTCCGAGGATTTAATTTATATCAAATTCATAAAAAAGGAACATTAAAAAGCACTACTTCGCTTTGTTTACCCAAAATAAAGTGCTAACTTTGCCGATGTAACAGATTTTATGAGGATAACAGCCCCATATCCAAAAACTTAAGACAATAACTAATTTATAATTAACGTATTATACTATGGTAAGTTACAAAGAATTAGGCCTGGTAAACACCAGAGACATGTTTAGCAGAGCTATTAATGGCGGATATGCCATTCCAGCATTCAACTTCAACAACATGGAGCAGTTGCAGGCAATCATCAAGGCTTCTTCAGATCTGAAGTCTCCAGTTATCCTGCAGGTTTCTAAAGGTGCCCGCAACTACGCTAACCCAACGCTGTTGCGCTATATGGCACAGGGTGCTGTTGCATACGCCAAGGAATTGGGCTGCAAGCATCCTGAAATCGTATTGCACCTTGACCACGGTGACAGCTTCGAGCTTTGCAAGAACTGCGTAGACCTCGGTTTCTCTTCAGTGATGATCGACGGTTCTTCTCTTCCATACGACGAGAACGTGGCTCTGACAAAGAAGGTTGTAGAGTATGCTCATCAGTTCGACGTAACTGTAGAGGGTGAGCTCGGTGTATTGGCAGGTGTTGAGGATGAGGTAGCTTCTGAGGTATCTCACTACACAAAGCCTGAGGAGGTTATCGACTTCACTACAAAGACTGGCGTTGACTCACTTGCCATCTCTATCGGTACAAGCCACGGAGCTTACAAGTTCAAGCCAGAGCAGTGCACACGCGACCCGAAGACAGGCCGTCTCGTTCCTCCTCCATTGGCATTCGACGTGCTCGACGAGATTATGAAGAAACTTCCTGGTTTCCCAATCGTTCTCCACGGTTCTTCTTCAGTTCCACAGGAGTATGTTGACATCATCAACGCCAACGGCGGCAAGTTGCCAGATGCAGTAGGTATTCCAGAGGAGCAGCTCCGCAAGGCTTCAAAGAGCGCTGTCTGCAAGATCAACATCGACTCAGACTCTCGTCTCGCATTCACAGCTGCTGTGCGCAAGACATTGGCTGAAAAGCCAGCTGAGTTCGACCCACGTAAGTACTGCGGTCCTGCTCGCGACTTGATGGAGGTTATGTACAAGCACAAGATTATTGACGTGCTCGGCAGCGACAACAAGCTCGCTCAGCTCGACTAATCATAGCACGACTCATCTCTCTCCTGCTGACAACGGAGATTGCAGCGGAAGGGATTGAAAGAATAAGAGGATATGCCGAAGACTTAAAGTCTGAGGCATATCCTCTGTTTTTTGTTTATCTTCATTTGCCGGATAAGTCCAGTATTAAGCCCCTCTCCCTCAACTGGTCATTAGGGCAAGCTTGGCTTTTGGCATAGACCTTAACCCTCAACTGGTCATTAGGGCGAGCTCTGATTTTGGAATAGTTATGAAAACCAGCACCTTGTTGCCTGATGACTGTTTGGGGATAATCAGAACCGTTTTATTATCCACTCTCTGAAAAATCTGTCGCTCACTTGATACGAATCATTGTCGTATGAGATGAAATCGCGTTCTGTCAGAACTTTTATGGCTCCCTGTACCGTGCTTGATCCAAGCTTGTATTTCTGTAGGAAAGCTTGTGAAGTGACTCCGGTGGCATTTCTTTCGTTAGCGATGGCAAGCAAGACCTGCTTCTGCTTAGGCGAAAGTTGGAACAGCAGCGATTCATACACGAACCGATGGTGTGACAAGATGGCTGTCATAACGCTTTTCGCATCCTCTGTGGTGATGGTGGATTCTGATATGGCATGCGTGTAAAGCATATTCAGAATATACTGTATATACCACGTTACTCCATCAAACGACTGGTAAATCCACTCAAAAGCTTTGTGGGATATGGATCTGTTGATTTTTGACAGATGATGGTTGGCGAAATCAAAATACGCTTCTTTATTTATAGGTTCCAGTCCCATAATGCTGGAACTGTTGTAGAATGGTCGTGATTCGGATGCGAACATCAATGCCATCATGTGTCGTTTAGATCCTGAAAATACGAATTTTGCGTTGTGGCAATTCTGTATGCGTTTGCGCAATGCTGCTTCAACGGTTTTTTCCGGATAGCTCGCAATGGTTTGAAACTCGTCGATTGCCACAATACATGGCTTGTCGGCATGGTTCAGATATTCGAATATCTCGTCGAGTGTTATATCGGGGCTGGCGATGTCGCCAAGTCCGACGTTCCATTCCGGGTTGCCGTTGATGTCAAAAGTGATGGTTGATTTCAGAGATTGCATTATGTTTAGAAATGATTCCCACACTTTGCGTCCTTGTGACCTCAGTTCGCGCAATATACCTTTGCCCATGACATATACGAATTCGTTCAGGTTCTTTGTCTCATATATGTCTATGTAGATACAATGGTAGTTGTTTCTGATTTCCTCTTCGTTGAAGCAGTTGTAGATTAGTCCGGACTTTCCCATACGTCGTGGAGCGATGAGTGCCACGTTGCATCCGTTTGTAAGATGTCGTGTCAGTAGGGCTGTTTCTTCTACTCTGTCGCAAAAGTATTCTGGCGACAAATAGCCTTCTGTCAGGAATGGATTGTTCTGTAACATAGTGCTTTGCGAAATTATGGATTTTACGTAACGAAGAATCAATAATGCTCGGGATTCTATAGAAGAGCCGGCAGCTGGAAGAGTTTTATTCCGTTGCTTCCCTTTATGAGGATGTAGAACCCTTCTGGCTTGTTGGCGGCAATCTCAGCCTTCACCTCCTCCACATCGTGAAACTTGCGGAAGTTGCAGTCCGTCTTTCCGAACTCCTCACCCACCAGCCATACGTTGTCGATGCCGTTCTCCTTCAGGAAGTCCACCACCTTCTGATGCTCCTCATGGCTCACCTCTCCCAGTTCTCTCATGTCGCCGAGGATAGCCATCTTGTGGTCCACCTGCATGAGTCTGAAATTCTCCAATGCCGCCTTCATGCTCGTAGGGTTGGCATTGTAGGTGTCAACTATCAGTCTGTTTGAATCCGTCACTTCCAGCTGCGATCTGTTGTTCGTCGGCACATAGTCGCGCAGCGCCGTGCTGATATCCTCTTCGTCCACTCCGAAGAAGTCAGCTATACATGCCGCGGCAAGCATGTTCAACACGTTGTATGCGCCAATGAGATGCGTCTGCACCTCATGCCACTCTCCGTCAGCCTTTTTCCAGCGGAATTTGAGCAGCGGTGCACAGCTCACCACCTCTCCGCATACCGCCAGCGACGGGGCGTCGGCAGTGGTGCCATATCTCACGAGCTGCAGTCCGTCGGCGATACCCCTGAGATGTTCGTTCTCGTTGTGTATGAACACCTGTCCGCCGTGCTCCCTCAAGAAGTCGTATAGCTCCCCCTTGGTCTTTATCACACCCTCAAACGATCCGAAGCCCTGCAGGTGGGCCTTTCCCACGTTGGTTATTATTCCGCAGTCAGGTTCCACGATGTCCACCAGCTCCTTTATGTCGCCGGGATGACTCGCTCCCATCTCCACTACAGCGATTTCGTGTTCCGGTTTCAGTCTCAGCAGCGTCTTCGGCACACCGATGTCGTTGTTGAAGTTTCCCTGGGTATACAATACATTGTATTTCTTCTGCAACACCGTCGCCACGAGTTCCTTTGTCGTTGTCTTTCCGTTGGTTCCGGTGATGCCGATAATCTTTGTTCCGAGTTTCCTGCGGTGGTAGTTGGCGAGTTGCTGCAATGCCTTCAGACAGTTGTCCACGAGTATGAATCTCTTGTCGTCCTCCTTGGCGAATTTCTTTTCGTCTACCACGGCGAAGGCGCATCCTTCGTCAATAGCCTTCTGTGCGAAGGCGTTTCCGTTGAACGACGCTCCTTTGAGCGCGAAGAAGATGGAGTCTTTCGGGCAGTCGCGGCTGTCGGTAGTCACCACGGGGTGTTGCTCGAAGATTCTGTACAGTTCAGATATTTCCATGACTTTATATCGTTTGTTTAGACATCTGCAAAGGTAATTATTTAAATCGAGAGGAGAGAATCGCAAGGATAAGAATTGCAATTTCAACTTTATTTGTTTTTCTTCCGTGATGCAGTTTGCTTTGTATGCAGCAAGCAGTTGTAAGATATTACATTTAGTCATAGAATAATTACACAGGACGGTCTGATGACCGGAGGTTAAAAAACTCGTCAGCAGACAACAATTGCATGCTTTTGCAGAAGAAAACCATAAAAAACATGTCGGTTTTATATGTACTAATTTTAATACCTTTTAAGACTTTCTCATGCATTAAAAATAGAAAATGGCCGTTATATCAATGAAATACAAGCAAGGGCTGTGAAGTTTTGGGTATCTTTACAGCGATAAAGTTTTTATCATGTTCTGTAGTGGACAAGTAGGCGAGCGGATAGATACATAGTTTTTCACGTTTCTACAAACGTCGACAACGCTTTCTGACATATTCAATCAGCCTGTCCCCTCGTCAACTTGTCACATCTACAGTAATGACAATGCGGACTTTATCTTGCTTACATGAATTTAGATAACGTTCCTTTTTATAAATATGTCTATTAATTAGTTGCTTGGCTGGCGCTGTGAAGCGTTGGCTAAGTTTTTTTATACATACCCGTCTAAGAATTTGTATGTAAAGGGAACAACCTGTCTTGATTTTTATTAACTTTGCATAAGTTAAGCTTCGGCTCGGGATAAGAAATGAATGATGGATTCATTTCGTTCTCCTCTCGCCTTGCATTAACTTTGCATAAGTTAAGCTTCGGCTCGGGATAAGAAATGAATGATGGATTCATTTCGTTCTCCTCTCGCCTTGCATTAACTTTGCCAAAGTTAAGCTTCGGCTTTACGATAAAACTGATCTCTTTAAAATTTAATTCAAACACTTAATTCTATGAACAAAAAACTTTTACTAATCTGGACGTTCCTGTTATGCTTCGTGATGGGAATGTCGGCAGACAAGGTGATTGTCTTCAATGAAGGCACTGGAACCAATGATTCGCAGGTGAAGATTACAACGATGGAAGAAATCGTGAAATCTGGTTCCGAAAATCTTAAAAGCATTACCGATGCTAATAATGTCTACCTCGCCCGCAAGGGCAGAGGACTCAAGCTCGGAGCAAGTTCCAAGCCGGGATCCATGACCCTCAACCTCGCTGCTCCAGCAAAGCCTACAGCAATCAAGTTCAAGGCAATGTGGTATAAGAATACCGAGAAGACACTGGAAGTGGCTGGTACTGAATTTGCGGAATTGACCGGCGAGGTGAGTGAATACTCAGTGACGATGGATGGCAACACCACGGTGAATTCCATCACCATCGCTACTGCCGGAAAGCGCGCCTACATCACTGAGTTGACAATCGTTGAGGGAACAGCCGCTTCGGTAGCCACTCCTACCATCGAGGGAACGACACCGTTCATCGGCACTACCACAGTGACCCTGGCATGCTCTACAGCAGATTCCAAGATATACTACACCCTCGACGGAACCGATCCTACGGATGCAAGCACGGAGTATACCGCTCCGTTCTCTCTCGATGCCACAGCAACCGTCAAGGCTATAGCATATAAGGGAAAGGATGCAAGCGCAGTGGCAACAATGCAGTTCGTTGCCATCCCTACGGTGGCAAACATCGCCGAACTGACACAGCTTGCCGATGGCACCGAATTCGTGTTTGGCGGTGAGGCTGTCGTTACAGCCGCTCCTACAGCCAAGCATCTCTATCTGAAAGACGCTACCGGTGTTACCTTCGCATACGACGTTGCCGGAGGCTTCACCTTCGAGCCGGGACAGCATATCACTGCCGGATGGCAGGGCAAGGTTTCCTTCTACAAGGGTCTCTTCGAGGTGGTTCCTACTACTGCGCTCACTGCCGTTGAGGGAGTGAAAGACGAACTGACATACGATGAGGTGACACCAGCCGACGTTACACTGGAGAACGCTAACAAGGTGGCTGTGCTCAAGGGCGTTACCTATACCGCACCGGCTGCCGACAGCAGGAATTTCGAAATCAAGAAGGATGAGGCTGCCGTTGCCGGCTACAACCAGTTCGGTCTGACCATCGACGAACCTGTTGCCGATGCCACATACGACATCCTCGGCGTTATCAGCCGCTACAACGACAATGCCCAGTTCCAGCCTGTATCCATCACCCGCAATGCCAGATGGATTCAGATTAACAAGGATGTGGAAACAGGAAAAGACCTCGCCGCAGTGGTGGCAGAGGAGACAGAGGCTGTGACGGCTGCCGGCGACAAGGTGGGCAGCGTGACTCTTAACCTCGCTGCCAACGGTGCATATACCGTGAGCAAGGCTATCTCTTCACCGGCTTCTGTCCAGATTCTCGGCGATGCCACGGCTCCTGCCACAATCGACGCCAGCGCTCTCACAGAACCTCTCGTGAAGATAGAAGGCGGCAGCCAGCCGGCTTTCAATCAGGACGGAACGGTGAACGCCGGCTACAAGGGCGTTGACATCGTGGCTGTAAAGAACGTAAAGATCAGTTCGCTCTCTACATCTCTGCTCAACGATGCACAGAAGTCTTACGTCGGTGAGGTAGTGGTAGAGAATGCCAATGTGGAACTCGTGGGCTCTGCCAACGTGTTCGACTTTAAGGGCTATCCTGCTTCTCTCAGCATCAGCAACTCCACTCTCTGGTCTAAAGCGGGACACACAGGACAGCTTATCAAGACCGCCGGCCGAGTGAGAGACCTCGACGGTGACCAGGTGGAATACAAGCAGGCTACTTCTATCACAAACTCCACTCTCTATCAGGTGGCTGTAGGCAAGCTGTTCAACAACTTCCAGGGCAAGGGACAGAAGTCTCTCGTTCTGACTCTCAAGAACTCCATCATTGCCAACTGTACACAGGACGGCAATGAGGTGCGCGGATGGCTCGGAGGACAGAACTCCAACAATCCTACCGTGGTTTATGAGAACAACACATATATCAATGCCGGCGCTGAGCAGACCGGCTGGACCGACGAGACAAAGCAGGGTTCTGACCAGACCGCCACATCACACAACACAGACCCAGGTTTCGCTGATGCGGCAAACGGTGACTTCACCGTGGCTGCCTCTTCGCAGCAGGCTAAATTCCAGATCGGCGACTCTCGCTGGCTCGTGGAATACGTGCCGGAGGACATCACTGCCGAGAAGGCTCTCCTGGCTGAGGAAATAGCTAAGGCTACCGCTCTGCTCGGTGATGCCGATGTGGAGAACAACGAGGATGCAAAGGCTCTCAAGGCTGCCATCGACGAGGCTCAGGGCGTTTACGATTCTGCCGAGACAAAGGCTGAGGTTAACGCTGCCATCGAGAAGCTGAAGGCTGCCGAGGAGGCATACGCCATGAGTGTGGCAAGAGCGGAACTGGCTGCCGAGATTCAGAAAGCCAATGCTCTGATAGAGGGCAAGGACACTGAGGCCGACGCTGATGCCAATGCTCTCAAGACTGCCATCGACAAGGCGCAGGGCGTTTGCGACAACGCTGACGCTACTCTCGAAGATGTGGAGAAGGCTCTCGAAGACCTTAAGGCTGCCGAGGAGACCTACAAGCTGACTCTCTCTATCAGTGGCGTTGATGCTGCCGCTGCCGACGATGCCGCATGGTATACTCTGCAGGGCGTTCGTGTGGCTGCTCCTCAGAAGGGCATCTTCATCCACAACGGCAAGAAGGTAGCGAAATAAAGTAACAAATCGGCGTAGCCACGCCGACATGACGAAATAAGTGAAAGGCGGTTGCTCTGTGAATGATGTTCATGGGGCAACCACCTGTTTTCTTTGGCAACTAAGAAAAGAAGCAGAATCGTTGGGTTAAAAGCCAACCAAAATCCACTCTTCTAAAAATCAAAATCCAAGCAAGCCCTAACGACCGATTTGGGTTAAAATTGGGCACGCTGCTTGCCCAAGTGGGGCAACGTGCTTGCCCATCATGGGTAACGTGCTTGCCCCTGTTGGGCAGATTTGCTGTCAGACGTCTGCCCAATAAGTTAATATTGTAACACCCATATTCCTGTTTTCGGGATTCTGCCAACGCATCCAATTCCCATCGTCTGAATTCCTCACATCTGACAATTCCTTTCGCCAGCAAAAACCATCCAGACAATTGGCTGACAATCGCCAGACAGTCAACTCTCTGTTTGCCAGAACATTACAGTGAAAAACCAGATGGTCTGACAGTTTTTTTCGCAATTCTTGATTTTACTAAGAATCAGCGATATTGACGACTTTCACTCATATTACTTTCGAAAAGACATCGCCTAAGCTCTGTTTTACGAAGTTTCGGGCAGAAGTTTTATGACCTTTGGAGTTTTGCCGACAGCAATAAACCCAACTCGGTCATCAGGCCGTTCAATGGTAGTATTTTATGACTGCTTGCAGTCTTTTGTTTTTTATGAGGTGTCTAATGCCTGTTTTTAATTCGCAATAGCCCGCTATTACTCATTAAAAGCCAAACAAAATCCATCCTTCTAAAAAATCAAAATCCAAGCAAGCCCTAATGACCGATTTGGGATAAAAAATAAAAGATTTTATTTTGGTATTGTCTTCGTTTTCACTATCTTTGCCAATATAAAGGTAAAAACAAGACAGATAATTATTAAATGACGGCAAACGAATTCTTCAGAAAGTTGATGAGCGGCAAGTTCTGGGCAAACATCGGAGCTATGCTTATCGTTGTGGTGCTGCTTTGCCTCGGCGTTAAGTTCGGACTCGACCTATACACTCATCACGGTGAGGAGATAGTGGTGCCGAATGTGAAACACAAGGTGTTCAGCGATGCCGAACAGCTGCTCTCCAACAGGGGCCTCGACATACAGGTGGTGGACACGGGATATGTGAAGACGCTGCCGCCCGACTGCGTGCTCGACCAGATGCTCGCACCCGGGTCGAAGGTGAAGAGAGGCAGAGTGGTGTATGTGGTGATAAACTCCGCACACTCGCCGATGCTCACGCTCCCAGACATCATCGACAACAACTCCTACAGAGAGGCAAGGGCAAACCTGATAGCCATGGGGTTCAAGGTTGGACCGCCACAGTATGTGTCGGGAGAGAAAGACTGGGTGTATGGAGTGGTGTGTCACGGACAGAACCTGAGAAACGGACAGAAAGTGTCTATCGAAGACGTGCTGACGATACAGGTGGGCGACGGTGTGATGAACATGAACGACGACATAATATACACCGATCCTGAATATATGCCTAACGACGGCGACTCTACGGCAACCCATACCGACGGCGGCGTGATAGAAGGAGAGGGAGGCCACGACGACTTCGAGGTGGTGAATGGTCCGGAATAAAAAACGGCAGACCGTAATCCCTACAGCGAGAAGACAAGCCGGGCGCCGACAGCGGCACTGGCACAATGACAACAAAACGACGGAATACAGACAATGATAGAAGACTCCATGATACCGGCAACCGAGGAAGAACTGACCGACGACGAGAACGGACAGCTCTACGAACACCAGCGGTTGGTAGTGGACAAAGGACAGGTGCCGCTGCGCATCGACAAGTTCATGTGCGAACACCTGCAGCATACAAGCCGCAACAGGATACAGAAGGCGGCAGACGCCGGTTTCGTGCATGTGAACGAAAAGCCGGTGAAGAGCAACTACAAGGTGCGCCCGGGCGATGTCATCACGCTGATGCTCGACCGTCCGCAATACGACAGCAGCATAGAGCCGGAGGAGATACCGCTCAACGTGGTGTATGAAGACTCCGAGCTGATGGTTATAAACAAACCCGCCGGAATGGTGGTGCATCCCGGATGCGGCAATTATCACGGCACACTCGTCAACGCCGTGGCGTGGCACCTCAGGGATGTGCCCGGCTACGACCCCAACGACCCCGAAGTGGGACTCGTGCACAGGATAGACAAAGACACCAGCGGACTGCTCGTGGTGGCAAAGACGCCACTCGCCAAGACAAAGCTCGGAGTGCAGTTCTTCAACAAGACCACCCACCGCAGCTACAACGCCCTGGTGTGGGGCAACTTCGTGGAGGACGACGGACGCATAGAAGGAAACATCGGCCGCGACCCCAAAGACCGTCTGCGCATGGCAGTGTTCCCTCCCGGCTCCGAAATCGGCAAGCCGGCGGTGACCCACTACAGGGTGTTGCAGCGCTTCGGCTACGTCACCCTCGTGGAGTGTATCCTCGAAACGGGGCGCACGCATCAGATAAGGGCACACATGAAGCATATCGGCCATCCGCTCTTCAGCGACGAGAGATACGGCGGCAACGAGATATTGAGAGGCGAGCGCTGCGGCACATACCAGCAGTTCGTGCGCAACTGCTTCAAGATATGTCCACGTCAGGCCCTGCATGCCAAGACACTCGGCTTCGTGCATCCCAAGACGGGACAGCAGATGGACTTCACGTCAGAGCTGCCCGACGACATGCAGATGCTGATAGAGAAATGGCAGAAGAGGGTGCCGGTGAGAGAATGAAAACAATAAAACGGAAAATAACAACATTAAAATATTCATCATTATGAAAAATCTTAAACGTACGATAGCCATCGTCTGTGGTGGCGACTCATCAGAGCATGACGTGTCAATGCGCTCGGCACAGGGACTCTATTCTTTCTTCGACAAGGAGCGCTACGATGTATATATCGTTGAGATGAAAGGCTACAACTGGCGCGTGGAACTCGCCGACGGCACATGGGCACCCATCGACCGCAACGACTTCTCGTTTATGGACAACGGAAAGTTCGTGCAGTTCGACTATGCCTACATCACCATCCACGGCACACCGGGCGAGAACGGTATCCTGCAAGGATATTTCGAACTCATCCATCTGCCTTATTCCACAAGCGGAGTGCTCGTAGAGGCAATGACCTTCGACAAGTTCGTGCTCAACCAGTATCTGCGCGGCTATGGAGTGAGCGTTGCCGACAGCCTGCTCATCCGCAAAGGCTACGAGACTCTCGTTTCCGACGATGAGATAGAGGAGAAGATCGGTATGCCATGCTTCGTGAAGCCGGCAGCCGACGGCAGCAGCTTCGGTGTGTCGAAGGTGAAGAACAAAGACCAGCTCGCCCCTGCCATCCGCAAGGCAATAATGGAGAGCGACGACGTGATGGTGGAGAAATTCATCGAAGGAACGGAAATCTCCATCGGCTGCTACAAGACACGCGAGAAGAGCGTGGTGTTCCCGGCTACCGAGGTGGTGACACAGAACGAGTTCTTCGACTATGACGCCAAATACAACGGCAAGGTGACGGAGATAACACCGGCACGCCTCAGTGAGGAGACCACGGCACGCGTGAAGGAGATAACGAGCCGGATCTATGATATCCTGCACTGCAACGGTATTATCCGCATCGACTATATCATCAGCCGTGGAGTGGGAAGCAACGGCGAAGAGGTGGACAAGGTGAACATGATAGAGATAAACACCACACCGGGAATGACCGCCACCAGCTTCATACCACAGCAGGTGAAGGCAGCCGGACTGAACATGACGGATGTGCTGACGGACATCGTGGAGAACCAGTTCAGATAACGATAATACATAATACTATTCATTATGAAGACTCCATCCATTTACGACGATATACGTCCTTTCGACCCCGAAGAGCTGCCTGCAGCCTTTGAACGCCTGCTCTCGGACGCACAGTTCCAACAGGTGCTCGGATATCTTTATCCAGGAGTGCCACTGGAGGCGGTAAAGACAAAGATGATGGCATGCAAGACGAACCTGGAGTTCCAGCTCGCTTTCTGCTATGGTTTTCTGAAAGACCTTATGGCAAAGGCAAGCAAGGGGTTCGACATGAATGTGGAGGCGGTGGACGTGACGAAGCGTTACACCTTTGTGAGCAACCATCGCGACATCGTGCTCGATTCGGCGCTCCTCGACGTGCTGCTCTATGACGCTGGCTTCAACACCACATGCGAGATTGCCATCGGCGACAATCTGCTGTCGCTGCCATGGGTGAAAGACCTCGTAAGACTCAACAAGTCGTTCATCGTGCAGCGCTCGCTCTCGCCAAGGGAGTTCCTCATGGCGAGCAAGAAGATGGCGGAGTATATGCACTACGTGGTGGGCGAGAAGAACGACAACATCTGGATTGCGCAGCGCGAAGGCAGAGCCAAAGACTCCAACGACCGCACACAGCCGTCCATCCTCAAGATGATGGCGATGGGAGGGGAGGGAAGCCCCGTTGACCGTCTGCGCCAGCTGCATATCGTGCCGCTCGCCATATCCTACGAATATGACCCGTGCGACTTCCTGAAGGCTGCCGAGTTCCAGCTCAGGCGCGACGTGCCGGGATGGAAGAAGACGGCGCTCGACGACGTGAACAGCATGCGCACCGGCATCATGGGATACAAGGGAGAGGTGCATTACCACTGCGCACCGTGTATCGACGGGTTCCTCGACAACCTGTCGCCGGATATTCCGAAGACGAAGGTGTTTGACGTCATTGCCGAACATATCGACAAGGAGATATTCAAGAACTACCGCCTGTATCCGTCGAACTACATCGCCCTCGACATGCTCGAAGGAAATGAGGCGCATGCCGGCAGGTATACGGCTGAAGACAAGGCCGTGTTTGAGAAATATCTGCAGGGACAGATTGCCAGGATTGACATTCCGAACAAGGATGAGGCGTTCCTGAGAGAACGGATGCTCACCATGTATGCTAACCCGGCAAGAAACAGCCTTGCCGTAACCGATTGATGATGACGATTCTACGACACATAACGACTGCCGCCGCCGGTATGGTGATGCTCGCTCTCGCCGTTTCGGCTTGCAGCAGCGATGCTTACGACACCGGCGACGGCAGTCTGTCGTATATGCGTGCCGACTTCGTGAAGGCGTTCGCCGACCACGACGGCAAGTTCACGGCGGCAATCACCGACGACGACCTCTCGCTGACACTCCAGCCGACGATAGCGGCAGGATGGTCAGCGCCAGACACCGTGTGCCGCGCGCTGCTCTATTATGATGCCGCCCAACTGTCGGAATCGGCAAGGGAGGCAGCGGTGCGCCCCGTGGCGATTGGCAGGGTGCTGATGCCTAAGGTGGTGAACCGCTCGGCATTGGCAGCCGATTTGCCTACCGACCCCGTGGTGATGGAAACGGCATGGAGAAGCAACAACCGCAAGTATATAAACCTGGGACTGCAACTGAAAACCGGTACAACAGACGGTAATGTGGCAGCGCAGGCGATAGGTTGGGTCTATACCGGCAGCACTACGCTCGACGGCGGAGCGCAGCGCCATTCCTTCATGCTGGCACACTCGCAGAACGGAGTGCCGCAATATTATTCCACACCGCTGTATGTCAGTCTGGCGCTCGACGAACTGCCGGTGACACCCGGCGACGGCGACGAGATAGAGGTGAGCGTGAACACATACAAGGGAGTGGTCAGCCGCACATTCCAGCCATAGGCGGTGCCAACCAGCCATGACAAGACAAATGAAAAGAAAGAAATGAAAGGATTACCAAATTATACAATCAATGCCAACGGCAGACTCATCGACCTCTCAAATCCGCAGGTGATGGGAATTCTGAACGCCACTCCAGACTCCTTCTATGAGGGAAGCCGCAAGCAGACGGAACGCGACATCGCCGACCGCGCCAACCAGATTGTGGCGGAGGGCGGCAGCATGATAGACATCGGAGCCTTCTCCACAAGGCCCGGAGCGGCACAGGTGACGGCAGAAGAAGAGATGCAGAGAATGAGGCGCGCCCTGACGATAGTGAGAGGACAGCAGCCTGATGCAGTGCTCAGCATCGACACCTTCCGTCCGGAGATAGCCCGGATGGCAGTGGAGGAGTTCGGGGCGGCTATAATCAACGACGTTTCCGAGGGAAACATCAACGGAGCCTTCGGAGGCGCCGATGCCACGAATCCCAACGGAGAGACGGAGAGCGACGACAGCAGGTATCCCGCCATCTTCCGCATGGTGGCAAAGCTCGGTGTGCCATATATCCTCATGTCTACCCATGGAGAGATGGGCGACATAATGATAAACCTGGCGAGAGAGGTGCAGATGCTCCGCGACCTGGGAGTCAAGGATATCATCCTCGACCCGGGCTTCGGATTCGGAAAGACGCTCGACCAGAACTATATACTGCTGCAGCGGATGGACGAACTGAAGGCTTTCGGACTGCCCGTCCTCGTGGGGGCATCGAGAAAGTCGATGATATTCAGACTCCTGGATTCCACTCCTGCCGAAGCGCTGAACGGCACTACCGTCGTCAACACGCTGTCGCTGCTCAAGGGAGCCTCGATATTGAGGGTACACGACGTGAAGCCATGCGTGGAGACGGTGAAGATTGTGGAGAAGATGCTCGGATGCGGAGAATGAGCCTATATATATAATAAGGAGAAAAACGGATGTTTGAATTTGGAATAAAAGACATAATAGACATAGTATGCGTCGCCATGATGCTATACTATCTGTATCGGTTGATGAAGGAGTCGCGTTCGCTCAACGTGTTCATCGGCATCATCGTGTTTGTGGTGATCTGGCTCTTCGTGAGCCAGGTGCTCGAGATGCGACTGCTGGGCAGCATCATGGACAAGCTGGTGAGCGTGGGAGTGATAGCCCTCATCATCATCTTCCAGGAGGAGATACGAAAGTTTCTGTATTCGCTCGGAGCGCATCAGCGGATGAGACGCTTCGCCAGCCTCTTCTCGTCGGGCAGCAAGAACAAGAAGGATATGGACAAGACAGCCATCATGCCAATCGTGATGGCGTGTATCAACATGAGCCGCGGCAAGGTGGGAGCGCTCATCGTGATAGAGCGTATGGTGTCGCTCGACGATATCATAGAGACCGGCGACATCATAGACGCCAATATCAACCAGCGGCTTATAGAGAACATCTTCTTCAAGAACTCACCGCTCCACGACGGTGCGATGGTGGTGTCGAAACGCCGTATCCGTGCTGCCGGCTGCATCCTGCCGGTGAGCCACAGCGTGGACATACCCAAGGAGCTCGGACTGCGCCATCGTGCAGCCCTCGGCATATCGCAGGATAGCGATGCCATCGCCGTGGTGGTGTCTGAAGAAACGGGAGGCATCTCCGTGGCTATCAAGGGCGAGTTCCGCCTGCGTTTGTCAGGCGAGCTGCTTGAGAGCATACTGACCAAGGAGCTGTTGGGCTGATGCACAGACATCATGGGCTGACGGGACCGTATCTCGTCCTGTCGGCTTGTCTGATAAGTGGGTCCGATATGCTTGTCCGTCAATAGGGTATGATATGCTTGTCCGATAATTCAGTCCGGTTGGATGATCCGATAATATAGTCCGGTTGGATGGATAATGAGTCCGATTTGATGATACAATAAAAAAGCAGAGGAGAACATTCAGCGTGATGCCGATGTTCTCCTCTGCTGTTTTCCTTTCTTTGGATAAAGGCGCGCAAATTACTTGCCGTGGTTCTCGTCAGAAACAGTAAGCTTCTTGCGACCCTTTGCGCGACGTGCAGCGAGCACGCGGCGACCGTTCTTTGTTGCCATTCTCTCACGGAAACCGTGCTTGTTCACACGTCTTCTGTTGTGTGGCTGAAATGTTCTTTTCATCGTTTTTTATTTTATTTATTGTTATTGTTTATACACTTTGGGCTGCAAAAGTACTCATTTCTTTTGATTTAACCAAAGGTAAACGGATTTTTGCGCACTTCTTTTATGGTTTTTTCTGAATTTGTTGTAACTTTGCAGTCGGAAACAGGCAAAATCGCTATCCCTGACGGTGTTATGACTGTGGAGGTGGAGATTTCAGCCTCAGAAATGAGATTATAAATTATAAGCAATAAAACAAAATGATTAATTCACAGGACATTAAGAAAGGCGTTGCTGTTCGTATGGACGGCGGCATTTGGGTTTGCATCGACTTCCAGCACCGCAAGCCAGGTAAGGGAAACACCATCATGAACATCAAGTTGAAGAACGTTACAGACGGTCGTGTGCTTGAGCGTCGTTACAATATCGGCGAGAAACTTGAGGATGTTTCTATCACACGTCGCCCATACCAGTATCTCTACAAAGAGGGAGAGGACTATATCTTCATGAATCAGGAGACATACGACCAGACTCCTATCCCTGCAGAGCTCGTGTCAGGAGTTGAGTTCATGAAGGAGTCAGACATCGTGGAAGTTGTTTCTGATGCTGACACAGACACAGTGCTCTATGCCGAGATGCCTGTAAAGACAAACCTCCGCGTGGTTCACAGCGAGCCGGGAATCAAGGGCGATACAGCTACCAACGCTACAAAGCCTGCTACAGTAGAGAGCGGTGCAGAGATCCGCGTGCCTCTCTTCATCAACGAGGGCGACCTTATCCAGGTTGACACTCGCGACGGTAGCTATCTGAACCGCGTGAAGGAATAATGACCGTTGACAAGAGTCTTATTGACGGATGACATACAAGTGGTGAAGAATCCAATGGTGTCCTGCTACGAGTGGGCTGGCTGCTGGAGCTTCACCATTTTTTGTTTCCATGCCCATACGGGCAAACACTAAGAATGTCGCCATGATACCCGAAGGGGAAATTATGGTGGCAGCAACAAAACAGAAGCCCTTGACACAACAGATATGAAATACTCCATTATTGTTCCAGTATATAACCGTCCCGACGAGGTAGACGAACTGCTCGCAAGTCTCGTCGGGCAGACAGAGAAAGACTTTGAGGTGGTCATCGTTGAAGATGGCAGCAGCAAGCCGTGCAAGGAAGTGTGCGACAGATACGCCGATGCCCTCGACCTGCATTATTATATGAAGCCGAACGGCGGACCCGGACAGAGCCGCAATTATGGAGTGGAGCGTGCCAAAGGCGACTACGTGTTGATTCTCGACTCCGACGTGGTGTTGCCGCCGGGATACATCAGCAGCGTGAGCGAGGAACTGCAGCGTGAGCCTGCCGACGCTTTCGGCGGACCGGATTGCGCCCATCCGTCGTTCACCGACACGCAGAAGGCGATAAGCTATTCAATGACCAGCTTCTTCACCACCGGCGGAATACGCGGCAGCAAGAAGAAAAAGCTCGACAAGTTCTATCCGCGCTCCTTCAACATGGGAGTGAGGAGAGATGTATACAACAAGTTGGGAGGATTCTCCAAGATGCGCTTCGGCGAAGACATAGACTTCAGCATCCGGATCTTCAAGGCAGGATGCAGATGCCGCCTCTTTCCCGAATCATGGGTGTGGCACAAGCGCCGTACCGACTTCCGCAAGTTCTTCCGCCAGGTATACAACAGCGGCATAGCGCGCATCAACCTATACAAGAAATACCCGGAGTCGCTGAAGCTCGTGCATCTGCTCCCGATGGTATTCACCGTGGGCGTTATCCTTCTCGTGCTCACGTCAGCCGTCGGCAGACTGCTGATGCACTACGACGACATCGACCGCTGGTATTGGCTGTGTGCCGCTCCGTGGCTGCCAATCCTGGCATATTGCGTGTTGATATTCATCGATGCCACAAAGCAATACCGCAGCGCCAAAATCGGTGGGATGAGCATCGCCGCCGCCTTCGTGCAGCTGATGGGATATGGATGCGGATTCCTTTCGGCATGGTGGAAACGCTGCGTGTTGGGCAAAGACGAGTTCCAGGCTTTTGAGAAGACATTCTACAAATGATTCCACCCCGTCTGACTATGGAAAAACTCAACATCACACAATGGGCAGAAGAAGACAGGCCGAGGGAGAAACTCATGAGACTCGGCGCGGAGGCGCTCACCAATGCTGAGCTTCTCGCCATCCTCATAGGGTCTGGTTCGCCGGAGGAGACAGCCGTGGAACTGATGAAGCGCGTGCTCGGCGACTGCAACAACAATCTCAACACCCTCGGCAAGAAGAGCATCAGTGAGCTTACCGATGCGAGATACAAGGGACTCGGACCAGCCAAGGCCATCACCATCCTTGCTGCCTGCGAACTGGGCAAGCGCCGCCAGAGCGAGAAGGCGGAGCAGCGCCAGCGTATGGATTCGGCAGAGGCGATATATGAGTATATGCGGCCCAAGATGCAGGACCTCGCAACGGAGCAGGCGTGGGTGCTCCTGCTCAACCAGAACTTCAAACTCATAAAGACCGTCAGGATTTCGAGCGGCGGGATAAGCGAGACATCAGTAGATGTGAGGGTAGTGTTGAGGGAGGCACTGCTCTGCAATGCCACCGTAGTGGCTCTATGCCACAACCACCCGAGCAACAATCCGCGGCCCAGCGGTGACGACGACCGCATAACGCAGCGTCTGCAGAAGGCTTGTGAGACCATGAGGATATACATGCTCGACCACCTCGTGATTACAGACAGCGACTACTACAGCTATATGGAGAACGGAAAACTCAACAGATAGCTTGTGCGCTGCCTCATAAGCCCATGATTTCCCGCTGTCGGGAAATATTCTTCAAGCTTAATTCTTCATTTTTGATTTATTTCGCTATCTTTGTATTTAATTTAATTATCTAAGTATGACACAAGAAGAAAAGACAAGGATAGAGGGAAGAATCGTTGACGTGTTGAAGACCGTTTACGATCCGGAAATACCAGTGAATATCTATGACCTCGGACTCATATACAGGATTGAGGTGGGAGATGACGGCAATGTGGACATCGACATGACGTTCACCGCTCCGTCATGCCCTGCGGCAGACTTCATCCTGGAGGACGTGCGCCAGAAGGTGGACTCGCTTGAGGGAGTGAAGTCGGCTAACGTCAACCTCGTGTTTGAGCCTGCCTGGGACCAGAGCATGCTCAGCGAAGAGGCACGTCTCGAACTGGGAATCGACTGACGCAGACCTCCCGAATCGCCATGCACACGGCACGCGCACGGCGGAAACGCTGCACCCTATGTCAATAACACTCAAAACACAAGTTATGAAGAACGTATACATCCTATCTGACGCACACCTCGGCTCTCTGGCGATAGACCACAGCAGAATGCACGAGCGCCGTTTGGTGCGCTTTCTCGACGACATAAAGCATAAGGCGTCGGCGATATATCTGCTCGGCGACATGTTCGACTTCTGGTATGAATACAAATATGTGGTGCCGAAGGGCTACACACGGTTCCTCGGCAAACTCTCGGAGCTTACCGACATGGGAGTGGAGGTGCATTACTTCACCGGCAACCACGACATCTGGATGTATGGATATCTGGAGGAGGAGTGTGGCGTCATCCTGCACAAGAAGCCGGAAACGGTGGACATCTACGGCAAGGTGTTCTATCTGGCTCATGGCGACGGACTGGGCGACCCTGACTCGCGCTTCAAATTCATACGCAAGGTGTTCCACAACCGCTTCTGCCAGCACCTCTTCAGTTCGCTGCATCCGCGTTGGGGAATGTGGTTCGGACTTGAATGGGCGAGGAGAAGCCGCATGAAGCGTGCCGACGGCAAGGAGCCGCCATATATGGGCGAGGACAAGGAATATCTCGTAAGATACACCAAGGAGTATATGAAGACCCATCCCAACATCGACTATTTCGTGTATGGTCATCGCCATATCGAACTCGACCTCATGCTCTCGCGCAAGGTGCGCATGATGATTCTGGGCGACTGGATATGGCAGTTCTCCTATGTGGTATACGACGGGGAGCATATATTCCTTGAGGAGTATGTAGAGGGAGAAAGCAAGATGTGATATACAGTATCAATATCAATCAATATCAATAATAGCAATAAAGGCTGCGATGAGATTCGCAGCCTTTATTGCTATTATTGATGTCTTTGCAGTGGGTTGTCTCGTTAGAGCAGCGCCATTGTGTCTGAAGCGATCATCAGCTCCTCGTCGGTTGGGATGACGCATACAGCCACCTTAGACTCAGGAGTAGAGATGAGGGCCTCTTTGCCGCGGAGGTTCTTGTTCTTCTCCACGTCGATTTCCACTCCGAGGTAAGTCAGCTTCTTGCATACTTCCTCACGCAGACTTGGCTGGTTCTCGCCAACGCCGGCTGTGAACACGATGATGTCGCAACCGTCCATAGCTGCTGCGTATGCACCGATATACTTGCGTATGCGGTAGAAATACATGTCGAAAGCGAGTTTCGCACGCTCGTTGCCTTCCTCGAAAGCCTTCTCGATCTCACGCATGTCAGAAGAGACGCCTGTGATGCCGAGCATACCGCTCTTCTTGTTCAGCAGGTCTGACAGACCGTCGGCATCAAGTCCGAGCTTCTTCTCGATGAATGTCAGCGCACCGCCGTCAACGTCGCCGCTTCGTGTACCCATGATAAGTCCCTCCAGAGGAGTGAGACCCATTGAGGTGTCAACACACTTGCCGTCCTTTACGGCAGCGATGCTCGCACCGTTTCCGATATGGCATGTGATGATCTTCTTGCCCTCTGGCTTCACACCGAGGAATTCGCATACGCGCTGTGACACGTAGCGGTGGCTTGTTCCGTGGAAACCGTAGCGACGCACGCCATACTTCTCATACAGGTCGTAAGGAAGAGCATACATGAAAGCCTCCTTAGGCATTGTCTGATGGAATGCAGTGTCGAACACACCTACCTGTGGAAGTCCTGGCATCAGCTCCTGTACGGCGCGTACACCTTTGAGGTTTGCTGGATTGTGCAGCGGAGCGAGGTCTGTGCACTCCTCGAATACCTTGAGCACTTCGTCTGTAAGCAGCACGCTCTTGTTGAACTTCTCTCCTCCGTGTACCATGCGGTGTCCTACGGCATTGATTTCCTTCAGGTCTTTGATGACGCCGATTTCTGGGTCAACGAGCAGGCTGAAGATGAACTTTACACCCTCTGTGTGCTCAGGAATGTCGTGCATCACCGTCTTCTTCTCGCCGTTGGCGAGTTTCACTTTCACGAAAGCTCCGTCGAGTCCCACACGCTCCGCACCACCAGATGTCATTACAGTCTTGGTGTCCATGTCGTAGAGAGCATACTTGATAGAAGAGCTACCACAGTTTAAAACCAGAATCTTCATTTTGATATATTTGTTTTTTAGTGAGACTTTTGATTAATTCTTAGCGTCCATAGCCTGACAAGCGGTGATAGCCACCAGCTTGTAGATGTCGTCTACCGAGCAGCCGCGGCTCAGGTCGTTCACTGGGCGTGCGATACCCTGGAGCACTGGGCCGATAGCCTCGGCGCCACCAAGACGCTGCACCATCTTGTAAGAGATGTTGCCCACCTCGAGGCATGGATATACAAGCACGTTTGCCTTACCAGCGATTTCGCTGTCTGGAGCCTTCTTCTCGCCTACTGATGGAACGAGAGCGGCGTCAGCCTGGAGCTCACCATCGATCTTCAGTTCCGGATCCATCTCCTTGGCAAGCTTGGTAGCCTCTACCACCTTGTCTACAACCTCATGCTTCGCGCTGCCCTTTGTAGAGAAGCTCAGCATTGCCACGCGTGGCTCAGCGAAACCAGCAACAGACTTTGCTGTCTGGGCTGTGCACACTGCGATCTGTGCCAACTGTTGTGCGTCTGGCATTGGGGTAACGGCAACGTCGCCTACAACGAGCACACCGTTCTCGCCATACTGTGGCTCCTTGGTGATGAGAAGCATCGCACCGCTCACGCATGTGATGCCAGGAGCACACTTGATAATCTGCAATGCTGGGCGCAGTGTCTCGCCTGTGGTGCTCAGCGCACCGGAGATCTGTCCATCGGCATCACCGGTCTTGATGATCATGCAGCCCAGATAGAGTGGGTCTTTCACGAGCTCACGGGCCTGCTCGATTGTCATGCCCTTCTTCTTGCGGAGCTCAGCCAGCAGAGTGGCATACTCCTCGCTCTTTGGGTTGTTCTCCGGGTCGATGATGGTAGCCTTGTCGATGTTCTTCAAGCCCCATTTCTCAGCCAGAGAGTTGATCTCGGCAGGGTTGCCGATGAGGATGATGTTTGCCACGCCCTCTGCCAACACTTTGTCGGCTGCTCTAAGTGTACGCTCCTCTGTTGCTTCAGGGAGCACGATGCGCTGCTTGTTGCTTTTAGCGCGCTCGATGATTGATTGTACTAAATCCATGATTATAGTGTGTTTAAATAAGTTTGTCTTGTCAGGCAGGTACGGTGTTCAATGTATGTTCATCGTAGATGTTATGCAAAAGTAGTCATTTTATTTCTAATGTGGTGCCGTTTTGTTGAGTTTTTTATAAATATCGCCGTTCTTCCAATTTTGTAAGCCCCGTTTTGCAAAAAAAACGGTTTCTTGATATATATCACCTATATATATTATCCCGAATCGGTCATCAGGGCTTGCTTGGATTCTGATTTTCAGAAGAGTGGATTTCGTCTGGCTTTTATTGAGTGTTGATAGTGCTGCTATACTTTCTGGCAGGAACATGAAATCTCCATTCAGGGCTCTGAAAGAATATATTAATTACTGATTTGGATTTTATCGTAATTCTCTAAAAGCTCCTTTTCCTTTTGCTTTTTCTGTGCTTTCCTTGACTTTACAATTTCTCCCATATTGATTTGATAAGGTTCTGTGTCATACTCTCTCGTAAAGACATGGGTCCTGGTCTTGGGGTCGGTGATTGTGTCTGCTATGGCATCAAAGGCAGTCTCCTTGACAACACTGCATGACGACATTGAAAGTACTGATACAGCACAAAGGGATACATGGATATAGGAATAAAATTTCTTCACTTTTTTCATTGATCTTGCTTTTTGTCGTATAACGAAGGAACTGCCGTTTTATTGCGGCAGTTTAGAAGCGATTCTGTTCTTTTCTAAGTTGCCAAAGAAAACAGGCGGTTGCCCCATGAACATCATTCACAGAGCAACCGCCTTTCACAGTTTCATTCCGCTGATGGAATACATCATTCCGTCTTTCTTACGGTCTTGGGTGGCAGCATTCACGCCCAACGTCACGCCGAAGTCCTACGGTGAGATCTATTCCTTTTCCATCACTTCGTCGAGCGTGGTGTAGAAGGCAGGGTCTTCGCCGATGACGAATGTTATCAGTTTTCCGTCTTTGCCTACGATGAATTTCGTGGGGAATCCCTGTATTCCGTATTCCTGTGTGATGTCTCCGGCACCTTTGGGGTTATATACGTGAATCCAGGGCAGTGCGAGATTGCTGACGGCAGCTTTCCACTGTTCCTTGGTGTCGCCGCAGTCAACGCCGACGATTTCCATCTTGCCCTTGTATTTCTCGTAGTATTTCTTCATCTCCGGCATGCCCTTCACACACCATCCGCACCAGCTGCCCCAGAAGTCGATCACCACGATCTTGCCTCTCAGACTCGACAGCTTGAACTGTTTGCCGTTGATGTCGGTCAGTTCGAAGTCGGGAGCCATCGGCTGGTCTTCCAGTGTGTCGTTCGCCTCCTGCTGTATGGCATCGGTAGTGGCGGCTTGGTTGTTCTGCACTTTCTGGTTTCCGCAGTTTGCCATTGCCACGGCGGTAGTCAGCATGAGAGCCGTGGTCAGTGATAGTTGTAGTTTCATAATATCCGTTTTTTATTTGGGTTAATGACTTAGTTATATCTTTCCAGCTTTGAGTCCTCTTATCACGGCGCTTGAGAATCCGGCGTGCTCCATCTCGTTGAGTCCGCGGATGGTCAGTCCGCCGGGAGTCGTCACCTTGTCGATGGCGGCTTCGGGGTGTTCTCCGGATGCCTGCAGCAGTTCCACGGCTCCCTTTATCGTCTGCAGCACGATTTTCTGTGCGTCTTTCGCCTTGAAGCCGATTTCCACGGCACCCTCCACGTTTGCCCTAACATACCGCATGGCGTATCCAATGGAGCACGACATTGCCGTTGCCGCCGGGAACAGTCTCTCTTCCAGCACTATCGTCTCTCCCAGTTTGTCGAAGAGTTCCGTCACCGTCTGTTTCTCCTTTGCCGATGCTCCGCAGGCAGAGATGTATGTCATGGATGCCTTTTCGGCGATGGCGATGTTTGGCATTACGAGGAAGAGTGACGGTTTCTCCCCGTCTTTCTCCATCCATTCGTTTATCTTTTCAGACGGTATTCCTGCCGCCACCACCACGAGCAGCTGGCTCTTGTAGTCGATAACGGGCTTGATGCCTTTCAGTGTCTGTTCCACGCACCATGGCTTCACCACCACCATCACGATGTCGCTGCCTTCTGCCGCCAGCTGGTTGTCGGATGTCACGCTCGTTCCCTTTTGCGCGAAGTGGTCCATCACAGGCTGGTTGTGGTCACACACGGTGATGTCGTCGGCTCTCAGGTCGTCGCATCTGAGCAGTCCTTCGGCGATGGCTCCTCCCATCGCTCCGGCTCCTATTATTGATATTTTCATGATTCCTCCTGTTGTATGATTTTAATTTAGTGACTAATATTCAATATTCGGCAATACGTGGCGCAGTCCCTCTATCACTTCGTCGTTTGACACTCCCACGCCCTTCACGATGAATATCGTGTCGTCGCCGGCTATCGTGCCCAGGATGTGGGGTATGTTGCTGTTGTCGATGTTGTATGCTATGCTGCTCGCATATCCGGGACGGGTCTTTATCACAGCCATGTTGCCCGAGAAGTTTATCGACCTGAATCCCGATGACTGCATCATCTCTCTTGCCGTCTGCTGGCTCGGCACTCTCTTATACATCGTTTCGTTGGGCAGGACATACACGTATTTGCCGTTCATGCTCGCTGCCTTTGCCACCTTCAGCTGTTTGAGGTCGCGGCTCAGAGTGGCCTGCGTGATGGTGTAGCCCTCGCTTTTGAGAGCCTTGAGCACTTCCTCCTGACTGCCCAGGTCTTTGCTTGAGATTAACATCTTCAAGACTTCCATTCTGCTGTTCTTTACTCTCATAATCGTATAGTTTGGTGATACGTTGCAAATTTATGTATATTTACTTAAAAATGCAAGTATTTATACGTGAATTATTGATTGTTGTGTATATAGTCTAAATATTTGAGTGTTTTTCTTGTATAAATATCATTATGACACTTGTTCTGAAAAGCCGTGTTGCTTCTGATGCCGCTTTTTGCATCTCTTTTACGAACGTTTACTTTCATGGAAACTTTGGGCATTGTCTGGGGTGCGAAAGTTGCCCATATCGCTGATTCTTAGCAAAAACGAGAATTTCTGAAAAACTGTCAGATTGTCTGGTTTTTTGTCGTAATATACTGGCAATCAGACCGTTGGCTGTCAGGCAATTGTCAGCCAATTGTCTGGATGGTTTGCTGATGAAAAGAGAATTGTCAGATAAAAAGAATTATCAGATGAAAGGAATTCAGACGACAGGAATTGTATGCGTTGGCAGAATCCTGAAAACAGGAATATGGGTGTTACAACATTAGCTTATTGGGCAGACGTCTGACAGCAAATCTGCCCAACTGGGGCAAGCACGTTGCCCATGATGGGCAAGCACGTTGCCCCAGTTGGGCAAGCAGCGTGCCCAATTTAATACAAACTGACATTAGGATTAAGTGTGCACTAATCTAATTCCGCCAACGGGTAGAGAATATGAATATCCAAGAAATCAAGAAGGTAATGCCAACCCTTGTGCTGGCATTCCCTCCCGAGTTTGTTGTTCTTTATATACAATAATGTGAACTTCCCTGTATCTTTAGTCCTTGTTTCCTCCGAATATCCTCAACAACATGAGGAAGAGGTTGATGAAGTCGAGATAGAGAGTCAGCGAACCGAGCAATGCCAGTTTCTGTGCACCCTCGTTCATGGAGTCGGCCTCATAGAGCATGTGCTTGATTTTCTGGGAGTCGTATGCCGTGAGGCCCACGAATATCACTACACCCACGTAGCTCACTATCATGTTGAGCATCGAACTGCCCAAGAACAGGTTTACTATCGTGGCGATGATGATGCCGATGAGTCCGATGAACATCATCCTGCCCAGCGACGTCAGGTCTTTCTTAGTGGTGTAGCCCAGGAACGCCATCACACCGAATGTGCCGGCGGTGATGAAAAACACGTTGGCTATCGATGTCAGCGTGTATGCCAGGAATATCACCGACAGAGTGGCGCCGTTTATCACCGAATACAGGATAAACAGCAGCGTGGCGGTGGTTATCGACAGGCGGTTTATGGCTCCGCTGATGGCGACCACCAGACCGAACTCGGCGATGACGAGTCCCCAGAACAGCAGGCGGTTGGTCACTATCGTGTATGCCAGGCCGGGATTGTTGGCGATGCCGAATGCCGTGATGCCCGTTATCACGAGGGCAAGAGCCATCCATACGTACACTTTTCTCATAAGAGCAGGGAAAGCCAATGCTACCATGCCTTCCTTCTCCTCTATCATTCTGTAAAGTTTGTCTTCGTTCATAATCGTTATGTTAAAATATTCGAGATGCAAACATACGCATTTTTATCCGTTATACGGCAACAATGGGTGAAAAAACATTGATTATTAACATCTCTTTCCTTATTTCCACATCTGGGAAACGGTGTCGCTTTTTACAACCTGTTTGCTATTTTACAAATTATCGTTCGTTTTTTATAAACCGAACCTGCGGAAAAGGACGTACCTTTGCAGCGGAAATGAAAACACAATGATATTCCAACCTTGAAAAACCGAATTTAAACTATTAATGATATAATATTATGACAGACAAGACAAAATTCAGAGTAGAGTCTGACCTCCTTGGTGAACTGAACGTTCCAGCTGATGCCCTCTATGGCGTACAGACACAGCGTGGTATCAACAACTATCATATCTCACGCAAGACAATGCGTGACTATCCTGATTTCATTATCGCTGCAGCATACGTGAAACTCGCTGCCGCACAGACAAACCACTCTCTCGGAGTTATCAACGACGAGATTTCCGGAGCTATGGCACAGGCTTGCCGCGAGATTATCGACGGACAGTGGCATGAAAACTTCCCTATCGACATGGTGCAGGGAGGTGCAGGAACATCTGTAAACATGAACGCCAACGAGGTGATCGCTAACCGCGCGCTCGAAATCCTCGGACACAACAAGGGCGAATACCAGTATTGCTCTCCTAACGACCACGTGAACTGTGGACAGAGCACAAACGACGCTTACCCTACATCTATCCGCCTGGCGCTCATCCGCATGAACATCCATCTGGTACGTGCTCTGACCGGTCTTATCAGTGCTTTCCGCTACAAGGGAGAGGAGTATAACGACGCAATCAAGATGGGACGTACACAGTTGCAGGACGCCGTGCCTATGACTATCGGACAGGAGTTCAAGGCATACGCCAACAACCTCGAAGAGGAAATCCTCAACCTCGAGCGCAACGTGAAGCTGCTCCACGAAATCAATATGGGTGGTACTGCAATCGGTACTGGCTTGAACGCCGTTCCGGGATTCGCAAAACTCTGCGCTGCTAACCTGAGCAAGCTCACCGGCGAGAACTTCGTTTCTGCCACCGACCTCGTTGAGGCTACACCAGACACAGGTGCTTACGTAAGCTACTCTTCAGCTCTGAAGCGTCTGGCTGTCAAGCTCTCTAAGATATGCAACGACCTGAGACTCATGGCTTCTGGTCCTCGTTGCGGACTCAATGAAATCAACCTGCCTCCTAAGGCTCCTGGATCATCAATCATGCCAGGTAAGGTGAACCCTGTTATTCCAGAGGTGACAAACCAGGTTTGCTTCAAGGTTATCGGTAACGACGCTACTGTATGCTTCGCTGCAGAAGCTGGCCAGCTCGAGCTCAACGTTATGGAGCCAATCATCACTGAAAGCCTCTTCGAGAGCCTCACATGGCTGAAGAACGTTATCGAGACTCTCACAGAGGAGTGCGTGCTCGGCATCACAGTAAACAAGGAGCGCTGCCAGGAGATGGTGAAGAACAGTATCGGTATCGTTACTGCCCTCAACCCAATCATCGGCTACAAGAAGAGCTCAAAGGTTGCCAAAGAGGCATTCGAGACAGGTCGCTCAGTATACGACATCGTTATCGAGCAGGGACTCATGAGCAAGGAAGAGCTCGACAAAGCACTCGATCCAAAGGAGATGCTCCAGTCTCACAACTTCACATTGAAATAATATCCCATAACATCCATACGGAAATATTTAATTGACAAACGCCTGACGGTTTCAATATACCGTCAGGCGTTTTTCTGAAATTGCCCCTCATGCGTGCGCATTAATTATATAAGGTGAATAACCACGTTTTTCTTTGTTTTCTGTCAAATAAAAGGAAAACCGTCACTTTTTTCTCATTTTCTTTTGAAAACATTTGGATGGTATGAGAAAAACCCATACCTTTGCATCCGCTTTTGAGAACGAACGCTGTTACAAAACAGTTATTAAGTCAGAAAGAGCGACAAAAGAAAGAGTTCTTTGAAAAGATTACAATAAACAGAGAAGTAGTAGTACAAGAAGCAGGCTTCTTTTCCACCTTATATTATATAGGGGCATGGATAAAGGAGTTCTGGGTAGAACGAAACCTATCAATTTCTGAAGGTGATACCGGATGATTTTCGGAGGCATTCTGAACAGAGACAAAACGAACTTTCCTTCGGGAAAGGTCATTATAAAGATAT
>NZ_JXQI01000010.1 GCF_000834015.1 Prevotella pectinovora | reverse complement strand
GCTTATAGCCAAATCGGTACGATATGAGCCTGAAGCATAGCATTATGCCTTGTATATTTCGCCGATATTGAATATGAATGTCGGATTTCAAGAAGGATTTCGAAAGATTAGAGGCTTTTTGATAGGACGTAGTTACTTCTATACTCTATATCTCATAAACAAACAAATAACAAACTTAGAAGTTGTGCCCGACACGGATTAGGGTATTGGAATATGAGATTCAAGGGATTCTTATGGATCGTATTAATAATGTTGCTTCTTGCAAGTTGCTCAGAGCAAATGGTGATAGAGGAAACTTTGTGTTCGCAGAAGTTGACAGAGCAGAAGAGCATGACAGTCAGTCCGCAGGACTCAGTCATGTCATTGCTCTATCAAGCTCGCTGGGGCGATGGTTCGGCATATTTGAAACTGGCAGATTGTTATCGAGATGGTATCGGTGTGAAAAAGGATTTCTTCGGAATGATTACTATGGCTCACATGGCTGAGTGGCGTGGAGCAATCAATCGCATGGATGACTATATCTACGGCTTACCTGATGGACATGAATACAAAACTCTATTTTTATTAATGGATGGCTATAAGTCGTATATTCAAGAAGGGAGAGACAGCGTGGAACATGTGCTATGCAATAATGCCTCTCCAGAAGCTAAAACTCTTCTTGGAATTATAACTATAGATAAAGGTGATACCATATCAGGAATGAACATGGTTAAGGATGCGGCTGAACAAGGTTGTTCATTGGCTGAACTGCTGTTAACCATACCTGATTGGAAAGGCAGACTGAGAGCAGATGCAACAAAGCTTGGCATAATTGCTCATCGTGTACCTCTCGCCTATCTGATTCTTGGCGACCTCTATTATGAACCTGACGATAATGGCAAATCAAACAAGCAACTTGCTGTAGAATACTACATGAAAGCAGAAGAACATGCTGTGTTGGACCGATATGGCGCAGAAAGAGTGCTCGACTATTACAGAAATGGAGGGAATGTCCAACTGACAGAAGACGATATCAAACGATTGGAACTGATTGTACAACCTAAAGATGTAGAGACGGAATGAAAACAATAAAACAAGCAGTTAGAGCCTTATTACTATTCATGCTAATATTCTGTAACGTAGGAGTCTATGCTCAGAGAAAAGAAGTCTCCTATTTCAACGATAGTGTTGAAATCTGTCCGTTAGCAGATAAAGAACTTATAGACTCATGCTATTACCTATTGGATAGAAACATGATGTTGGAAACAGAAGGTGTCTATGGACAGATTGCAATCCTGGACGCACCAACATCGGAAGTATTAGCTTGGGCATCATTGGAGAAACTGTTGGACGGTGAGTGTGAAGGGTGTGGTGATATGGTATATGTTCCATTCAAGAAGAAAGTATGTTCTACAGACATCTTTGTACCCTTTATAGCGGCAAGGTGTTTAGAGGAGTCAAATACGCCTTTAGGAAGAATAGTCGATACTGAATGTGGTATATTGGAAGTCAGTGATAGTCTGAAAATACGTGACCATAATTGGCGAAGAGGTGGTTATGGCGAAACTACGTTTGAAAAGGCGTTACTGATGAAGTCGAGAATCGGAATGTACAAGGCTTTCACGACCATGCCCAATGGAACGGATTTATGGAGGCAAGCATGTGATACTACAGCGAAGAGTAACGCCATAGAGTTGGCTATGACTTTCAATCAAAAATACCACCCAAAGTCATCTTTAGGATATGTCAAGAAGATTGCAACTGGCATTTTTGAGAAAAATGGAATACAACATCGACTTGCTCCAGAAGGTGTAAAACTGGCAGGTATGTACAACATACGGCAAAGTGATGACAATAAAAGAACTTCTGATGAATTTACGTTTGTTGGATGTTTCCCTGCCGATAATCCCAAATACACCATCGGTATGGTTGTCATTCGTCCACATAAACTTCCTGCAACTTTTTGTATACTGAGCAAGGAGGTGAACCAACTGATAGAATGGTTGATGAATAGGAATAAATAGAAGTTGTATCAAAAATACTATGAACATCAACAGAATACTTGCACTCAACATTCCCGACATACATCCTGCATACGGAGGTGTAAGGGGAAAGACGATGTCATCACGCAGTCTGGGCTATGCCTGGCCAGTTATAAAGGACGTAGGCGTTCATACGATCATTGACCTTCGTAATGACGGCATGAACCAACGCATGCAGAACCTTTGTGAAGAGTACGGTATGGAGTATTTCTACTATCCTGTTGATAACCGTACCGATGTCGTTGAAAGTATGGTGTCGTTGTTTACAGAGTTTTGTGAGCGCATCGACCGAGGCGGTTTCTATATCGCTTGTGCCATGGGGCTGCACCGTACAGACATCGCTCTCAGTACCTACTGGGTGTTCTATGGTGCAGACAAGGGAAAGGAGCCGCCGACTCTGAAAGGCTACCTGTAAGAAAGCGGCCACGGCACCTCAAAGATATTGCGAGTACTTAATGCCTTCTATGACAAGCTCACGGAGAGAGAAGGCAAAGAGCCCATGCCCATTGAGGAGTTTAAGCGAAGAAAGCAAGTCATCAACGAGCAAAGCAAGAGAAACACTGAGTAACCTTGTACAAAGAGTTACTTCTTCTCACTCTATAACACAAACAGTATAACGTAAAAAAATTTATGACTATGAATAGAACAAGTTTTATAGATATGTATAGAAACAAACAATTAGATAAGATACGTGGTTCGCTGGTTGGAGGAGCCGTTGGCGATGCGCTCGGTTATCCTGTGGAATTCATCAACTCGTACATGGGTATACAGAAAAGGTATGGTGATAATGGCATCACAAGACTGGACACCACCCAGTGGTGGTTGTCTGATGAAGAAAATAACGGCAAGGCATTGATTTCTGACGATACTCAGATGACACTGTTCACAGCTTGTGGCTTGCTGAATGCAAAAGCGCAGGGCAAAGCCCTAAAGTATGCTATTTGCGAGGCATATCTTGAATGGTATAACACACAAATAGGCAAGAGATCTGGTCGTCGTAAGGATTGCTGGATTGGCGAATTGCCTGAACTCAACAATCGTCGTGCTCCAGGCAATACCTGTATAACAGCATTACAAAGTATTCTTAGAGGTAAAGACCCATACAACAATAGTAAAGGTTGTGGCGGTATCATGCGTACAGCACCTGTAGCACTCTATTGTGCTGTGTGGCGAGACACTCCCGAAGGTGAGCCTCTTGAAGGACGTATCTCCAACATAAAGGATGTTGATATGTTGGCGGCTGATGCAGCTGAGATAACCCACCAGCATCCTCTCGGTTGGCTTCCATCAGCATTAGAGGCACACATTATATACAGGATTATGCAGAAGGACAGTCCCACAGTGGATGACTTCAAGAAATATTTGTCAGATGGTTACGATATGTTGTTGGCTCTCTATCCAAATGAGACTGCATATATCACAGAACTTCGAGCTTTGATCGACAAGGCACTCGATCTGGTCGATTCGTCTGCATCGGATGTTGAAAACATAGAGGCCATCGGTGAAGGTTGGACGGGTGATGAATCTTTGGCTATGGCAATATATTGTACCGTCAAGTATTTCAACAACTTTGAGCAGGCAATGATTGCCTCTGTAAACCATAGGGGCGACAGCGACTCTGTAGGAGCCGTGACAGGCAACATCCTTGGCGTTGTCGTTGGTTATGATGCAATCCAACAGTCTTTCAAGGACAATCTTGAACTCCACGATGTTATCTTGCATGTTGCAGATGACATTTGGAATGGTGAGACAACAAATGTAAAAAGCAACAAAAAGAATAGCAAAAGAATATGAATAAGAAATATACCATTTGCTTTGTCTGCACAGGCAATGCTTGCAGAAGTCCATTTGCCGAGTGTGTACTCAAATCAATGCTCGAACAAGAGGGGATGGATAATGTTGAAGTGTTCTCTCGTGGCACATTGGACTGGGGTGAAAACCCTCGTGACGCTAATATGGTACGAATTGCCAGAGAGTTGGGCTATGACCTGAAAGGTATGACCACACCCATTACTCGTGAGAAGTTGCATGAGGCAGACTGCATTGTTATCTTTGATGCGGAACACCGTAATGCCATTACCAGAGTGCTTGACTATACGAATTGGGACAGGATTATCATGTTCGACAAACAGGCATTTGGTACAGATACCGCAGTTATGGATCCGCACTATCAAACTGATGCCGTGTATCAGAGTGTGGCCTCGCATATTGTGGAAGGATGCAAGCGGATGATTGAACAGTGGAGGGATAATCCACCGACTCACAAGGTGTAAAGATTGCAGGATAACAAAATCTTTCAGTCCCTTTCATCAGACTATGATGGCTATCATACGATGATGAAAGGGATTTTTTTCAGTCAAACAAAAGAATGATGATAGAAGATGCTTGTTCTACCCATCTTTCTTTATAGAAGTACAACTAACGAAACGAGGAGGAATGTACATGAATACGACAGAAACAGAAAAAGACTGGTTGCGCCGCATCTGCGGACAGAAACCTTCCGACACAGCAGAAAAGCAGGTCCGAAAGGTTGCCAAAGAAGCAGTAGAGCAGAACCCCACTCCACTAAAGAAGAAAGGCAATGGTTTCGGTGATGTTGCCGGCATGAACGAACTGAAGCAGAGAGTGACGGAAGGGTTCATCAACGTACTCCAAAACCGAGAATGTGCCGAAGTCTATGGCATCAAGCCTCCGTCCATGCTATTTTACGGCCCGGCAGGATGTGGAAAAACCTTCTTTGCGGAGAAGATGGCAGAGGAGGTCGGCATCAATTTCATGAAGATCGTTCCCGATGACTTGGCTTGCACTTGGGTTCACGGAACCCAGCAGAAGATTGGCGAGGTTTTCAAGGAAGCAGAGAAGAACGCTCCTACCTTGCTCTTCTTTGATGAGTTTGATGCTATGGTGCCACGACGTTCGGGTGAGGAAGGCAACCAACATTATGACAGCGAGGTAAATGAGTTTCTGTGCATGCTCAACAATGCCTCCGACAAAGGTGTTTATGTCCTCGCAGCTACCAATCATCCAGAACGCATAGACAAGGCGGTGCTGAGAACCGGACGTATAGATGAAATGGTGTATATCGACATGCCTGACATAGAAGCACGCAAGAGTCTGTTTGCCTTGGAACTGTCGAAACTCCCCACAGAAGGCGATATTGACACAACCCATCTTTCTGAATTGACCAACGGCTACAACTGCTCTGACATCAGCTACATCGTCAAGTCGGCAGCTCGCAAGAAGTTCAACGAGACCATCAAGAGCCCTGACGGAAAGAAACAAGGTATCACGCAAGAAGTATTGGAAGAAATCATAGCGACAAGAAGTCCTTCTGTTAGCATCAAGTCACTTCGGGAATATGAGCGTGTGAGGAGCGAGTTCTCCCCAAAGGACAAAGGACTCAAACCTGTAACCATAGGCTTTAGATAACAATAGTAATAACCATAAAAATTAAATCAGATGAAAGAAAAGATTTTGGCAGCCTTTGAAAACTTGGGCTTTAACTTGGAAGATATTGAATCGTTGGGGTTTTCCTTCAACTACGAGGGCATCAACTACCTTTATATGTACAACGAAGATGATGAGAATTTCCTCAACATCTCGGTGCCCAGCATTTACGATTTGGAGAAGGACAACAAGGAAAAGTATGAAGAATTAAAAGAGAAAATCAACTCCACCCTCAAATATGTCAAGGCATACACCCTCGGCGATAGCCTTTGGATCTTCTACGAACGTGACCTTCTTGGCAACGAAGACCTGGAGGAGGTGATTCGTCATATGATCCTTCACCTTGCCGCTGCTCTGATGTTCGCCCGCGACTCTATTGAAAAGATTGATAATGGCGAGAGTGATGAAGGTTCCGATAACGATAACAACGACTAAACAACAAGTATTATGACAAAACATGAAATGGTAGTTTCAGTACTACAGTCTCTGGGGCTCAAGCCTCAGATTGATGATGAAGGTGACATATTTGTCCGCTATCAGATGAAAACATTCTATGTGATGGGAGCAAATTCAGATGATGAAGACTATCTTGTTGTCGTATTCCCCCAAATGTATGAGGTTGACGAAGGGGAAGAGACAAAAGTCCTCGCAGCCTGCAACAAGACAACTCGTGAAATCAAGCTCGCCAAGGTTTATATTGACCAGACTTTGAAGAATGTCTCGGCAAGTTGTGAATTCTATTACAATGGTGAAGAAAGCTTGAAGACCTGCCTTGACAAGGCGATAGAGATTCTTGGCATGGTACGATTAACCTTCATCAAGACTATGCGTTCGTTTGATTAACAACAATAATATATGAATGAAATGGAAGTAAAGAATGAAATCCTGAAGACCAAGGTCTTCAATGTAATCATCCTCGACCGTAGCGGTTCGATGGAGTGTATACGCCAAGCTGCCGTTGAAGGCTTCAACGAAACCTTAGCTGGCATAAAAAAGGCGCAAGAGAAGTTTGCCGACACTCAGGATCATTTCGTGTCATTGGTGACATTCTGTAGTTGTGAGACAAAGCATTTGTATGACAAAACTCCTGTGGCAGAAGCCAAGCCTCTGAATATAGAGGATTTCCAGCCATGTTGTACAACCCCACTCTATGACGCTATGGGCATGACGCTAACTGGTATGCACAAGCATGTACAGGGCATGAAGGATGCTTTGGTGGTCGTTACCATCATCACGGACGGTATGGAGAATGCCTCTCGCGAGTATAACGGCAAGACCATTAAGGAACTTGTGGAACGGCTACGTGGCGAAGGATGGACATTTACTTATATGGGAGCCAACCAAGACTCTGTAGAGGTGGCCATGTCAATGTCTATCCGCAATGCCCGAAACTTTGACTACAGCAATGAGGGAACACGTGCTTCGATGCAGAAAGACAGTAGCACCCGTATGAATCTCTTCGGTCGTCTGGCAAAGTGGAAAACAGCAGAAATGAAAGGTTGTTGTGCGGCTCCGGCATCAGAATCAGAGCGCCGCAACCTATATGCAAACATGGCTGATGAAGCCTTTGATGAGGAGGAAAACAAATGAAATCGACATCCATGAAACGAGCTTTCGTATTGTTCTGGCACGGATTCACCGCCATCCTTGCCAGTATAGCCAACTGGTTTACGACAATATTTGGCATGAACGACGACTCCAAGTATGGCAAGTTCATACGCCGTGTTGTCGGTTCGTCCTTTGCTGTCATTATGGTGATGTTGACCGCTGCTGTGGTGTATAGTGTTTGTCATGCGTTCTATGAGGAACTCCCTTGGAAGTGCAGAGCTAAAGAATGTGTTTATGATACCATGAAACTCTCCAGAGGAGTCACCTACTTCCATTTGTATGACAACCCTGGCTATGTAAAGAATGCTGACGGCAATAAAACTGTTACAGATATTGACTGGCTATTCAAGCCGTTGGGCAGGGACACGCTGGCTTGCTACAAGAGTGGAGACAAACGTGGTTATCTAAGCCTTCTGACTGGTGAGGTAGCTATCAAACCTCAGTATGCCCATGCGTGGATATTTTCCGACGGTCTGGCTTGTGTCGATGATAATGGATGGCTGAAGTTCATCGATGCGAAAGGAAAAGTAGCCATAGACCTCAAGACTCCATACAATCCAGAGTATGACGGCTATGTGTTTCACAACAATCATTGTGTTATTGCAAATAGCGACCTCAACACTGTAGGTTTGATTGACAAGCAGGGAAACTGGGTGTTGACTGCCAAGTATGATGCAATAGAGCCTGTCGATACTTTCTGGATTGTCACTCAGGGCAAAAAGCAAAGTGTGTTGAACGCTTCTATGGGTACTGTTTTTCCATTCGCCGAAGCTAAATACAGTATATTGGATGAAATGATAACCGAGATTACTCCTGACCATATCATTCGCAGATATACCTTGCAGGGCAAGCTCATCAATGACTTCTATATCTACAATGTGGAGCAGTTGACATACGAGACCAACGAGTTGCGTTATGAGTCAACAAAGAACTATGACGATGAAGGCAACGTGACAAGTGAAGAAATGAATTCTGTGCCATCTCCTATACATGCAGTCGCTCGCTGCAAACAGTACGAGACAGAATATGATTGGCACGGTCTGATGTCTCCAGAAGGTAAGATTATCACACCTCCTGTATATAGTAGCATCAAAGCCATAGGCTATGACCTCTACCTCTGCAAGGACTCAGAATGTAGAGGTGTTATCATCAATGGCAAGGGTCAAAAGGTTAAGTAATATTAACTCGTATGCTCACCAACGGAGGAGGGTGTGTTCAAAAGTAATAAAATGATGAAATATGCATAAACTGCAATGCAAACTGTAGGAGCCGCGGGCATTCTTGCCTGCGGCATTGCAGCAAGAAAGTCAGTTAGTTACGGCTGTCTGCAGTGGTGCGGGCAGGAATGCCCGCACCTCCTACGTTTAGCCTTTTCTTCACATTTTATTAGTTTTGACTCAGCCTCGATAACTCAATCTATTTGGGAAATAAGAAGTCTTTCAACTTTTTAATTCCCTGCTCATATTTTTGAATGTTATGCTCCTTCAGATTTCTGATATTGAGCAATTTTCAATGGACAGAAGGATATTTGGACAAATCACCGGCACTACACAGACTCCAATCAGGGCTACCATGGCAAATTCTTGCGGAACAGATTAATGGCTGTTCCACCATGCACGGCAAATTCCTTGATACGATATACAGACGGCATAATTCTTATCAATAATGCGACCTGCTTCTTGTACTTATCCCTCATATTCTTCTAAATCTTTTGGAATAGTCATGTTATATTTACGATTAAATGTACCATTGGTAGCAGCTTGGATTTTCCCAGTCCCGACATCTATCTTTTCGGGATGCAGTTCTTCGAACCAAAAATGACCTGCCTTTTCAGCCATATACAGAAACATCCTCTTTACTCTGTTGTTGTCCAAAGTTTCCAACAAGTGCTGTACAACATCAGAACGTAGGGTGGTCAGTTGCTCCATCACATAGTATAAATCCATATAGTTGTATGATTTTGGAGCCAAGATTAGACTCTCCAAGAACGCTTGTTCTGGAGAAGAAACATATAACGTGCCACTGTCCGTAACTCTTTCTATTGTCTCTATATACGAGAAAGCATTTGTGTGAAACATTCGAAAGGTAGCGTCATACATATCGTTCTGCATCCACAATGGCATTTTGCAAGTTGGTGCAACCACCATCAGCACAGGCTTTCCCCTCGGAACGTACTGGTTGAAACCTGCATATTCCAATGCGGACATGGCAGCCACCCTAAGCTGGCCTCCCATTTGTTTGTTATATGAAGCAATGGCATCATAAGCACTCAAACGACTGCCTGTGCGATACATCACACCTTTGCACATCGCAGTCAACCATCCAGAGTCTCGGTATCTCTTTTGCAGTTGACCTGAATAGCCTTCTTTTTTCATCCAATCAGCAAACAATAGTCCTGTCGGTGAAGTATTGGCAAGCAGTTGGTTTATTTTCGTCCCGTATATTATACTCATAGTTTAATACAGTGCTAAATATTTAACCACAAAGTTATGTGCTTTTATTTACCCTTGCAAACATTTAGCTTAGAATATCGCTCCGAAATAAAGCTATGGGATAAAAAAATCCATATAATCAACCAAAAAACTTGCCACCTTCATCACAAATTCTCTTCAAATTTTACTCATATGCCTTATAATGCCCCAAATACTAAAAATGTTTATAAAGGTGGTAAGTTACCACCCTTATTGGTGGTAACTTCTGAAAAGATAGTCATGAAAGATGAACTTGAGGTGTACATTTAGATTCAAAAAACTTACCTAATAATATCTGTCTTCTTTCTCATAAGTTCAGAGATTTATTAGGTAAGTGGTTTATATCTTTTTGCAGATAAGTTGTTGGATTGCCACATTATTATTGGGTCTAAAAATTATTCCTTATAGAATTCAGTCCCGCATTCGTTGCATTTGTAATTTTTGCGCTCTCGCTGGGGTATGACTAGGACAACGCCAACCGCCAATGAGATCAGTGATATAATAAGAAAGCTAACCGTAGCTGACTCTAGAGACTTCACACAGAATGGTAGGATAATGCAGACGATTCCGATGACAACAAAGAGAACGCCGATGATGACCGCCCACTTAGACAGCTTGGGCCTTACCTTGCCTAACGCTACGACATTCTGACTGCCGCAATTAGGGCACCATGGCAGTTGCTTCTCTCGCTTTTCGGTTATCTCCTTCAATATGCTCTTGGCTCGCTCCAAGTCCTTCTTGAACACCCTCACCTCAATCCCGGGATTAGGTCCGTAAGCGCCATAAGCGGGGTCGTTGAGCTCGTCGTGGAGCGATGAAGCTATACCAGCGTTGGCCAGCTTAGAAACGATTTCATCAGCCTGAATAGAGTTGTCGCACTTCGTTAAGCTAATGGTTTCTTCGTTCTTGTCCATATTTCGGTTGTTTTTATTATTGACAAATTTACGAAATTATCTGTAATTCGCAAGCAAATTAACTTTTTTTAGGTTCTTCAACTAGTTAGATTCATGTTTGATTTCAGTTGATGAGATAGCAAAAAGTTACCACCCTTATTGGTGGTAACTTCTGAAAAGATAGTCATGAAAGATGAACTTGAGGTGTACATTAAGATTCAAAAAAAACTTACCTAATTATTCAATAATGGAATCCGCTGCCCCCTTTACTCGGGACTTCCACCCGTTAGACAATGCTCGTGCCGAGCATACCAAAAGAAAAAGTCCTGTAAATCTTGCGATTTACAGGACTCTGTTGCGGAGAGAGAGGGATTCGAACCCCCGGTACCTCTCAGTACGCCGGTTTTCAAGACCGGTGCATTCGACCACTCTGCCATCTCTCCTTACTTGAAGAACTTGCTTAGTGTCTTAAAGCGAGTGCAAAGGTATGGAATTATATTTATATCTGCAAATTTTATCGCAACTTTTTTCATAAAAAAGATGTTTTTGCTAATTTTGCACCATGATTTACCCCAAAACATTCGAAGACAAGATCGGATTCAACGAGATAAGGACTCTGCTGCGAGAACGCTGTCTGAGCTCTCTCGGCAAAGAAGAAGTGGACAAGATTACCTTCATGGACAACGTGAAGGCAATAAACACCCAGCTGTCGAGAGTCAGGGAGTTTCGCCGGCTACAGGAGGAAGAGGAGAATTTCCCTCTCAACTACTTCTTCGACGTGAGACAGTCGGTGGCACGCCTCCGACTGGAAGGCACTCACATGGAGGAGGACGAACTGTTCGACCTGCGCCGGTCGCTGGGAACGGTGAACGACATCGTGACGTATCTGAACCGCACGGACGAAGACGCTGCCGTTGCGGCAACGGATGACGGATGGCGCAAAGACCCCGTATACCCCTACCCTGCCCTTCACGAGCTTGCCGAAGGCGTGGTGACGTTTCCGCAGATTCTGCAGCGTATAGACCAGATATTGGATAAATTCGGAAAGATACGCGATACGGCATCGCCGGAACTGCTCAACATCCGCAGGGAACTGGCAAAGGTGGAGGGCAGCATCTCGCGTACATTATATAGCATACTGAGATCGGCACAGAGCGAAGGTCTGATAGAGAAGGATGTCACGCCAGCGATGCGCGACGGCCGTCTGGTAATACCTGTAGTACCCACGATGAAGCGCAAGATAAAAGGTATCGTGCACGACGAGTCGGCCTCAGGAAAGACTCTCTTCATAGAGCCTACCGAAGTGGTAGAGGCAAACAACCGCGTCCGCGAACTCGAAGCCGAAGAGCGCCGCGAGGTGATACGCATCCTGACGGAGATGGCAAAGGTGATACGTCCGCATGTGCCCCAGATTCTCGACTCCTACAAGCTGCTGGCTCAGGTCGACATGCTGCGGGCCAAGACGGAGCTCGCCAAACTGATTGGCGGCATAGAACCGGAGGTGGGCAAATATCCGCATATCGACTGGATAGGAGCCACACACCCGCTGCTTCGTCTCTCGCTGCAGAAGCAGGGCAAGAAGGTGGTGCCGCTGGAAATCACGCTGACACGCAACAAGAGAATGCTGATAATCTCCGGACCTAACGCCGGCGGAAAGTCAGTATGTCTGAAGACCGTAGGACTGGTGCAGTATATGCTGCAATGCGGACTGTCGGTACCGATGAGCGAGCGTTCACAAACGGGAATATTCCAGAACATCCTCATAGACATCGGTGACGAACAGAGCATCGAGGACGACCTGAGTACGTATTCGAGCCATCTTACGAACATGAAGAACATGATGAAGAGCGCCAACGACCGCACCCTGATTCTCATCGACGAGTTCGGAACCGGTACTGAACCGCAGATCGGCGGTGCCATAGCAGAAGCGGTGCTCAAGCAGTTTTGCATAAAGAGAGCCTATGGCGTCATCACCACCCACTATCAGAACCTGAAGCATTTCGCTGACAGCCACGAGGGTGTGGTCAATGGCGCGATGCTCTACGACCGCCATCAGATGCAGGCTCTGTTCCAACTGCAGATAGGTCAGCCGGGAAGTTCGTTCGCCATTGAGATAGCCCGCAAGATAGGACTGCCCGAACAGGTGATCCACGACGCCAGCGAGATAGTAGGCTCCGACTACATACAGAGCGACAAATATCTGCAAGACATCGTGCGCGACAAGCGCTACTGGGAGAGCAAACGCCAGACCATCCATCAGCGCGAGAAGCAGATGGAGCAGACGATAGCTAAATACGAGTCTGAAATCAGCGATCTGGCAAAGAGCCGCAAGGAGGTGCTCGCCAAAGCCAAGGAAAGGGCCGAGGAACTGTTTAAGGAGAGCAACAAGAAAATCGAGAACGTCATCCGCGAAATCCGTGAGAAGCAGGCTGAGAAGGAAGAGACAAAGAAGCTTCGCGACAGTCTGAAAGACTTCAAGGAGGGCATCTCCGATATGGACAAGCAGGCAGAAGACGACAAGATAGCACGCAAGATGGCGCAGATTCTCAGAAGGAAGGAAAACAAGAAGAACCGCAAGAAGGGCGACCCGTCATCTTCAGGACAGGACAAAGACAACACGTCTGCCACCACCACCCTGTCCACCGTCAGCGCTCCGCTGAAGGAAGGCGACACTGTGAGGATAAAGGGCACCACATCCGTGGGCAAGATAGAGAGCGTACAGGGCAAGAACGCCACCGTGATATTCGGCGACCTGCGATCCACCACCTCTCTGAAGAAGCTGGAACACGCCACGGCTCCCAAGCGCGAAGAACCTCGCCCGTTCATGACCGTAGGCAGACAGACCCGCGAGACTATCGACGAGAAGAAGCTCAACTTCAAGCAAGACCTCGACGTGCGTGGCATGCGAGGCGACGAAGCCCTCAATGCCGTGATGTATTTCATCGACGATGCCACCCTCGTCGGCATGTCGAGAGTACGCATCCTCCACGGCACCGGAACGGGAATCCTGCGCCAGCTTATCCGACAGTATCTCGCCACCGTACCTGCCGTTACATCATACAAAGACGAGCATGTGCAGTTTGGAGGTGCCGGAATAACGGTAGTAGACCTCGGTTAAGCCGCAGACGCACTAATCTTTATATAGTACTTGAAAGGAGTTCGGCAATCTTTCAAATACCGATCAGCAACAAACCCATCCTGGCCTTTCAATAATGAAGCCCAGGATGGGTTTGTTTTATACCAAATCGGTCATTAGAGACTGTTTGGATTTTGTCCTTTCATAAGAGTATTAGTAATCCCCTTTCTATACCAGACACTTGTCCAATTCTTTTTCTATCTCCTCGCGGTCCATATTCTGTCCGATGAACACAAGTTTCTGCATGCGGTCGCCATATTCTTCATCCCAGTCTTTCAACACGCCGGGATTGTTCTTGCTGAACTCGGCAAACTCATCCTCCGGCATCGACGCATACCACTGTCCGGCATTGGTCAGCGACACCTGGCTGCCAGCCTGCTCAAAGAGATAACACTGGTCTTTCTCGCTCTCGAAATAGCATATTCCCTTGCAGCGAATCACGCTCTTCGGGAACTTGCGCGCAATGAACTGGTCGAACTCTGTCAAGGAGAACGGACGACGACGGCGATAAACAAAGGTGCCGATGCCGTATTCCAGTGCTTCGCCCTCCTCTTCGTTCTCCAGATCATCCTCGTCAGCCTCCACAGCCTCTATCCAGCGTGCCGACGTAGCCACCTTTTCGAAGTCGAACAGTCCGGTGTTTATAATCTTCTTCAGGTCCACATCGCCATAGTCGCATGGTATGATCTCCGCCTTCGGCTGAATCTGGCGCAGTATCGCCTTCACATGTTCCAGTTCTTCGGCAGTCACCTCCGATGCCTTGTTGAGCAGTATGATATTACAGAACTCCACCTGCTGGATCACCAGACTCTCCAGGTCATCATCATCGATGTTCATCCTCGTCAGGTCGGTGCCCTCATTGAATTCATCGCGCAGTCGCAGGGCATCACACACCGTCACGATGGCGTCGAGCTTCGCCATGCCATCCTTCGCCATCTCCGGATACATCCTCGGATATACGCTGATGGTCTGGGCTATTGGCGCCGGTTCGCAGATGCCGCTCGCCTCGATTACTATATAGTCGAAGCGGTGCTGCGCCACGATGTCGCTGATCTGCTGCACGAGGTCCATCTTCAGCGTGCAGCATATGCAGCCGTTCTGCAGAGCCACCAAACTGTCGTCTCCCTCGCCCACGATGCCTCCCTGCTGTATAAGGTCGGCGTCGATGTTCACCTCACCGATATCGTTCACTATCACTGCAAATTTCAAGCCCTCCTCATTGGCGAGTATTCTGTTGAGCAATGTAGTCTTTCCGCTTCCCAGATATCCGGTAAGCAGAAGCACAGGTGTTTCTTTCATATTCATAATCAATATATCATTAAATAATTAGAACGATCATATACAATAACAAAAAAGACATCCCCTTGGTGAGGATGTCTCTCTGTTGTTGGGATACTCGGACTCGAACCAAGAATGACAGGACCAGAATCTGTAGTGTTACCATTACACCATATCCCAATGCTTTTGTTTTTTCAATCGTTTGTTATTAACTTCCCGATTGCGATTGCAAAGGTACTACTTTTTTTTGAACTACAAACAATTTCGGCAACTTTTTTATAAAAAAATCCAAAATAACACCATATTCTTGCTTAATTCGGATAAATCGGCTTACCTTTGTATGCTGTTGGCACATTATATATATATAAGACGAGCGGTATTTCGCATCAGAAAGCGGTGTTGCCGCATGGTGTCGACAAAAAATGAATTAGAAAACAAAAATAATCCTATTAAAATTTGATGGAAAAGAAGAACAAGCTTGTAGAGACAATCGTAAAAGGTATTCAAGAGAAGAAAGGTTCAAATATCGTAGTTGCCGACCTCAGAGGTATAGCTGGAACGATATGCGACTATTTCGTGATCTGCCAGGGCAACTCACCGACACAGATCGACGCTATCACCGACTCAGTGGAGGAGACGGCACGCATAGAGGCTGGAGAGAAGCCGGTAAAGATTGCCGGACTGACAAACGCGCAGTGGGTGGCAATGGACTATTCAGACGTGATGGTGCATATCTTCCTGCCAGAAGTGCGCGAATACTACAATCTGGAAGACCTCTGGGAGGATGCCAAGATAACGGTAGTTCCCGACATCGACGCAGACTGACAACAAGCAGGACTGAAGAGTGACGACGGGTCTCCGCATCAGGAAATGCCTCGCTGCTCTATATATTATATAAGGTGGAAATTCAATACTACTGACATGAATCCGAACAATAATTTCAGCAACAACAATAAAAACAACAACAAGATGCCCAAGTTCAACATGGGTTGGATTTACGGTCTCTGCATCATCGGACTGATAATTGCCTTCATCATGGGAGGCAACTCCACCGGTGGCAGCGCCGGCAAACAGCTGGCCTACTCCGACTTCCAGACTTATGTGGCTAAGGGCTATGCCGAGAGCATCGTCGTGAACAAAGACAACGGCAAGCTCAAGATGTTCGTAAAGCCGAACTACATCCGCACGGTGTTCAATGCCGGCACCAAACAGATGGGCCCCAACCCGTTCGTGGAGGTACAGTATGGCAGTGTGGACAAACTGGAGGGCTTTATCGATGCAGCCCGTGCGCAGGGCGTATTCAAGGGCGGACTGAGCTATGAGAGCGACCAGGGCAGCATACTGATGTATATCCTGCAGGCCGTAGGACCTATCATCCTCTTCTTTGCCATCTGGATATTCCTGATGCGCAGGATGGGTGGCGGCGGAGGCCCCGGCATCCTCGGTGTAGGCAAGAGCAAGGCGAAAGTTTACGACAAGGAGAAAAACGAGAACCCTATAACCTTCAAGGACGTAGCCGGACAGGAAGGCGCCAAGCAGGAGGTGCAGGAAATCGTAGACTTTCTGAAGAATCCGAAGAAATACACCGAGCTGGGCGGCAAGATACCCACCGGCGCCCTCCTCATCGGTCCTCCGGGAACCGGTAAGACGCTGCTTGCCAAGGCAGTGGCCGGCGAGGCCGGCGTACCATTCTTCTCCATGAGCGGTTCCGACTTCGTGGAGATGTTCGTAGGTGTCGGCGCAAGCCGCGTCCGCGACCTCTTCCGCCAGGCCAAGGAGAAGGCTCCCTGCATCATATTCATCGACGAAATCGATGCCGTGGGACGTGCGCGCAGCCAGAACCCGTCGATGGGCAGCAACGACGAGCGGGAGAGCACCCTCAACGCATTGCTCACCGAGATGGACGGTTTCGGCACCAACAGCGGAATCATAGTGCTGGCTGCCACAAATCGTGCCGACATGCTCGACAAGGCATTGCTCAGAGCCGGTCGTTTCGACAGACAGATCAGCGTTGACCTGCCAGACCTGAACGAGCGCAAGGCGATATTCGAGGTGCATCTCCGTCCTATCAAGAGGGATGCCAGCGTGGATGTGGAGATGCTGGCACGCCAGACTCCGGGATTCTCGGGTGCCGACATTGCCAATGTCTGCAACGAGGCGGCTCTCATAGCAGCGCGCCACGGCAAGAAGAGCGTGGAGAAGCAGGACTTCCTCGACGCCGTAGACCGCATCATCGGCGGACTGGAGAAGAAGACCAAGGTGATGACCGCCTCTGAGAAACGCTCGATAGCCATCCACGAGGCAGGCCACGCCACGATATCATGGTTCACCGAACATGCCAACCCGCTGGTCAAGGTATCCATCGTGCCACGAGGCAGAGCTCTCGGCGCTGCATGGTATATGCCGGAGGAACGACAGATCACCACCAAGGAGGCAATGCTCGACGAAATCTGTTCGCTGCTCGGCGGACGTGCGGCAGAGGAGCTCTTCACCGGACACATCTCCACCGGTGCCATCAACGACCTGGAGCGTGTCACCAAGAGCATCTACGGCATGATTGCCTATGCCGGAATGGGCACCAACCTGCCTAACATCAGCTATTACAACAACAACGAATATAACTTCCAGAAGCCATATTCCGAGACCACGGCTAAGGCTATCGACGACGAGGCTATAAGAATGATCGCCGAACAGTATGACAGGGCCAAGGCTATCCTCACGGAACACAAGGAGGGCCACAACCAGCTCGCCCAGCTTCTCATAGAGCGCGAGGTGATCTTCGCCGAGGATGTGGAGAAGATATTCGGCAAACGTCAATGGGTGAGCCGCTCACAGGAGATTCTCGAAGAGACCAACAGCAAGGCGGAAAGCTCTCCTGCCACAGAGAACACCAAGAGTTCTGAGGAAGCCAAAAACACGGATGACACCGGGAACTCCACCACCCCATCATCCACCGACGACCAAAACCAATAAGCATCATGACAGAAGAAAAGAAGAACAGCAAATTGAGCAATCTGATAGTACGCAGCATCACGGGTGTGTTTTTCGTCACCGCAGTAGTGGTGTGTTTCCTTGATGCGTTTGCAATGGAATTCCTGTTTGCACTCGTCACCGGACTGTCGCTATGGGAATACACAGGACTGGTGAACGAAAAGGAGAACGTGCAGGTAAACCGTTTCATAAGCACCGTGGCGGGAGTGTATTTCTTCTTCGCCGTAGGAGGTTTCTGCAGCGGAATCGTCGACACGGGGGCTGTGTTCATCCCCTATCTCCTCACCATCGTGTATCTCTTCATCAGTGAACTATACACCGGCAACGACAACGCCATAGAGGACTGGGCCCACACCATGCTCGGACAGATGTATATCGCACTGCCTTTCTCCACCATCAATGTGCTGGCATTCAATGGAGCGGCAAACGGACAGACGGTATACAACTACATCGTGCCGCTCTGCGTATTCATCTTCCTCTGGACCAACGACACGGGAGCATACTGCAGCGGTTCGCTGTTCGGCAAACACAAACTCTTCCCGCGCATCTCTCCCGGAAAGACATGGGAGGGTTCCATCGGCGGAGCACTGCTCGTATTGGTGGCAGCTGCCGTGGTATACCATTTCTTCCCGCATATAGAGAGCGAACTGGGACTGTCGCTCATCCAGTGGATGGGTCTGGGGCTCGTCATCGTGGTGTTCGGCACATGGGGCGACCTCGTGGAGTCGCTTTTCAAGCGCACCCTCGGCATCAAAGACAGCGGCAACATACTGCCTGGCCATGGTGGAATGCTCGACCGCTTCGACTCTTCGCTCATGGCGATGCCTGCCGCAGTGGTATATCTTTACACGCTGACGCTGATAAGCGCATGACAATTCAACAAAATATTCAGAGAGGGTATGCCGAATCGGCATACCTTTTTTTTTGAGAAAGCCTTCGCTTAACCCAAATCGGTCATTAGGGCTTGCCTGGATTTTGTTCTTTTAGAAGAGTGGATTTTGTTTGGCTTTTAACCCAAATCGGTCATTAGGGCTTGCTTGTATTTTGCTTTTTTAGAAGAGTGGATTTTGTTTGGCTTTTAATGAGTAATAGCGAGCTATTGCGAATTAAAAACAAGCAAAAGACGCCTTATAAAAAGCAAAAGACTGCAAGCAGTTATTAAAATTATACATTGAACGGACTAATGACCGTTTTGGGTTTAATGAGTAATAGCGAGCTATTACGAATTAAAAACAAGCAAAAGACGCCTTATAAAAAACAAAAGACTGCAAGCAGTAAATATAAAATACAATAAACGGCCTAATGACCGTTTTGGGTTTAACCCATTGGCGGAATTAATATAATGCACAATTAACTCCGCCAATGGGCTTGTCATTGTTATACCTGGTGACGGTGAAAAAACGGCTTTGTCAGATGAATCAGCCAAATAATTACGCCGACAAGAATATATGTCTAAAATCCCCCACGGCGTGGGGAACAGTCCCCCCTAATGTGGGGTTTCATTCCCCACGCCAGGGGGAGAATTTTCAGTCTTGTATATTTCACCTAAAACGGTCATCAAACGGTTTGAAGTTTAATCGATTATATACCTCCAGTCCTTCACTGTGCCAATCGCAATGATTAACCGCTTTATATTTTTCAGATAACGCAGATACTGTTTCATCAAAGCTTGTATGGGGACTTGTATGGGTGTCATCCACATCACTATAACCAATCAGCATATAGCGGTTCTTCAGTTCATGATGTTCGCCCAACATCAAATTCCGGAAGAACTTTGCAAGGAATGACTTGTGGGTTCTATACCTTTTGAAGGATTGCGGTAGTTGGTACGAACAAGGGCATTGCGGAAATACATTTCAATATATTGGTATGCCTTTTCAAAAACATCATTATCCTTGATGCTATACTTGATCCACAGAATCGAACGAAGTTTCTTCTTGATTTATCGGCCTGTTTATATACGGCAGCAAACTTCTCTTGTTTTCCTTTGGAAGGGATTCCAAAAGGAAATATTTCAAAATCTCAATCATATCTTTGTATGTTGTTGGTTTAATTATCGCGCGACAAATTATTCATACTCTATAATATCAACTTGGTCACTCGTCAGTGACCAAGTTAAGTGACTAAGTCAATACCCGTTTGTACTTTTGGCTTCGGCTATTAGGCTTTTCAGGAATAGTCATAACCAAAAAACCACCCTCTATAAGTGGATCAATATAGCGATGCTTAACATTGTATCTGTGTTTAAGGCCAAGATGCTCCATTATTTCAGTCATACTTCGAGGAGTATAACAAAATTCAATTACATCATTAAGCGTGTCATTCAACTTAGTCACTGACTTAGTCACGTTTTTTTCATCAGTGACCAAGTTAAGTGATAAGGAAGGCCTCACGACTACCTCAAAAGCTGTAATCTTGTCCACATTGAACTCTGGTTCTGGATTACCATTCTCTTGCAAGAGATTCTTTACACGTTGAATTCCACGATTGAACATGTTAACATACTTCAATCCACGCATAGCTTCTGCAACAATAGGATTACGATAATCATTTACCGTTGGGAAGTTCTCAGGACGAGCCTCGCCATACAGGCCTCCAGCATTAAGAATTTCAATTCGATCTTCATATTGATAAAGTCGTATTGGCATATTGGATTGGTAATCTCTATGCATATGTCCTACCACGATATCGTACAGGAGGGACCAATGATGGCGAAACTTCAGCCACAAGTAATTCTCCATCCTCATATTCAAATCTTTCAACCGACATAATAGGAAGGGGCAATATATTACCATTTGAACGTATGGCCGAAATCTTCTTTAGCAAATCATCATCAACCTTCAATCCAGATAAATTTCCATTATCATATGCACCAATAATCAGATACCCATTCTTTTTAGAATTAGGTAAATCATTCGAGAAGGCACATATTGCTTCTTGGAACTTATCCATATCTCCCGTTGAAACAGTACGCTCAATTCTATATGTCTCAGTGCTTGTCAACAGCTCACGTACTTCTTCCTTTGATATCATGTTATTCCTATTATTGATTATTTATCAAACTTTTTATCACAGAGTTCTTATCACCTGCTCCATCTGTTCGCCGAGCGAGATGGTGTATCCCTGCTTGAGGAACACCACGCGGTTGAACGTGTCGGAGATGAAGAAGATTGGCGAGAGCGACTTGTTTGAGAGTTTCATGTTCTCGGATATTTCCTGACGCACGGCGCCACCGGCATCTATACCGAAGATGATGTTCTTGGGCAGACCGGGGAATTCCTTGGCATTGAACTTCTTTGCGGCAGCCTCATCCTCGAAGAGCAGCACGAGAGGTCTGCCCCACTTGTCGAATTCCGCCGCCACCTTGGCGATGTCTTTCAGCGCATGGTTGGTAGGCTCTTGTCCCACGCCGATCAGTCCGGTGATGAAATACCCTCTGCCCGTCTGCGAGAGGAATGTCACTTCCCTGCCGTCGAGCGTCTGGAACTTGGCTTCGGAATTGAACGACCCAATCACGGAGACGTCGGTCGGCGATGTGCGTATCTTCAGGTCCAGGTCAGTGGTCTTGCCCTCCTCCACGGAGAAAAGTCTGGCCTCCGACTTCACGGCTCCGCTGGCGAGGCGCATACCCGTAACGAGCAGATACTGACCGGCATCGAGACTCACGCCATCCTTGAACGTGGAGCCCCAGGTGGTGCCTTCTTCCGGATATTCGAGCAGCGATGTGGTGCCGTTGGCATTGATGCGGCTGATGGTGAAATGACTGAAATACTTAGGGTCGTCAACGATGGCATTCTTCTCATAACGGAGCATCAGAGTGCCCTGTGGCGCCACCTGCTTCACCACCTTCTCGAAGTTCACGTCCGCCCACTTGCCTTCAGCCTTGTATTGCGTCTTGCCGGTAACGGGGTCTACACGTGCCTCGATGTCGAAGCTGCGCGCCATATCCACGAAGAGGATGTTGCGCGAGCGCCTGTCGGTAATCTTATAATCGTATGCCCCCATCGGAGTCTGCGCTATCATCGGCGACTTCTTGTCGGGGTTCATCCTGATGTTCTTCTTTATCCATTTCACGAGTTCCAGAGGATTCTTCTGGAATTTCCGCCTTTCCTTGTCGGAGAACATCGAGCGGAATTCCGCCTTGAACGTACGGGTTATCATCTCGTTCTCCACTCTGGGCGAGAGCTGTGTGCCGGCGGCATAGCTGTCGTCGAGGATAGCCATCCTAATGTCGCGCAGGTCTTTGTCGCTGAGCGTGGCGAGAAGGTCTGTCACCCTCTGCGTCTTCTCTGCCGACACGGCATTCTTGGTGATGAAATCGAGAATCACCTGATGGTTGCCGCTCGATTTCTCGAGGAATGTAGCCAGTCGCTGCAGTCCTTCGGCGCTGGCTCCCACCACCTTTCCCTTCAAGGCGTTGACAGCACTCTCGTGTGTATAGAATGTGGCGAGATAGGCATGGCGCAGCGAGTCTTCGTATTCAAAGCGGCGGTTGTTCTCTGCCCTCTGCTCTGGCGAGACGAACGGCACGTTGGCTTTCTCTGGCGGTGGCACGATGTCGAACGAATCCGTCGCCTCGCTCTGTTCTCTCACCGCCACGTTATGGCTGAGACTGATGCGCAGCGCCTTGTCTGTGGCAAACGCCACTTTGGCGAAGCCATACTTGCCGTCTTTTGACGCCCACACCATCATGTCGCCCTTGCCAGCCGTGAGACTCGTATGACCGGCGGCGTCGGTGAATTTCGCCACTACCGGACAGTATTCGGCATAGTTGTAAATGCAGAAGTCCACACGGGCTCCGCTAACCGGCACACCGTTCTCATCAACGATGGTGAAATCCACGTTTGCCGTCTCGCCATAGTTTCCGATGAGGTTTATCTCCGTGTTGCAGGGAGTGCGCAGGAGCACCTCCTCCGGTCCGTCGTAATATCCGAACACTCTGGTGTGCATCAGCAAGGCCCTGGATGCAGGAGCGTTGAACCATCCGAGATCGAGCACCGGTTCCGGTTCGCAGGCTCCGAGGAAATACCATTTGCCGTCTGCCCATGCTTCCACCCATGCGTGGTTGTCGTCGGTATGTGCCCAGCGTGGCGTGTATACCTGTCGTGCCGGTATGCCCATCGCCCTGAGCGCTGCCACGAGCAGAGTGCTCTCCTCGCCGCATCTGCCGTAGGCCGATCTCACGGTGGCGAGTGGTGAGGAGGTGCGTGGGTCGGAGGGTTGGTAGGTCACCTTCTCATGACACCAGTGGTTTATCTCCAATATAGCGTCCCGCATCGACAGTCCGGCGATGCGGTCTTTCAGTTCGTCGTAAAACACGCTGCGTGCGTCGTCGAGTTCCTCGTTGTTCACTCTCACCGGCAGCACGAAGTGGCGGAACAGCAGTTCGGGCACATTCTTGCCCCATGCCATCTGCTGCCGTGCCTTGTTGCTCGCCCTCACATTGGCGAGATAATATTCGACGGTATGGTCGGTAATGTCGGCGAGCGGCATATAGGCATAGAGAAACTGCAATGCCTCGAGTTCTGCCTGAGTGGCCGAGAGTTTCGCCACATTGCAGAAATTTCCGCCAATAATGGCTTTGCGTTTCTGGAAATCCTCTTCCACCTTTTGCCGATAGGCTGCATCGGTGAGGAAATGCTGCTGTGTTTTCTCTTGAGCCATTGCCGTCTCAACCGCCATATTGTCGGAAGCTGAGATCATTGCCGGCATATTCGCTGCCGCCATACAGGCGAGGAGTGCCGTGGTATATAGTGTATGTTTCATATTATCAGTGTTTTTTATCAACAGGTTAGTATTGGATTATTGCAGGAGAAGCAAGGGGGTTACATGTCGTCGATTTCTTCTCCGGTGCGCTCCATCACGTTTGCCGCCATACCGTCGGCAGCGTGGATGATTGGCACGAGGGGATAGAGCTTCTGTGCGGTATCGAAGCTTCTCACGTCTTCAAAACTGTTCTGGTTGAGTCCCCAGGCTCCCATGTGCCAGCGTATGGCAAGCATCTCGTCGTCGTAGAGGTCGATGCCGCCGAGCAGTATCATCACGAGCGATTTCTCGCCGTGGCCCATAGGGAAATTCTTGTATGTCACCTTGTAGCCCTCGGTGTCTTCCCACTGTCCGAGTGCGTTCTTGCGCTTCTTCACTGAGCGTTTGTAGATGTCGCTCTTGCAAACGTCGTGCAGGAGCGAAGCGATGATTATGCTTTCGCGTTTCACCTCGGTGGCGAGCGATGGCTCCAGAGTCTTCATCCCCTCCCAGATGGCGAGCGCCGCCTTGCAGGTGTTGAGAGAATGCCTGACAAGACCTCCCTCCACATTGAGATGATGGCCGGCGGATGCCGGTGCGGTGAAGAAGCCTTGCTCTTCCAGGTTGTCTATCAGGTCTTCCACTCCCTCTCGCTCCGTGGAGCGAAGCAGCTGGAGGAACTCCTCCTTGCATTCTGAAATATCTATTTTCATGTCTACTTTTTTATCGTGTTTTCTTTTCAAGACGCAAATATAGTCATAAATAACCTTTATCACACATTTTTACCTCAAGAAAATCAAACTGATGGAAGATTTGGGTAGGAGAAAAGGAGGTATACACATGGCGAGCCAAGAAGAAGGGCAAGATATACATGCGTGTTGAACCCAAAACGGCCATTAGGCCGTTATAAAATTAGCTAATGACTGCTTGCAGTCTTTTGCTTTTTATAAGGTGTCTTTTGCTCGTTTTTAATTCGCAATAGCTCGCTATTACTCATTAAAAGCCAAACAAAATCCACTCTTCTAAAAAAACAAAATCCAGGCAAGCCCTAACGACCGATTTGGGTTGAAAACTTGCGAAACTTCAATAATTTAAATTAAAATACTACAGGGGATTTGGGGTACATCCTTGTAATACGTACTTTTGTAGCACAAACGAATGGTTTTAGCCACAAGCAGTCATGAGATGACACAATAAACGGTCTGATGACCGCTGGGGTTAATACGAATCAGGATAGAGATTTTACTAACTAATCAAAGAAACAAAACGAAATGAAAAAGACTCTTATGGTTGTCGTGGCGATGCTGACAAGCCTCACCGCGGCGTTTGCCAACGATTATGGCAAATACTACCAGAACCTGCCGGTGAAGATGGAGCAGCCAGTGCTGGCAACCATCCCCGACTACAGCGTGAACCTGACGGATTTCGGAGCCGTGGGCGACGGACTGACGCTAAACACTGCGGCATTTGAAAAGGCCATCAAGGCTCTCGACAAAAAAGGCGGCGGACACCTTATCGTGCCGCAAGGAATATGGCTCACCGGACTTATCTCGCTGAAGGACAACATAGACCTTCATCTCGAGAAGAACGCCATAATTCTCGCCACACCAGACCGCACGCAGCATTTCAAGACCAAAGACGGAGTGAGAGACAAGAAATGCTCACCACTCATCAGTGCCAGCAAGCGCAAGAACATCAGTATCACAGGAGAGGGAATCATCGACGGCAACGGTGCCGTATGGCGCCCGGTGAAGCGTTCGAAGGTGAGCGATGTGGAATGGAAGCAGTATAACGAGATGGGCGGCACACAGACCGACGGCGGCAAACTGTGGTTTCCGTTCAACCTGAAGCATTTCGGCAACATCGCCGACACGCCACAGGCACAGGAGAGCTTGAGAACACACCTCATAAGACTGACAGACTGCGACAGAGTGCTGGTGAGCGGAGTGACGATACAGAATTCGCCAAAGTTCCACCTCATCCCTACCCGATGCACAAACGTGGTGGTGGACGGAGTGACCATCCGCTGCCCATGGAACGCACAGAACGGTGACGCCCTCGATATCAGCTGCTGCAAGAACGTATTGATAGTGAACAACACCATCGATGCCGGCGACGACGGTATCTGCATGAAGGGAGGAGCAGGAAAGAAGGCTGCTCCCGACGGACCATGCGAGAACATTCTGATAGAGAACAACACGGTGTATCATGCACACGGAGGATTCGTGATAGGATCGGAATTCTCAAACGGCATGAAGAACATCGTGGTGCGCAAGAACCGCTTCTCAGGCACTGATACCGGACTGCGCTTCAAGAGCGGCATCGGCAGAGGCGGTAAGACGGAGAACATCTACGTAAGCGACATCGTGATGACTGACATCAAGGACGAGGCAATAATCTTTGAATGCACTTATGCCGACAAGAAATACAGCGTGAAAGAGGACAACGGCAAGGTCACTGTTCCACAGAACGCTGAATGCGTGCCGGAATGGAGCGACATACATATCAGCAACGTGGTGTGCCGCGGTTGCGAAACTGCCGTCAGCGCCCACGGACTGCCAGGCTACAGTTGTCTGAAAGGCATAACAATAGACAACTCCACATTCTTCTACAACAAGAAGGACAAGGACATAGAAGCCGGCGCCGACGTGAAACTGACGAACTGCAAGTTCGCCACATTCTGAACAACGATAACGAACTGATTTGAGATAAAAAGACTCCCGCAACTGTTGAGGTGTGGGAGTTTTTTATGTATGTTGGTATACGAGAGCAATATTATCATTATTTTACTTCCCCTCCCCTTCCTTCCACTCCAGGAGCAGAGCAATTCCTACACTTTTCCAAGGTAAAAATGCCTCTTTTCCTACACTTTTCCAAAGTAAAACCATACATTTTTCAACACTTTTCCAAAAATTCTTTGCGTGGAAAGATTGAATGCATTAGCGATAGCACCGCCATAACTATATAAAAAAGGATAGTTATGGCGGTATTATCGTTTATAAGTCCGCCATAACTATGTTTTAAGAGGTAGTTATGGCAGTGTTATCATTACATAATTCATTACTTTGTTATCTTTGCAGCGGTAAGGTTCGGTATGCTACAACATGAACTTACGGGACAGTCGTCTGGCAGTTTTTATGCCCACCAGGGGCAAGCACGTTACTCATTAGGGGCAAGCACCGTGCCCCACTTGGGCAAGCACCGTGCCCAATTCCAGTATTTTTGTTCTCCTTGCCAAAGATTGTGATTTGACTTTTTGACTTTTTGCGAAACAAATGGCAAACCAGAGAAGTGTCTGACCTTATATAGCTTGCAAAAGCAATACCGGACAGTATCAAAAAAACATATAATTTCATTCCATCAAGGCATCCCGATGATACTTCAATGATACTTCAATGATACTTTTATGTAAAACAATCAGAAAAGTATCATTAACGTAATTCATTGACAGCATGCACTATAATACCTAAAGTGAGGCACAAAATGATACTATGACACTTTATTAGATAATATAACGATATATTATGTTAGGATGTAATTATCTCTTGCCACCGACCAGAAAAATCAGCTGTCCCGATTTTTATTGTTATAAATGAAATCATTACATAATCCATATAAAATGCATCGCTTTGAGAAATAAGCGTTATCTTTGCATAAGATAAGCTGCACCTCAGCATAAGAAATAAATACATTTTTTTCATTATGCATTCGGTTTGCGTTATCTTTGCATAAGATAAGCTGCACCTCAGCATAAGAAATAAATACATTTTTTTCATTATGCATTCGCCTTGCGTTATCTTTGCATAAGATAAGCTGCGGCTCAAAAGAATTTTAAAAAAAAGATGGAACAGGAAAACAAATTATTCCAGGAAGTGAATGAAGGCTACACCATGCATGACGCCATAGAAGAGGCAAAGCGCTGTCTGAACTGCAAGGTGCCACAATGCAAAAAGGGATGCCCCATAAGTCACGACATACCAAACTGGATTCATGAACTGTCGATGGGTAACCTCGGCAACGCCATGGACATAATAAACAGCAAGAGTAACCTGCCTGCCGTATGCGGACGCGTGTGCCCCCACGAGAAACAATGCGAGGGACACTGCGTGCTCAACAAGAAGGGCAAGGGAATACGCGTGGGAAAACTGGAGAGATTCATCGCCGACTTCGACGGAGACATGGGACTCATCAGAGAGAAACTGCTACCCAAGACTCGTGGAAAGGTGGCGGTAATCGGTTCGGGACCTGCCGGATTGACTATCGCCGGCGACCTGGCGAGACAGGGATTCAACGTGGAGATATTCGAGATGGAGCAGGAACCGGGAGGAGTGCTGATGTTCGGAATTCCGGAATACAGACTGCCGAAGGATATCGTGCGCCGGGAAATAAAGAAGACTGAAGAACTCGGAGTGGTGTTCCACTGCAATACTACCGTAGGAAAAGACGGTCTCAACGTGGACAAACTGTTCGAGATGGGATTCGACGCCATATTCATGGGAACAGGAACGGGCAAGCCCAAGAAACTGGATATACCGGGATGCAACCTTGAGGGTGTGCGCCAGGCGATATGGTTCCTGCGCCGCGTGAGCCTCTACAACGAGGGCAACCTGAGCCGCGACGAAGTGGTGGTGAAGGAAGGCAACAAGGTGTTCGTGATCGGATGTGGAAACACGGCGATGGATGCCGCCAGAACTGCCGTGCGCATGGGAGCAAGCGACGTGCAGGTGGTTTACCACCGCACCATAAACGACATGAGCGCCCTGAGGTCGGAATACGACGAGGCCGTGGAAGAGGGTGTGAAGTTCAACTGGGATTCGAGCATCGTGGAAATTCACGACGACAACGGCACACTGAACGAGGTGGTGATAGAAACCAAGGCCGGCGAGCGCCGCACAGAGAAGGCAGACCTCGTGATAATGGCAGTGGGATCGGCACCGGCAAGCCGCATCGTGTCAACGACGACCGGCATCGACGTGGACGACCGCGGATATGTGCTCACACGAGAGAAGCCATACGGAATGACGACACGCAAGGGCGTGTTTGCCGGCGGCGACGTGGTGAACCGTCCGTCTACCGTAGTGCTCGCCATGCACGATGCCAAACAGGTGGCAGAGGGCATAGCGCAGTATGTAGACGCCATAAAGCTGCTTGAAGCCATCAACATGGATGATGAGCTGAAGAAGACCGGCGACAACAAATAAAGACAAACGACAAGACAAACTATCAATAAAACAAAACTGCAAAAAGATGAACAAATCCATTATCTCACGCTTCCTTATTGCCACGATGATGACAATGGGCACTGTCTCGGCAAATGCCGATTGGACAGACAACATGTCGGCTTATGACCAGAATGCCCCATTGGGATGGGCTACAGTCGGCGGTAATGTCACCGGCGGAGAAGGCGGAACGAAAGTGACGGTGAGAACCAAGTCTGAACTGATGAACGCCCTGAAGGGTACCGACAAGAAGATTATATATGTAGAGGGCGAAATAGAGTTCTCCGGACTGAACAGCGTGAAGAGCGCACAGAACAAGACGGTTATCGGAATGAAAGGTTCGGCTCTCGTAAATCCCAAACATTCGTCGAAAGGGAGCGAGACGGGCATCCTGCAACTCTCATCATGCAAGAACATCATCTTGCGCAACCTCACCTTCAAGAGCGCCGGAGCCTACGACATCGACGGCAACGACAACCTCACCATTGCCGGTTCCACATATATCTGGGTGGACCACTGTGACTTCCAGGATGGTGTGGACGGCAACTTCGACTGTGTGAACGGTTCCGACAACATCTGCGTCACATGGTGCCGCTTCCGCTATTTCATTGAGCCATGGGCAGGAGGCAGCGGCGGAGCAGACGACCACCGCAACTGTGACCTCTGGGGAAACAGCGACAGCCGCTCTGAAGACAACGGACACCTGCGCACCACATTCGCCAACTGCTGGTGGGACGAGGGATGCTCGGAGCGCATGCCGAGAGTGAGATACGGACAGGTGCACATACAGAACTGCCTCTACTCAAGCTCCAATGCCCACTACTGCATCGGCTACGGCTACAAGTCGAACCTCTATGTGGAGAACAACGCTTTCATAAGCGCAGCCGCAAAAAAGACACCATGGAAGAACTACGCCACAAGCGGAAGCAAGAAGGACTACAACATCACCACAGTGGGAAACCTGAACGCAAATGACTTCCAGAGCAAATCTGGCAGTGCGGAATATTTCATCCCATCCGACCACTATACGCTGAAGGCATACGACAGCAGTCTGGTGCAGGAAGTGGTGGCAAACGAAGAGAATGGTGCCGGCGCCACTCTCGACATTACATCAATGACCGACGGCATTGATGCCGTGGAAACCACAAACAGCGAACTGCCAACGAGCATCACATACTATAATATGAGCGGCATGGAAATGAGCTCCCCCCAGCCCGGCATCAACATCGTGAAGATACAGTATGCCGACGGAAGGACGGTGAACAGGAAGATAAGAAAATAACGAACCAGATATTATCCAAGACAAAAAGACTGGAGATTATGCCATAATCAATTGACATAATCTCCAGTCTTTTTATACCCGGTCTCACCCCCAAACGGTCATCAGACCATTTTCAACTGTTGGGGCTTATTCCTTCCTGTCGTTGAGTTTCTCCATAATCTGTGCCTCGAGTTCATCACACAGTTCAGGATTATCTCTGAGCAGAGCCTTGCTGGCATCGCGGCCCTGAGCCAGACGGCTGCCATTGTATGAGAACCAAGAGCCGCTCTTCTGTATGATGCCGTATTCCACACCGAGGTCGAGAATCTCGCCGACCTTAGAGATGCCCTCACCAAACATTATCTCAAACTCAGCCTTGCGGAATGGAGGAGCCACCTTGTTCTTCACCACCTTCACACGGGTCATGTTTCCGATAACCTGGTCACCGTCCTTGATTGCCGTGACGCGACGGATGTCGAGGCGCACACTGGCATAGAACTTCAGGGCGTTACCACCGGTAGTAGTCTCAGGGTTGCCGAACATCACGCCGATCTTCTCTCTCAACTGGTTGATGAAAATACAAGTGGTGTTTGTCTTGCTGATGGTAGAGGTGAGCTTTCTGAGAGCCTGGCTCATCAGTCGTGCCTGCAGACCCACATTGTTGTCGCCCATATCGCCCTCTATCTCCTTCTTTGGAGTCAAGGCAGCCACGGAGTCAACCACGAGGATGTCTATTGCAGAAGAACGGATAAGCTGGTCGGCAATCTCAAGAGCCTGCTCGCCATTGTCAGGCTGCGAAATCCACAGGTTGTCGATGTCCACACCGAGTTTCTCGGCATAGAAGCGGTCGAAGGCATGCTCTGCATCGATGAAAGCCGCAATGCCGCCGGCCTTCTGGCATTCTGCAATGGCATGGATGGCGAGGGTAGTCTTACCGCTGCTTTCCGGACCGTAGATTTCGATTATTCGTCCTTTAGGATAACCGCCTACGCCAAGGGCTGCATTCAGGGCGATACTTCCCGTAGGTATAACCTCCACGTTCTCTATCTTCTCGTCGCCAAGCTTCATTATCGACCCCTTTCCGAAGTCTTTCTCTATCTTTGCCATGGCAGCCTGCAGGGCTTTCAACTTGCCCTCCTGTGCTGCCGCCATATTTTCGTCTGTCTTTGCCATTTTCTTATTTATATTTATAGTATTGCATATTTACGTCATGCAAATATAGTCATTAAATTTCTGTCTACACAAAAAGTAGTCATTAAAATGTGGCATTCCACAAAAAGTCACCGCCAGCAGAGCTTTCCCCTTACACCCAAATGGGGCATCAGATCGTTTGGGGGTTATTTCATCTCTACGGCATTGCCGATACAACCGTTTGGCATCTGGATATGCACGAGGTTGCAGATGGTGGCAGCGATATCGGTGATGTAGGTAGGATGGCTTGTCTTGCCATGCTTCACTCCCCACCCCATCATGAGGAACGGGATGTGGGCATCATAGGGATTCCATGCGGAGTGTGTGGTGCCTGCCTCTATCTTGTCGCCATATACATCATACCATCCCGGCTGCAGAATCAGCTGCACATCGCCATTACGCTTGGCATTGTAGCCGTTGAGCATCTTCTCCTTGATGTATGGCGGCACTGTGGCATCAGCTACATGCTCCATATCCACGGCATAAGCCACATAGTCTTTCTTCATGAAATAGTCGATGACATCCTTCTTCACCTTGCTCAGCTCCAGTCCTGCCTTCTCGATGGCATCATGGTCGAGCGCCACGTTGTATGCCATGATATAGCGTGTGAAGTCTGCGTCCACACCATATTTCTGTCTGAAATAAGCGTTCAGCTCCTTGATTTCCTTTTTGTAAGAGAAGCCACCAGAGGGGATGCCATGCTCCTGGTTCATCAATATGCCGTTTGCCGCTCCGTGGTCGGCAGTCAGGAAGAGCAGATATTCTCCCTTGCCGATAGTGGTGTCGAGATATTTCATGAAGTCGGCAAGACGCTTGTCGAGGTCAACGAACTGGTCTTGTATCAGCTGGCAGTGGGTACCATACTTGTGTCCTATCTTGTCTGTCGACGAGAAGCTGATGCATATCATGTCGGTTTCGCCCTGCTGTCCGAGTTTCTCATTGGTGATGACGTTCTTTGCCATATCCATCGTCACCTCGTTTCCCGCTGGCGAGAGGTTTATCTGGTCTTCGGTATATTTGCTCACCGTCTTGTTGTATTTCTCCACCCATGCCGGAAGCTGCTTCATATAATATGTGCTCGACACGAACTTGCTCTGCTTGCCGTCAATCCAGTAGGCGGCGTCAGCGGCATGACCGGCGGGAAGGATGGCGGCACGGTCTTTTATCGCCACCCCGATGACACGCGACTTGAAATCCGTTGCCACCTTGAGCTCGTCGCCGATAGTGGTGCAGAACATGTTGCGAGGCGACATCTGTCCGGCTTTTGTCTTAGTGCCTACGCCAGCCACTGTGGTATCGGCGGTGCAATAGGTGAACTTGCCGTTGATGAGAAATGAGTTTCCCTGTATGCCGTGGATTGCCGGTACAGAACCTGTATATATAGAGGTGTGTCCTACGGCAGTGATGGCTGGGATGTAGTTTATCATCGTGTTCTCACAGTCGAAGCCTTCGTTCATGATCCGCTTGAATCCGCCTTCTCCATAGAGGTCGTAATAGCGGTGGAGATAGTCCCAACGCATCTGGTCTACAACGATTCCTACTATAAGTTTCGGTCTGCTCTGGGCGAATGTCGCCAAGGCTGCCATGATAAGAACAGCTGATAAAAATAGTTTCTTCATATTATTGCTATTAAAGTTGTTTTCACTATTTACATATTCATTTTATCTCGTCAGCGAGAACTTCAGACTAAGTCCGAAGTCCTGTGTCGTCGTCGGATAGCTGCTGCTTGAGAGCAGCGGCGTGTTAGTCTGACGGTCGTAGTAGAAACTCATCGTCAGCAGACGCGACAGTGTATAGTCGGCGGCAAACGAGAGTTTGAACGCTGAGTTTCCACTGCTTGCCGAACTTGTCATCGAGGCGATGTCTCTGCATATAGCGGCCTGCTTACGGAACGAGAGGTCGAGACGCAGGTTGAGGTCGGTATTGAAACCGCTCCTGTTGTTTCGGGAGTTATTGTTGCTATTCTTCTCGTCGGTGCCCGTCTTCTTTCCCTTCACCTTGCGCGCCTTGTTGCCGTTGCCAAGGAGTCCGAAGAAGTCGAAGTTGTTCACCTTGTATCCCATTCCTATCACCCAGTCGTTGCTCGACGACTCGTTGAGCTGCACACTCGTCATACTGAGGCTCAGCACTCGTGTCTGCCTGTATTCCAGCTTTGCCGTGAGGTTGTTGTGGAACGTCATGTCAACACCGAGCAATGGCGAGAACGACTCGTTGATGCTCACCGTAGACACGTTGAACATGCTGCTTGGCGTAGGGTTGCCGGTAGTGGCGTCGGTGACGAATCCGAGACCGTTCATAAACTCCTGATAGGTGCTGAACGAACTGTAGGAGCCTACTGCATACACGCTCTTGTAGGCATGGTTGATATTGAAGCTCTTGAACACCTCGCTGAACCATGGCAGTCTGACGAGTCCGCTGTATCTCACACTCCAGTTTGGCAGGAGTCTCGACAGCGTAGGGAAGATGTCGAGAGATTTTCCGCCCATGCTGGTATATGTCGAGAGGAAGGCAGGAATCATCACGTCAGCACTGTATTTGCTCACTGTTCCGTTCTCCGGATTGAAGGTATTGCCTGCCAATGTGGAACCTGCCGGATATACGGCATTCTGATACTGGTTCTCCACTCTCTGGCGGAAGCCCTCAAGCGAGTTGCAGAACTTCTCGAACGATGCCGAGTGGTATCCGTTGTTGGCGTCGCCCATGCTCTCGAAGGCAGATCCAAGACTTATCGTAGTCATCGTGAACGTACCGCTCTGCGTTGTCGGCATTCCCTGATACATATACTGCACGCTCTTCGCCGTAGTCATCGTGCGCGATGCGTTGAGGTCTATCTTCAGGTCCTTCACCGGTTCGAGCGTCATCCTCAGCTGCAGGTCCTCGGTCTTCGATGATGTAGCCGGCGTTGCCACACTGTCTGCCATCAGCAGCCATCCACGCTCTGCACTCTTCTGCACATAGGAGTCGTCAACGAATCCGAAGGCGAAGTCGAGTCCTGGCGACATGATGTCGCCGCGGCGCTGTCCGAACACGTTGCCCACCTCCGGCAGGAAGCCCGGAAGCGACAGGCCATACTGGTTGCGGTACGACAGGTTGAAGTTTCTGACGAGCATCAGTCCTCTTGCCACCACCTGCATGGTCTTATACCAGCTCTTGTCTTCGAGCGGTTCCTTTGGCGTGACGAGCAGCTTCACCGTTGTGGCAGAGTCCACCTTCGACGTGATTTTTATCTTGTTGTTGTCGATGGTCTTATACTTCAGCTTAATCATCTTTCCGTCTTTTGTCTTTGCCGACACGATGAGTCGCTTGCTCTTCTTGCCGTGGTTCACGGTCATTGTGGTATCCGGCAGGAGCGTTATCTCCTTTTCAAAAGACTTCTTGTTCTTCGGCAGTTCCTTCGCTTCCTTGAGATTTCTCCTTGCCTCATTGGCCTCCTTAGGCGATTTAGCTCCGTCACGCTTCTTCTTCGTAGCATTGTTGGTGCGCTTGTTGAACCTCTCGTTAGCCTTCTTCAGGAACGGGATGTGGTTATAGAGTTTCTCGAAGTTCAATGCTCCGTTGATGTTCAGCGTCCTGTTGTTGGATATCACGTTTCCGAGCGACTGTCCGTCTTCCTGGTCCGTTCCTCTCGTCCAGTTATACGTTGCGTTGTAGTTGGCGTCGGCAGTAATCCAGTCGAAGACAGGGATAAGGTTTATCGGCACCTGATACGACGCCGTGAAGTTCTGGTTGTAGTCGAGCGGACGGCCGAAGTGCTTGATACTTGTCCACACGGAGTCTTTCCAAGCCGTATACTGGTCTGGATAGAGGTCTTTGTTTACAGGAGTGTATGGTTCCTCGATTTCTGCATGAGTGGCACTGTTGAAACTCATGTGGAGGTTCTTGGTGAGGTCCCAACGTATGGAGAATTCCCTGTTCCAGAGGAACTGCTCGCTGAATGTCAAAGGCAGCTCACTGTTCTCCAGACTCTCCATATCCCTCTCCTGCAGCTCATAATAGTTTCTGAGCATCTCGGTGTTGAAGGTGATGTTCTGCGGCAACCAGTTCAGACCGAAGCGCTTCAGTATGTCATACCATTTGCTGCGGCTCTTGATTTTCTTGAACGGTTCGAATGCCTTGTATACCGGCGTGTAGCTGTAGTTCATCGAACCGCGCCAGTTGTCCTCGTTCTCATAAATCGTAGTCTCGCCGCTTGTATGCCTGTGGCTGTGGCTGTAGCTGAACGAGAAGTTTGCCGGGTCGTAAGGCATTGGATGCTTCTTCGTGGCTATGCCCACCTTCATGTTGGACAGTGAGAAGTTGGTATTCGTGGTCTTCGTCACGGCGATGCTTTCTATCGAGTCTTTCTCATGCTTCTCCATCGCGTCGAGAGCGTCGTCGAGGAGCATATCCGTGTCGAGCGGGTTATACTTGGGTCGTGTCTCCTCTTTGGTCACGGAGTAATAAAGAGGTATAGAGACCTTAGCCTTGTCGGGGAAGAACTTTCCGAGCTCAAAGTTCGTGGTCACGCTATACGACTTGTAGTTGTCCTGCGCTCTCTGTGCCACACCGTCTTCGAGTCCGCCGAATCCTTCGGTGACATATTTTCCCTGCACGTTAACGCTACCCACATCAGAGAGCTGCACGTTGAGGTTGCCCTGTGCCGCCCATCCGCCGGAGTTGTTGTATTCCTTCAGTCTGAGCTCATTCACCCAGATTTCTCCTGACTTCTGTTCGGAAGCAAGGTTTCTCACACCGATGATCATCGTTCTCACCTCGCCGAGCGTAGGGTTACCAACGATGGTAATCTTGTTGTTCGGTTTGTCGCTGTCGTATGCCGTGAACGGATAGCTGTAAGAAGCCTGTCCGATGGCTTTCGCCTTGTTGCGGTCTTTCTTGAGCTGGGTGAAAGCGCTCAGGGGGATATCGAGCATATTCTCCTCCGGCCACACGAGTTTGCAGTCGGCACCGGAGTAACGGTCGTAATGTCCTGGAGCGGTGAGCTTCAGCGGAATCTCATATTCGTAGTAGTTGCTCTTGTAGTCGGAACCGAATCTCACGAACACTGCCAACTGGTTGTCCTGCAGGTTTGTAGAGTTCTGTTCGAAGGCGTTGGCATGCACGAACATCTGCAGACGCTTATACTGTCTGAGGTCGAGGTTCGTGTTCTTGTATACTGCCTTTGCCTCACCGTTAGAGAGGTTTGTCACCTGTATGTCGAGCGACTGCTCGTTGCTCTCTGTGAGCTGAGGCTGCGTAGGGTCTTGCTCTCGACGGATGCCAGGAGGCAACACGTAGTTCACCGGCACTCGGTCGTTGTTCTCCTCGATGTTCACGGCGCTGACTGCCATCTTGCCCGACTCGCTGCCGGTACTGAGCGACTGCTCATAGATACGCCACTCTCCCCTCACGAGGTCGAGGCTTCCGAATCTCAAAACGATAGGCTTCTGGAAGTCGGTGAGGAACATACGCATGAATCGTATGGAGGTGAAGTCTGTTATTCCGCCTACGTTGCGTTCGTAGTCGTCAACAGGTATGCGGAACTGATACCACGTCACTGTTTCCGTGGTATCGTTGCGCAGTTTCACTGATGTCTCACGCTTGTCCACGATGTAGTTCTGTCCCACCACGAGGTCTTGAGGACGGATGCTCACACGATACTGATAATATTTCTCGTATTCGTTCAGCGTATAGTCCTGGTTGATGTCCTCCACGTCGGGGGTAGTCTTGTATGACGTGTCGTAGCTCTCGCTCCTTGAGTCGCTGTCAGGCGAGTTGCCCTGCGGATTGTTGATGCGCTTGTAGCGTGCGAGGATAGGCGTGCGTGCCTTGTCGTAGTCAGATCCGCGGAAGTAGTGGTAGTTGTCGTTTGCCGGGTCTGCCAATATCGAGTCGCGTGCCGCTCCGGTCACTCTTGCCTGCACGGCATCGAGGAATGTGCGGTATGGAGCGAAGTTCTGCTCCTCATCGTCGGTCAGTCCGTTGAATCCCACATCCTGCTTTGCCCTTGCGCCGGCTGATGTGGCGAAGGAATATGTCACGGTGGACTGTGTTGGAATCTTTCCCCACTGTGTAGTGGTGAAGCTGCTCGAGCCGTCTACCGGCATACCGCTCTCATAGAATTTCTTTCCGTCGCGCAGCACGTCCTCACTCACCTCTCCGAGGTTGATGTAGAAGTCGCCACCATACTGTGCGGCGTCTGGCTGCTTGTTGGAATAGATGAATGGGTCGAGCATCCAGAACTCAATGTATTCGATGTTTGCCGTCTCGAAGTCGCTGGTGTCGAGACGCCTCATCATACCACCCCAGTTTACAGCCGGCACGGGCAGCGTACCGTCGCTGTTCAGGTTGGGGTTGAAGTTATAAGGTCCGCGCTCTGACGGATAGAAGGCGAGGTTGAGTATCGGCAATGTTGCCGTTGCGCCGTTGTAGCTGCTCTGGTCGCGGTTTGGGAACAGCTCCCTGACATACACCTCTCTGACGTAGTGGTTTGAGAGCTGATGGAGGTCGCTCTTGATGTGTCCCGGTGTGAGCGAACTGCTACGGCGGGTGAACAGAGGGTCGATGTTATACCATGCGAGCAGGGCACGCTGGAAACCGCTCTGCAACGTCGTCTTGTCGTTGTAGTTGGGGAACATGGTCGGCACGCTTGATATTATCCACGACGACGGTGTACTCACGTCGATGGTGTTCTTCGTGTTCTCGAAGTCGTCGATATACGAGGCGTTGTCTTGTGTGCCGCTTGCCTGTCCTGCGATGAGCTGGGCAAACTCTCCCGTGAAGGATATCTGCGACGGCTGGGTGCAGTGGAGGAACGGTATCTTGTCGAGCACGTTGGTGAGCCACTGGCTCTCCTTCTTCCAGTTGATGTTGAGACCCCAGAGGGTGTTGTTGAGCGGTTCCGATCCCATCGACACCTTTGTGGTGAGCGCCTGTTCAGACAGGTGCTGGAAGGTACCGCTGAGCTGGAAGTTCTTGGTGAAGTCGTATTCCCAGTTCAGTCCGAGCATCGTCTTCCGTTGCTGTGCGTAGTCGGTATTGCTCTCGAGCGACACGTTGACTGCCGTTCCGGCGTCGATGATGCTCTGGTTGAGGATTGTCACCTCTCCTGCCGAATAGTCCACGCTATAGTCTGAACCTTCGGAGAGGGTCACGCCACCTGCCGTAACGACTACAGAGCCCTGCGGCACGTTGTATGCTCCGAGGGAGATGACGTTTGCCGAGGTGCCACGGAACTGTCCCGTGAGTCTGTATTTGTCTTTCTCGGCAATCTGCTTGGCTACGGTCTTGGTGGAATCGTAAAGTTCTGTATAACTGTATTTTGCAGCTTTCTCAGGAGAGACGCCCTTTGCCACGAGCTGGTTATAGAGGTATCTTCCGAACGGCTCTGCCTCCGGGAAGAACACTCGTCCGTTGCTCACGGTGTATCCTTCAACAAAGTCGAAGTATCCGTTGCTGTGCACCTTGTTGTTGTTGTCGAGTCGGTCGGCGCCAAGCAGCTTTATCATGGTGAGGTCTTTCACCTGCTGCTCCGGAATATACGAGAGATAGACTCCCGTGGTGTCGCTCTGGTATTTCACGTCGAGTCTGAACTTGTCTTTCTCTACCGACGAGGCGAGATAATACACGTTCTTCATCATGAGGTCCCAGTTTCCCTGTCTTGGATTGTTGCTGGTGTTCTTGAGCGCCTTCACGAAGATTGCCTGCTGCACATCTTTCATGTCTGACGCAAACTCTCCCACCTGGTATGTCTGTCCGCCGGCAGTATATTCGTATGCCACGGCGAGCACCTGGTCGGTCTGCAGTGAGGACTTGAGCGACACGTATCCGAGGGCTTGGTTGACGGAGTATTCTGAGGAGCTGAGCAGACGGGCGCTCTGCAGCTTCTCATAGTCGGCGCCTCCCACGAAGCCAGGGATACCGTCGAGCACGGTGCTCGTCTGGTCGATGTCTCGCGCTGCGGAGTAGGAGTTCACGATTGTAGAATACTCACTGTTGGCGTTGTTCGACGGAACCGGCGAACCGGTGAGTCCCCACATAGGGTTGCTCACCCGTGTGTTTTCACCGAGGTCGGTGAGTGCCACGATGTTACGGGTATTGGTGGTATTTCCCTGCTTGTTTGTCACCCATATCTCCACACGGTTTATGGTGATTCCGGTGGTGAGGTTGGGCAGGGTCTTCATTGCCGCGTCATACTTCTCGCGGAAATAGCGCGAGAGGAAGAAGTGTCGGTTCTCCTCATAGTCTGAAGCATCGATTTCGAATGGTGTGAGCTGCACTCCGCCTTTCGACGACACGCTCTTGCTCGACGACTTCTTCTGAGAGATTACTGTCTGCAGCTTGAGTTTGCCGAACTGCATGTCGGTTCTGATACCGAAAAGCGAGGATGCTCCCTTGACGAGCGAGGAGTTGCTCGGGAACGACACGTTGCCTGCCTCCACGAGTTTTATTATCTCGTCTTCCTTGCCTTCATATTTGAGTTTGAGGTTCTGCGAGTCGAAGTCGAAGGTGGCATCGGTGTTGTAGTTGAGGTTCATGTTCACCTTGTCGCCCACCTTACCGTTCACGTTGAGGTTTATCTTCTCGTCGAAGTTCATCGTCGTTGTCTTGCGGTTGCGGATAGGGAGCGACGGATTGTCGATTTCTTTCATCGTGGCTCCGAGCTTCAGCTCTGCCGTTCCCTGCGTCTTGATGCGCACGCCGCCGGGTCCGAAGATCTTCTCTGCCGGTCCGAGACTGAAGTGCATGTCGGAGAACGAGAATTTCTCTTTTCCCTTAGCCTTCACTATCTCGTCGTTCTTGCCACGGAAGAAGCGGTTCATCTCCTGCCTCTCGCTCCATTTGCGGTATTCGTCGGGAGTCATGATGATTGGCGTGGAGAGATAGCCGCCACCCATTCTCGAACCGATGAAATAGCGGTCGAGGGTGTCGTTGTATACCACGTCTTGCTTGATGTTCTCCGGAAAACTGAGGTCGGCGGTGCGTTTGTCCACATCGTCGATGGTCACAGGAACGCTGCGCTGCACCTTCCATCTGGGATGGAGCAGCGAGTCAGGAATGGAGTCGTCTTCTATAGTGAGGAGCGAGAGTCCCGAGAGTTCTTTCTTCAGGGAGTCGGCAGACGCCTTTCCGCCTCGCTTCAGCGTGGCTGGCCCTTTGCGCTTGTCTTTCTGCTGGGCCTGCTGGCGCGTGCGGTCGTCCTGAAGTTGCGGCACGACATTGAGAGCGAGCACGTTGATGCTCACCAGCACGATGATGATGCCAAGGAATTTCTTTATGTTTGTCATTTACTTTATCTGCTTGAGTGCCAATTTCACGACCTGTTCTACAGGCAGCTGTGGATTGTCTGTAAGGATTGCCGAAACCACCTTTGCCGACGGTGCCGGCGAGAAGCCGAGCATGGTGAGGGCGCCTATAGCCTCGTCTCTCACCTCGTTGTTCATGGCAGATGCCGCCGCAACACCTGCTGCCGGCATCTGGTCTGCTATTCCTTCCACGGCAATCTTGTCTCTCAGGTCAACTATGATGCGCTGTGCCGTACGCAGTCCGATACCTTTCACGGTCTTCAGCATCTTCTCGTTGCCCGAAGAGATGACGTTGCACAGTTCTGTCGGCGACATGGCGGAGAGAATCATGCGGGCGGTGTTGGCTCCTACTCCCGACACAGTGATGAGGAGCAGGAACATCTCCCGCTCTTGCTTGGTGGAAAATCCGAAGAGGGCATACGCATCCTCTCGTATGCTCTCGACGACATACAGTTTCACTTCCTTCTTGTTCTGTATGCCGCTATAGGTGTTAAGCGAAATGCTCAGTCCGTAGCCCACTCCATGAGCCTCAACAACAGCATAGGCTGGCGTGAGCTCGGCAAGCTCGCCTCTAACGTATTCTATCATAAATCAAAAATGTGGTGTATATACGACTTTATAACGCTCTTCTCCCATTATTATTGTATAAAGAGGTGTCCAATATTAATTATTATGCGAACCTGACAATGACGATTACTTCAAAATGCGCTTCAAAGACATGAGTCAGAAGCTCTCCTCCACTGCATATAATGGGATATTCTTCATCCAGTCCTGTTCTCTGTAAGGCGACATGGAAATTATCTTTCCATATCGCATAGTTTTTTTTAGATTCCGTTGATAATTCAAAATGCTTTCATAACATAAAAACAATGCAAAGATACACTTTTCTACACGAACTTTTGCAACAATACCACACTTTTCTACACGAACTTTTAAAGCAGCACTACATTTTTCTACACGAATTTCAATGACGAATGAATACACTTGAACACAAATGGTTATATGTCCATAAATGGGCACGACGCTTGCCCAACTGGGGCACGCTGCTTTCCCATCATGGGCAACGTGCTTGCCCCGGATGGGCAGAATTTCTGTCAGAGGTCTGCCCAATAAGTTAATGTTGTAATACTCACATTCCTGTTTTCAGACTTCTGCCAACGCATGCAATACCTCACATCTGACAATTCCTCTCATCAGCAAACCATCCAGACAATTGCCTGACAATCGTCAGGCAGCCAATTGTCTGTTTGTCAGAATGTTACAATCAAAAACCAGATGGTCTGACAGTTTTTTTGGAAATTCCTGGTTTTACTGAAAATCAGCGATATTGGCAACTTTTACTCATATCGATCAACATAAATGGAAGAAGTGGACGTGGACGGACAGGAGGGACTGACGATGACTCCCGACGAAACCTCGCAGACCATTAAATATGTATTGCGCAACGACTCGCTGATACGTGTGGACACGGCAAAGGTGTATATGGCTGTGGGCGACGAGACGGGTGCATGGACGGGATTCGGCGACCATATCAACCAGATGAGTCCTGAGACAATGACAATAGCCACACCTCCTGCCGACGCTGAGGTGACGAAATACCTGATGACATACTCTGCCGACGGCGGCGACCTCGACCCTGCCAAACTATACTACAACATATACTTCGACAACGACCTCTTCACTTTCCGCAAGAGCGAATACACCAAACTGCCGGAAGACGAGATTACCGACATGCCTTACGGCTACAGCGACAAATGGGACATCTTCTGCTATGGCAACAAGCGCTCTATGTATTTCTACAAGTCTGACTACACGAGCTTCGGAGTGCAGGCTCTCTACAAGGACGGTGATACGGTATACAGGTCTAACATCGTGAGATACGGAGAACTCGACGGCATCAGCGCTACCGAGGCAGCGAATGCCAAGAGCATGGAATACACCGATCTCTGCGGACGCAAGGTGAAGTCTCCTTCAACCGGCATCTACATCATGACCACAAAATTTGCAGACGGAACAAAGAAATCAGTAAAGGTGATTAGATAAGAAGGATAATGTGATGTTTTGCGGATAAAGCAAAACGCGGCGATGCTCCGACGCATCGATGATTTTTTAGTGATACTTTCCTGGACGCTTTACAGGAAAGTATCACTTTTTCATTTGACATCTTCACTCCCCACTCGGCCATTTGGCAGTTGGGGCTTACAAGAGCGGTTTCTTCTTGGCAAGCAGCAGTTTTCTGATTCTCTCCGCTTCCTTATCAGCCTCCTTCCATCGGCGCAGAGACTTGAAATAGCTGTCGATGTCGGCAAGTCCCTTGTCGTATTCTCCAGCGTAGAGATAAGCCTGGGCGCGGTTGATATACGAGGCGTTCCATGTGTAGGCGTCATGCTCGATAATCAAAGTGTTCTCGCGGATAGACTTTTCATAGTCTACGGCATTGCAATACATATCGCCGAGATTGAAATGGGCGAGAAAATTCTTCGGTTCCATTTCGAGCACAGCCATAGATGCCTCCACCACTTTCTGGCGCAGGCGCTGCTTCTCTGTCTCGCGTTTTTTCCTGCTCAAGTATTTCTTTTTATTGAATTTTTCAACATCACTGACAGCATCGCGCATTCTATGATTTCTACGCCAGAACTCTTCTTCTCTGAGACACCGCTCTTGGGTATTGCTGCCCTTGACTACGGGCACCCGCATGACGGCGGCGGAATAGCTGACCAGACTACGCGGCAGAGAGATGTATTTAGCGTAGTCTCTGTATAGCCTCAACAGATTCTTGTCTTTGGAATCTTCCCTCGTGAATTCCCTGTTGCGCATCTGCAGATAGTAGTTGCGCGCCGCATATTCGTCCATCACTCTGAGGAACGCCGATTTGATTCTGCTCGTACATTCGTTTATCTTATTGTCTATGGGATTAACGAGACTGTCCACCGTGGCACGCAACCGGGCATCGTCAAGGCGGTTGCTGGCGAGACGGTAGAGCGAGAAGATCTCCTCGGTGAACTCTGAGAGGAACTTGAATTCCACTCCCTCCTTGTGACGGAGATAGAACACATACAGGGCACGGGCGAGGGACGGCATCTTCACCTCGCGGTTGTCAAGTTCAGGAATGAATATCCGCAGGTCGTCGGATACGGTGATGTGCATCAGCGGAGTGGCAGTCTTCCGTGAGTCGTTTATCTGCTTCATGAGGTCTTCGCCAAGCGTATGCAGCAGGAGTTCGATATATCCTCCCTGCTTCAGTATCTCAACCCTCTCTCTGATTTCTTCGGCTACATCTTGCATTTTCTTTTGGTCGTAATAAAAAGAATAGTCTGAAGCGTCGCTCTGATTTCCGTGTAATTCGGATTCCTGCCTGTCGTCGAGAGGGTATTCATCCCTTGGGCGCACACTGAACGGGGCATGTTTTTCTCCGCAGTAGAACCTGAAATATTCCTCGAACGCCTCCTTGATTTTATCGGGACAACAGGTCTGCAGGTCTATATAGAAGAAGGTGGATTTTGAATAATTGACGTCATCATATAATCCGCATCCAAAGTCTCCATTGTAACAGCCAAGGCTCAACAGCCCCGCCTTGCCGCCGGTAAGGTCCATACCGATTAGAGGGGCGAACATCCGGGTGAACTGTTCGGTGGTGATGCCGCGTATGCCGTCTCTCATCTCGTCGGTCATCAATGCTGCGTCGAGAGGGAAAGCATAGGCAAGGTCTTCGTCAGAAATGTTTTTCAGTTCGGGAATATAAACGAAATGGTAGTATTTCTCTGAGAATTCCTTGCGGATATATTCTATATTGTTTCTGATGAAGGAGTTGAGAGGCTCGTTGTATTCCGTCTCCACATATACCACATAGTATTTGTCGAACAGCACAGGCAACTCGTTCCTGCATTCTATCTCTGTATGCGAGATGAGCTTCCGGCGTGGCGGCCATTCTTCCTCGGCATCTCTATTCCGGAATTTCCACCCGTTCTCCTTCCATTCCTGTATTTTCTCCCAACCCGTCACTATGCCGAGATAGATAAGCATAAGGATTGCTATCACCAGCAAAACGGGCAGCAGCAGGGTGTGGATTATTGCCGTCAGGATAATCTCGTTGCGGCGTTCCTTTTTTGCACGCTCCTCCTTCGCTTTCTCCTCCTCTGGAGTGAGGGGAGGCTTGTTTTTTTCCATATAGCTGTATAACAAAATGTATTGAATTTAGTCGGTAGTCAATAGTGTTTATGCAAATGTAATCATAATTTGTATTGCTGCGAAAAGATTTGGTGATTTAGTTTTCTGCTTCTATATGATAAAAACAAGGTGACTGATAGAGTTTGTCATTGTTTTCCTTGTCTTTTACCATACAATAATTAACTTTGCGTCAGGTTATATATTCCATCCGATGAAAACAACAAAAGAATACATATTGCTGATATCGTCTAAAGCCGAGGAACTTAAGCGTGACTTAGGCATTAAGTCATTGCGCATTTTCGGTTCAGTATCAAGAATCAGTTTTTTTCAATCGTCTTTTTATTTACCGCAAAGGTGAGCACTATCAGCAGGACCGCCACAGCGACATCCACGATATTCCATACGTCCCTGCCCAACGCTATCTTTACCAATGGCTGGAACAGCAGGGCCAATGCACCGAAGGTCCACACCAGTGCCTCCTTCTTCATTTCATAATACCTGTACGCCATATAGGCGAACCCCACCGTTGCCGCCAGCCTCATCAGCGTATAATAGCCGTAAGGCATCTTGAACAGACAGAGCAGCAACAGAACTGCAAGGATGATGTTGAGTTGTTTCATATTGTATGTCAGTTTAAATTTATTCATTGAAAACTGGTTATCCTATCACTCCACAATATTCCAAATTCCTTTTATTGATCGCCGATAGCGGCTGACATCAACAGATTCTTCATATTCTTTGCTCATTAGAATTTCCGATGCAAATATAGGAAGGATTTTCATAGCAGCAAAGATACATGTGTAAAATATACGCAAAGCATTATCCATTTAACTTTCTTTTGCGTAACAATTACACAACGACATCTTTATATTAAGGGGAAAGCCCTCTGCATCCCCCGTCACGGATTGAAGCGCACCGACTCAAGCAAGGGTTCCAGATAGTCACCTTTTCCCTTGTCGTATGCCGAGACAAGACACATCTTTCCAGTTGCCTTGTCAAACAATACGGCAAATCTCCAATACACGACAATGCCTTGACCTGTGTATTTCCTCACCCTTATACACTTGGTGACCCTCTTGTCCGACTTCGTTACATCTGCAACGACAGCAGACTCATATCCTTCCATTTCTTCACCACCCAAATCCCTGTAGATGGAATTAATGTGTTCGGGCGAGTCATCACTGTCAAAGCCACTGTTTAACGTAACTTCAGTTTCGGATTCGCCTAAAAGCAAAAACAACCTGCAACCCGCAAACACACTGTCTTTGCAGCTGAATCCTTTCGGCACACAAAACACTATGTTACCATCTGTGCGTTGCCGACGTACATCATTGTTCTGCGTCTTTGACTTCTTTATGGGCGCAGGTCTCATTCTGTCTGCTCTCGACGTGCCTGCCATAATGAACACGGCAAGCACAAGCATAAACGCACCTACAAACACACCCCGTTGCCGGACAATGTTCCAACGCTGAAGTCCATTCTTCATTTCATTTCCTGAACTCACTGCCATAACCAATCACTTTTTTTATAATAACCCCAATTATTTCTCTTTATTATTCCATTCATCACACTTTTTGTGAAGCATGACGGAATTCCACAAACCGCATCATAATGATCTTCTTCTGGCATCGTCGCCAAAGAAAAAAGAGAACACAGAAAGGCCTGTAAAGATCCACCAGAACACATTATATGTCGCAGTGTAAGACTCTGCTTTATACAAAGCATCTGTAAACCAGCTCCGGATAAAGTTTGAAATGAAGAACATACCGTGCCAGATACCAGAATACCAAGTGTAAGTCTTGTCTGGGTCTATATTACATAACAGCCATCCTACGAGGCATGAAACTAATATATATAAGACTATATACCTAATAAATCTACACATAACCAATAAACATTTTATCTGTTTGAGTTATTCAGAATTGTCCGATTCCTAATCATATTCCTCATCGTTCCAACAGAAATATATGATATAGCAATCAATGAGGAACAGAATGACGAGCAGACATACGGACAAGGCATTATACCAGAAACCACGCAGGTCTGGATTATAATTATCTTCGAAGAACAAGACGCTGACCATATTGATGAAACTGAAGAGAAGTACTGTCCCCGACAGTATGGTCATCACTCTGGATCCGCTCACAACCTTTATCAGCGTGGATGTCAACCCTCCCAAGATAACCACGGCAATGACAATTATAAAAAATATTATCAATATTGCAAGTCTGATTTGAAAATCATCTCCACTGAATACTGCCATAAGTTTCCCCACAACAGGAATTGAAGCATAACACAATGCGTCACTGAAACTGAAATCAAAGATACTATTCAACAGCAACGGCACGAGCACCAGCGTTGAAACCAACACCAAGGAAAGCAGCATGTTCAGTCCCCATGCCAGAATAACGCTCAAAAGAAATGAACCGATAAGCCTCGGAGTGTAATGTGTATTTTCTTTCATACCCTATTCAATTTGTCTGTTCTTAATAAATACTCTATCATTATAGTTCACTTATAACGGGTTCTTCTTTCTCCCGTTTCGGAAGCATATAAGAATATTGAGGTGGGAAGTTCTCCCTCACTTTGGTTACAATGTATTTGCAGAAATCTTCAACGTCATCAAATGAGGAGTAGCATTGAAACGAGTCGATCATTTTTTCTTTCCACTCCCAAAAGAATTCCATTTCCTTTTTCATGTTAAAATCCCTCATCGTCTGGATTATCAATCCCACATTTGCCTGATTCAACAAAAAATCAAGGTATAAAACAGGACTGAATTCCTTTCTCCAATCCGGTACTCCCCTTGCTATATCACGTGGCTGTCTATAGGAACGTCCCCAATCCGGACTGTCGTCATAGCCAAGAAATTCAATTATGTTCAGAAACAAGGACTTGAGAATTACATTCTTGTCTATCGGTATTCCATAAAGGAAACATACCCTACAGTATTCGGCTCTTGAAAGTGCGTAATCTGGAAGGTTGAGAGAAGGAGAAACGACCTCATCCTCGCCCCAAGGGGCTGTTTCGGCAAGATATTGATAATAGCCCAATGTCTTGATGAGCAAAAGCTTCTGCGACAGGACATAATCCTTGCTTGTATTATGTATGATGAAGAGGGCCACTTCTTTTGTCTGCACAGACAGCCATCTTTCTTTGAGGAGTGGCATAAGTTCCGGAAACCACCGGTATTGCATTTTCAAAGATGCGAAGTCCATATCAGTCTTGCTCCCGTTCAGAAATGCCCTGAGCACCAGTCTCTTGTCTTTCCGGCGCAAGAAATAGAAGCTGTCTCTCAATATTTTTCTCGATTCAACTATCTTTCCGCTTTTCCTATCCTGGAACTTTTTCAAAAGGTCCAGAATTTCTGAATGTTTGGTCTTCAATATGTATTCCATTTCGGTATGCTTTTATTTAATAGTCTATTATGCCGGCAAATTTACAACATTACAATCACCATACAAATCATTTGGGCATTTGCAACCTTGCAAACGCAGCGAGAATCCATAAACAGAAAATGATTCAGGAATCACGCCACACCCTCTCATCGCAAAAATAAAAGTATAAAAATCAATTCTTACAACCGGCGGGAGAATAAGATGCATTATCTTTGCATAAGATAAGCTGCACCTCAGCATAATATCCAAGCAAGCTTGATATTCTGCATTCGGTTTGCATTATCTTTGCATAAGATAAAAAACTACACCTGAATAAAAACATAATCATAGAACATTACACATACAAAACATCATGAAGAGTATATTGGAAGGACGCCCCGCACTCAGCAGCGAGGTGGAGAAGATTGCCGAAGTGGCTGGATATCTGTGGCAGAACGGATGGGCAGAACGCAACGGCGGAAACATTACTGTGAACGTGACGGAATATGCCGACGAGGAGATGAAGGCAATGCCTGCCATCAGCGACGTGAAACAAATCGGAGTTACGCTGCCGGCTCTCAAGGGATGCTACTTCTACTGCAAGGGAACGGGAAAGAGAATGCGCGACCTGGCAAGACGCCCAATGGAAAACGGAAGCATAATACGCATTCTTGACGACTGCGCAAGCTACGTGATAATCGCCGACAACGAAGTGATGCCTACTAGCGAACTGCCATCGCATCTCACCGTGCATGCACATCTCATAGAGACCGGTTCACCATACAAGGCAACGGTTCACACACATCCTATCGAACTGGTGGCAATGAGCCACAACCGCAAGTTCCTGGCAAAGGACGTGCTCACCAACATCCTCTGGAGCATGATTCCGGAGACGAAGGCATTCTGTCCGCTGGGACTGGGAGTGGTGCCCTACGAACTGCCTGGTTCTAACACCCTCGCCGACGCCACGCTGCGAGAACTCGAAGACTACGACGTGGTGTTGTGGGAGAAGCATGGCGTGTTTGCAAAGGGACTCGACGTGATGGACGCTTTCGACCAGATCGACGTGCTCTCAAAGAGTGCAAAGATATACATCAGTTCCAAATGCATGGGCTTCGAGCCCGAAGGCATGAGCCAGGAACAGATGGCAGAGATGAGCAAGGCATTCAACCTGCCTAAATAAGACTGCAACAAACTGATACGACCAGCCCCATCCTATACATTCTTCCGGGAATGCAAGGATGGGACTTAAACGTATTGCAAACAGCCTTTTATGCCCAAGCTATCAGAGAGCAGACAATCCCCAAAGGCCCAATTGACCGTTTGGGGGATGAAATAAGTAAGAAAATTGCAAATCTTACCTTTGCAAATTTTGTTCTGAAAGCGATTTACGCTAACTTTGCAACCATGAACAATGTTTTTGACAATCCAGCGAAATGGAGCGAGAACGTAATAATCGCCGACGCCGACTTCATCGACAAGGTGGCGTTTGACCTCACCGTGAACTTTGAGCGTATGCTGATGAGAAGAATCCCGAAAGCCGACCTGGCAAGATGGATAGACTGCGTGGCTCTCGACGGAGGAGTGAGAGAGGGGAAGAACGAGGTGCAGGTGGTGTTGATCCACGACAAGAAAACGGAGCGTCTCGACAACTTCACGCCTTCTGGCATAAAGACGGAAATAAACGGAATGGCATTCAACGACCATCTCGGAGAGTTCTCGATGAGCGCATACCCCGTGGAAGAACTGGTGAGCAAAGCCGACTTCATCGCCGAAGCCGCCATGATAGCAAGTTCGCAGAAGGAAGTGAAGCGGGTGATGGTGGTTCCCGACGACGAGGAAGCATACGCCAAAGTGCGCCACGCCCTCAGACGCATCGACGACGAAGGCAAGCGCATCACACTCTTTGCCATGCAGCCCATGGAGGGAGGAAACTTCAGACAGGAGATTCTGGGATATTCGCTCATGAGTGCATTGGGAATTAAAGGAGAAGAAATAAAATAAAAAAAACATAGATATGGGAAAAGTACTTATCATTGGCGCCGGCGGTGTAGCCACCGTGGCTGCCGTAAAGATTGCACAGAACGCTGATGTCTTCACCGACATCATGATTGCAAGTCGCACAAAGTCTAAATGCGACAAAATCAAGGAGTATATCGGAAATCCTGACATCAAGACCGCTCAGGTTGACGCCGACGACGTGGAGCAGCTCAAGGCTCTCATGAACGACTACAAGCCGGAGCTCTGCGTAAACCTCGCCCTGCCATATCAGGACCTCACCATCATGGAGGCTTGTCTGGCTTGCGGAGTGAGCTATCTCGACACTGCCAACTATGAACCGAAAGACGAGGCTCACTTCGAATACAGCTGGCAGTGGGCATACAAAAAGCGTTTCGAGGATGCCGGACTGACGGCAATCCTGGGATGCGGATTCGACCCCGGTGTGACAAGCATATTCACGGCATACGCTGCAAAGCACTATTTCGATGAGATACAGTATCTCGACATCGTGGACTGCAACGCCGGAAACCACCACAAGGCATTCGCCACAAACTTCAACCCTGAAATCAACATCCGTGAGATCACCCAGAAGGGTCTCTACTGGGAGGACGGAAAATGGGTGGAGACTGCTCCGCTCGAAATACACCAGCCGCTCACTTATCCTAACGTGGGACCGAAGGAGAGCTATCTGCTCCACCACGAGGAGATTGAGAGCCTCGTGAAGAACTATCCTACCATCAAGCGCGCACGTTTCTGGATGACATTCGGACAGCAGTATCTGACTTATCTCGACTGCATACAGAACCTTGGCATGTCGCGCATCGACGAGATTGAATACGAGGCTCCGTTGGCCGACAACCCTGACAAGAAGGTGAAGGTGAAGATTGTTCCGCTACAGTTCCTCAAGGCAGTATTGCCTAACCCACAGGACCTGGGCGAGAACTACGACGGAGAGACAAGCATCGGATGCCGCATCCGCGGACTGAAGGACGGCAAGGAGCTGACATACTATGTATACAACAACTGCAGCCACCAGGCTGCATACCAGGAGACCGGAATGCAGGGAGTGAGCTATACCACCGGTGTGCCGGCAATGATCGGTGCGATGATGTTCTTCAAGGGACTGTGGCGCCGTCCGGGTGTATGGAACGTGGAGGAGTTCGACCCAGATCCATTCATGGAGCAGCTGAACAAGCAGGGTCTGCCTTGGCACGAGATTTTCAACGGCGACCTGGAGCTGTAATACACCAAACGGTCTGCCGGACAAGACAGACGATATAAACGAAGAGTGTGTCGTAATGATATATAATAAGGTGGGACTACAAGCCTGCCTGTATCATTGCGACACACTCTTTGTCATTAACCCCAAACGGTCATTAGGGTTTAATTGAAAGTAGACAAGTTGACGGGATACGAGTAAACAAGGAGGACGCCTTATAAAATGCAAAAGACGGCAAGCTGTTGCAGGATATTACATAGACGTCCTGATGACTGCATTTGGAAGAAAAATGGGCACGCTGCTTGCCCAACCGGAGTAAGCTGCTTACTCAACATGGGCACGGTGCTTGCCCCTGATGGGCAGAAAAGATGCCTGACGACTGTCCCAAAAGTTCATGATGTAATATCCATATTCCTCCCGTCTGAATCCCAGTCATCAGACAATTCGTTACAGGATAAAAAATGACAGACAATTCTAATTTACCACACCTGTTTCTATCTTGTTTTCCAAATACGAGAATACATATACAGCCCCTTCATAAAACAAGCCACAAGCAGGATTACACAATCGTTTATAGGTTTCTGAAGAATACAGTTCGTCAAGTGCATTCTTCATATCCCATCCATACCTTCGCATAAGCATCTCAACCAATTCGGTAGAGAGACATTCTATCTGAAATTGAATATCTTCACTCATAATTAAATTTTCTTTAAGTAACTTATTGCTTTTTCTGTACCAAAGAAATATTGAATTGCAGGTTTCAACACCCCTACCGTCCTCCATTCTTTTGGCATAACAACATAATATCCTCCACAGCATCCTCTATAGAAAGTGTATGCTCTGCAGCATAACAACCAATAAGAAAATCTATACCTCTAAACCTACGCAGGTAAGCGTACGACTGTGCCAATGTCAAACTAAAACGATTTGGCAAAAGCACCGACACAGCAGTTCACATATTCTATCATATTGTGTGTCAAATCCATAACTTTCAAACGTTTTAGTTATTATCCAAATAAGTGTCTCACCGCAAATCTACAACAATAGATTCAAACAGCAAAATCTTTTCAGAAAATAATAATCCAAGTTCCAGATTTAGATCTCAGGCAGTCATAGCGTCGACTCTGAATGCCACAAGTATTTTATTCCCCAAAACACAGAATTGCCACCGTGAAAGAGGATAAACCGAGCAAATAAGACATTTTGAACATTTTTACACCATACAAAAAGACCATCATAAGAAAGAAAGGAGTAACTTTGCAACATATTTGTATCATATAAAAATCAACGACATGATAAAAGGTATTAGAATAGCATTGTGCGGACTGCTTCTGGCCGCCACATCGTCTGAGGTCCTAGCACAAAAGTTTGAACTGCTGGAATATGGAAAGATGGACAACTGGGTGGTGAGAAACATCAAGGAGTCTGCCGTCATCGGCGGAAAGAAAAAGACGATATATGCCATCGGCCCCAACATGACCATCAACAACAATAACCCATACAAGAACCTCGGTGGTTCGCCTTGGGGAACATCCAACGTGATGGCAAAGGTGATGGGCATCACGAAGACAAACAACTCGGTATACCGCGATGTGCATCCCGGCCACGGCTACTGCGCCAAGATGATGACTCACATAGAGACCTGCAAGGCTCTCGGAATGATAAACATAAAGGTGCTGGCTGCCGGTTCGATATATCTCGGCGACATGAAGGAACCTATCACCGGAACAAAAGACGGTCCGAAGAACATGAACTGGGGTATCCGCTTCAACAAACGCCCCAAAGCTCTTAGATACGACTACAAGGTTTCTGTGCCGGGAACGAGAAACAGAATAAAGGAAACCGGATTCAGCAGCCCATCCACAGTGCCCGGACAGGACTACTGCATCACGGTGCTTTATCTGCAGAAGAGATACGAAGACAAGAAAGGCAACATCACGGCAAAGCGCGTGGGCACGCTGGTGGTGAAATACGGCAAGTCTACGGGATGGGTGAACGGAGCGACATACAATATCATGTATGGAGATATCAGACACAACCCTCACTACAACGCCGCCACCATGGGACTGCGCTCCTGCGACTACGCTCGCAACAGCAAGGGAAAGAGCGTGATAGTGAGAGAAACGGGATGGGCCGACGCCGACGAGACACCGACACACCTCGTATTGCAGTTCTCCTCAAGCCACGGCGGCGCATACATCGGAACACCGGGCAACACCTTCTGGGTGGACAATGTGGGACTGGTATACTAAACCATACGCACTATCAACAACTACAGAATGAAGACAATAACAAACATATACAAGTGGTGTGCACATCCGCACCACTTGTTTTTTATCACCATAGCAGCTCTCCTGCTGCCAAACATCGCCCTCTGCGTGACGGAGCAGCTCGGTGTGGCGGCTTCTCTCGCCAACGTATTGCTGCCTGCCGGCATATACTGGATGGCGATGACGCTCAGCCGCAAACCGGGGAAGCCCATCTGGGGCCTGTTCCTGTTTATATTCTTTGCGGCATTCCAGATAGTATTGCTATACCTTTTCGGCAAGGGGATAATCGCCGTTGACATGTTTCTGAATCTCGTGACCACCAATCCGGGCGAAGCGATGGAACTGCTCGACAACCTCGTGCCTGGAGTGGCTTTCGTATTCATAGTATATCTGCCAATCCTCATCCTTGGCGTGGTGTCGATAAGAGGAAAGAAGACTACCACGAAGACATTCATCCACAACCAGAGGATAATCGGCGGCGCACTGACTGCCGCCGGACTGCTGTCGCTCTCTGCCGCATATATCACCGATGATGATTACAGGGCGGAACTGGACCTCTACCCTGCCAACGTCATATACAACATCTATCTCGCCGGCGAACGTACATACCAGACCAACCACTATGCCGAAACGTCAAAGGGATTCTCCTTCAAGGCAAAAAAGGAAACGGCATACGACGGCAGGGAGATATACGTGATGGTGGTTGGCGAAACGGCACGTGCCTGCGAATTCTCCATCTACGGATACAACAGGCCTACCACTCCGCTGATGCAGCGGGAACGGGGGCTGGTGGCGTTCAGCAACGTGATGTCGCAGTCGAACACCACCCACAAAAGCGTGCCTATGCTCCTCTCGGCGGCTTCTGCCACCGACTACGACCGCATATACAGAGAGAAGGGAATAATAGAGGCATTCAAAGAGGCCGGCTTCCACACCACCTTCATCTCAAACCAACTCCCGAACCACTCGTTCATCGACTTCTTCGGAGAGGAGGCCGACGACTGGACTTTCATAAAGGAACACAGCAAGGAAGGAGCCAACACTCCCGACGAGGAGATGCTGACTATATTAAATAAGGTATTGGCAAAGAACAGGAAACGGGAACTGATAGTGCTGCACTGCTACGGTTCGCACTTCAACTACCGCGAACGCTATCCTCGGAGCGAAGCCTTCTTCCGTCCCGACGACGCTTCTGAAGCCAAGGCGTCGAACAGGCAGCAACTCGTAAACGCATACGACAACAGCATCCGTCAGACCGACAGACTGCTACACGACATCATTGCGACACTGCGCAAGACAGGGGCTGTAGCTGCCATGCTATACACCTCCGACCACGGCGAGAACATCTTCGACGACGACCGCAAACTGTTCCTTCACGCCTCACCCACTCCATCATACTACGAGCTGCACGTGCCGCTCATAGCATGGGTGTCGGAGAGCTACGACAGGTTATACCCGGGCATTCACGCCACACTCGTCGCCAACCGCCACAAGCCGGTGGCAAGCAGTGCGTCGTTCTTCCACTCCATGCTCGGACTGGCAGGAATCAGCACACCATCCCGTGCCGACTCCCTGAATATAAGTCCCGGCAAACTGCATTCGGCCCCCCGCCGCTATCTCAACGACCATAACAAGGCAATGCCACTCGACAAGACAGGACTGAGCGAGAAGGACCTGAAAATGATCGGGAATGTCGGGAAAAAGCATTAGCCACACACTCCCCTAAGGGCAAGAAATAAAGGCCCCGTCAATAAAAAAACGAACAAGCCCTAATATCCTATTTTAGATAAAAAAAGCCAAAGCCGGAGCCACAAAGAGGGTATAAATGGATAAAAAGCCTAAAGATTTGTCATTTTGTCAAATATTTAGGTTTTTTATTTTGTACGAACAAAGTAAATGCGTATATTTGCCGCCCGAAAAGGCTATTTCTAATATCATTTTAATACTTTTACTATGAACAGCGAAGAACTAATACTCAATGCCAACGAAGTAGTGGAATTTCTACAGAAACCGGCAAGTGAATTCACAAAAGCAGACATCATCAGCTTCATCCGCAACAACGAAATCCGGATGGTCAACTTCATGTATCCAGGAGGCGACGGCAAGCTTAAGACTCTGAATTTCGTAATCAACAGTCTGAGCTACCTCGACACTATCCTCACTTGTGGTGAGCGCGTTGACGGCTCAAGCTTGTTCCCATTCATCAGCGCAAGCAGCAGCGACCTCTATGTAGTGCCTCGCTACCGCACAGCTTTCGTTGACCCATTCGCAGAAGTTCCTACTCTCTGCATGCTCGCTTCCTTCTTCGACAAGGACGGACAGCCACTCGAGAGCGCACCTGAGCACACTCTGGCAAAGGCTGCAAAGGCTTTCCGCGAGGTTACAGGCATGGAGTTCCAGTCTATGGGCGAGTTGGAATACTACGTTATCACTCCAGACGACGGCACATTCCCTGCTGTTGACCAGAAGGGCTACCACGAGTCTGCTCCATACGCTAAGACAACAGATTTCCGCACAAAATGTATGTACTACATTTCAAGAACCGGCGGACAGATCAAATATGGTCACTCTGAGGTAGGCAACTTCAGAATGGACGGCAACGTTTATGAGCAGGGCGAAATCGAGTTCCTGCCTATCGACTGTCAGGAGAGCGCTGACCAGCTCATGATCGCAAAGTGGGTGATCAGAAACGTAGCAGACCGTATGGGTCTCAACGTGACATTCGCTCCTAAGATCACAACCGGAAAGGCTGGTTCTGGTCTCCATATCCACATGAGAATCATGAAGGACGGCAAGAACATGATGATCCACGACGGCAAGCTCAGCGACGAGGCTCGCACAATGATCGCCGGTATGATGGACCTCGCTCCTGCCATCACCGCATTCGGAAACAAGAACCCTACTTCTTACTTCCGTCTCGTTCCTCATCAGGAAGCTCCTACAAACGTATGCTGGGGCGACTGCAACAGATCAGTGCTCGTACGTGTGCCACTGGGATGGACTTCAAAATGCGACATGTGCCACGGTGCTAACCCACTCGATACAGCTGCCGGCTACGACACATCACTGAAGCAGACTGTAGAGATGCGCTCACCAGACGGTTCTGCTGACATCTATCAGCTCATCGCTGGTCTCTGCGTGGCTTGCCGCCACGGATTCGAGATGAAGGACGCTCTCGAAATCGCTGAGAAGACATACGTAAACTACAACATCCACGATGCTGAGAACGCTGAGCGCGTTGCTGCTCTCGCACAGTTGCCAGACAGCTGCGAGGCTTCTGCTGACTGCCTCGAGAAGTTCCGCAAGGTATTCGAGGAGCACGGAGTATTCTCTGCAATGATGATTGACGGTATCCAGAAGCAGCTGAGAGCTTTCGGCGACAAGACTCTGCGTGAGGACATCCAGAACAACGAGGCTGAAATCCTGAAGCTCGTTGAGGGATACTTCCACTGCGGATAATATCCAGAAAAGAAACAATACGAAAGGCTATCTTGGGAAAACGAGTAGCCCTGAGTCTACAACTTATCTCGGACATGCCCTGCAACACAGGGGCATGTCCGAGTTTTTTTGCATTACACACAACAAAACCGACACCGCTGCAAATCATTACTACCCCACCCTACAACACTACGCATATATCACCGTTATGTTTTTTTTAATTAAAAAAATGTTGCGCATACCAATTTAATGCTTAACTTTGCAAAGTCGATATTACAAACGAACAAATCAAACTAATCAAAATTAATAACCAAAAAAATGACAAGCTTATCAATGCTAATCGTTGCGGTATTCATGATCGGCTATTTCTTCATAGCCATCGAGAGCGTGACGAAGGTAAACAAGGCAGCAATCGCATTGCTCATGTTCGTGGGTTGCTGGACAATCTTCATGTGTGACCCATCGCAGTATCTCTCTGCCGCCATCGGCGACAAAATTCCGTCTGTAGTCAACGAAGCCATTGAACACCACCTTGGCAGCACTGCCACCACACTGTTCTTCCTCATGGGAGCAATGACAATAGTGGAACTTGTAGACCAGAACGGCGGTTTCAATTTCGTCAGAGACACACTGAAGACCAAAAGCAAGAAAGCCCTGCTGTGGCGTATCGCCTTCATGACCTTTATCCTCTCGGCAATACTCGACAACCTCACCACGTCCATCGTGATGATCATGATACTCAGAAAACTCGTCAGCGAACATAAAGACCGCATCATATATGCAGCCCTCGTGGTAATCGCAGCCAACTCCGGCGGCGCCTTCTCTCCTATCGGCGACGTGACCACCATCATGCTCTGGAACAAGGGAGTGATAACAGCCCTCGGAGTGATAAAGGAAATCATTGTGCCATCTATTGTATCAATGGTGATACCGGCTTACATACTGAGTTTCTCACTGAAAGGCGAACTGGCATTGCCTCAAGAGCAGGGCGGCGAACTGACATCAAGCGAATTTACCGCCGTTCAGCGCAAGACTGTGTTTTTCCTCGGTGTGGGCGGACTCATCTTCGTGCCTATCTTCAAGTCTATCACCCATCTGCCTCCGTTCGTAGGCATACTGCTCGTTCTCGGACTGCTCTGGACCGTCACAGAGCTATTCTATAGCCATCTGCCCAAGAGTGCCAAGAAGAGCACCATGCAGAAGCGCGTAAGCAATATGCTCTCACGCATCGACATGTCGACGATTCTCTTCTTCCTCGGAATTCTGATGGCTGTGGCTTGTCTTGAAACAATCGGTGTGCTGACACAGCTCGGCAACGGCCTCAACGTGGTGTTCGAAGGCAACCACTATCTCGTGACCGGTATCATCGGAGTGCTCTCGAGCATCGTAGACAACGTGCCTCTCGTAGCTGGCTGCATGGGTATGTATCCTGTAGACCCAAGCATCGGTGGCGACATGTCTGTAGACGGTATCTTCTGGCAGCTGCTTGCCTACTGTGCCGGCGTTGGCGGTTCTATGCTCATCATCGGTTCTGCTGCCGGTGTGGTTGTAATGGGCCTCGAGAAGATAACATTCGGCTGGTACATGAAGAAGGTGTCATGGATTGCCTTCGTAGGCTATCTCGCCGGTATCATAGCATACTGGGTGGAGAAAAGCATCATCGGTCTGTAAACCGTTTCTTCTAAAAGCTCAAAATCCAAGCAAGCCATAATGGGCGATCGGAGATAAAGTTCTAATGAACGATTAGAATTACCAACAAAGGGCTGACACCTCTCTTGAATGAAGTGTCAGCCCTTTTCCATGTTTTCCACCAAGGGTTTCAGCAAGCTGCAAACTTATATACATAAAAGGCAAAATGGGCAACGCCAGCACCCAAATGGGGCAGCACCAGTACCCGATTTTCCATCCATAACTATCCTTTTCCGTTTTTTTGTGGTTTCACCCTTGGCAAAACAATTACAGTCCATAGAGGCTGACAGCTCCCGCTTACAACAATGGCGAGAGAAGACGCACTACAGATTCCCACAGACGCTGGGCGAACGGACGCTTCCTGCTTATCATACGCTCGGTGACGAAGTTGCACTCCTTGATGTCGTCCATGAAAATCTGTTTGAAACGCAAAGTGGTTTCACGGTCGTAGATAAAGGCGTTCGCCTCGAAATTGTTCTCAAAACTGCGGAAGTCCACGTTGGTAGAACCGCAGGTACACACTATATCATCGCAAACGAGAAGCTTGGAATGAAGAAATCCCGGACGGTAGAGGTATACCTTTACGCCAGCCTGAATGGTCTCGAAGACATACGACCGGCTCGCCCACTCCACGAACTTTGCGTCGCCATGGCGGGGAATCATTATCCTCACGTCTACTCCAGCCAGAGCGGCGATACGCATTGCCGACATCACCGTCTCGGTGGGGAGGAAATATGGAGTCTCTATATACACATAGCGGCGCGCCTCAAGCAGTATGCGCACATAGCCCTGCATTATGTCTGGCCACTTCTCCACCGGACTGCTCGTCACTATCTGTATCACAATGTCGTTCTTCACGTTTCCCAACAGTTCGGGATAATAGCGACGGTCGGTGATGAGAGTGCCAGAAACGAAATACCAGTCGATGAGAAACGCCCTCTGTATGGCATACACCGCTCCTCCTACAATCTTGAGATGGGTATCACGCCAGCTATGGCCGTCAGTGCCCGTGACATAACGTTTGGCAACGTTCATGCCGCCGATGAATCCCACTCTGCCGTCGATGACGCAGAGCTTGCGGTGGTTGCGGTAGTTCACCTTGCTTGTGAAAGCAGGGAAGCGCACGGGCATGAATGGCATCACCTTGATACCGGCATCACGCATACGCTTGAAGAAGGAGTCGTGAACGTTCCAGCATCCCACATCGTCGTAGATTACTCTCACTTCCACTCCTTCCCGCGCCTTGTCTATGAGCATGTCGGCGAGTAGTTGTCCGAGCGAGTCATGGTCGAAGATATATGTGTCGAGGTGTATGCTGCTCTTTGCCGCTCCTATCTCACGGAACAAGGAGCTGAAGAAGTCGTATCCCGTGGTGTAGATGTCCACGGCATTGTCTTTGAAAGGCATCGCCCAGTTCTGCGAGGCGAAGAGTTTCACCAGCGTCTCGCTACCATCCGGCACCTTGAGGTCAGTCTGCACGGCAAATTCCAGCATCGATCGTTTGGTGAGCAGGTCGAGACTGAGTTGGCTTATGAGTTTCTCCTTTCTCGTGTCCTGCCCGAAGAAGAAATAGAGCACAATGCCCACCACTGGCATGAAGGCAAGCACCATTACCCATGCCATGGTCTTCACGGGCAGTCTGTTGTCCATGAGCACATTGATGATTGTCGCAACGACGACAATGACGTAGACACTTATAAAAATCCAATACAGATACTCCATAAGCATTGATGTATACCGCCGGCATGAGCATCTCTTTCTTTATCAGATGCATCATGCGGCGCATTGAGCACAATGACGTGCCACCTTATATTATTATCTCGCTGCCAATTTCCTTGGCTATGGCATTGCGGAGCTTCTGGGTCTCCTGATACTCCTTTATGAGCGAGATGAGTTTTTCCTGGTTTCCAGTGTTGAGCGATATCTCCTTCTTGAGATGCGCAAGTTTCTCTGACACCACGTCCATTCTGAAATCGAGCACGAGATGGACTATCTGGTCTCTCAGCACATCATCGCCGGTGCGCAGCTTGGCTCCTTTGCGCAGCTGGAACCTGTCGAACGACATCTCTGTGGCGAGTTTGCTAATCTCCATATCGGGATGCTTCATCAGATAGTCTTCTGCCTTGAAGCCGGGATCAGCACTATGGTCCACCACTTCCTGCAACACCTTGTTATATAGCGGCACAGAGAATGAGAGGTTGTCGGTGCCGAGGTCGTAGCTGACATACTGCGCCACGTTGAGCGCCATGGTCTGTCCGTCGGCAGTCTCCACATTGTCGTAGATTATCTGCTCTCCGTGTCTCACCACAGCCTGCATGAGCATATACTCCACCTTCTTGGCCTGCTGCATTGGCGGTTCCGGTCCCACCTGAGTCTGCTGCGCCGGCTGGTCTGCTGCGGGAGTGCTTTGCTGCTCTCGCTGCTGCGCCTTCAGTTCCGCCTCCTTGCCGCTGCGGATAAACTTGTTCATCGTGGTGATGAGCGTAGCTTCGTTTATGCCGATGCGGTGGGCTGCGTCCTGCAGATATGTGGCTCTCACTATCTGGTCTTGTATCACCGATATGCTCTTCACTATACTGCTTATCGCCTCTGAGCGCTTCATCGGGTCGGTGACGCCCTTCAAGAGATAGGCTATCTTGAATTCTATCACGTCCTGCTGATGGTCGGCCACATATTTGCGGAAATCTTCCGCCTTATGCTTGCGTGCGAAACTGTCGGGGTCGTCGCCTCCCGGCAGCAGCAGCACCTTCACTTTCATCGCTTCAGCGAGGAGCATGTCGATGCCTCGCATTGCGGCATGGATTCCTGCGGCGTCACCGTCGTAGAGCAACACGATATTGTCGGTGAAGCGGTGAAGGAGCCGTATCTGATACACGCTGAGTGCCGTACCGGAGTTTGCCACCACATTCTCTATACCACACTGGTGCATGGAAATCACGTCAGTGTATCCCTCCACCATATACACGCAGTTCTCTTTGGCTATCGCCTTCTTTGCCTGGAAGATGCCATACAGTTCGCGTTCCTTGTGGTATATCTCCGAGTCGGAGGAGTTGATGTATTTCTGCTGCACTCCCTTTGTGCGGGAATCGAGAAGTCGTCCGCCGAAGGCCCTCACGTTGCCGTTGACTCCAATCCACGGAAACATCACCCTGCCCGAATATTTGTCTACGAGTTCTCCGTTGTCACGCTTGAAGCATAGTCCGGTGGCTATGAGATATTTCTCGTTGAATCCCTTGCGCAGGGCTTCCTGCGCGAGGGCATTACGCGACGGAAGGGCGAAACCGAGATGGAATTTCTCTATTATGTCGTCGCGGAAACCGCGGCTGCGGAAATACTGCATACCTACCGCTCTGCCATCTACATCGTTGAGGAGGATGTTGTTGAAATATTCCATCGCCCATTTGTTGACGATGAACATACTCTCACGGTCGTTCTGCTCCCGCTTCTCCTCTTCGCTCATCTCGCGCTCACGCACTTCGATGTTGTATTTGTTGGCGAGCCATTTCAGTGCCTCCACATACGTCATCTGCTCATGTTCCATGAGGAAACTGACGGGATTTGCCGACTTTCCGCATGAGAAGCAGTGGCAGATTCCGCGTGCCGGCGAGACATAGAACGACGGTGTCTTCTCGTCGTGGAACGGGCATAATCCTTTGTAGTTGGCGCCCACTTTCTTGAGCGTCACAAACTCAGAGACGACATCCACGATGTTTGCCGCATCCTTGATTCTTTCTATCGTAGCGTGGTCAATCATCTGCCTCCTTGTCTGCCTCCCTGAATATAGAGAAATTCACACTTCCGTATTCTCTATGCTCCACGAAATTCGGATGCTGGCTGAAGTCGTTCTTCTTTCCATGTTCAAACACGAACACGCCTCCCGGCTTGAGCATTCCTGCCTTGAACACGAGCTCTGGCAGTGTTGGCAATTCCGGCAGGGCGTATGGTGGGTCGGCGAAGATGAAGTCGAACTGCTGCTTGCATCCCTTGATGAAGCGGAACACATCGCCACGTATCGTCACGCAGTTGCCGGCTCCGAGCTTTGCCACACATTGTTTGATGAAGGTATGGTGGTCGCGGTCGGCTTCCACGCTGATTACCTGCTGACAACCTCTCGACACGAGTTCGAGCGATATGCTTCCCGTGCCGGAGAAGAGGTCGAGAGCTGTGGTGCCTTCGAAATCTATATATCCGTTGAGAACGTTGAAAATGTTCTCCTTTGCGAAATCTGTCGTGGGACGGGCTTTGAAGGTGCGGGGCACATCAAATCTCCTTCCCTTGTATAATCCTGTTATTATGCGCATTATATTATTGTTATTGATGAGTGGACTTGCCGCCAAGTCCTGCCCATGTTCATTTCAGCAGTGCCGTCACCATATCGAAAGGCACACCTTCCTGCAAGGTCAGCGGATGGCGGTTGAAATCCGACGACGCCTTGATTTTGTATATGTTGGCTACAAAGCGATGGAGTTCTTCTATCAGAGCGTCGCGCTCCTTGAATTCGCCACACAAATAGATGTCGTCCTTCTTCTCGTTCATCGCCAGCTGATTCCATACCGAAAGGATGAAATATGCGGCATCGTTGGCATGCGCCACTTCGAACGTGTTGGAGAAGCGGAACCTGTTTTTGCGGAAGCTGCAAAGCTCCATCTTCCCGTCGTGGAAATAGCAATACAGTTTCTCGTTGTTGCCAGCCATGCTTCGTCGCTGCAGATATTGCCATGTTGCCCCACATACCGGATGCACCTTTATGTCGGAGAAATTGTCGGTGAGCACGAGTCTCAGGTCCTTGTTCAGCGAATACAGTGCCACGGCGTTCACCTGCGGCAGTATGGTGGCGAGCACGGCATTATTCTCCTGTCCCATCACGGTGTAGTTATAGAGCAGCTCCTTGCTGTGCTCGTCGTATTCGTCGATAGGCACCATCACCACCGGCGAGTCGAGAAGCACCTGCACTTTCCTCCATTTCGCCAGTCGGAGCGTATCGTCGCGCAACGCCTCTCTGAGGTTTGCCGCCATGGAGATTCCACCATTTATGGCGTATGGCACGAACGAGAATCCTGCACCATTGCCATTTCTGTATGCGAAGGCGAGTGATCCATGTCCCACTCTTATCATTAGTCGATGTTCCTGCTGTGATATGTTATTCCCAGTTTCCTGCATTGTCATTAGGTGTTGTGATGTCTCCAAATTTCATTCCCGGATATTCTCCCCTTCCGTTTGCCCCTTCGGTGAGCTCGCGGATGCTGTTCTCGTCGAGTCCTTGCAGATAGGCATCGTATGGCGCACCGCATTCCATCACTGGCACTGCGGCTCCCGACTTGCCTGTATGCACCGAGGCTGAGAGCTCAAACTCCTGTCCTCTTGAATACGGCACGTAGCGCAGCGAATCGGCAAGCAGTCCGCTCCCGATGAGCTGTCTGAAAGACCCGGCGTATATTCCGAAGCGCTGTCTGTAGACTTTTTCCGCCTTGCGGATTTCCGTCAGCCGTTGTATGACTTCCGCCTCTCGCTGCTTACGCTGGTCGGCGAAGTGCATAGGACGCCTAACGCTCGCCCAACAGAGAGCGAGGAGCACCACCACGATGGCGGCAAGTATATGGTTGAGTTTTATTTTCATTCTTCTTGCCTTGCTATAAAGAAATCTTTAGCGTAACTTTGCACTCGTCGATAGAATATCGTAATATGCAAAATTACGGTAAATAATTTGTAATATCAAGAGTTTAGCTAAAAATAACCATGATTGAGGATGAATTAAGCAGGGCCATCACAGAAACCTTCGGCTTATGCCCCACTGACGAACAGCAGGAAGCGATACGTACGTTCTGCAGGTTCATGACTTGTCGCGACGACCGTCCGGCGATGGTGATGTGTGGTTCGGCAGGTACCGGAAAGACGTCGCTCTCGGCGGCTATGGTCAAGACTTTGGCTCGCTTGCACCAGAGGGTGGTGCTGCTTGCTCCCACGGGAAGGGCTGCCAAAGTGCTATCCATGAATGCGGGAATGCCGGCATTCACCATCCACCGCAGGATATACCGGCAGAAGACTTTCACCGGCGACATGACGGGATTCAGCCTCAACATAAACAAGCAGCGTGACACGCTGTTTGTCGTTGACGAGGCTTCTATGGTGTCTAACGACGGATTCGCTTCCGGTGGCGGTGCGCCGGGATTCGGCAGCGGCTGTCTGCTCGACGACCTCATGGAGTTCGTGTTCTCCGGCGACAACTGCCGGCTGATGCTTGTCGGCGACAGGGCACAGCTGCCTCCTGTCGGCGAAGAGGAGTCGCCGGCTCTCATGGCTGACAGTCTCGCCGCCAACTATTTCCTGACGATGCACAGTGTGGAACTGAACGAGGTGTTGCGACAGGCTCACGACTCCGGCATCTTATACAACGCCAACGTGATACGCCAGATGATAACCCACGACGAAGCTACACAGTTGCCCAAAATAAGGTTCAAGGCTTTTGCCGACATCCAGATGGTGCCTGGCGACGAACTGATAGAACAGCTTGCCGGCAGCTACTCTGAGGTGGGACTCGACGAGACAATGGTGGTGACTCGCAGCAACAAGAGGGCTAACGTATACAACAACGGCATCCGGGGCATGGTGCTCGGCAGGGAGGACGAACTGACACCTGGCGACATGCTGATGATTGTGAGAAACAACTATTTCTGGGTGGAACAGGAGGAGAAAAAGGCTCGTGAGGCTGCCAAATCATCGGAACCAGCTCCCACGCCGCCTACTGCCGACATGGAGAAGACGCCTTTCTCATTCATCGCCAACGGCGACAGGGCGAAGGTGCGCCGCGTACGCAACATCAGAGAATTGTATGGTTTCCGCTTCGCCGACCTCGCCCTTGAATTCCCCGACTACGACAACTACGAGCTGCAGGCCACCGTCATCATTGACTCGCTGCAGTCTGAATCGCCATCGCTGACCCGCGAACAGAGCGAACAGCTCTTCAATGGCGTCCTTGCAGACTATGCCGACCTTAGACTGAAGAGCGAACGCATGGGACACGTGAGGTCTGACAAATACTACAACGCATTGCAGGTGAAATTCGCCTATGCCGTGACCTGCCACAAGGCTCAGGGCGGACAATGGGCACACGTGTATGTGGACCAAGGATACATGACCGACGACATGCTCACGCCCGACTATATCCACTGGCTATACACAGCCTTCACACGAGCAACGGAAAAACTGTATCTCGTGAACTGGCCTAAGACGCAGACAGAAGAGTGAACATGGCAACAGCTTTTGCAAAATGTTGATACCCCCAATACAAAGGGGATATGCAAGACGTGATACAGTCTGCATATCCCCTTAATATGTTGTATATATAAATTCTGATCCGCTTACTCTGCGGCACGGAAGTTCACCAAATCCTCGGCTATGAAGCTCTTGACATAGCAGCTGTGGCCGATTACCTCCTCCTCAGCATAGCGCACATAAACCTGTGCACTCTTGGCGAAGAGTTCCGGTGAGGCAGTAGCGTCACCGATGATGAGCAGCGACATGAGGATATCGGCAGTCATATCGTAGAGGCGACGGGCGAGGAAGTCAAGCACCTCCTGGTTTTCAGCCTGCTTCACGTATTCGAGCGACTGCTCGTAGAGCTCTATCATCTTTGCCACACGCACATGCAGCGGCTTCATATCCTCAGACACCTCTCTCTCGAGCATCTCCTTCATGATGTTGAGATAGGTGCTGTTGGTGATGTAACGCAATGCAGCTACAACCTGCAGCTGTGTCGTTCCCTCGTAGATAGAGAAGATACGTGCGTCGCGGTACAGGCGCTGACACTTGTATTCCATAATGAATCCCGAACCGCCATGCACCTGGATGCAGTCGTATACATTCTGGTTGGCATACTCAGAGTTCATACCCTTTGCCACTGGAGTGAAGGCATCAGCAAGACGGGCATACTTCTTCTGCTCCTGACGCTCCTCCGGAGTGAGTTTGCGCTCACGGGAGATATCTTCGAGAGCCTTGTAGATGTCAACGTAGCGTGCTGTCTGATACAGGATGCTGCGACCGGCGTCGAGCTTTGCCTTGATACGGGCAATCATATCGTATACGGCTGGGAACTTCACGATAGCCTCGCCAAACTGCTTGCGGTCCTTGGCATAGGCAAGAGCCTCGTCGTAGGCTGCCTGGCTCACGCCGACAGACTGTGCGGCGATACCCAGACGGGCACCGTTCATGAGCGCCATCACATATTTGATGAGTCCCATACGGGTGCTTCCGCAGAGTTCTGCCTTGGCATTCTTGTATACCAGCTCACAGGTAGGTGAACCGTGGATACCGAGCTTGTTCTCGATGTGGCGCACGGTAACGCCACCCTGGTTCTTGTCGTAGATAAACATTGAGAGTCCACGTCCGTCGTGTGTGCCTGCCTCTGAACGGGCCAGCACGAGATGGATGTCAGAGTCGCCGTTGGTGATGAAACGCTTCACACCATTGAGCAGCCAGCATCCCTCCTCCTCGCTGTATGTAGCCTTGAGCATTACGCGCTGCAAGTCAGAACCGGCATCAGGTTCAGTGAGGTCCATACTCATGGTCTCTCCGGCACATACACGTGGAATATACTTCTGGCGCTGCTCCTCAGAACCGAACTCATAGAGAGTCTCGATACAGTCCTGCAAGCTCCAGATGTTCTGGAATCCGGCATCTGCCGTAGCCACGATTTCCGAAGCCATGGAATAAGGAGTGATAGGCATGTTCAGACCGCCGTAGCGGCGAGGCATTGAGATGCCCCAGAGTCCTGCCTGACGTGTAGCCTCGATGTTCTCGTATGTTTTCGAAGCATAGTGCATGCGTCCCTCCACGAGGTGTGGACCTTCGAGGTCAACAGCCTCACTGTTGGGTTCGAGGATATTGGCGGCGATGTCGCCGGTGATGTCGAGCACACGCTTGTAGTTCTCGATGGCATCGTCGAAGTCTACGGGTGCATCCTCATACTTGTCTTTGTCTGCGAAGTTGCGTTCCTTGAGCTCAACGACGCGTTTCATTTCCGGGTGATTGAGATAGAAATCAAATTCCGGATGGTCGCTATAATAATTAGCCATGATGTTCTTTACTTTGAGTTCTGCTTATAATACTTTATGAGTTTTGGAACGACCTCCTCCACAGTGCCGTTGATTACATAGTCGGCAATCTTGTTGATAGGAGCCTCAGGGTCGTTGTTCACGGAGATGATGATACCAGAGTCCTGCATACCTGCGATATGCTGAATCTGACCGGAGATACCACATGCGATATACACCTTTGGATGCACTGTCACACCGGTCTGGCCAATCTGGCGGTCGTGGTCTACCCATCCAGCGTCAACAGCCGCACGGCTGGCGCCCACCTCTCCGTGGAGTTCCTTGGCGAGTTGGAATAGCATGTCGAAGCCTTCCTTGCTGCCCACGCCGTAGCCACCGGCAACGACGATCGGCGCACCCTTCAGGTTGTGCTTGGCAGCCTCAACGTGGCGGTCGATGACCTTCACCACATAGTCAGCCTCAGGCACATATTTTGCTACGTCCATATATACCACTTCATGCTTTGCCTCACCCTCGTATACGGCTTTCTGCATCACTCCGCTACGCACGGTAGCCATCTGTGGACGATGCTCCGGGTTTACGATTGTGGCAACGATGTTTCCGCCGAATGCCGGACGAATCTGATAGAGCAGGTTGTCATAATGCGTGCCGCTCTTCTTGTCGTCGAAATCACCGATTTCGAGCTGTGTACAGTCGGCTGTCAGTCCGCTTGTCAGCGATGACGACACTCTCGGACCGAGGTCACGGCCAATCACTGTTGCTCCCATGAGGCAGATCTGTGGCTTCTCCTCCTTGAAGAGGTTCACCAGGATATCCGTATGTGGTGCTGATGTGTATGGGAAGAGACCCTCTGCATCAAAGGCGAAGAGCTTGTCAACGCCATAAGGCAGTATCTGGTCTTCCACCTTGCCCTTGATGCCAGTACCGGCAACGATGGCATGAAGCTCCACACCAAGCTGGTTGGCGAGCTTGCGGCCTTTGGTAAGCAATTCCTGAGACACCTCGGCAACCGTGGTGTTCTCTATCTCGCAATATACAAATACGTTGTTCATCTCTTATCCAATAATCTTTTCGTCCAACAATTCTTTTATCATTCCCTCGATATCAGTGTCGGAAGCGGTGAGCGTCTTGCTCTCCTTGGCCTGGAACACGATATTCTTCACAGCCTTCACCTTGGTTGGCGAGCCGGCGAGTCCACACTGCTCCGGGTCGCCGTCAACATCGGCTACAGACCACTGGTTGAGCGTCAGATATGGGCGCTCGGCATAAAGCTCGGCGTATGGCATGTCTGCAGTGCGCTCCAAAGGCACGTTGGCACGCTTGTATTTCATCACGAGCTTGGCGTTGCAAGGACGGCAAGGAGCGGCGCTGCCGTTCACCGTGATGACGATAGGCATAGGAGCCTCTACGGTCTCCACTCCTCCGTCGATATGGCGACGGATGGTGAGCACGCCATTCTCACACTTCTCTATCTCCTCGGCATAAGTCACCTGAGAGAGTCCCAGCTTCTGTGCCACCTGTGGTCCCACCTGTGCAGTGTCACCGTCGATAGCCTGACGACCACCGATTACCACGTCGGCACCGCCGATTTTCTGGATTGCCGTAGCAAGTGCGTATGAGGTAGCGAGCGTGTCGGCACCAGCAAAGAGTCTGTCGGTCAGCAGCCATCCTGTGTCTGCTCCTCTATAGAGTCCCTGGCGGATGATCTCGGCAGCACGTGGAGGGCCCATGGTGAGGATACCCACTGTGGAGCCTGGATTCTGGTCTTTCAAACGTAACGCCTGTTCGAGGGCGTTCAAATCTTCAGGATTGAAAATTGCTGGCAATGCGGCACGGTTCACGGTGCCTTCAGCCGTCATGGCGTCTTTGCCAACATTGCGTGTGTCTGGTACCTGCTTGGCAAGTACAATGATTTTTAAACCCATATTATTCTGTTATAATGTAAAGTTCATGTTATACAATAGGTGCAAAAATACGATTTTTTTGTTGTGCTGCAAAGAAAAGCACGAAAAAGCTAACAATACAGGTTATAAAAAGACCTGTCTGTTACATTATGAAATGCTAATTTCCTATCATTATGCTGTTTATGACCTTGTCTTGTCAGCAAATGCCAAACCGTCCCTTTTTACTCCAAAAACAACAAAGCCCAAACCTGTCATCCGGAACATCGCCTGATGACTGGTTTGGGGTTAATGCTATATATATCTTTCCGTCAGCCATCCACTCTCCTATTACTTCTTGTCGTAAGCATGAAGAGGATAGTCGATGGTGAAATGCAGACCACGACACTCCTTACGCTCTATTGCCTGACGTGTGATGAGGTAGCCCACGTTTATCATGTTTCTAAGTTCACAGATATCCTTGCTCGCCTTCACCCTCTTGAAGAGCGACTCTGTCTCTTCATAGAGCAGGTCGAGACGGTTCCATGCACGTTTCAGTCTGAGGTCACTTCTCACGATGCCCACATAGTTGCTCATTATCTGTCCCACTTCCTTCACGCTCTGCGTGATGAGCACTTTCTCCTCATTGGTCAGGGTGCCCTGGTCGTCCCACTCCGGCACATGCACATTGAAGTCATATTCATCAATGTGTGCCAGACTGTGCTTTGCAGCCGCATCGGCATATACCACAGCCTCGATGAGCGAGTTGCTTGCCAGACGGTTGCCTCCGTGAAGTCCTGTGCATGAGCATTCGCCGATGGCATAGAGGCGCTTGATGCTCGACTCGCCGTTGAGGTCCACCTTGATGCCGCCGCACATATAATGGGCTGCCGGCCTTACGGGGATATACTCCTTGGTGATGTCGATGCCGATACTCAGACATTTCTTGTATATATTCGGGAAATGATGCTTTGTCTCCTCCGGATCCTTGTGGGTCACGTCCAGACACACATGGTCGATACCGTGTATCTTCATCTCCTTGTCGATGGCACGCGCCACGATGTCGCGGGGAGCGAGACTCAACCGCTTGTCGTATTTCTCCATGAACGACTCTCCGTTGGGCAGTCGCAGGATGCCGCCGTAGCCTCTCATCGCCTCTGTGATGAGGTATGCGGGATGGGTCTCTTGCGGATTATATAATGATGTGGGATGGAACTGCACGAACTCCATGTCCTGCACCGTTCCCTTTGCGCGGTATACCATTGCCTCTCCGTCGCCGGTGGCTATCACGGGGTTTGTGGTGGTCTGGTACACGGCTCCGCATCCTCCGGTACACATCAGTGTGACCTTACTCAGATACGTGTCCACCTTCTGTGTCTCCGGGTTCAGCACGTAAGCTCCATAACACTGTATGTTCGGCGTGCGGCGCGTCACCACTATTCCGAGATGGTGCTGCGTTATTATCTCTACTGCGAAATGATTCTCCTTGATGTCGATGTCCGGATTGCTGCGCACGGCCTCCATCAGTCCTCGTTGGATCTCGGCTCCTGTGTCGTCGGCATGGTGCAGGATACGGAACTCAGAGTGTCCTCCCTCACGGTGCAGATCGAAGCTGCCGTCTTCCTTGCGGTCGAAGTGCACTCCCCACTTCACCAGTTCATCAATCTGCTCCGGTGCATTCCTTACCACTTGCTCCACAGCTTCCACATCATTGATGTAGTCACCGGCTATCATAGTGTCTTCGATATGCTTATCGAAATTGTCTATCTTGAGATTCGTCACCGATGCCACTCCTCCCTGGGCGAAGTATGTATTCGCCTCATCGAGCGTTGTTTTGCAGATCAGGCATATCTTGCCTTTGTGTTCTCTTGCTACCTTTAGCGCATAGCTCATTCCGGCGACGCCGGCACCGATAATGAGAAAATCGTATTTATAAACCATAAAGACGTTTGTTTTAATCAATGCAAAAGTAATAAGATTTTCTTAAAACGGATAAATATCGGAGGCTTTTTGTAGGTTATTACATTCTTTAATAGTAATTATTCCACTTTTTCGCCCAAAAGTTCGTAATTTTGTATGCGTTATGGAATTTGGAGTACCATAGCAGCGACTTTTTCCTGTTGCTTTTCCATTGGCACACCAACATCAAACCCATCTGAACATATCAATAAATGAAAAAGAGAAAACTGTTTGCAAGTGGCATAATAAGTCTTGCGGCGCTGTTGCTGCTTCCGATGTATGCCACCGACGAGGTCACTCATTGCGCATTTGCCCAAGAGACCTGCCTCAACGAAATATTCAATGACGACGACACCGTAATCGTAGACACCGTCGACGTGGACACCATGACGATTGGCATCCAGCAGAACGACTCCACCGACGAGGCGTCTGACGACGGCGACGACATCAGTTACGACGACGAGAACCTGCCGTGGCCGGAGAATGTGAGACACAGGATTGAGAAGATTTTCGACAACACCACGATATTCAACACCTCGATGGTGGGAATGAAAATCTACGACCTCACCGCCGACTCCACTATCTACGAACGCAACGCCTCTCAGCTGATGCGCCCTGCCAGCACTCTGAAGATGATGGTGGCGGTGACGGCTATCGACCGTCTGGGTGCAGGCTACGAACTGAAGACGCGCATGGCATATACAGGCAGGACAGACAGTCTGACGCTCCGCGGAAACCTGTATGTGAAAGGTGGCTTCGACCCCACGATAGGGAGCGACGACATCGCCGAGTTTGCCGACAGCGTGAAGGCGCTCGGCATCGACACCATCGACGGCAACATATATCTCGACCTCACGATGAAAGACAAGGACCGTCTTGGCGAGGGTTGGTGCTGGGACGACGACAATCCTGTGCTCTCTCCACTGCTCGCCGGCAGGAAGGAGGAGTTCGGCGAGAGACTGCAGAGGAAGCTCAGACAGAATGGTATCACCGTGACAGGAACGTGCAGCAACGGTTCGATGCCCTCCGGCGCTCACACCTTATATATAAAGCGCACCCCATTGCTCGAAGTGATGCGCCGCCAGCTGAAGCGCAGCGACAACCTCTATTCTGAAGCGATATTCTATCAGCTGGCTGCCGAAGTGGCAGGACGCAACACCGCATCTGCAAGACATGGCAGACAGGCGGTGAACGCCATAATATCCAAGGTGGGCAGGAGGCCTTCGGCATATTATATCGCCGACGGCAGCGGACTGTCGCTATACAACTACGTGTCGCCGGAACTGGAAGTGGACTTCCTGAGATATGCCTACCGCCATCCTGAAATCTACGACAACATGCTGCCTTGCCTGCCTATAGCCGGAGTGGACGGCACTCTCTCGAAACGCATGCGTAAAGGGGCAGCACATGAGAACGTGAAGGCAAAGACGGGCACGGTGACAGGTGTCAGTTCGCTCGCCGGATATCTCACCACGGCCAACGGTCACCGCATCTGCTTCTCTATCATAAACATGGGAATCAGACATTCTTCTTCTGGCAGGAACTTCCAGGACAAGGTCTGTCAGGCTCTCTGCAAATGACGGTGGGACGGACATCTGACTTTTACGGACTCCCCGAAGCGGCATCCGTCTTTTCATCCCGAAACGGCAATCAGACAGTCTCGGGGCTTGACATACAGGATAAAAAAACGACAACCAGAGCATAGGAAACGCAAGTACTGAAGCGGTACGACAATAACAAAGATGAAGAAGCAAAGAGACAACTACACTTTTCTCACTCACGCTCCCGTACACAGGGTGATTGTAAGCATGGCGGTACCCACCATAATATCAATGCTGGTGACAAGCATATACGGAATGGTCGACACATACTACGTGGGACAGATAAACACGCAGAGCACTGCCGCCGTGGGCATTTCATTCTCTATAATGACCATCATACAGGCAATCGGATTCTTCTTCGGACACGGTTCGGGCAACTACATATCACGGATGCTCGGCGCAAAGCGCACCGACGAGGCTAAATACATGGCTGCCACAGGACTTGTGGGCAGCGTGACTTTCGGTCTGGCGGTTGCAGTGGTGGGACTGGCGTTTCTTTCCGACATCTGCATATTCCTCGGTTCCACGGAGACCATTCTGCCATACACGGAACGATACCTGGGCATAATCCTCGTGGGAGCGCCGTTCATGACGGGTGCCTTCACGCTGAACAACCAGATGCGCTTTCAAGGCAACGCCAAATATGCCATGTATGGCATACTCAGCGGTGTGGTGCTCAACGTGGTGCTCGCACCGATACTGATATTCTATTTCTGTCTGGGAATAACGGGGGCTGCCGTGGCTACGCTCGTGAGCCAGACGATGAGTTTCTTCATACTGTTCAACATGACTCGCCATCGGGGCAATATAGCCATTGAACTAAGGAACTGCCGCCTTTCGGGCGCCTTCGCCAAGGAAATAGTCATCAACGGCACTCCGTCGCTCTCACGACAGGGACTGGCGAGCGTTGCCACGATAATGCTGAACATCGCTGCGGGGGCCTACGGCGACGCTGCCATAGCGGGAATGTCGATAGTGACGAGGATTTCCAATTTTGTGTATGCCGGCATTGTGGGACTGGGACAGGGATTCCAGCCGCTTTGCGGATTCTGCTGCGGAGCGAAGCTGCTCGACAGGATATACGAGGGCTTTGTTTACTGCATAAAGATAGGCACGGTGTTCTTCCTCGCCATCACCATAATAGGCTTCATATTCACGGAACCCATAATATCGGTATTCCGCGACGACCCTGCCGTAATAGCCGTCGGCACAGCGGCTTTCCGCTGGCAGCTCATCACCTACCCTCTCATCGCCACCATCATCCTCACCAACATGCTGTCGCAGACGGCACGCAAACCGATGCGTGCCAATCTCGTGGCCGCCTCGCGCAGCGGTATGTTCTTCATCCCGGCGGTATTCATCCTCCCATTGTTTCTCGGTCTGCAGGGTGTGGAGATGAGTCAGGCGGTGTCCGACCTCTGTTCGTTCCTCCTATCAGTGCCTGTGGCATGGAGCGTGTTCCGCGATCTGAAAAAGGATTTCGGGAATGACCATGGTTAACCCCAGAATCCAGGCTAGCCATAATGCCAGATTCTGGACTAACGAAAAATGTTTTTCTCCGGAAAAGTGTCAAAGTATCATTTTCCGGTTCCCCACAGCATCCAAAGTCAAACAAGCCAACAAGTTACCGTTATGACACTTTTCTGAATGCTTTACAGAAAAGTATCATAAAAGTATCATTGAAGTATCATGCCGCTTTGCGCCACCCGGAGATTTCCAAACCACAATCATTGGCAAGGATAACAAAACCTCATGAAACAGGCAACGATTGTGCCCAACCGGGGCAAGCAGCGTTCTCAAGTGGGGCAAGCAGCGTGCCCCAAGTGGGCAAGCAGCGTGCCCAAAACTGAGCCTAAAGTTTCCATAAGAAGAAACACCCGTAAAGGAAATGAAAAGAAGCGGCATCTGAACAAACTCTTTCCTGTTGATGAGGAATGACATTATGCTTACTCGTCGATTTTTTCATACATAAAGGATGTTCATCATATACAAATTGATCGAGTCATTGGATAACAATAAATTATCCAATGCTTGAGAATGCCCCTTTATGGTATTGCCATGGAGCGTTTTTTGTAAAAGACTTGCCGTTTATTCAAATAATCACTATATTTGCAATAGAATGCAGCATATCGCATCCTACATGGATGAATAACAGCAAAACAAATGACCATGGCACAGGCAAGAAAATATCCGATAGGCATACAGACGTTCAGCGAGATTCGGGAACGTAACTATCTTTATATCGACAAGACGCAGTATCTTGTGGATTTCATCGACAAGGGTTATAAGTATGTTTTCCTGAGCCGCCCGAGGCGGTTCGGCAAGTCGCTGTTTGCCTCGATGATCCATGCTTATTACGAGGGGCGCAAGGACCTGTTCGAAGGCCTCGCCATGGGAGAGTATGAGAAGGACTGGGTGAAGCATCCCGTGCTGCACTTCGACATGAGTGCAGCCAAGCACATGGACAAGGACATGCTCGAGCGTTATCTTGCCGACATGCTCACCGACCAGGAAGCCGTTTTTGGCTACAAGAGCGAAAAGCAAGACCCCAACATTCGCTTGAAAGACCTGGTGGTGACGGCAAACAGGCTAACAGGCCGGAAAGTGGCGCTCATCATCGATGAGTACGACGCGCCGCTGCTTGACGTGGTGCACGAGGAGCAGAACCTTGTCGCCCTGCGCCGCGCGATGCAGAACTTCTATTCGCCCATCAAGTCGCTCGACCCGTATCTTGAGTTCGTGTTCCTCACGGGCATCACCAAGTTTGCGCAGCTCAGCATCTTCAGTGAGCTGAACAACCTGTTCAACATCTCCATGTACGACAAGTATTCCGCCATCTGCGGCATCAGCAGCGAGGAGCTCCACACTCAGATGCTGCCCGATGTGGAGCGCCTTGCCGAGCACCTGCACCTCAGCGTGGACGAGACATTCGAACGGCTCAAGCGGAAATACGACGGCTATCATTTCAGCAAGAACTCTGAGGATGTGTACAATCCGTTCAGCTTGATCAAAGCCCTTGCCTCAGGCGACATCGGCGACTACTGGTTCGACTCGGGCACGCCCACCTACATCATCAAATTGCTCCAGAAATACAATGTCGGCTTGCGCGACCTCACTGGCCAGGACGCCGGAGTGAGCGACTTCGACGTGTCGCCAGAGAACATGACCACCGCCCTTCCGTTGCTCTACCAGAGCGGCTACCTCACCATCAAGCACTACGAACCGATGATCGACCTCTACACGCTGGGCTATCCCAACGAGGAGGTGCGCACGGGGATGGTGCGCTCGCTTGCCGCCAACTACCTCACGCCGGCCGAGGGCACCAACAGCAGTTTCGTCATCAAGTTTGTCAAGGCGGTCATCGCCGACGACATGGAGCAAGCGCTCACGCTGATGCGCGCCTATCTCGCCGGCGTGTCCTACCGCCTGTCGAACAAGACGGAGCGCGACGTGCAGACCATCTTCTATCTGGTGTTCTCGCTCATCGGCTCGTTCATCAAGGTGGAGGAGGAAAGTGCGCACGGCAGGGCCGACGTGGTGATCACGCTGCCCTCGGTGGTCTACGTCATGGAGTTGAAGTTTGACGGCTCCGCCGACGCCGCGCTCCGCCAGATTGACGAGAAGGGCTATCTCATCCCCTATACAGCCGACGGCAAACGGCTGGTAAAGGTGGGCGTGAACTACAGCAGCGAGGAACGCACCATCACGGAGTGGCGGATAGAAGGATAGCTGCGACTCTTTATCAAAAAAAATTGAAAAGTATTTGCGTGTCTCAATCATTATAAGTGTCTTCGCTCCGATAATTCAAGTATCTCAAAATGAGGAGTAAACTGCACTGTAAGAAATGCTTCCAGTGTTGCCTTGTCAAATTAGTCCGTTGTCAATGGACCAATTACTATTTCATCACTGCCTGCTAAAACAGGTTCGTTAATTCGTCCCGTTTTCTTCTTTTCCCAACATTATTTGGCGGTTTCCCATTAAAATTACATTACAAAGCGCCTTTTTGTTTAACATTTATAGGGTTATTAAACATTAATTTGTATATTTGTGCAGTATTAATCAACTTTTACAAATTTAAGTATGAAAAATCATCTAAAACATCTCCTTCTCGTGGCTGTGCTGGCCATTGTCGGCACGGTGACGGCAGTGGCTCAGTCCACGCTAAGAGGTAAGGTAGTTGATGCGGAAAACAACGAACCGCTCATCGGTGCTACGGTAACCGTTAACGGCGTCAAGGTGGCAACCGACATCGACGGTGCTTTCACAGTGAAAGGCGTAAAGGGAACTGCAGAAATCACTGTAGACTACATCGGCTACAAGTCTAAATCCATGAAGACCAATGCCAGCAAGGGCGACATCGCCACCATCAGCCTGAAGCCAGATGGACGCATGCTCGACGACGTAGTGGTGACATCACAGGTGGCTGTGGCAAGAAAGACTCCGGTGGCTGTGTCTTCCGTTCCGCTCTCGTTCATCGAGGAGAAAATCGGAACACAGGAGTTCCCCGAGATCCTCAAGTCTACCCCTGGCGTGCATGCCAACAAAGAGGGTGGTGGCTATGGCGACTCTGAGATATACATGCGTGGATTCGACAACACCAACATCGCCGTAATGGTGAACGGTGTGCCTATGAACGACATGGAGAACCAGAACGTATACTGGTCTAACTGGGCAGGTCTGACCGACGTGACCCGTTCTATGCAGACACAGCGCGGACTCGGTGCTTCAAAGGTGTCGGCACCTTCTGTAGGTGGTACCATCAACATCATCACAAAGTCTATCGAGGCAAAGAAGGGCGGATCGATATATTATGGTATGGGCAACGACAACATGAACAAGGTGATGTTCACCGTTTCTACTGGTCTGTCAAAGACAGGATGGTCGATGACATTGCTCGGTTCAAAGACATGGGGCGACGGATACGTGCAGGGCACTGAATTCTCAGGCTACACATACTTCCTGAACATCTCCAAGCGTCTGAACGACAAGCACCAGCTCTCGTTCACCGCCTTCGGAGCTCCTCAGGAGCACTTCCAGCGCAAAGACGCGCTGACTCTCGCCGACTGGAAGATGACAGAGCAGGTGTGGGGAGTGAAAGACCACAAGTATAACCCTACTTACGGTTTCGACAGCAACGGCAAGATGCGCTCTGCCGAATATAACGTTTACCACAAGCCTCAGCTGAGCCTCAACCACCAGTGGCAGATCAACGACAATTCGTCGTTGAGCACCGTGCTCTATATGAGCATCGGCCGTGGATACGGATACAGCGGACAGGCGAATACCGACTACGGATACTCTTACACCGACTGGTATGGAGCATACAAGGGAGTGATGCAGAACAAGTTCCGCAAGGCTGACGGCACATTCGACTATGGCGCTGTAGAGGAACTGAACGCCAACAACGAGAACGGTTCTATCATGGTGATGACAAAGGCGAAGAACTACCACAACTGGTATGGACTCGTTTCTACATACAACACCAAACTGACAAAGGACATCGACTTCTACGGTGGTGTAGACTTCCGCTTCTACAAGGGCACACACACCAACGACATCGTTGACCTCTATGGAGGCAAATATTTCATCGACAGCACCCGCAAGTCGGTGAAACCTGAAAACAACGCCAATGCCGCAAACCAGAGCTGGGTATACCAGAAGCTCGGCGTGGGCGATGCTGTATATCGCGACTATGACGGACACGTGGTTCAGGAAGGTGCCTTCTTCCAGGCTGAATACTCCAAGAACGGTCTCTCTTCATTCCTCTCTGGTTCGCTCTCAAACACTTCTTACTGGCGTTACGACCGTCTCTACTACGACAAGAAAAACGCTGAGTCTGAGACCAAGAACTATCTCGGCTTCACCGTGAAGGGTGGTGCCAACTACAACTTCAACGAGCATCACAACGCATTCTTCAACGTGGGCTACATCAGCCGCGCTCCTAAGTTCAACTACGGTGCGTTCCTCTCATTCGCATCAAGCAACGTGACTAACCCTGACGCCAAGAACGAGAAAGTAGTATCGTTCGAACTTGGCTACGGCTACCGTCTGAAGTGGCTGCAGGTTGACGTGAACGCTTATTGGACAAAGTGGCTCGACAAGACAATGGCAAAGAGCTCTACAGTGGGCACGGCACAGGTTGACGCCTTCGTGAACATGACCGGCGTGAACGCACTGCACAAGGGTATCGAAATCGAGGCAAAGGCAAGTCCGCTCTACTGGCTCGACGTGAACGCCATGTTCTCTATCGGCGACTGGAAATGGGACAGCAATGCCAAGGGATACGTGTTTGACTACAACGGACAGCCTCTCACAAAGGACGGAAGCATAGCAAGCGGTATCGGAGCTGAAGACCATCTCTCTACGGGTATCAACCTGAAGGGTATCCATGTTGGCGGCGCCGCTCAGACAACGGCAGCTCTCGGCGCTACAATCAAGATCGGCAAGGAGATTCGTATCGGTGCCGACTGGACTCTCTACGCCCGCAACTATGCCTACTATTCTATCTCGGGCAGCAACCTCTCACTGGGCAAGACAAACACCGTGGCTGACCCATGGAGAGTGCCTACAGCAAGCCAGTTCGACCTCAACGCATCTTACAAGTTCAAGATTGCAGGTCTGAACGCCACAATCTCGGGCAACGTGAACAACCTCTTCGACTATCAGTATCTGGGCAAGGTGTGGAACCCAAGTTCCGGCACTGCAACAAAGGACAACATCTACGGATTCTATGCCTTCGGACGCACGTTCAGCACAAGACTGAAGATCAATTTCTAATCAACCGTATACATTATATATATAACATTAGAAGAATATGAAAAAGATATATTTACTGTCGGCTGTCGCCCTGCTGTCGCTTACCGCGTGTAACGACTTTGAAGACCAGTTTCATATCGGCGACCAGATTACCGACGTGAAGAAGGATTTGCCAATAGTGCTCGAGGATGGCGACTACACCGCCATCGCCAATCTCGCAGCCAACAAGGCTCTCGCCGCACAGCTCGACGAGCAGAGCGGAACTACAGCGTATACCGACGCGTTGAATAAACTCGGCACACAGAAGTATTTCGACAATATGATTACCGCCGACCAGTTCCTGCCGGCATTCATCAACAACAAATATCCTGCTGCCGACCTGGGCTCTACGTTCAAGGTGACATACAACGAGTATTGCGGAAAATCGGAATATCTCGCCGACTTCGACAACATGAAGGGTGAATACACTCTGACTGCCGACGACTACAACACGATCTGGGACGGTGCGTCAACGGCTACATACCTCACTCCTTCTACAGAGAACAAGATAGCTGCCGCACTGAAGACAGCAAAAGCCGATGCCAAGGCTGGCGACATCATGGTGGTGAACTACTCTTACTCTGAGTTTGAACCTGCCGGCGGAGGCTCTCAGACAGAGAGTCAATACACCAAGATTTCTGACGTCATCGCAGGTGGCGTGGGTACTTACACCGTGAAGGGCAAGGTGCCGGCAGTTTACAGCCGCGGCTTCCTGCTCTACGACGGAACCGGTTATATCCTCGTATACAAGACCAGCGACGTGAAGGTTGGCGACGAGGTGGCTGTTAGCGGAACGACCACAGAATATGGCGGTCTGCAGCAGTATCCTACCGACGGCACAGAGGTTTCTGTATTGAAGGCTGGCAACGGCACATACACACAGCCTAAGGCTAAGACCATGGGCAGCGCCGACTTTGAGGCTTATGCCAATGCCCCTTACGTGGCATACGTGACATATACCGGCAAACTGACAATCAACGGCAACTACTACAACGTGGCTATCGACGGAACTGAGAAGCAGGGAAGTCTGGCTTACGTTCCGGAAGGAATGGTAAGCGCCGACCTCAACGGCAAGAACGTGGTGGTTTACGGATACACCGTAGGTTCTGCTTCAAAGGGCAAATACGTGAACACCATGGTGACAAGCGTTGCAGAGGCTGCTTCGGGTGCCAAGATGAACGGAATGCGCCGCGCTGCCGCTTCGAAGGCAAACAAGTCGGTGGTATACAAGTTTGACGGCACTGCATGGAAGACATACACCACTTCTGACGCCAAGGTGATGGCTGTTCAGCCTGCTATGTATGAGGCTGTAGGCTCTACCACAATCGGCAAACCTGCCAACTATCTGCCTCAGCTGCTGCAGCAGGCTTATCCTTTCGCCGCTGACGGACAGAAGGTGGCTGTGGTATACCGCAAGTCGGCTACGGCAATGGCTGTAGTGGAATACACATATTCTGCCACTGAGGGATGGGCAGAGTCTAAGGTATACAAGAAGGAGACCACCACTTTCGCCAACACCGAGAATGGCTATGAGGCTCAGATAAGCATGTATCTCAACGAGTCGCTGCTCGGCAACGAGGGTGGCTTCGTGGCATACAACATCAACATCGGCACACTGAGCTACGTATGGTCTAACACCGCGGCTTACGGATGGAAGGCTTCGGCATTCGCCAACAAGGTGAACCAGGCTGCCGAGAGCTGGCTCGTTTCGCCTGCACTCAACATGAAGAAGGGCAAAGACCCTGTAATCTCATTCGAAGAGGCACTCAACTTCCTGGGTTCCAACAACCTGACTGACTTCATACAGGTGAAGGTGTCTACCAACTTCGACGGCACCGACGTGAAGGCTGCCACATGGGAGGACGTGGAGTTTGACCCGGCTACACGCTCTGCCGGCGACTCTTGGAGCTTCGTAACCGTTGGTCCTGCTTCGCTCGCAAAATATGTAGGCAACACTATCCATATCGCCTTCGTATACAAGAGCACTGACGAAGTGGCTCCTACATACGAGTTCAAGAACATCGTGGTGAAGGAGAGAGACGCTGAATAACAGTAATTTCCCCGAATATCAAAGCGGCAATCAGAAACCGGGTCTTCGATGACTTGAGATTCTCATTACCGCTTTGAACAGAATCATAAAAAAGAAGGATGCCAAAGCGACATCCTTCTTTTTTTATGATTTAACCCAAATCGGTCATTAGGGCTTGCTTGGATTTTGTTTCGTCTTTCAACCTCAATCGGGCATCAATTCATATCATCCGCAAACGGCGTCTTTCAGTTGGGAGAGTGCCTGTGTGAGGATGGCGCGCGGCGTTGCCACGTTCATTCTCATGAAGCCTTCGCCACCCTTGCCGAACATCTCTCCGTCGTTGAGGGCGAGACGTGCCTTGTTGACAAAGAGGTCGATGAGCCGGTCGTGATTGAGACCGAGCTTGCGGCAGTCGAGCCACACCAGAAATGACGCCTCCGGTCGCAATGGCCGTATCATCGGCAGATGTTCACGGCAGTAGTCTTCCACATAACGGATGTTGTCTTCCACATAAGCGAGCATCGCCCTGCGCCACTGCTCTCCTTGCTCAAAGGCGGCGATGGTGGCGATGGGCGAGAACATGGGTGCCTCGTTAAGTTCGTTGGCGGCGAGCCACGAATAGAACTTCTTCCTTATCTCTGGGTTGGGGACTATCGAATAGGAGCTGACGATGCCTGCAATGTTGAAGGTCTTCGACGGTGCTCCGAATGTGATGCTACACTGGGCAGCCTTCTCTGACGCCGTGGCAAAGGGCACGTGCTTGTTGCCCCACAGAGCCATGTCGCAGTGTATCTCGTCGGAAATGACTATGATGCCGCGGTCGTAACAGAAGTCGGCAAGGCGTGCCAGCGTCTCCCTGCCCCACACTATGCCTGCCGGGTTGTGAGGATTGGAGAGTATAAGGAGACGGCATTTCTCGTCGGCTACCTCTGCAAGGTTGTCGAAATCCATCGAATATGTGCCGTCGGCATTCTCCTTCAGCGGATTATACACCACTTCTCTGCCGTTTCCCTCTGGAGTGAGGCGGAAGGGATGGTATACCGGCGGCTGGATTATCACCTTCTCGTCGGAATTCGTAAACACGTTTATCACCATTCCGATGCCTTTCACTATGCCCGGAATGTAGCTGAACCACTCCAGCGGCACCTCCCACTGATGGTGGTCGCGTATCCATCGCTGCACGGTGGGCCAGTATTCCTTCGGCTCCACGGTGTAGCCGAAGAGTGAATGGTCGAGGCGGCGGCGCAGGGCATCGGTGATGAACTGCGGTGTCTCGAAGTCCATGTCAGCAACCCACAGAGGCAACAGGTCACCTCTGCCGTAGCGCTCCTCAAGCACCTCGTGCTTAAGGTCGCCACTGCCCGAACGGTCTATTATCTTATTGAAATCGTACATATCAAACTCTATGTGTGCTGATTTTTTGTCGTTGTCTTTATCCTCTGCCGGCAATCACCGGCAGCAAGGGGCATATATCAGCGCTCCACAGCCTGCTTGATATCCTCGAACACGTCGTCCATATCTTCCAGTCCCACTGAAATACGCACCGTAGTGTCGAGCACGTCCATCTTTCTGCGCTCCTCGTCGGAGAAGTTTCCGAAGATGGTGCTTGCCGGATGGATGGCGAGCGTGCGGTTGTCGAAGAGGTTTGTGGCACGGCGGACGAGCTTCAGATTGTTTATCATGCTGAAAGCGGCTTCCTTGCTCTCCAGGTCGATGGTCATCATCGCTCCGGCTGTCTTGCCATATTGTGCCACGGCGATATCGTGGAACGGATTGTCGGCGAGTCCAACATAGTTTACGCTCTTTATCTGTGGCAGCTCACGCAGTCTGTTGGCAAGATAGATGGTGTTCTGGCTCTGCACTCTGTAGCGGGCATCGAGGGTCTCCAGTCCGAGCGACTGCATGTATGCCACGTGGGGAGTCATGTAGGCACCGAAGTTGAAGAGCATCTCGTTCTTCATCTTGTGGCCGAATCCCTCTGCCGTGCCGTAGTCGATAATGAGTCCGCCGAGGGTGGTGGCACCGCCTGAGAGATATTTCGTGCTCGACACCACCTCGATGTCTACGCCGAGATCTTTTGCCGAGAACTGTGTGAACGGTATCACCGTGGTATCGGCAATCAATGGCACGCCATACTCATGGGCTATCGCCGAGAGAGCCTTCAGGTCTGCCACTTCCATCTGTGGGTTGGTGATAATCTCCAGGAATATGCAGCAGGTGTTGGCATCCATCTTTGAGCGCACCTCGTCGAGGTTGAGCAGATCGCAGGGACGTGCCTCAACGCCGAAGCGTGGCATCGACTCGGTGATGAGCGAGAAGGTATTGCCGAACATGTGTCGTGAGGTGACGATATTCTTGCCTGCTGCCGAGAGGGCGAGTATTGTGTTGCTAATGGCAGCCATTCCCGACGACAGCGCCATCACATTGGCGGCTCCCGTCATTGCCTTCACCTTGTCTTCGAGATACATCACCGTTGGGTTGAGTACTCTGGAATAGTCTGGTGCTATCACTTTGCCTGTGAAGGCGTCCGCCATATCGGCGGCAGTGTCAAACTCGTATGCTGCGGTGTGGTATACCGGCATGCTCAGCGACCCGTATGCGTCGCGCTGTCCAAATGGCGTGTCAATAGCCTTTGTCTGATTTTTCATCGTTTCTATTATAAGTTTGTGTTTATTTCCGAACTGCAAATTTACAGTAAAAATGACGGTTTATGACCAACACGTAATGTTTTTATACTTTTTTATAGCTCAACCCAAACTGATCATCAGAATTGTCCATCGGAACTGTATGTCAGTCGGAAACGGGACGCACTGAATACAAGCAAACCCTAACGAACGATTGGGGGAGGAATCGTCTTTTCTCGCATAACGCAATGGTTTATTCTTAAAGTTTGTTTGTGTTGCAAGCAATTTGCTTTATCTTTGCATAAGATAAGCTTTTGTGGTGTAACAATATTGTAACATCACTGTAACAATTATGAACTAGTATGAAACTACTTTTGCACCGTAACAATAAAAACTCAGGAAAAGATGGAAACGAAAAACCATATTTTAGTCGTTGACGACGAGCAGGACCTCTGCGAGATTCTGAAGTTCAATCTTGAAACGGAAGGCTACGAGGTGGACACTGCAAACTCTGCCGAAGAGGTGCTGGAGATTGGAGCGGAGAAATACGACCTGCTGCTGCTCGACGTGATGATGGGAGCGATGTCGGGATTCGCACTCGCAAAAAAACTCAAAGACGAACCGATGACGGCTAACATACCTATCATCTTCCTTACGGCAAGAGACACGGAGAACGACACGGTGACGGGATTCAACCTCGGTGCCGACGACTACATCTCAAAGCCTTTCTCCATCCGTGAGGTGCTGGTGAGAGTGCGCGCCGTGTTGAGAAGGACAAGCGATACGGGCTATGCCCCACACAACAACATCATCTCGTATCAGGGACTGGAACTCAATCTCGACAAGAAGACGGTGGCTATCGACGGCGAGGACATACCGTTCACCAAGACGGAATTTGAAATCCTGCATCTGCTGCTCGACGAGCGTGGCAGGGTGTTCTCACGTCAGGAACTCATCGACAGGGTGTGGCCAAAGGATGTGCTCGTGCTCGACCGCACGGTGGACGTGAACATCACACGACTGAGAAAGAAGATAGGACGTTTCTCCAAGTGCATCGTGACGAGACTCGGCTTCGGATATTATTTCGACGCATAGCATCATCATGCATCCGTACAATGACGGCAAGGCTGATTCCCTTGTCTACTGATAACTAACCCCCATCCACTATGTCAAGGACATCCGTAGGAAAAAAACTGTATTTCAGCGTCATCGCCGTGTTCATCGCCTTTGCCGCTGCATTCATCGTGTTCCAGCACGAGAGAGAGAAACAATACAAGATCGACATGCTCGACACCCGTCTGCAAGACTACAACGAGCGCATGGCTGAAGTGATGAGTCTCGACAAGAGCCACTCAGAAAGAGACCTCGACGAATACGTGAAGCGCCACTACAAGTCGAAAATCAGAGTGACACTGGTCGATATGAAAGGCAACGTGCTCTACGACAACAGGTTCAAGAACTACCATCAGCTCGAAAACCATCTCAACCGAAGCGAGATAAGACAGGCTCTCAACATGGGCCACGGATTCTCAATCGACCGCAAGAGCAGCACGCTCGGAGAGTCGTTCTTCTATTCGGCTACATACTTTCCACACCAGAAATTCATCATCCGCACCGCACTGCCCTACGACAACAGCCTCATCAGGACTCTGCAGACCGACCAGCACTACATCTGGTTTGCCCTCGCCGCAATGCTTATCCTAACCTTCTTGCTCTTCCGCTTCACACAGAGGCTGGGGGCCAACGTGACGAAGCTACGCACCTTTGCAAACCGTGCCGATCACAACGAGAGCCTCGAGACGGAAGACCTCATAGAGTTTCCGAACGACGAGTTGGGAGAGATTGCCGAAAAAATCATCAAGATATACAAACGCCTGCAACACACCAAGAAGGAACAGGACATACTGAAGCGACAGCTCACCCAGAACATAGCCCACGAGCTGAAGACTCCCGTAGCGAGCATACAGGGTTACCTGGAGACCATCCTCGACAATCCGAACATCAGCGAGAGCATGAAGGCGCAGTTCCTTCAGCGATGCTATGCACAGGCGCAGCGCCTCACGTCGCTGCTGCGCGACATCTCAACGCTGAACCGTCTCGACGACGCTCCCGACATGCTTACCGACTTCGACACCGTGGACATCTCGCAGATGGTGGCAAACATACAGAAGGAGACGGCGCTGCAACTCAAGGAACACTCGATGACATTCGACAACCGGCTGCCAGCCGACATACAGGTGAAGGGCAACCAATCACTGCTCTACAGCGTGTTCCGCAACCTCACCGACAATGCCATCGCCTATGCCGGCGAAGGAACCACCATCTCGCTGACTGCCGAAAAGACAAGTCAGCAGGAATGGCGTTTCACATTCTCCGACAACGGTGTCGGAGTGCCACACGAACACCTCGCACGCCTCTTCGAACGCTTCTACCGTGTTGACAAAGGACGAAGCCGCAAGATGGGAGGCACGGGGCTCGGACTCGCCATCGTGAAAAACGCCATACTCCTACACGGCGGAAGCGTCAGCGTGAAAAACGCCTTGCCGCCCAACCACGGACTGATATTCACATTCACACTGAAATGACGACGTTCCGCAAACCATATTCATACGAAGACTGAAGCCCTTACTGCCGATTGCCGCTGAAACGCGCACAATTGGCAGTCAGGACTTAAAGCTTGTGAAAAACTTTTAAATCGCTTGTGGGTGCCAGTATATTTCATATCTTTGCCAAATGACAACATATAGGAGACACGCCAAACCAATATAAACTAAATAACGGAGGAAAAATCATGAATGTAAACACAGGTATCAAGCAAGCACTGATCTTAGCCATCGGCATCATCGTGCTCGGATTTTTTGTAGACTCAGGACTTAAGAGTCTGGCTGGCAAAGACCGCAAAGTGGTAGTGAAAGGACTGGCAGAAAAGGAGGTGGAGGCAGACAAAGTGACGTGGCCTATCCTATCCAAGGAGTTGGGTGACGACCTGCCGGAACTATACCAGAAGATCAACGCCACGACAAACAAAATACGCAAATTCCTGATTGCCAACGGAGTGAAAGACAACGAGATAATCGTAAACGCACCAGTGGTGATCGACCTCAACGCCGAACGATATGGCGCCAACCAACAGCCCTACCGCTACAACATCACATCCATCATTACCGTAACTTCAAAAAACGTGAATCTCGTGCGCAGCATAATCTCCCGACAGGGCGACCTGCTGAAGCAGGGCGTCGCCATCGTTGACGGCGGCTACGAAAACCCGGTGAAATACGAATATGTGGCATTCCGCCAACTGAAACCGAAGATGATGCAGGAAGCTATAGAGAACGCGAAAGTGACCGCCGAGCAGTTTGCCAAAAACAGCGACAGCAAGATAGACAAGATAATGAATGCCGACCAGGGACAGTTCTCAATCGAAGACCGCGACTCCAACACTCCATACATCAAGAAGGTGAGGGTGGTGACCACAGTGACATACTCGCTGAAAGACTGACCGGCTGCTGAATTACGCCGCTAATCTTGCATTTTATCATTAAATTTGCTAATTTTGCCCATCATTCCCATTAACATCACAATTTTAGCAACGATTATGAAAATACAGACAGCGACAAAGAGCCAGGCTCCAATCATCTCACAACTCATTATGACGGCAATGACAGACGACTGCTGCCAGTATTTCGCCGGCGAACACCATACGCTTGCCGACTTCCGCTCCATGATGACATCGCTCGTGGAAAGGGAAGACTCCCAGTACAGCTATCTGAACACCCTCGTTGCCATCGACGACGACGGCGACGTGATGGGAGCCATCGTGGGCTACGACGGCGGAAAGCTGCATGAGCTGCGACAGGCATTCATCAACGCTGCCAAGGAATGCTTCGGCAGAGACTTCAGCCGGATGGACGACGAGACGCAAGCCGGAGAGGTGTATCTCGACAGCCTCGCCGTGATGCCCGACCACCGCGGCAAAGGCATCGCCACATCACTGCTGCGGGCAATGATAGAGAAAGCGGCAAAGGAGGGACACCCTGCCGTGGGACTGCTCGTGGACAAAGGCAACCCTAACGCCGAGAGACTGTATCTGCACGTGGGATTCGAATATGCCAACGATTCCTCGTGGGGCGGACATCCGATGCGCCACCTCGTATACAGGATAGATTAAAGAACCAAAGACACATATCATGCAGGAAAGCAAATACCTCGTGGCAAACGAGAGAGATGCGCTGTGGGGACTCACGGTGAGCACCGTGGGCTACGACAAGCTCAACCCCGGCGACCCATACCCCACCAGAGGCCACGCCGGAGGATACTACTTCGACGTGACAAGGGGACGGACGCTCGACGAATACCAGATGCTCTACCTGCTCGACGGAGAGGGCGTGTTCTGTTCCGACCACGTGAAAGACCATCCGATAAAGGCTGGCGACATCTTCCTGCTCTTCCCCAACGAATGGCACACATACCATCCGCTCGCCTCCTCCCGATGGGAGAGCTACTGGATAGGCTACAGAGGAAAGAACATGGACGACAGAGTGGAACACGGATTCCTGTCGCCCGAAAAACCGGTATACCACGTAGGCTACTGTCCTGAGATAATAAGCCTCTACGAGTCTGCCATGCAGGTGGCAAAGCGCGAGGAGGCATACTCGCAGCAGTCGCTCGCCGGCATCGTGAACAATCTCATCGGCACGATGTATGCCAGAGAGCGCAACATCATCCTGAGCCGCGACCAGGACAAGGTGGACATCATAAACAAGGCTCGTCTCATGATACGCGAGAGACTGGAAAGCCGCATCACCATACAGGAGATAGCAGACCAGCTGGGAATGGGATATTCCAACTTCCGCAAACTGTTCAAGGAGTTCACGGGCATCTCGCCGGCTCTCTACCAACAGGAGCTACGACTGCAGAGGGCACGCGAACTGCTCTCCTCTACGCCGATAAGCATCAAAGAGATAGCCTACAGGCTGAACTTCGATTCGCCCGACTATTTCTCAAGCAAGTTCAAGGCGAAAGTGGGATGCAAACCAAGCGAATACAGAGAAAAGATGGGATAAAAATTAGGATTTGTTAATATTTTGTCGTACCTTTGCGGCATGATTTACACACACAAGGAGCAGTTCTACACTAAACCCAAATCGGTCATTAGGCCGTTTAATGTATTTTTTTTTCAACTGCTTGCAGTCTTTTGTTTTTTATAAGGCGACTTTTGCTCGTTTTTAATGAGCAATAGCCCGCTATTACTCATTAAAAGCCAAACAAAATCCACTCTTCTAAAAAACAAAATCCAAGCAAGCCCTAATGACCGATTAGGGTTAAAAGTTGACGGACTGCTCCATTTTCGTTTCCTTAATTCTATTAATACGCATTAATAAATACAAATATATTCAGAATAACAATTATCGATGAACAGTAAATTAGATTTCAAGCCGCAGCTCTTCACCACACTGAGGAACTACAACAAGAAGACTCTCATGGCCGACGTCATGGCGGGCATCATCGTGGGCATCGTGGCATTGCCACTTGCCATCGCCTTCGGTATCGCATCCGGAGTGACACCAGAGAAGGGGATCATCACCGCTATCGTGGCGGGATTCATCATCTCGCTGCTCGGAGGCAGCAAGGTGCAGATTGGCGGACCTACGGGTGCCTTCATCATCATCATCTATGGCATCATCCAGCAGTATGGCTTCGAGGGGCTCACCATTGCCACTCTGATGGCAGGTGCCTTCCTCATCCTCTTCGGAGTGCTGCATCTGGGCACCATCATCAAGTTCATCCCCTACCCCATCGTCGTAGGATTCACCAGCGGTATCGCCGTCACGATTTTCACCACGCAGATAAAAGACCTCTTCGGACTGAGCATCGACAAGGTGCCGAGCGACTTCATAGAGAAGTGGTGGTGCTACATCTGCAACTTCGGAACCATAGACTGGTGGTGTGCGGCAGTGGGAATACTCAGCGTGGTGGTGATTGCCGTCACGCCTAAGTTCAGCAAGAAGATTCCGGGATCGCTCGTGGCAATCATCGTGATGACCGTGGCAGCACTGCTCCTCAAGCAGTTTGCCGGAGTGACGAGCATCGAGACCATCGGCGACCGCTTCTCAGTGAGCAACGCCATCCCCGAAGCCCACATGCCCACAATAACATGGGACACTATAAAGGAACTGGTACCCCCGGCACTGACCATCGCCGTGCTCGGCGCCATAGAGTCGCTGCTCTCGGCAACTGTTGCCGACGGTGTAATCGGCGACCACCACAACTCCAACACCGAGCTGATAGCACAGGGTGTGGCAAACCTCGCCTCGCCTATCTTCGGCGGCATACCGGCAACGGGAGCCATCGCCCGCACGATGACCAACATCAACAACGGCGGAAAATCACCTATCGCCGGCATTATCCATGCCGTGGTGCTGCTGCTCATATTCCTGTTCTTCATGCCACTGGCAAAATATATCCCTATGGCATGTCTTGCCGGAGTGCTCGTGATAGTGTCATACGGTATGTGCGGATGGCGTTCGTTCCTCTCGCTGATGAAGAATCCCAAGAGCGATGTCACCGTGCTTCTCATCACCTTCTTCCTCACCATCATCTTCGACCTCACCGTGGCTATCGAGGTTGGCCTCATCATAGCCTGTCTGCTCTTCATGAAGCGTGTGTCTGAGGTGACCGACGTAAAGTTGATAGAGAACGAAATCAATGAGGAGAGCGACATGATAAAGGGCAACCTGGAGCATCTCACCATTCCGGAGGGAGTGGAAGTGTATGAAATCAACGGTCCGTTCTTCTTCGGTGCCGGCAACCGCTTCGAGGAAATCATGGCGGCGTTCGGCGACCGCCCCAAGGTGCGCATCATAAGGATGCGTAAGGTACCCTTCGTTGACTCCACGGGTATCCACAACCTCACCAACCTCTGCGAGATGAGCCACAAGGATGGTATACAGGTGGTTCTCTCAGGTGTGAACCCTCATGTACACGCCGCCCTCGGCAAAGCAGGTTTCTACGAATCTGTCGGCGAAGAGAACATCTGCAGCCACATCAAGATTGCTCTGGACAGAGCTAAGGAGATTGTGGGAGAAAAGAAATAAGGGAACTGAAATCAGAAATAAGGATAAATAAATCTGTGAGAAATGGTGTCCATCAGCCTACGGCGATGGACACTGGTCTAAAATAAAAACACGGATTGCACGGAACACCACGGATTAATCATCACGGATTATTTTAGACTTATATTTTTGGATTTTATCTTGGATTTGCGTGGATTTGCGAGTGCTTGGGCACTCCCTTTTCCTGAAAGCATACGATAACATTCTATCGAGTACATCACCCTATCATACACCCAAAAGGAAGTGCCCAAGCACTTGCAAATCCTGCTAAATCCAAACCAAAATCCAAATCTCACTGACGAAATATCATCAAAAATGAATCCGTGAAAAGACTAATCCGTGTAAAGTCAGTGCTATCCGTGTTTCATTTTTTGATTTGTGTCCCTGCCGAAGGCTGGAGACACAACGGCAACACGGAATAAATATATCTGTGAGTGCTTAGTGTCCATCAGCCTGCGGCGATGGACACTGGTCTAAAATAAAAACACGGATTGCACGGAACACCACGGATTAATCATCACGGATTATTTTAGACTTATATTTTTGGATTTTATCTTGGATTTGCGTGGATTTGCGAGTGCTTGGGCACTCCCTTTTCCTGAAAGCATACGATAACATTCTATCGAGTACATCACCCTATCATACACCCAAAAGGAAGTGCCCAAGCACTTGCAAATCCTGCTAAATCCAAACCAAAATCCAAATCTCACTGACGAAATATCATCAAAAAATGAATCCGTGAAAAGACTAATCCGTATAAAGTCAGTGCTATCCGTGTTTCATTTTTTGATTTGTGGCCCTGCCGAAGGCCAGGGACACAACGGCAACACGGAAAAAATTATATCTATGATAATATAGTGTCCATACGCCTGCGGTGATGGACAAAAATTTAAACACAGATTTAACGGAGAACACGGATTTGGCTTTTTCACTGATTTTTTATTTGGTAAATGGTTGTTGGATTTCTATCAGGATTTTCGTGGATTCTCGAGTGCTTGGGCACTCCCTTTTCCCTAACTGATGATTCGGCTGATGATTTTTAGACAGAAACCGGGATAAGCCACGAAGTTAATGATGGAGATAAAAGAAAGGAATATTACATAGAAAATCAACATCAGCCCCCACCTAACCTCCCCCGTAGGGGAGGGACAGATACTGTTGTGTCTGATTATCAGAGTGTTATCAATATTTAGGGGTAACTTGCATCTCACTGTCTTTGACAGAATCAGAGTAACTTGTTCCTTCCCTTGGGGAAGGTTAGGATGGGTTTGAGAACGAGAGGGGGCTGATGATGATAAACGGAGTAACTTCCTCCTATTCACAACATCTGCCTCCATCTTAATCAGATCAGCCCCCACCTAACCTCCCCCGTAGGGGAGGGACAGATACTGTTTTGTCTGATTATCAGAGTGTTATCAATATTCAGGGGTAACTTGCATCTCACTGTCTTTGACAGAATCAGAGTAACTTGTTCCTTCCCTTGGGGAAGGTTAGGATGGGTTTGAAAACGAGAGGGGGCTGATGATGATAAACGGAGTAACTTCCTCCTATTCACAACATCTGACTCCATCTTAATCATATCAGCCCCCACCTAACCTCCCCCGTAGGGGAGGGACAGATACTGTTGCGTCTGATTATCAGAGTGTTATCAATATTCAGGGGTAACTTGCATCTCACTGTCTTTGACAGAATCAGAGTAACTTGTTCCTTCCCTTGGGGAAGGTTAGGATGGGTTTGAGAACGAGAGGGGGCTGAAGTTCATTGGCAGAAAGGAACATCCTATAAAGTTCATTGGCAGAAGGGAACATCCTATAACCACAATACATCGCAAGGCATATCAAAAAAGGAAGTGCCATGCACTCATTTTTCTTCTAAAGAAGTGTCATAGTATCATTCTCCGTCTATCCAGAGCATTTAAAATACTACAAGCCAACAGGTTAAAGCAATGATACTTTTCTGAATGTTTTACATAAAAGTATCATTGATATATCACAGATGTATCATGCCGTTTTGCACCACCTGAAATCCCCCCACACCGTGGGGAATGAAACCCCACATTAGGGGGTTCTGTTCCCCACGCCGTGGGGGAAATATCTGACCTATAGCTTACCATTGGGAATCGGCACATTCAGAAGTTACAAATCTTATTCTTGCAATTACCAAAAGTTTCAGATTAAATCGCAAATAATCGGGTTTTGCAAACACCAAAAACAAGTATCTTTGCATAAGATAAGCTACGGCTCGGGATAAGAAATGAATACATTCATTTCATTCTCCTCTCGCCTTGCAATATCTTTGCAAAAAATAGGCTGCATCTCAGCATAGCGTCCAAGCAAGCTTGACGCTCTGCATTCGATTTGCACTATCTTTGCCCTCAAAAACCACCTATGCCGAAAACCTGTCATGACATGGCTGCCGGCATCACGAACCTACTAATTCAAACTGACCGAAAATAACATAATCAAACAAATGGACAACAACAAATATTTCTTTGCCGTGGACCTGGGTGCCACAAGCGGAAGGACTATCATCGGAACACTTGCCGAAGGCAAAGTGCAACTGGAGGAACTCACACGGTTTGACAACTCGCTGATTGAAACGGGAGGTCACTTCTATTGGGACATCTTCGCACTATACAACGAAATCATCAAGGGACTGAAACTCGTGGCTAAGCGACAGCTGCCGATAACGAGCATCGGTATCGACACCTGGGGAGTGGACTTCGTGTGCATAGGAGAAGACAACGCCATACTGCGCAACCCTATCGCCTACCGCGACCCATTCACTTTCGAGGCTATGGACGAATATTTCAGCAAATGCGTAGACAAGAAGCGTGTGTATGAAACTACGGGAATCCAATTCATGAACTTCAACTCCCTCTTCCAGCTATATGCCATGAGAAGGGAGAACAATGTGGCGCTCGCCAATGCGAAGAAGATTCTCTTCGTGCCCGACGCCCTGTCGTGGATGCTCACAGGAAAGGCTGTCTGCGAATACACCATCGCTTCGACAAGCCAGATGCTGAATCCACGCACAAAAGACCTCGAACCGGAACTGCTCAAGAGCGTGGGACTGACAAGGGAGAAGTTCGGAATGATGGTGAACCCGGGCACGTGTATAGGCACGCTGACAAAGGAGGTGCAGAAGATGACGGGACTGGGAGCGATACCGGTGATTGCCGTGGCAGGACACGACACGGGAAGCGCCGTGGCTGCCGTGCCGGCAAAGAACGAACAGTTTGCCTATCTCAGTTCGGGAACATGGAGTCTGATGGGAATAGAGACTGAAGACGCCATAATAAACGAGGTGTCGTATGAAAGGAACTTCACCAACGAGGGCGGCATAGAGGGCACCACACGATTCCTGAAGAACATCTGCGGAATGTGGCTGCTGGAGAGATGCCGCAAGGAATGGGGAGAGGACGCTCCCCGCGACTACGCCATACTGACCGCCGAGGCAATGGCTACGAAACCGTTTCAGAGCATCATAAACCCTGACGACAAGATGTTTGCCAACCCAGCCGACATGCAGGAAGCGATAAAGGAATACTGCCGGGAAACGGGACAGCACGTGCCGGAAGGCTACGCCGAGACATGCCGCTGCATATTCGAGAGTCTCGCACTGAGATACCGCGAGGTGTTCGGATATCTCAGAGAGATGGCGGCGTTCCCCATCAACACCCTGCATATCATTGGCGGAGGATCGCTGAACAGGCAGCTCAACCAGTTTACGGCAAATGCCACGGGAGTGGAGGTGCTCGCCGGACCGCAGGAATGCACCGCTCTGGGCAACATCATGATACAGGCGAAGGCGGCAGGCGAAGTGAACGACATTTTCGACATGCGCAGCATCATTGCCGACAGCGTGGTGATGAACCGCTTCGTGCCTGAAGACAAGGAGCTTTGGGACGAGGCTTACGGAAAATATCTGGAGATAAAGAAGAGGAAAGGTTAATGAGGAAACTAAAAAAACAACAACTATAAAAACCTAAAGAATATGAAAACAGAACAAATCACAAAAGCCTATGAAATGGCAAAAGAGCGCTATGCCGCTCTGGGTGTAGATACCGACAAGGCTATCGAAACTCTCGAAAACACTCCTATATCCCTGCATTGCTGGCAGGCTGACGACGTGGTCGGCTTCGAGCGCAACGTGGCAGCTTCAGGCGGTATTCAGACTACTGGAAACTATCCTGGAAAGGCACGCAACATAGACGAACTGCGTCAGGACATTGAGAAGGTGGACTCGCTGCTGGCCGGTAAGTTCCGTCTGAACCTGCATGAGACTTACGGTGAGTTCGGAGGAAAATTCGTTGACCGCGACGAAGTGGGAGTGGAACACTTCGAAGGATGGATGCAGTGGGCGAAGGAGCACAATATGAAGCTCGACTTCAACTCCACATCATTCTCGCATCCTAAGAGCGGCAGCCTGACGCTCGCCAATCCTGACAAGGAGATACGCGACTTCTGGATTGAGCACACAAAGCGCTGCCGCCGTATCGCCGACGCTATGGGTAAATTCCAGAACGACCCTTGTATCATGAATATATGGGTGCACGACGGAAGCAAGGACCTCACCGTGAACAAGCTGCGCTACCGCGAAATCCTCAAGCAGAGCCTCGACGAGATATTGGCTGAAGACCTGCCGGGAATGAAGTCGTGTCTGGAAGCAAAGCTGTTCGGTATCGGACTGGAGGCTTATACCGTGGGCTCAAACTATTTCTATACCGGCTATTGCGCCAAGAACAACGTGATGTATACTCTCGACACCGGCCACTACGAACCGACAGAGAACGTCTCTGACGCCATCTCAGCATTGCTGCTCTACGTGCCGGAGCTGATGCTCCACGTGTCGCGCCCTATGCACTGGGATTCTGACCACGTGACACTCTTCGACGACAACACCCGCAACCTCTTCTCTGAGATTGTACGCGCCAACGCTCTCGACCGCGCACATATCGGTCTCGACTATTTCGACGCATCTATAAACCGCATCGGAGCATACATCATCGGAGTGCGCGCTGCCCAAAAGTCGCTGCTCTCGGCTCTGCTCGAACCAACGGCAACTCTGCGCCAGTATGAGGACGAGGGCAAACTGTTCCAGCGTCTGGCTCTGCTCGAAGAGGCAAAGACACTGCCTTTCGGAGCCGTTTACGACTACTTCAACATGAAGAACAGCGTGCCTGTGGGCGAGGAGTATTTCGCTGACGTGGAAAAATACGAGAATGAGGTGCTCGCAAAGAGAAACTAAGAGAACAGATTTTCGATATCAAGCAATAATATAGCCGGAGCACCAAGGGGAACAACCGATTTCCCTGGCGCTCCGGCTTTGTCACAAACAGGATATTATGGAAATTATCATCGGACTTCTCATCATTGCCATCGGCGCATTCTGCCAGTCGAGCTGCTATGTGCCGATAAACAAGATAAAGAGCTGGAGCTGGGAGTCGTATTGGCTGGTGCAGGGCATTTTCGCATGGATAGTGTTCCCGCTGATGGGAGCGCTGCTCGCCGTGCCGGAAGGTCACTCGATAACGGAACTGATTGTCAACGGAAGCAGCTTCGATATATGGATGACGGTGCTGTTCGGAGCACTATGGGGAGTGGGCGGACTGACTTTCGGACTCTCGATGCGCTATCTCGGAGTGGCGCTCGGACAGAGCATAGCCCTCGGAACATGTGCTGGACTGGGAACCATCATGGGACCCGTGCTCCTGAACATCTTCTTCCCTGAAGAGGATGCGCTGAGCAGACTGACCTTCGCCGTGATTCTGGGCGTGGTGGTGACGCTGGCTGGCATCGCCATAATCGGTGTGGCAGGCTCTATGAAGGCGGCATCGCTATCTGAAGAGGAAAAGAAGGCAGCGGTGAAGGACTTCAACTTTCCGAAGGGACTCGCCATAGCCCTGCTCGCCGGATTCATGAGCGGATGCTTCAACGTGGGACTGGAATTCGGAAAGGGGATAAACTTCGGCGACCTCACTCCCGACATGTATAAGACGCTGCCTGCCACATTGCTCGTCACACTGGGCGGATTCATCACTAACGCTGCATACTGCTTCTTCCAGAATGCTAAGAACAAGACATGGGGCGACTATTCCAAGAGTGGGGTGCTGGCAAACAACATCGTGTTCTGTGCGCTGGCTGGCGCATTGTGGTACAGCCAGTTCTTCGGTCTGTCGCTGGGCAAGGGATTCCTGACCGCATCCGACACGCTGATGACTCTCTCCTTCTGCATACTGATGGCGCTCAACGTGGTGTTCTCTAACGTGTGGGGCATCATACTGAAGGAATGGAAAGGGTGTTCGAAGAAGACCATCGTAGTGCTGATAGTGGGCATCGTGGTGCTCATCATCTCTTCGTTCCTGCCACAATTGGTATAAACTCCAAACGGTCATCAGACCGTTCTATTATAATGATCCAATGAAAGTTGGGGACTTAAAGCAATCGGTCATCAAGGCTTGCATAGAAGTGCAAGCCTTGATGACCGATTTTTATTGATCAATTTCTTATGAGAGTTGGGGGTTAAAGACTATTCAGAAGGTCTGCCTTTCCGTCGTTGATGAGCTTTATCACGAGCTCTCCGAAGAGGGTGTTCTGCCATGCGAACCAGGCGCGGGTGTAGCGTGAGGCGTCGTCTTTGTGGAACGACTCATGGATGAAGCCCGTACCGGCGTCGGTCTGAAGCAGCGTCTGCATACACCAGCGTATCTCTTCGTCGTCTTTCGCCGTGAAACATTTCATCATGACAGACATCGGCCATGGCATGTCGTAGCCGATATGCGGACCGCCGATACCTGCTCCTGCCTTGCCGCTGAAGAAGCAGGGGTTGTCGGCGCTCCACACAAAGCGGCGGGTGTTCTGATAAATAGGGTCATCGATGTCTACATCGCCCATATATCCCATACCGAGGAGCGACGGCACATTGGCATCGTCCATCAGGAGACGGTTGCCGAAACCGTCCACCTCATAAGCGTATATCTTGCCGTATTTCGGATGGTCGTAAACGGCATATTTCTGCAGGGCAGCCTTCACTTCGGCTGCCAGTTCGCTGCATCTCTTTGCCATCAGGAGGATTTCCGTCTTTCGGCTGCCATACGCCTTGCCTGCACAATGGTGCAGGATTTCAGCTGCCTTGTTCATAGAAGACACCGCCATGAAATTTGACGGCACGAGGAACGGCAGGATGGTGGCATCGTCTGACGGACGGAACATGGAGGCTATCAGCCCTACCGGTTTCACCGGCGCCCCATAGCCGTCCCATCCCAGGGTGTCGAAGGCGCGGTCGGTCATACGGGTAAACGTGTATGGACCACGGTTCTCCTTACGCTGCTGCTCGATGAAGGTGGCGAGGATATTGTCTATCGCCCTCAGCCAGTCTTCACCGAAGATACTGTCGTCGCCGGTCACCTTCCAATATTCGTAGGCAAGGCGGATGGGATAGCAGAATGAGTCTATCTCGTATTTGCGTTCAAACACTTCGGGGGGCATCTCCGTGTTGTCCTTATGCCAGCCGGCTCCCGTAGGCCCGTCGTTATAGGCATTGGCGTAGCGGTCGATGTTTATACACTTCATCTGTCGGAGTATGACGCCACGAAGCATCTTCTTCAGATTGTCGTCCTTATTGGCAAGGGCGACATAGGGCCACACCTGGGCTCCTGAATCGCGGAGCCACATCGCCGGGATGTCGCCGGTATACACGAAGGTGTCGTCGTCGCCATTGGGGAGCACACGATAATGAACGGTGCTCTCAAGGGTATTGGGGAAGCAGTTGGCAAACATCCATGCCAACTTGGGATTCTTCTTCAGGATTTTCTGAACCTCACGGATTTTCTTCTCGACGGCGGTTGAGGTGAAGAGGCGCTCGTCAACGGGCGGACGCTTCGATTCATATTTTCCTTTTACTGGAGCAACCACCTTGGTATAGCGTGAGTGCACGTCGACGGTGGCGTTCTCTTGTGCCGTCATCGTGGCTGTGGCTGCGAGGAAGGCTATGGTAAACAGGGTCTGTTTCATGATTGTGGTATTATTCTTGTTTTGAAATTGTTTGCGTGATAAGGATTATCTCCAAAAGGCAATCAGGCTGTCTGATTACCGGTTGGGGCTATGGACGGTCGGCAGACTTAGTTCCCCATGCCGATGGCTTGTTGCCCATCTGCAGTTCGAGCACTCCGCCTTTACGGATGTCGTCGTATAGGATATATGACTTGGTGTATCGCTTGCCGTTGAGCTTGGCTGACTGCACATAGATATTCTCCTTGCTGTTGTCTGTGGCTACGATGGTGAATGTCTTGCCGCCGGAGACTTGCATCGTGGCTTTGTTGAAGAGCGGCGAACCGATGATGTATCTACCGCCGGCGGGCTCCACCTGATAGAGGCCCATGGATGACAGGATATACCATGCTGACATCTGTCCCACGTCTTCGTTGCCACACAGACCGTCGGGGTCGTCACGATACAGCTCCGTCATGGTCTGGCGCAGCAGACGGGCCCCTTTCCATGGCTGACCCACATAGTTATACATATACAGCACCTGATGGCTCGGCTCGTTGCCATGGGCATACTGTCCGATGAGTCCGGTGATGTCGGGAGATGCGCCGGCTCCGAGATCTCCGGTCACGATGAAGAGTGAGTCGAGTTTCTGGGTGAAACGCCGTTCGCTGCCGAAGAGCTTCACAAGTCCGTGCACATCATGGGGTACAAGCCATGTATACTGCCATGCGTTGCCCTCGGTATAGTCGTCCTGACGATGGTCGGCGGAGAAGGGATTGAATGGTTCACGGAACTTGCCGTCGGTACCGATGCCGCGCATGAAGGTGGTTTCGGGATCGAAATACTTGCGGTAGCTCATGGCGCGGTCGCCGAAATATTTCGCATCGGCTTTCTTTCCCAAGAGGCGTGCCACCTTTGCCACACACCAGTCGGCAAGGGCATATTCCAATCCCTTGGCTACGGTCTCCCTGTTGGCGTCTTTGTCGTAGGGCAGATAACCGTATTTTTTCAGCAGGTCAAGTCCGCGCTCATCTTTCAGAGCTGACTGTTTCATGGCTTCGTAGGCTCCTTCTTTGTCGGCTACATATCCTTTCAGCACCAGGTCGGCAAGCACGGGAATTGCCGGATTGCCCACCATACAGTCTGTCTCATTGCCCATCAGATGCCATACGGGGAGTTTGCCCTGCTGACGGTAGATGTTGACGAACGTCTTGGCTATGTCGGGCAGCATGTCGGTGTGTATCAGCGTCATAAGAGGATGGGCTGCCCGATATGTGTCCCAAAGGGAGAGAGTGGTATAGTTGGTGAAATCACCCTGATGCACCTCGCCGTCGGCACCGCGATACTGGCCGTTGACATCCGAGAATACCGAAGGGGCTGTCATGGTGTGATACATGGCAGTATAGAAAATGCGACGATACGTGGCATCGGCGGTTTCTATCCTGACCTTTGAGAGTTCGTCGTTCCATGCCTTGTCGGCATCTGCCACTACCTTGCGGAAATCCCATCCGGGAATCTCTTTATGCAGGTTTTCTGCCGCATTGTCGACGCTGACGGCAGACATGCCTACCTTTATCATCAATGGCTGGGACACGTCGGCTGCCGTCAGAAGCCATCTGCCGCTGTCAAGCGGTTCTATGCTGACTGTCTGGGAGAATTCCGCAGAGAAGAACACCTTCTGGTTCTTTGCCCAACCTGTGGAATGACGATGGCCGGAGATTGTCGTATCAGTGATGCGGTCGAGGGCATAGTCTGCAGGCTTGTCGTAACCTATACCTTGATGAAGGTCGAGAACAAGCTGTGCTTTCGCCATGTCAGCACCGAAGGTATAGCGGTGGAAACCGGCACGCCGGGTGGCTGTCAACTCTACCCACACATTGGGCCGCTCGAGTTTCAGGGCGTAATAGCCGGGGCGCACGCTCTCATTGCTGTGATGGAAGACTATCTCTTCTTGACCGGCATCAGCGACGGGAAGGAAAGCCACATCGCCAAGATCGCCTACGCCGGTGCCGCTAAGATGCTGATGGCCGAAACCTATCAGCACAGAATCGGAGTCGTGGTAGCCGGAACACCAGTCCCAACCGCGGGTGTGCTCTGTGGGACCGAGCTGGACATAACCGAAGGGCACGTTGGCACCAAGAAATACATGTCCGTGTCCGCCGGTGCCGATTCGGGGATTCACGTATTGTGTGAGATTGTCTTGTGCGAAACCGCAAAAAAATGCACCTATCGCAAGCAATAAGGTAAAGATTGAATGCTTCATATTATATATTAAGGTGTGTTTCCAAAGACTGCCCGAAACGGGTCGTCGGATAATATTCGGTATAAAAGTATGAATAAATCACGACACGGACAAGAATTTCGACGAATAATCAATAAAAGTGAAGCAAAAAAACATGCTGAGTGAGGGAAGAAAAAGAAATTGCGTACCAAGTTATTATTTTACTGTTACTAACCAAAGGAATCAAAACCAGAACAAGCCTTGACTAAAGACTGGGAAGATGTGACAAATGAAGGGGGAACGCGACAACAAGGATGAGAAAAAAAAGGGGAAAAGAGCAGAAAGAAGAAAAGAATTTGTATTTTTGTACTTGAAATTGAATCATGCTTTGAAGCAAGACAAAAGCGAGACTTATACCTTAAACAGTAAAACTTGGCTGATATGGAAATGATTTTAACTCCAACTTTCAATATGTTGGGCTATACGGCATACGTGATAAGCAGCACGGCATTCATCATATTGGGTATATTCCTGATGTCGCTGAGAGTGATGGAAAAGGAAATGGCCGCCTGCTACAAATCACCAAGGGCCTGCATCGCATGGACGTCACTTGTAATCGGCGTGCTTCAGATGTGCAATGCCACATTGATAGCAAAAGGTATCGACTATGACGTGTTGACATCATTCGCCTACCCTCTGACATACTATATCCAACTGTATCTGCTGACAACATCTATTCTGACAATGACCATTGCAGACCAGAAGAAGGTGGACATAAAAAACATGACCTGCCTGCCGATTGTGGCATTGACACTGATTTACCTTGTATATTTCATCGTGAACAGAGAAACGGAGTTCAATATCGGATCTTATGAACTGTTCACCAATACTCTCCCTGCCAAGATAATAAAATACATTCTGCTTGTAGCCATATTCTCTATCTACCTGGTATACTCCGCAATGATATACTTCGAAATAAGAAGGTTTAGAGATAGTGTGGAAAAGGACGAAGAGCTCAGCAAACGCATCAGGACGAAGCCGATGATAAAGATTGCCAAGATGACCATTGCATACGTAACGATTTTAGGTTGTGTAATATTCTTCGAGGCAATAACCGGGAAACACCTTAGCAACAGTGCGAATATAGTATTCGTGTTTGTCCATACAGCTATATTCGTATCAAATGGTGGCATCATAGTCAACATATCGCTGAGATATATGAAAGAAACTGGTTATCTTGAAGCCAAAAGGAATGCAGAAAACACAAGACTAAAGGCTATAAGCATAAAGGATATAGAAAACCTATTGTTGAAGAATGAAGCGAACAAGGATAGTACAACAAACGAAATAATCCATTCGCATGCAAGAAAAACGAATAAGGAAGAAAAGAAGAAGGAGCCTGAGGCAATAGAAGCCACAGTGAGAAGCTGGATGAGACTACCGTCAAAGCCATACTGCCGTGAGGGACTGGCACTGAGAGAAGCCGCTGCTGAAATGGGAATCGACCAACGGTTGCTGAGCGGCTTCATAAACAATATGTATAGAATGAACTTCAATGCATGGATAAACATGCTGCGCATAGAGGAAGTGAAGCGGTTGATAAGTCAAAGACCGGAAATGACTCTGGTAGATATAGCTGCCCATACTGGTTTTACGGACTCTTCTGCCATGTCAAAGGTATTCAAGAAGTCTGAAAGCATAACGCCGTCGCAATACAAGCAGGAGCATAAGAGGCGCAGAAGAAAATAATTCACTTTGTACACTCATCTGAAACGGCTATCAGACCGTTGGGGGGGGAATATTCGTTATATACGAAAATCCATCTTTCAGACACGACAAAGCAACAGAAACCAAGGACACAAAACCATTTTTCAAGCAATCTCATAAATATTAGTGTAACATATTTATTAATCATTCAAAAACGATTAAGCCAAAATGTTACAATGTCATATATCACATATCTGCCTTAAATTCAAGCACTTCCCAACATCTCACCCTCAAATGTCAGCCAGAGGTTCAAAGAAACATTTGTATTAAATCAACAAAATATTACATCGGATGCGACACATTAGTAAATTTATATCATATTTTTACTAACTCGAATTAATTCCCTTTTATTACCTTTGCAGCGCAATCAAATAAATGATGCATTGAAGAGACAATAAATATCTCCTTGAAATATTAAATATGTAAGAACAATAAAGAATAGGGCTCCGCATCAACAGAACGATGTGGGGCACTATTAAAAAAAAGAAGAAGATAAAGGCAATAAGCAAGAACAAAAGCTAGCAAGAAAGCAAAAAGAAAGCAAAAAGGAGAGATGACAATATAGAATAATACAACTTTGATTAAGTCAAATAATAAAATATATAGATTCAATCATCATTTTTAAATTGTCAAAAGCTGAACTTCACTAAAGCAATATCTACAGTTTTTAGGACTAAAGCAAAAAACAAGAAAGTATAAAAGAATTAAGATAAAAATACAATTATCAAGATAAAGAAAAAAGGAACCGTTTGTCCAGAATGTATGGAGGCCCCGAAAACACGGAGCATCTGAAGAATTGTGGATGGAATGGTTGAAAAGATTTAGCATATAGGAATTTATTAATGTAGCATGAAATAAATATAGCAAAACACAAAAAGTAAAGAATTGTACCAAAAATAAATAAGTCTTCAAAGACGTCTGTGTATAG
>NZ_JXQI01000001.1 GCF_000834015.1 Prevotella pectinovora | reverse complement strand
AGGACCACGACGTGGAACATTACCCGATTCATTGACGAGATTTTCAGAGAATTGCTTGCATATCTCAAGTATTTTGACGAATTTTGTATAAAGGTTGTACATACGATGGTTCGAACTTAATGTTTTGGTCACTACTAAGTTACTAAAAATCAGCGATATGTACAACTTTTTACTCATATTTATCAACTTAAATTAATTCCGCCAACGGGTTAAGAAAAGAAAAGTTTCGGAAAATACGAATCAAACGACACTGACCAAATAACAGATAGAAATACTAACAAAAAAGGCATTAAACGGAATAATGGCCGATTGGGGTCTATCCTATCAATGCGAACTTGAATATACCTTTTGCGTTCCACCATAATGAAACGCAAAGGGTACTGCCAATATTGTATTGACAGTACCCTTGAGCCAAATATTTATCAAAACTACTTTTCAAGTCCACGATTGCTGATCGTCACGTTCAGGAGCATCAGATACTTGCGATACTGATTCTCGGTGAGCACATAGCGCATGTGCTTCAGATCCTTCTGCAACGCCTTCTCAACCATCGGCTTACGCTCATCTGCGTTAGCATTGCCGGCATTCATCATATCGGCACAGAATTCTGAGTGGATGTCTTGCACGGCTTCCAACTGATCGATCGACAAGCAAAGCGCATCAGCCAATCTGCTGTAGTTTACAGTCATCTTGTAGGCATTGGCTGTGTTTGTCGTGTTCAACTCCTCGTTCTCCGCAAATGTCATGGTCATGCTGAGCACTGCCATAACAGTTAAAAACAATCTTTTCATAATTCCTAAATTTTAAATTAATTACTAAAATGGCTACGGTACTATTCTCACGAATCACCTACACCGGTTATCCTTATCTTTTTACCTTAATATATGTTTGGTATATTTTATCATGTGTCGAGACCAAAGCATGCAACTTTGTCTTTTTCACGCTGCAAAGATAGACAAACCTGCAACAACAAACAAACTATTTGAGTTTCTGTTTGCGTTAACAGAGAATATTTTGACATATATCAAAACGCCTTTACTTACACATATCTTTTCTTAACATATTTGAAATATCATTTTGTAAATACCAACAATCAACGGCTCACACTCCTTTATTTCTCATATATCTTGTAGATTTATCCCCTCTTCCACCTTTATTTGATTTGATTTTAGTAATTTTGCCACAATATTGACTAATAACATAACACCCTAAATAATTAAAGAGTTGAAAGATATGAAAACTACTACAAGTTCAAAGGGGAACATCGTGGCAATAATAACGATGATGTTCCTGTTTGCAATGATTTCGTTCGTAACAAACCTTGCAGCACCTGTGGGTGTGATCTGGAAGAACACATTTGCCGGAGGCGAAAATGCCAACACCATCGGTATGCTCGGCAACGCCATGAACTTCCTGGCATACCTCTTCATGGGAATTCCATCAGGAAAGATGCTTGCCAAAATCGGCTACAAGAACACTGCCATGACAGGTGTGGCAACAGGTATCGCCGGTCTGGTACTGCAGTTCCTCTCCGGCACATGCTCATCGGCAGAACTCGGTTTCTCGATATATCTGCTCGGTGCTTTCGTATGCGGCTTTTCGGTCTGCATGCTCAACACCGTGGTAAACCCGATGATCAATCTGCTCGGCGGCGGCGGCAACAGAGGCAACCAGCTGAACCTCATCGGAGGAACACTGAACTCTCTCTCCGGAACGCTCACGCCGATGCTCGTGGGCAGCTTGATTGGAGAAGTGACAAAGGATACCAAGATTGCCAACGTGAATGTGGTGCTCTTCATCGCAATGGCGGTATTCGCAGCAGCATTCTGCATATTGTATTTTATAAAGATCAACAATCCGGAACACAAACCGGAAGAGAAACTGGCACACTCGCCTTGGGATTTCTCAAACTTCAAGCTTGGAGCGATTGCCATATTCCTGTATGTCGGACTGGAAGTTGGAATTCCCGGAACCCTGTTCTTCTATATCTCTGACACTACAGCTGCCGGCGGCGGCACCGGACTTGCCAAGGCTACAGCCGTGGCTGGCTTTGTGGCTGCCACATACTGGTTCCTGATGCTCGTAGGAAGATTCTCCGCAGGACTCATAGCCGACAAAGTGTCGAGCAAGGCAATGCTCACCGCAACATCCCTACTGGCAATAGCATTGATGCTCGGAGCGATAATTCTCGGAAAGAGCTGCCATGTGGAGATGCCTGTATTCACCGGCTCAAGCGTGGCAATATACCATCTGCCTGTAGCTGCACTGCTTCTCGTGGCTTGCGGACTGTGCACATCGGTGATGTGGTCGTGCATCTTCAACCTCTCAGTTGAGGGACTTGGAAAATACACTGCCCTCGGTTCCGGAATATTCATGATGATGGTAGTCGGCGGTGGCATAATGCCGCTGATACAGAACTATATCGCTGACCATTATTCATATATGGTGTCATACATCGTGCCGCTGCTCTCTATGGCATACATCTCATTCTATGCAATAAAGGGTTCAAAACGATAATACAGGATGGCGCTTTCTCCGATACTGGCAGATTGTCTCGCCAGCATCGAAGAACACGCCAAACAATAACATAACGAAGAAATAATCATGAAAGAGAACAAATATGTCATCGGACTGGACCTCGGAGGCACCAATGCCGTGTTCGGTCTCGTGGACGAGAACTATGAGATAAAGGCAACAGGATCGCTCCTCACACAGGAGTATACTCTGGCAACGGCTTTCGTAGAGGATGCTGCGGAAGTGATATCCGAACTGTCTTCAGTGGCGGGAGGCATCGAAAACATCAAAGCCATTGGTATCGGAGCTCCTTGCGGCAACTACAATGCGGGAACAATCGAACACGCCGCCAACATCTCATGGGGAAAGGGTGTGGTGCCCATCTGCCAGATGCTGAACGAGAAAACGGGAATCCCTGTGGCAATAACCAACGACGCCAAAGCTGCCGCTCTGGGAGAAATGAGCCATGGAGCAGCCATGGGGATGAAGGATTTCATAGAGATAACTCTCGGTACGGGTGTCGGTTCGGGCATCGTGGCAAACGGCAACCTGATATACGGCAGCGACGGATTCGCCGGAGAACTGGGCCACTCGATAATGTTCTTCGACAATGGCAGGAAATGCGGATGCGGCAGAAGCGGATGCCTCGACATGTATTGCTCGTCGAGGGGAGTGGTGATGACTGCCAAGGAAATGCTTGCCGAAGAGGGAGTGCTGTCAAGCCTTGCCAACATCCCTGCCGACAAGATGACGACACTCGACATTTTCAATGCTGCCGAGGCTGGCGACAAACTGGCACAAATGGTGTTCCGCCGCACAGGAGAGATTCTGGGAAAGGCATGCGCAAACTTCGCCACATTCCTGAGTCCAGAGGCTTTCATCTTCTTCGGCGGTGTGGCAAAAGCCGGCGACTGGCTTCTGAAACCGGCAAAGGAAACATACGACAAATATGTGCTCAGCCTGTATCGCGGCAAGGCGAAATTCCTGACAAGCACCCTGGAAAACGGCACTGCGGCAATACTCGGCACTGCAGCGCTTGCATGGCAAGAGACTGCCAAATAACGGAAATGAAAGGAAGGAAATGACAATGAACAGAGAAGATTTCAGATTTGAGATTTGCGCCAACAGTGTGGAGAGTTGTATCGCCGCACAAGAGGGTGGCGCAGACCGCGTGGAACTGTGTGCCGGAATACCGGAAGGCGGCACCACACCATCCTATGGAGAGATAAAGGTGGCGAGGCGCTTGCTGTCATCCACACGGCTCCACGTCATAATCCGTCCGCGAGGTGGCGACTTCCTGTATTCGTCGCTCGAAATGGAGCGCATGGAGGAAGACATCAGGATGTGTCGCGAACTGGGAGTTGACGGTGTGGTATTCGGATGCCTGACGGAAAACGGTGATGTAGACATAGAGCAGAACCGCCGGCTGATGGAGTGTGCCAAAGGGATGTCGGTGACTTTCCACCGCGCCTTCGACCGCACAGCCGACCCATTCGCCGCCCTTGAAGACATCATATCATTGGGCTGCAACCGCATACTGACCTCCGGACAACAGCCGAAAGCCATTGACGGAACGCCGCTGCTTGCCAAACTGCAGGAGAAAGCTGCCGGACGGATAACGCTGCTTGCGGGAAGCGGCGTCAACGAGGACAACATCCGCGACATATACGACGCCACTGGGATATCCGAATATCATTTCTCTGCAAGGGTCGGCATTAAGAGCAAGATGAAGAATATATGTCAGAACGTATACATGGGAGCAAAAGATGCCGATGAACAGAATATTCTCGTGACCGACAAAGACAGAGTCAGAAATACTATAGACATGTTGACGAAGTAACGAGTTGACAAGTCAACGAAAACAAGCAGACGAGCAGACCTGGATTATAGTCCGACAATTGTCAAGAGCTATTTCCTTGTCTGCTCGTCTGCTCGTCTACTTATTTACTCGTCTATTTCAGCACCATTATATCGCTCCAGCGCGTCGTAGGACACGGACTCTTATGGTCATGCCGTATAGCATCAGCGAACTTCTTTCCGCCGGGATATTGCTGCGAACTGAGTATCACGGTTTCCGTGCCGCCCACTCTATTGAGATGGTCTACGGCAGAATCCATCCTCGTCATCCTGCCATGCCGGTTGGCATCATAAGAGAACATGTCGGGCTGCACTGCCCCCTGCGGAACGACACCCATCAAGAGCACACCTGCCCGTTTGAACATTATCCCCTCTCTGTAGATGCTTCTCAGACAGTCGGTAGCAGCCATCACGATATCTATAGTGGAGCTGGTCGGCGTAAGAAGTGTCTTGTCTGCCATATTGCCATACTGCATCAGGTCTTCCCTGAAATGGTTAGAGTCGATGAACACTCCCACTACCTGTGCCACAGACTGCTGCTTGCGCAGTTTCTCAGCCGATCTGACGGCAAAATTGGCGATATGAGTGCGTAGCGTATCAAAGTCGCCCACCATCCCGTCGAAGCTTCTGCTCGTGCAGATGCTTTTCTTTCTGGCAGGCAAGTCGTCGGGCACACAGTCTATGCCGTTCAGCTCATTCCACGTACGCTCGATGACGATGTTCTTGAACATCATCCTAACCCACTCCACCTTATGTCCGGCAAAGTCGAGCGCCGTAGATACCCCTATCCTTTCAAGCTTTTCGGCATACCTGCGGCCTATTCCCCACACTTCGCCAACGTCGTAAAGCCCCAGCGCCTTAATGCGTTTCTCATCATTGTCTATCAAGCAGCAGTGGTCATAGCCTGGATATTTCTTGGCGAAATGGGATGCCACCTTGGCAAGAGTCTTGGTGGTGGAGATTCCGATACTTACAGGAATGCCAACCGACCGCCACACCCTGTCGTGCAGGTCACGCCCCCACTGCTGCAGCTGCTCTCCGTCTATCCCCTCAAGAATGGCAAAAGCCTCGTCAATGGAATACCTGAAACACTGCGGAGCCATGTCACGGATGATTGCCATGACACGCCCGGTAAGCTCGCCATACAGTTCATAGTTCGACGAGAACACCTCGATATGTGTATCGGGGAAAAGCTGTTTGAGCTGATAGTATGGCGTACCAGCCTTCACCCCCATGAGCTTTGCCTCCTTGCTTCGCGCCACCACACATCCGTCGTTGTTTGAGAGCACAACGACGGGTTTCCGCTCCAGATCGGGACGGAACACTCGTTCACAACTCACATAGCAGTTGTCACAATCGCAGATGGCGTAATATTTTGTCATTCCTCTATCGTTTCCATTGTTTGATGGTCCACACCACGACTCCCCAGATACGGAAATCGTCAAGGTTGTCGATGCGTATCGGCGAATAGGCGGCATTGGCAGGCCGCAGCTCGATATACCCCTCGGCAAGATGCGTAGTGTCGAGATATTTCATCGTGAACTCCTCGTTGACGTATGCCACTATCACATCCCCGTCGTTCGCCTGCAGCGAACGGTCTATCACGGCAATGTCTCCATCGCAGATGCCGGCTTCCACCATCGAGTCGCCGGATATGCGGGCATAGAATGTTGCCTCGGGATTCTTTATCAAGTCGCGGTTGAAGTCGAGACTGTCGTGCAGATAATCCTCGGCAGGACTCGGAAAACCGGCTTTTATGCCGGGAGCAAGCTGCAACTTCAATCTGCTGTCGAACTCACCTCTCAGAAGTTTTATCTTAGACATAGACGTCACATTGTGTCTTCCAATCCTTATCTCACCCACACGGCATAGTCGTCCTTGCGAGGCTTGGCAGGTGCCGGTTGTGCGGCGGCATATCCGAGCGCCACATGGCCTATGCCTTCATAGTCGCCTTCTATGCCCCACTTGCGGAGCATCTCCTTGCCCTCGTCCATGTCGAACACCTCTTTGGCTCTGTGTATCCAGCAGCTTCCCACACCAAGCGAATGGGCGGCGTTCATGAGGTTGCCCATCACAAGCGAACCGTCATACATATACGTAGGGCGCTGTCTGTCGGCAAGCACTATCAACACCACCGGAGCTCCATAGAATGGGTCTGACGTAGTGCCCATCACCTCGGCATTGAGTTCAGACAGGCGGTCGCGCACTGCCTTGTTGGTCACCACAACGATGCGTGGCGACTGCATTCCTCTACCCGTGGGAGCGTATTCTCCAGCTTCCACGATCTCTTTTATCACTTCGTCTGACGGCATGCGCTCCGGATCAAATCCTCTCACGCTGCGACGAGTCTCAAGCGTTCTTATCGTTTCGTTCATAATACCATTTGTTTTTGTTTCTGTCGGACAAGATGTCAGAAATATTGTCAAGCGTAATCCTCGATTTGACAACTTTCCACGAAAAGACATCAGCAACAAGTTCTATCAACAGATTTCCGACATTCTCTCATCTAACGGACTACAAAATTAGCTTTTGACACCCGCAATCAGAAATCGAAACAGTTAATGTTGGTTAATGCCACGCAACAACCTGCACATAAGCCCAATCTGCCATTAGCCACTCCACAATTATCTACTTGCTGCTTTGCCATTGGCATAGCTGCCATTTGGCACATTTTTTGATAATCCCGATATATATGACTCAATATGTTTTTGTATATATCATTATTGCCGCCTCGCTTATATATATAGGTTATAAGATATGGCAGGCGGTGTCACACAAGCCAAAGAGCGGTTGCACTGGTTATTGTGCCAACTGCCCTTTGGCTGATGAACTTCGGCGGAAAGCGCAACGGCAGGGAATGAAAGGCAAAGCTTCTGGCTCCTGCTGCAACAGGTCAAAACTGTCGAAATGCAATAAAGAAACTGCGTCTCAAACCGACAAACAATAAATTTTGAAGAAAAAAACAGCCTTTTCGGTAAGTTTTCAAATAAAAGTGAAAGAAAAATTTGGTGGAACGAAATAAAATTCATACCTTTGCACTCGCAATCAAGCAATGGTACCTTGGCCGATCGGTTAGGTAACGGTCTGCAAAACCGTGTAGAGCAGTTCGACTCTGCTAGGTACCTCAAGGAGTTCTGAAACGATTTTTGTTTCAGAACTTTTTTTATACCCTCGCCACACACCTCCAACATCCCCGGCATTGGCTCAGTGGAAATTTAGTGGGGATAAGCATAAATCTTTGCAAGTCGATACAGAAAGAACTTTTCATCAACGATGCCCCTTAGTGATGCTCTGAAAGCTTTGATTTTTGCATTAAAGGATTCAGCT